>JBKEDL010000006.1:0-36768 GCA_047975385.1 Enterococcus sp. | reverse complement strand
TGAAGTTGACGATTCTGAGCTAGATTCCGAAGTTGATGACTCAGTGCTAGACTCTGAAGTCGATGATTCAGAACTAGATTCGGAAGTTGACGATTCTGAGCTAGATTCCGAAGTTGATGATTCTGAGCTAGACTCTGAAGTTGACGATTCTGAGCTAGATTCCGAAGTTGACGATTCTGAGCTAGATTCAGAAGTCGATGATTCTGAGCTAGATTCTGAAGTTGACGATTCTGAGCTAGATTCAGAAGTCGATGATTCTGAGCTAGATTCTGAAGTTGATGACTCAGTGCTAGACTCTGAAGTCGATGATTCAGAGCTAGATTCGGAAGTCGATGACTCAGAACTAGATTCCGAAGTTGAAGATTCTGAGCTAGATTCAGAAGTAGATGACTCTGAGCTCGATTCTGAAGTTGACGATTCTGAGCAAGATTCGGAAGTTGATGAATCTGATCTAGACTCGGAAGTGGAAGATACAGAGCTAGAGTCTGATGTTGACGATTCTGAGCTATATTCGGAATTGGCTTATTCTGTGTTATATTCCGAAGTTGATGACTCTGTGCTAGATTCCGAAGTTGACGATTCTGAGCTAGATTCAGAAGTTGATGATTCAGAACTAGACGAACTTGTCGAAGTCGTTTCAGTCGTGTCTAGTTGATTAACGACCGTCAAATTGATTGGTTCGGCGGGAGTGCCCGTTTTTTCTTGGAAATCCCAACGATGAGATTCCGCATTGATGTTGACGGTATCAGCGATAATGCTACCATCCACATTGTGATAGGTATTAATAATATCGCCAGGAGCTAAAATCGTTCCTTGAAACGGTGCGTCAATATTAATGACCTGATTCGCTACACGGTTAGTGAAATTCCACATAACAACGGCATCCGTGAAATTTTCGGTTTCTTGGTTTTGACGAATGCTACCATCGATTTCAAGTTTTATTTGTGAGTTTACGTCAATAGTACTTGCACCTTGAGTATCAACATTGATAATCACTGATGGACCATTGCTAGAAAGACCTTTAATCGTAATTGGCCTATCTTGAGCGAGGTCATCCTTGGTTAAATTAATATAAACCATATCGGCAGTTCCTAAATCCTCGGCGGTGACGGTAACTTCCTGCGGGCTTGGGTCGAGTTGATACCCTTCCGGAGCTTTTGTTTCTACAAAATGATAGTCTCCTGCGGTTAGACCATCGACGGTAATCATCCCATTCGCATCGGTCACTAACCCTTCTTCAATTGGTTGATTGGTGGCATCAAACAATGTGAACTCGGCTCCAGCTAGCGCTAAGCCATCAGTGTTGGTTTTTTGGAGCTGAATTGACGCAGTGCCGGTTGTGGTGGCATTGCTAACATCAATATACCGATTGTTTTCATCGGTAAAATCTTTTTCAATCGTCGGTGTTTCCGCGTGTTGCCCGAAAGTAGTGGAAATATTCGCTAAACGAGTGAATTCTGATGCAAAGTTAATATACGTTGGTTGCCCTTCTTTATCTTGGAATACTTCATCTGTGGCTAGGTGTCCTAGTTGTAGGTCGTTGTATTGAACGCTCGGGAAGTTATTTTGATCAACTAAGGTCATTGGGACATCCATACCAAAAACTGCTTTGTTGGTCCGGTAGCCTGGCTGGGAAGTAACAAAAGAGGCCCCGTTAATGTTTTCGATTTTTTGAATATAGTTGATCTCCAAACCGACCCCCGCACTACCACTAATTGGATGAATACTCGTACCAAAATTGGCAGAACCATCTAAATTACCTACTGCAATGTTGCCGTTGGTATGGGTATTTAGCACAGCGGAATTGGCAAAGATGCTGAAATATTGTGCTGGTCCTAATAGACTACTGCTTACGCCAGGGATATCACTTGCCACTGTTTCACCATACGGAATATCCGGATTAGCAAGTAAATTCACATTTTGTTGTGAACTAGTCGTCGAGCTTAAGACTGGAGCGCTAGTGTTACTACTAGTTGCACTAGCAGTCGATGATTCGTTGGTGTTCGTGGTACTTGTTGCAGTCGAAAGTTGTGTCGTAGCCATTGTTTCATCTCTTGCAGAGATTGTTTCTGCTAAATAAACAATCGGTGAAAAAAACTGTAGCACAAGCGTGAACAACATCAAAAAATAAATGGCTTTTAACCGCGGCTTTTTCAAGGGTTACTACACCTCCATTAATATTTTTTATTACACTCTAGTATAGTATTATTGCTAAATTAAAACAAATGATATTGATGGAAAAAACCATTTAGTGGTCAAAAAATGACAGGCCCCCCCCGTGTTAGGGAATGCCTGTCATCAGTAACTTATTTAGCTAAAAAATCTTCGATGGCTTGTTGATTGAGGTCAGTATCAACCATTAAGACACTTCCGACATCGGTGTTACCGTAGCTCCAACTATCTGTTACCGGAACGGATAACCGGTCAACCCCTGTTGTTCCTTTGAGTAGGGACAAACTATTTCTCAGAATAAAGCTAGATGGTAAATCCGTTGAGGCATACCCCATCACCTTGCCCGCAGCATAAGGTAATTTCATTAAGGCTAACGGATTGCGCATTTGTTTAAAGACCGCATCCATCACCTGTTGTTGGCGCCGAACACGACCAAAATCGCCTTCTTCATCCATTCGAAACCGTGCATATTGAAGTAAGGTTAACCCATCCATTCGTTGCTCGCCTTTGGTAATGGGAACTTCAAGGTTCTCACTCATATCTTTTTCAGCATCAATCTTGACGCCGCGTGGAAATAATGTATCGATGACTTTTTCAAAGGATTGAAAATCAACTTTTGCATAATACTGACAATCAATCCCAAAATTGTCAGCTAACGTTTGGCGAACCAGTTCAGCACCACCATAAGCATAGGCGGCATTTAATTTATTGTAACCGACATCCGGGATATCAACGTAAGTGTCACGCATAAATGAGATTAATTTGGGCCGGTGACTCGGTCCATCTAATTGCAGCACCATCACCGTATCGGCACGCGCGTTCTCCCCTTCGCGACTGTCGCTACCTAAAAGTAAGATATTATGTGCTCCATCAGCTGAAGTGAAGCCATTAAAGGTCTCTTCTGTTTCACTTGGAATCGATGAATCATTTGCGGCCACTAGATTCCCCAAAGTAAAAGCGCTGAGTGAATACAGACTTAGCACAATTAAAAAGATGACAATCCCTCTTAAAATTGGGTGTTTGCGCTTTTTGCCACTTTTTGGTCGGGGGGGAATGGGTGATTTTAAATTACTCTTTTGAGCGGGCGCTTTTGTTGGCGACGGGCTTTTTTTCGTGCGCGCCTCTTGTTCGTTGTGTTGCATTTGTTCGGTTTGTGCGGTTGGATTGTTGCTCCCCTGTTGTTCTTCTGATTTTAACTCTTTACGAGCAAATAAATCACGTTTTTTATTTTTTTCGGATTCGGATAATTCTTCATGTAAATCGCGAAACCGTTCCATTCGACTCATAGCATAACCCCCATTGTTTAATAGCTGTTTTTATTTTAAACATAAAATAAACAAAAAAGAAAGTCTGATTTGCTAACCTTACTCCTTCTTTACAAAAAGCCCGCAACGCAGTTTGATTCGAACTGGTTACGGGCTTTGCGGTCATTGATTATTGAAAAATGGTCACACTATACTTTCCTAAGACAGTGACTGCCCCACCAAGTAACTGGATTTCAGTTAATGCGTTGGCGATTAACTCTGATGGTTGGTCCAATAATAAATCGATGACGAAGAAGTATTCGCCTAAATTCGTTTTTAACGGTCGGGATTCGATTTTGCTCAAATTGATTTCACGCCAACCAAATGTTGCTAACATCTTATGAAGCGTCCCGGGTTGGTTGGAAGGCATCGTTAAAACCAAGGTCATTTTTGTTGCCGGTGGTAAACTTTCCATGGGGTAATCTTTTTTCGTAATCACCCAAAAACGCGTTTGATTCACAGCGTTATCTTGAATGTCTGCCGCAAGAATCGGCAATTGATAGCGGATTGCGGCTTCTTGCGAGGCAATGGCAGCGATGGGTTCTTGTGGATGCGTTTGGACGTATTCAGCCGCTGCGGTTGTTGAAGCCATCGGAACGAGAACGGCCTCGGGATAAGCCGTCGCTAAAAAATTTTGAGATTGTGCTAACGCTTGTGGATGCGATAAGATCCGCGTAATGGTGGCATTCGTCCCTAGCAGTTGTTGCTTAATTGGCAGCACAATTTCTTGCCTGACTTGTAACTTAGCCGAATGGGATAAGGTATCAATCGTCGCATGAACCGAACCTTCTAATGAATTTTCCACTGGAACAATGGCACAATCAATTTCGTCAGTTACGACGGCTTTAATACAAGCCGGAATCGAAGCATAGGTCACCAATGCTTGTTGGAAGACTTTTTTAGTAGCTTGATGTGTAAATGAACTTTCCGGACCTAAATAACCAATTTTCATGCCTTTTCCAATCCCTCCATAATTTCAGTAACAATTTGGGCAATCGTTTTATTCGTAGTGTCAATCCTTAAAGATGCACTCTGTTGATAGAAAGGTTGTCTGAACGTATGCGTTGCCACGACTTCAGCGTCCGTTTTATCTTGTGCGAGCGGTCGGACATTGTCTTGGTCGTTACGAATACGTTCAAGCAGTGTCGCTGGTTCCGCAGTTAAATAAACGACGTGCGGGTGTCGCTGTAAGACCTTGCGATTGGCCTCAGCTAAGACGATGCCACCTCCCGTTGAAATAACAGCCTTAGAATCAACGGCAGCTACCAGTAGTTCATTTTCAATTTGACGAAAGGCTGCTTCGCCTTTTTCCGCAAAAAAATGGGCAATCGGCATACCGATGCGAGCGACAATTTGCGCATCTAAATCAACAAAGGGTCGTTGGGTGGCATGAGCCAACGCTTTTCCGACCGTGCTTTTACCAACACCCATAAAACCAATTAAGAAAATTCCAGTCAACTTACTCAACCCCTACTAGTAAGTTCTTCAAATCATCAAAGAAATGTGGGTAGGAAATCGAAACGGCTTCTGGTCGCTCTAAATGTGTCTCCCCTTCAGCGATTAAAGCCGCGACTTGGAGCATCATCCCAATGCGGTGATCACCGCGACTTGAAACATGAGCACCATGTAACGGTGTAGGCCCTTCAATGAGTAAGCCATCGGCCGTTGCGGTAATGTTTGCGCCCATTTTACTTAACTCTTCCGCAGTCGCATCGATGCGGTTGGTTTCTTTCACTTTCAATTCTTCGGCATCTTTAATCACGGTTGTACCCGTGGCTTGGGTTGCTAAAAGAGCGATGATGGGCAATTCGTCGATGAGACGTGGGATAATGTCGCCTTCAATGGTTGTCGCAGTTAAATCAGACGTGGTAATTGTCATATCGGCTGCTTGATTTTGTGAATCTTCGTTCGTTAAGGTTAAGTTGGCGCCCATATTTTCTAAGACTTCAATAATTCCGGTTCTAGTTGGATTGATGCCGACATTTTGTAATAACAATTGACTATTGGGCGTGATTGCTCCGGCTACTAAGAAAAAGGCAGCCGATGAAATGTCACCTGGAACCGTGACGTCTTGACCGGTAAAGGTTTGTCCACCCGGAATGGTAATTAATTTATCTTGCACGGTAATTTGGCCACCGAATTGTTGAATCATCTCTTCCGTATGGTTACGCGAGACTTCTTTTTCTAAAATCGTTGACGTGCCTTTTGCTTGTAAGGCGGCAAAGATTAGGGCTGATTTTACTTGAGCTGAAGCAATCGGCATCACGTAATTGATGGGTTTTAAATCAGGATTACCGGTAATGGTAATTGGTGGAAATTCCGTCCCTTCTTTCCCGGCCAAGCGTGCGCCCATTTCAGTTAATGGTAGCATCACCCGATTCATTGGTCGACGATTCAAGGAATCATCACCAAAAAGTGTCGTTTCAAAGGCTTGCGCAGCTAAAATGCCCATCATCAAACGAATCGTTGTGCCAGAATTTCCGATATCAATCGCATCACGAACCCCTTGTAGACCATCAAAGCCGACCCCTTCAATCGTAATGGTTTCCCCATCATCGGTAATGGGCACACCTAATTTTTTAAAGGCGTGTAATGTGCTCATGCAATCTTCGGCCCGTAAAAAATTTTTAACCGTTGTTGTTCCATTAGCTAATGAGCCAAACATAATGCTCCGATGTGAGATTGATTTATCGGCAGGAATTTGTAAAGTTCCGCCTAACCCAGCTGTGGTTGCTTTTACTAATTTCATTCTTGGTCCCCCTACTTAATCTTCATATGACAATGATAGTTGGTTTTTTTCTCCAACACTCGTTTGGCGCTAGAAAGATCTTTTTGATTTTTAAAGCTAATTTGTAAAACACCCATGATATCTTCTCTCGTCTCTTGAATTTTCAAATTAATAATCGAAACATCGGCTTGACCAAGAAGACCAGTCACTTCGGCAATCACCCCTGGAGTATCTGGAACATCGACAAACAAATCGTAAAAGGCAGGAATTGCGCCTTTTTTGCGCACGGGCAACCGATCACGAGTATCTTTGGCTCGGTCAAAGAAGTTATAAATTTCTTGATAGTTTTTTTCTTTAATCCAAGTAGCCACTTGAGTTATCTCGCTTTGCCACGTATCAATTTGTTCTAACAACACTTGATCGTTACTTAATAAAATATCGGCCCACATGGTAGGATCTGCTGATGCAATCCGTGTGATATCCCGAAACCCACCGGCAGCTAATTGTGTTGCTCCTGGGTGTTCTTGATTGAACTTATCGGCTTGATTGACTAACCCTGATGCAATGATATGTGGCAAATGACTCAACATACCTGTAATTTGATCGTGTTCTTTGGCGGTCAAGTCAATGTATTTGGCGCGTGTTCCAGAAAAGAGTTGTTTAAGGTAGCTTACTTCCTCCCCTTGATTAGGTAAAGAAGTGAAAATATAATAGGCATTTTCAAATAAATCAATATCAGCCGCAGTCACCCCGGATTTATGTGAGCCGGCCATGGGATGTCCCCCAACAAAAGTGAATGGTTCCTTTTGTGCCTGTTTCATAATTTCGACTTTCGTACTACCGACATCGGTGACTAAGACGTTCTCCTTTAGTTTCAGTTGGCCTAGTTTTTTTAGATAAACAAGCGCGCTTTTTACTGGGATGGCTAAGATAATGATATCCGCTTCTTTGGCACCTTGTTCAAAAGAATCCGGATAATAATCAATAATCTTTCGTTCAACCGCCATTTGACAGCTTTCTTCATGAATATCCCAGCCAACAAGTTGAATTTTGGGATGCTCTTTTTGAATTGCTAACGCTAGTGATGAGCCAATCAGTCCTAGCCCAACAATCAAGACTTTTTGGTTCATTTTTGTGGCCTCCTAGTAATTTTTCAAGTACTCGCGGTATTCAGTTATCGCCGCTTTTAATTCAACAAACGAATCGCTTGGGAATTTCGCCAAGATTTCATCCGCAATCACGGTTGCCACAACGCTTTCTGCCACAACGCTTGCGGCTGGTACAGCTGTACTATCCGAGCGTTCGACACTGGCTTTATAAGGCTCTTTCGTATCAATATCAACGCTTTGCAAAGGTTTGTAAAGTGTTGGAATCGGCTTCATCACCCCACGAACAACGATTGCTTCGCCATTGGTCATCCCGCCTTCAAACCCACCTAAGTTGTTGGTCCGACGGGTGTAGCCATCCGTTTCATTCCATAAAATCTCATCCATAATCTGTGAACCAGGTAAGATGCCGGCTTCAAAACCAACACCAAATTCAGCGCCTTTAAACGCATTGATGCTGCAAACTGCCTGGGCAATTTTGGCATCTAGTTTGGTATCCCATTGGACGTAGCTACCAAGTCCTGCTGGTACGCCACCAACTACGACTTCGACCACGCCGCCGATGGTATCCCCATTTTTCTTCGTTTGATCAATCAACGTTTTCATTTCTTCTTCCACACGAGCATCTAAAACCCGCACCTCAGAAGCTTCGGAAATTTCCCGGATTTCTTTGACGGTTAAGTTATTGGGCACACTGGCTTTAATCCCACCGAGCATCGTGACATGCCCGGCCACATCAATCGCTAATTCAGTTAATAATTTCTTAGCTACTGCACCGATGGCCACGCGCATCGTTGTTTCACGAGCTGATGAGCGTTCTAAGACGTTACGTAAGTCTTGGTGATGATACTTCATCCCCCCAACTAAATCAGCGTGACCTGGTCTTGGCCGTGCGACCCGACGCAACCCCTTGTCTTTTTCCTCGATGTCTTCAATCGACATAATTTTCGTCCAGTTTTTCCAGTCTTTGTTTTCAACCACCAAGGTCACAGGTGAACCGAGTGTTTTGCCATGACGAATACCAGAGGTGATCCGGACTTGGTCTTTTTCAATCTTCATGCGGCCACCACGACCATACCCCGTTTGGCGGCGACTAAGTTCAAAATTAATGTCTTCGGCAGTTAAAGGTAATCCTGCAGGTAATCCTTCGATAATTGCTGTCAATTCTGGTCCATGTGATTCTCCGGCTGTAATATAGCGCATAATAAGCACTCCTTATAAGTAGTTTTTAATTTCTTCAATGGGGATATCAACAATTTGGGCTGCACCAATTTGTTTGAGTAAAATAATTTTTAAGTTCTTCCCACGCGCTTTTTTGTCATGGGTAATCGCATCATAAAGTGCTTGCGTATTTTTTGGTGCACTACTGGTTGGTAAATGGAACTTTTCCACCATTTGAATAATTGCCTCCGTCGTACCAACCGGTGATTGACCAATCTTTTCAGCATGACGGGTAATCATCACCATGCCAATGGCGACCCCTTCGCCGTGACTTACGACCCCATAGCCGGCAGTGTTTTCAATCGCGTGACCGATTGTATGACCAAAGTTGAGCGTTAAACGGCTCCCATTATCAAATTCATCTTCTTCCACCACTTTACGTTTGACTTTTAAAGCCGCGGTGATGACTTTCTCGGCATGTTCTAGTAGTTCGTTTTCATCTGTGAGAGCGGCTAAAAATGCCCAAAGGTTTCGATCAGCAATTGCGGCCGATTTGATAATTTCAGCGATGCCTTCACGTACACGGCGCATGGCTAAAGTGTTTAAGACATTAGGATCGATTAAGACGCCATCCGGTTGGGAGAAGCTACCGACTAAATTTTTGGCTTTTTTGGTATTGACCCCGGTTTTACCACCAATACTGGAATCGACTTGGGCTAAAAGCGTGGTGGGGATTTGTAAGAAGTGAATCCCACGCATATAAGTCGAAGCGACATAACCGGCCAAATCGCCAATGACCCCACCGCCTAAAGCGATGATGCCGTCACTTCTTGTGAATCCTTCATCCGCTAAAAAATCATACAGCTCAGCAGCTTGGTCTAACGATTTACTCGCTTCACCGGCTGGGATGACCTTGGTAGCAACTGTAAAGCCCGCTTGGGTCAATTGGCTAGCGACTGTTGCTTCATAAAGCGGTGCGACATTGGTATCCGTGATAATAGCCACACGTTGGGGTTGCCAAAGACTGGCGGCCCAGTGTCCCACCGCAGCTAAAGCGCCACGTTCAATGATAATGGGATATTGATGATTGGTTAATTTAACTGTTAACATTTGCTTCACCGTGTCCTTTACTGTTTATTTACTTGCGTCAGCAATTGCGTGACTTTTTCGATGGGCATTTTTTGTCCCGTCCACAATTCAAAAGCGACCGCACCTTGATGAACGAGCATTGAAAGCCCGTTGCAAGTCTTTGCGCCCACAGCTTGCGCATCTTTTAATAACTGTGTTTGACAGGGATTATAGATGATATCACAGACAAATAAGTCTTTTCTTAAATAGCGCTTCGCAAGTGGTGTTTGTTGAACTTCAGGGGCCATCCCAACACTCGTTGCGTTGACCAATAAACAACTTTCTAAAAGCGCGAGTTCCAGTTGTTGTTCTTTGTAATCAATTAATTGAATATCGCAGGTTGTTTGTTGAGCGATGGTCGTAAGTTTCGTAGCTAAAACTGTTTTTTGTTCTTTGTTGCGGACGATGACATTAATTTTACTGACCCCATCTAGGGCAGCTTGGGCAATAATCGCAATCGCGGCCCCACCCCCACCTAAAATCGTCATTGTCTGCTGTCGTGGATCAATCAATGGCTGAATACTCGCCATGAAGCCTTGGCCATCGGTATTGGCCCCGATTAAACGTCCGTCTTGATTAACAATCGTATTGATTGCCCCAATCAATTGCGCCGCTGGGGTTAATTCATCCATATAAGCAATCGCAGCGGTTTTAAAAGGCATTGATAAGTTCACCCCGAGCATCTTGAAGTGCCGAATACTCGCAATGCTATCTGCTAACTGCTCTAAGGTAATCTCAAATGCGAAATAGCGTGCATCAATCCCGCGTTCGGCAAAGGCTAAATTGTGCATGCGCGGCGATTGACTGTGTTTGGCTGGATTGGCAAAAAGTGCCGCTAATTGGGTATACCCTGTAATTTCCATTTTTCCTCCTTCTAGACCTTCGAATTTCTACGCTATGAAAAACAAAAAGCGCCCCTGTAAGAAATAATTCTACAGTGGGCGTTTGATTGCGAGTTTCAGATTTCATAAAAAAAGCCACTATAGATTTCAATGATCTACGTGGCTTGAAAGTCGTGTAAAAATCTTTAGCCATCAATAGATACAAACTGCAGTTGTTTGCATCCATGAATCCATGAATACAAACTATCTAAAATAGCTAAAGTAATACTTATTCAGTTTTTTGGCGGTATTCAAACTCTTTTTTTGCATAAAAATCGCTCCAAACTGATTTCATTAATCGTTGTGTTTAGTATAGACATTTTCCAGATGACTGTCAATCATAAAATGGCAATTTGATTATAAGTCATCTTCAAAAAATAATAATAAATCATGCAATGATAATTGGGCTTTTTCTTGCGCATTCAAATCTTTGGCAATCTGTCCTTTTTTTAATAAGATTAAGCGATTCCCGTAGTTTAACGCATCTTCCATTCGATGGGTAATCATCATACACGTTAATTGTTGTTCCGAGACGATTTGACCGGTGATGGCCATTAACTGTTTCGCCGTTTTGGGGTCAAGTGCGGCGGTATGTTCGTCTAAAAGTAATAATTCGGGTTTACGGAGCGTCGCCATCAGTAAACTTAAGGCTTGGCGTTGCCCACCGGAAAGATTGCCCGTCGGTGTATCCAGATGCGCCTCTAAGCCATTGCCAATTTGAGCGCACAATTGCTCGTAACCGGCTTTTTTCTCATTGAGTTGGCGCATCTTAAGGCCGCGTTTTAAGCCGCGGCTTTCAGCAAGTAATAAATTCTCCGCGACAGTCATCCGTGGTGCGGTACCCATTTTAGGATCTTGAAAGACCCGGGCAATCCCTTTGGCCCGCGTTTCTTCGCTATCTTTGGTGATGTCTTGTTCATTTAAGATAATTTGACCGCGACTGAGTGCAAGTGAGCCAGAAATGACGTTAAATAAGGTGCTTTTCCCGGCGCCATTGCCTCCCAGAACCGTCACAAAATCGCCTTGGTTTAAGGTGAGATCAATTTTTTCTAAAAGGACCTTCTTTTCATTGAGCCCATTATTAACGACTTTGCGTGCATCTTTGATTTCTAAAACAACCATCTAGACATCCTCCTTTTCAAGTCCCGTTTTCAAATTCAACGCACTCTTAAATCGTGGAATCATTAAGCAAATGGCTAAGATTGTCGAAGAAATAATTTTAAGGTAAGTTGTATCGAGACCACACCAGATGATAAAGAAAATCAGTAACTGATAAATAATACTACCGATAACCACCGCAACTAAGCGTTCGGCAAAACCTAATTCACCAAACAAGACTTCTCCGATGATAATCGATGCTAAGCCAATCACGATTACGCCAATTCCTTTTGATACGTCGGCATAGCCATCGTTTTGTGCGATTAACGCACCAGAAAGTGCAATCACTCCATTTGATAAGGTTAACCCAAGCATTTTCATGCGATCGGTCTTAATTCCTAACGAGCGTGCCATCGTTTCGTTGTCGCCAGTTGCGATATAGGCTTGACCAAGTTCGGTGTTGAAAAAGAACAACAATAAGCCAATCGTTAAGCTGACTGCCAGTAAGCCTAACAACACAATATCAAAATAATTCGGTAAATTTAGTTTAGTAAAGACATCTTGAATCCGGGGATAATTCAGTAACGCTTGATTTGGACTTTGCATCACGAACAAAATCACCGAATTTAATCCTGACATCACCAAGATTCCGGCTAAAATAACGGGAATCTTGCCTTTGGTAAAGAGCAACGCCGTCACAAAACCAGCCGCCATCCCACTTAAAACGCCTAATAGTGTGGCTAGAAATGGATTGATGCCGCTTGTAATTGCGGTGACACAAACGGCCCCACCAAGTGGAAATGACCCTTCAGCTGTCATATCGGGAAAATCTAAAATACGATAGGTCATAAAAATTCCTAGACCTAAGAGTGACCATAACAGGCCTTGACCAATGGTGGAAACAATCATTACATTACTCTCCTTTAGTGGTGGTGACTAATTTCGCTTCATCTTCTAGTTCAGTGCTAATTTCTAAATTAAAACGTGCCAGTTGCTCTTCATTGATAATCGTATCACCTTCTGTAAACGTGTAGATTGGTGTCGTAGCAGGCTCAGCGTTGCCATCTAAAATTTCAGCGGCCATTTTCCCTGTTTGAATGCCTAATTCTTTTTGGTTAATCCCAACAGTTGCTAAGCCACCTTGTTCAACCATCGTATCAACCGATGGAATAACGGGTGTGTCGTTTTTATCGGCTTCTGTGACGACGGTTTCCATCGCACTGGCAATCGTATTATCAAGCGGAACATAAATGAAATCAACATCTTTGGCTAAAACTTGCACCGCTTGAGCGATTTCATTGGTTGAAGAGACGGCTTTTTTATTGACGGCTAACCCTTCATTAGCCGCTGCTTCTTCGGCTTGGGCTACTTGATATTTCGAATTCGCCTCGGCAGAAGAATAAAGAATCCCGACTTTTTGGGCATCTGGTAACAACTCATGTGCTAGTTCGATTTGGGCTTTGACTGGTGGTTGATCGGAAACGCCGGTGACGTTGCCACCAGGTTCGTTCGTATCAGCGACAAGACCTGCACCTACAGGATCAGTCACTGCACCAAGTAAAATCGGTAACTCATCAGTGGTATTAGCCAACGCTTGAGCTGCCGGGGTCGCGACACCAATTAAGACATCTGATTGCTCTTGCACGAGCTGTTGGCTCATCGTATCTAATTTACTTTGATCGGCTTGTCCGTTCTGAAAAGCGATTTGTAAATTTTCCCCTTCCACATACCCGCTTTCGGCTAAGCCTTCTTTAATTCCGGCTGTAATTTGATCTAGCGCGGGATGACTTACAAACTGCAAAATCCCAACGGTCTTCATCTCGCTGGTTTCTAAGTTTTCTTCGGTGGGGTCTTCTTGCGTGACTTGATAGACCCCGATACCGGTTAATAAAATAATGATTCCGACAACTACTGCAATTAAATTTTTATTTTTCATCTCTTTGTTCCCCCATTTTTATTAAAATAAAAAAACAGCAACCGCACAAGCGGTTGCTGTGTACAAAAAACCGCATAGAGATTTGTCTCTATGCGGTGAATCTCAAACTGTTCAGCATAGATACAACTTAGAATGTACTCTAAAAAGTTGTATCCCAGGATTGTCCCTCAATACAACTAACTACGCCAATATTGCCATGATTTATTTGCTAGAATTAGTTTCATTGTGAGGCCTCCCTGTTCTTTTGTCTTAGATTACTCTATAAATATTTATTCGTCAATAGGTTCCTGTAAAAAAGTTTAGCCATCGCCATTACCTGCTAAACTCCAAATCGGTAAGCGATTGACTTCTGGGATGAATTCATCTTCAAAATCGGCCAACTCACTGACGTTTAGACGGTTGCGCTCCTTGCCGGCTTCAAAAAAGACAAGGGTCACTTCATTAGGGGCAAGTTGATAGGTTTGGGAAATAGCATCCGGATAAACTAAGGGATAGTAAAAAATGGTCCGATTTAGTTGCTCAGCTTGTTTAGGATCGTTCATTACGTGCAAAACTTGCTGATAATCCGCTCCTTTGGGTGGACTAAACATGATAGTTACAGCTTTTGTGTCATGAATTTTGCGTTCAATTTCTGCCGGGCGCAGTGGTTGTAACTGTTGTTCTGGCAGGTCGGCATACACCAAATCGTTTAGTTGGGACTCTCGAATTTGTTGTTGGATGGGTGCAAAGCTTAGGACAAAGAGCGTGAATAACAGTAACCCAAGCACCCAACTAAGGAACCTTATTTTTTTAGGGGTCATTTTACTTTTCGGTGCGGTCTTTTTTTGGTCGGTATTCATCGGTCATCCCTCCAACTTCCTCATTGGTTGCCTTTTGAAACAGTTCTCATTTAATACTAGCAAGGAATAAGAGGTGTCGTCAAGACCTTCACAGCCGAAGAAAAATTTTGTATGATAATAATAACTAGCTTGAGAAAGGAGCAACAACATGTCGCATTTAGAACATCATTTAATGGAGCAATTATTGCCTTTTTTTGAAATCATCGTTTTATTTTTAAACGTCCTCTCAATTGTTGTCATTTTATGGGGGGTCATTATTGCAAGTTTTGACTTTATTAAAAGCGAGTTTCACCATACAACCCATTTAAGAGCGGCGCGGCAAAATAATTTTATCAAAAACTTTTTGGGAAGTTACATCCTCTTAAGTTTAGAAATTTTAATTGCAGCCGATATCATCGAATCCATTATCAATCCGACTTGGATGGATCTGTTGTTTTTGGCCGCCGTGGTTGTGATTCGCACCGTCATCTCCTACTTTTTACACCAAGAAATTCAAGATGCCTTGGGGACACCGGATGACTTTCCTACCATTTTGAACAAAAAAGAGTTCGAATCAAAAGCGAATTAAGTCAAGCGGTGCTTTTTTGGGAAGTTTTCGTTATAATGGATTGATTGTACAAAGGAAATGAGGAATGTCAGATGTCATTTGATGGTGTGTTTACCCATTTAATGGTTCAAGAATTAGCAAATAAATTAATCGGCGGTCGCTTGTCGAAGATTCACCAACCCTATCCTAATGAGATTGTGCTAGTGATTCGTTCTCAAGGTCAAAATCAGAAATTGTTATTATCGGCACATCCAAGTTATGCGCGGATTCAATTAACGCAAATGCAGTATGCCAACCCTGAGACACCACCGAACTTTGTGATGATGCTACGTAAATATCTTGATGGGGGCATTTTGGAGTCGATTGAGCAACTGGAAAATGATCGCGTGATTCACTTAGGCTTTAGTAAACGCAATGAATTAGGCGATTTGCAAAAAATTGTCTTAGTCGTCGAATTAATGGGCCGTCACAGCACCATCCTATTATTAAACCAAGCCAACGGCAAAATTCTCGATGCGATTAAACACATTGGGAGTTCGCAAAATAGCTACCGTTCATTATTACCGGGTTCAGAATATATCGAACCACCTCAACAAACCGGTTTGAACCCTTTTACGGCGAGTACCACCGAGGTCTTTACGCGGTTATCCCAAGCCTCAGAAATTACGCCGCGCTACTTACAAAGTACGTTTCAAGGGTTGGGCTTTGATACCGCAAGTGAGTTAGCTTTTCGTTTAAATCAACAACCAAATGAAAAAATCCCGGTGTGGGAACAGTTTTTCACGCAACTAACGACAACGCTAACCCCGAGTTTGATTGAAAATCAGCAAAAGAGCTGGTTTACCCCCCTACGCTTTGCGAGTCTAGTTGGTGATGAATCCCAAGTGCAAACAGCCGATACTCTCAGTCAGTTGTTAGATCTGTTTTATTTAGGCAAAGCGGAAAAGGATCGGGCGAAACAACAAGGAAATGAGCTGCTTAAAAAAGTAGCCAATGAGTTAGCCCGGAACCAAAAGAAATTGCAAAAACGGCAACAAACCTTGGCAGATTCTGAAAATGCTGAGACGTTTCGCCAAAAAGGTGAATTGTTAACGACCTTTATGAATCAAGTCCCGCGTGGCGCAAACGAAGTGGAACTAGCTAATTATTATGATGAGAATCAATTACTAAAAATTAGTCTCAATCCAGCCTTGACGCCGAATCAAAATGCGCAAAAATACTTTCAACGGTACCAAAAACTAAAAAATGCGGTCAAACTAGTACACCAACAAATTGAGGAAACCAAAGCAGAAATCGCCTATTTAGAAACCGTTGAAAGCCAACTCGAACTAGCAACCCCCTTAGATATCGGCTTAATTCGCGAAGAGCTGATTGATCAAGGCTATCTAAAAAGAAAGACGACCAAAAAACAAAAACAACCCACCCCGTCAAAACCAGAACAATTCTTTAGTCTTGATGGCACAACAATTTTAGTGGGCAAAAACAACTTGCAAAACGATCAATTAACACTAAAAACGGCACGTAAAACTGATTATTGGCTCCATGCGAAAAATATCCCCGGCTCACACGTCATTATTCGTGCGCAAGACCCGAGTGAAGCCACGATTTTACAAGCCGCGGAGTTAGCCGCCTATTACTCAAAATATCGCTTATCCGCGCAAGTTCCGGTGGATCTCGTGCAAGTCAAATATCTCAAGAAACCCAATGGAGCCAAACCGGGGTATGTGATTTATGAAAATCAAACGACGCTTTATATCACACCGAGTGAAGCCAATATCCAGCAGATGAAACAACAAAAGCCAGAAGCGTATTAAGCTTCTGGCTTTCTGCTTTTGATGACTAAAGTCCGAACTTCAAAGAAAAATTCTTCGGCAATTTCGGATAGTTTGGCATGGTTGGGGTAAATCCCATATAAATGATTAACGGGCGCATCTTTTAAGGGGAGCAAACGCAAGTCATCTTTGGCTTGGCCCACCACAATCCCTGAACCTGAGGCATAAGCCAAACTCGTGGCTAAAATATTCATCAAAGTACCACGATCATTGGTAATCACGACATTGGGTGTTGCTTCATCGGAAATCAAATCTTCGTGAAAATGATTGAAATTACTGCCATCTTGATTGAAGCGAACTTGCGGATACGGTGCTAAGTCTGCCAAGCTCAGTTCTTTTTTTGTAGCGAGCGGATGGTCTTTGCCTAAAAAGATATGGCTGCGAAACAGGCCCAAGTCAATCTTGGCCACATCAACTTGCTGTAAAAAACGTTCAAGTTCTTCTTGGTTGTTCTCATTCATATAAATCAAGCCAATTTCACTATGACGCTCAGCCACTTCTTCGATGACCTTAGCTGTCGTGGTTTCCATGACGCGATATTCGCGAAACGCAGGAAACCGTTCCAACAGTTGGCTGATGATGCTACCTAAAAAGTCATAATGTTGGGAAGCAATCGAAAAGCGATCACTACTTTCTTCTTGGCGGTAACGATTTTCCAATAAATCCATTTGCACAAGAATTTTTTCGGCTCGCTCTAAAAAGTCTTTCCCTTCAGTCGTTAGCGTCGCGCCTTGGTTGCTACGAAAAAACAGCGCCAAGCCGAGTTCAGATTCTAACTCTTTAATCCCATTGGAAAGACTCGGTTGGGTGATATATAATTTTTTGGCCGCTTCACGAAAGCTGCCGTTGTTGGCGACGGCGACGACATAGCGTAACTGCTGAAGGTTCATAGACATTACTCCTCAAAATAATAAATCTGCCGTCCTTTCAATTCTTGTAAGGGGCGATTATTGTTTTTTAATACTTCTTCGCGGAATTCTTCGACAAAAGAAATCGACATCTCACCGACCTCGTCAAAGACAAACCAATTAATCGGGCCTTTGGTAGGCGGGGTCGTTAACGAACCGACATAATGATAATGGCTACGTCGATCGGGCAAGAAAATCTCCGGATTAAATTCTTGCCGATGGTTTTCAAAGTCCCATAGGTTGCCATCAGCAGTTGCAAAGCCACATTCATTGACCGTCAGTGTAAACATCACCCCAACGACTAAGTTATGACCTTGTTCATCCATATGAACCAAATGAAATTCAATTTCGTGCTGTTGGCCATTCAGTAGATGCTCACTGGGCATATGATAATGAATGTCGGTCAGCATATATTTGGTTTCTTCAAAGCGTAAGTAGCTTTGACAATTATAGGGAACAAAATGAATTGTATTCTTAAATTCCTTTTCTGTAAAGGTTTCTTTTTGATAAAAAAATTCAACTGGCTGTTGTTGCGCAACCGAGGTGCCATCTTTTTCGAGGCGAATGGGTGATTGATAAGGAAAGGCCGCCCCTTCTTGATACCAATCGCATAAAGTATGCCAATATTCCGGTCCGTTCTCCCCCGAATAGCTCCAAGGGACGTCCATATTACGTTTTGTGACTTTCAACTAATAAACCTCCCTAACTGCTTTTAAAAGTACCGCTATGCGCCAATTGTCTGGCGTCCATCATGGGTTGAAGTTATAAATAACATTAATTTTACCAACTTCATTTGTTAATCCTACCAAATTTTTGGCTGAAAACAAAACAAAAAGAACCTGCGGCTGACGTTCCCTTTGCGCAAAAAGCAATGAAACATCAGCCACAAGTTCAACTGACTAATTTAACCAGTTTTCAGGATTTTCTTTCCAGTCTTTTAAAAGACTTAATTCTTCGGCTGAAACATAATCGATTTCATTGGCTAATTTGATTAAGGTGCTGTAATTGGTCACTGTGACTAAAGGTAACTTGGCACTAGCAAACCGTTCAGTACTTTTGGCTAATTCATAAGTGAAAATCGCTGCCACACCTAAAACATCGGCGCCTTCGCGAGTAGCTGCGTCACATGCTTCTAAGACACTGCCACCGGTTGAAATCAAATCTTCGATGACCACCATTTTTTGACCAGTCACAAGATGCCCTTCGATTTGGTTCCCACGCCCGTGTGCCTTGGCTTTGCCACGAATGTAGACCATCGGCAACCCTAGGATATCAGCGACCCATGCAGCATGCGGAATCCCAGCAGTTGCTGTGCCGGCGATGACTTCCACATCAGGAAAAGACTTTTTAATGACTGCAGCTAACGCTTGCGCGATTTCTTGGCGCACACTCGGATAGCCCATGGTTACGCGGTTGTCACAATAGATGGGGCTTTTTAATCCACTCGCCCAAGTAAATGGCTCTTTGGGACTTAACGAGACTGCTTTGATTTCTAAAAGGTTTTGTGCGATTTTTTCTGCAGAGATTGACACTAGACTTCACCGTTCCATTCGTTTTTAATTTTGATATAAGCTGCATAAGGATCTTTGGCTTCGGTAATCGGACGACCGACCACGATATATGACGAACCAATTTTGCGGGCATTTCCTGGTGTTACCACTCGTTTTTGATCGCCCACTTCACTACCGGTTGGACGAATCCCTGGCGTTAAGCAAACAAAGTCGTCATTGGTCGCTTCTTTGATGGCTTTCACTTCTAAAGCCGAGGAAACAACGCCATCTAAGCCCGCTTTTTGGGCACACTGGGCATAATGAATGACACTTTGATTGAGTGGTGCCGTAATCAACTGGTCGTCATGCATTTGTTTTTCGGTGGTTGAAGTTAATTGGGTAATCGCTAAGAGTTTTGGACGATTGTTCCCCATCGGCGTGCCTTCTTCTAAGCCACGTAAGGCCGCTTCCATCATTTTCACGCCCCCAGCTGCATGCACACATGTAATGTCGACCCCTAAGCTCGCTAAGCCACGCATGGCTTTTTCGACGGTATTAGGGATATCATGCAGTTTCAAGTCTAAAAAGACTTCATGGCCATTGCGTTTCAACCAACGAACGGTCTCAGGACCTTCATGATAAAATAATTCCATTCCGATTTTGACAAATAATGCTTCGTCTTTCGGAAATTTTTTGAAAAATAGTTCAACTTCCCCACGGCTAGCAAAGTCTAGGGCAATAATTGGTCGTGTATTCATACGTTTCGCGCCTCTCTTACGTCATTTATTAGTTGTGTTAATGTCGAAATACCTAATTCATCCATCCGTTTAGGTAACTCGGTGATGATTTTCGGACAAATATACGGATCCGTAAAATTCGCTGTCCCTACGGCCACGGCACTCGCACCGGCCATGAACATTTCTAAAACATCATCGGCATTACTCACGCCCCCCATCCCGATAATCGGTAAGGAGCTCACTTGAGCGACTTGATGAATTAAGCGAATCGCCACAGGTTTAATGGCTGGACCGGAAAGCCCCCCGGTTTGATTGGCTAAAAGCGGTTTTCTCGTTTTTAAATCAATTCGCATCCCTAAAAGCGTATTAATCATCGTAAAGCCATCCGCCCCGCCAGCTTCAATCGCTTGGGCAATCGGCACAATATCGGTCACGTTCGGTGATAACTTCACATAAACGGGCACTTGTGCGACTTTTTTGACAGCTTGGGTTAACTCAAACGCCACTTGCGGATCGGTTCCAAACGCAATTCCCCCATGCTTGACATTCGGACACGAAATATTTAACTCAATCGCGTGAACATTTTCAGCTTGACTGATTTTTTGGCAAACTTCGACGTAATCCTCTTCACAAGCCCCAGCGACATTGGCAATAATCGGCAGCTGGGGATACTTTTGGGCCAATTCTGGTAAATAGTCAGCCATCACGGTTTCGAGACCGGGATTTTGTAACCCAATCGCATTTAACATCCCACTAGGCGTTTCAGCGACTCGTGGTGTTTGATTGCCATAGCGGCTTTGTGGCGTGGTCGCTTTAATCATGATTGAACCCAATTGATTCAAATCATAATATTGACCATATTCTTTCCCAAAGCCAAAACAACCACTAGCGGGCATAATCGGATTTTTCAAAGCTAACCCTGGTAAATTGACTGCTAAACGCTTCATTAAAGCACCACCTGCCCAACGTGAAAAATCGGTCCTTCATCACAAACCTTGTAACTTTTGGTTTGTGATGGCTCATCCGCGTGACAAACACAGGCATAACAAGCACCAACACCGCACGCCATCCGCGCTTCTAAGGAGATTTGCGCATTCGGATGCTCACTAAAGCGCTGAGTAACCATTTTTAGTAAACCATTGTTCCCGCAAGCAAAGATGCCAGCAATTTGAACGTCTTGAGTGCGATCAGGTAAAATCGTCCCGACGTGTCCTTGATGTTGATAACTGCCATCATCGGTGGTGATGAATGTCGGCCCCAGTGCCGCAAACTCTTTTTCATAATAAACAACCTCTTTTGAAGCAAACCCCAGAAAATGAATTGGTTGCACACCAATTGCTTGTAATTGTTTGGCTAACTCGTAAAGTGGTGGAATCCCAATACCACCACCTACAAGATAAACCTGGTCTCCTGCTTGTAAATTTGCTAATGAATAACCATTCCCCAAAGGCCCTAAAACATCGACTTTTGCGCCGGTTGTGAGCTGTGCGAGTGCCTTTGTTCCCGCGCCTTCCACCCGATAAATGATGCGACAAGTTAAATTTTGTTGATCAATCTGGTTGATACTAATCGGTCGGCGTAAGATTAAATCTTTTTGCGGCACTAAAATGTTCAGGAATTGTCCTGGCAACTGCATTTCTTTCACTAACTGGCCACTTAAAGTCAGCTCAAAAATTTTGGGCGCTAACGGTCTTTGAGCTACGACGGTCATCATTTCTTGTTTCAAGCAAGTCCCTCTTTTCTTTTAGATTGCGCGCGTTGAAAATGCGCGTGATTCGATTACTTTTAAAATGGCTGCTGCCGTATCAAGTGAGGTGAACAAAGCAACCCCATGCTCTACGGCTTCACGACGGATGATGAACCCTTCGTCTGAAACGCCTTGACGGTTCTTATCAATCGTGTTAATCACTAGTTGAGTCTTGCCTTCACGGATTAAATCAATCACGTTTTCTTCACTTGATGTTTCAGAAATTTTTGCGACAACTTTGGTTTTTAAGCCGTGTTCTTCAAAGTACTGCGCGGTACCTTTTGTTCCGACTAAGGTGAAGCCCATTTCGGCAAAGCGTTTGGCTAAGTCCAATGCTTCGGCTTTCGTTTCATTGGCAATCGTAAACATCACACTACCGTATTCAGGAATATGAATCCCTGAAGCTTCAAAAGTTTTGTACAAGGCTTTGGCTAAGTTGCGATCTGATCCCATCACTTCCCCAGTCGATTTCATCTCAGGACTTAAGTACGTATCGACTTTTTGTAATTTTGTAAACGAGAAGACAGGTCCTTTGACATGGACATCTTTGGATTCGCGATACAATCCTGATTCATAGCCCAAGTCAGTTAATGATTCGCCCAAGATCGCTTTGGTCGCAATTTGCGCCATTGGAATTTCGGTCACTTTACTTAAAAATGGCACAGTCCGGCTGGCACGTGGATTGACCTCAATCACATAAACTTGATTGTCATGAATCACAAATTGAATGTTCATCATGCCAATGCAGTTTAAGCCAAGCGCTAAGCGTTGCGTATAATCGGCAATCGTTTGTTGCAGTTCTTTTGATAAGGTTTGTGGCGGATAGACCGCCATGGAATCACCCGAGTGCACCCCAGCGCGTTCGATATGTTCCATAATCCCTGGAATTAAGACGTTGGTGCCATCACAAATCGCATCGACTTCACATTCAGAACCCGTTAAGTAGCGATCGACTAAAATCGGATGTTCTGGTGAGGCTTTCACCGCAGATTCCATATAGTTTTCAAGGTCCGCTTGGTTTTCAACGATTTCCATGCCGCGGCCACCTAAAACATAACTTGGGCGAACTAAGACTGGATAACCAATTTTTTCAGCAATTACGACGGCTTCTTCTTTACTAAAGGCCGTATCACCTGCTGGTTGTGGGATATTTAAATCTTTTAAGGCTTGTTCAAATAAATCACGGTTTTCTGCGCGATCTAAGTCTTCAATCGTTGTCCCTAAGATTTTTACGCCAGCCTGATGTAATCCTTCGGCTAGATTAATTGCCGTTTGGCCACCAAATTGGACGATGACACCAATGGGTTGCTCTAAATCAATGACGTTTAAGACATCTTCTAAGGTTAATGGTTCAAAGTATAATTTGTCAGAAACCGAGAAGTCGGTTGAAACGGTTTCGGGATTACTATTCATGATAATCGCTTCATAACCCGCTTGTTGAATCGCTTTGACCGAGTGCACGGTCGCATAGTCAAACTCAACCCCTTGACCAATCCGAATCGGGCCCGATCCTAAAACTAAGACCGACGCTTTTTCAGAGCGGATACTTTCATTTTCCCATTCATAACTGCTATAAAAATAAGGTGTACTTGATTCAAATTCTCCAGCACAGGTATCAACCATTTTATAAACCGGGGTTAAGTCAGCCGCTAAACGGGTAGCGCGCACGGCTTTTTCTTTTTGTTGCCATAAATCAGCAATCTTCCGATCCGTAAAGCCGTATTGTTTGGCTTTCTTTAATGTTGTTAATGAATCAACGTTTTCTTTTAACTCCCCTTCAAGTTCAACAATGTGTAAAAGCTTATCTAAGAAGAAGAGATCAATCTTGGTTAAATCCGCAATTTCTTGGATTGAAAAGCCGCGGCGAATCGCTTCTGCGACAAAGAACAAACGATCATCTTGCGCGCGGACCATTTTATTGGTGATTTCGTGATCTGATAATTGTGCTAGCTCTTTTAATTCGATGTGATAGGTCCCGATTTCTAATGAGCGTACTGCTTTTAAGAGTGATTCCTCGATGTTACGGCCCATCGCCATGACTTCACCAGTGGCTTTCATTTGTGTACCTAATAAACGATCGCCGGTTTCAAATTTATCAAATGGCCAGCGAGGAATTTTTGAGACCACATAATCAAGCGCGGGTTCAAACTCAGCATAGGTCGTTTGGGTGACGGGATTTTTCATTTCATCCAAGGTTAAGCCAACTGCGATTTTAGCCGCTAATTTGGCGATTGGATAGCCCGTTGCTTTACTAGCTAACGCTGATGAACGAGACACACGGGGGTTGACCTCAATCACATAGTATTTGAAACTATGTGGGTCCAATGCTAACTGCACGTTACAACCACCCTCGATTTTTAAGGCGCGGATAATCGTTAAGGATGCATCACGTAACATTTGGTATTCGTAATCAGACAGCGTTTGGCTAGGAGCAAAAACGATTGAATCGCCCGTGTGAATCCCAACTGGATCAAAGTTTTCCATGTTACAAACCACAATTGCATTATCAGCAGAATCACGCATCACTTCGTATTCAATTTCTTTGAAACCGGCGATACTGCGCTCGATTAAACATTGGGTGACAGGAGATAACGTTAACCCGTTATCAGCGATTTGACGGAGTTCTTCTTCATCGTTACACATTCCGCCACCAGTCCCACCTAAAGTGAATGCCGGGCGGACGATTAAGGGGTAACCGATTTTATTGGCAAAGGCAATCGCTTCATCAACCGTTGTTACAATCTCAGATTCAGGAATCGGTTGGTCGAGTTCTTCCATTAATTGTTTAAATAAATCACGATCTTCGGCTTGGTCAATCGCGCTTAATTTCGTGCCTAATAATTCAATATCTAATTCAGCTAAAATCCCTGATTTTGCTAATTCCATCGCCATATTTAAGCCTGTTTGGCCACCTAGGGTTGGTAAAATTGCATCGGGCATTTCTTTACGTAAGATGCGTGAGACAAATTCATAAGTAATCGGTTCGATGTAGACTTTATCGGCAATTTCTTTATCCGTCATGATTGTAGCTGGGTTGGAGTTGACTAAGATCACTTCATAGCCTTCTTCTCTTAACGCTAAGCATGCCTGTGTTCCCGCATAGTCAAACTCAGCGGCTTGACCAATTACAATCGGGCCTGACCCGATGACCATAATCTTTTTAATATCTGTTCTTTTAGGCATTCTTTTGCTCCTTTTTCGCATCCATCATTTCAATAAATTCATCAAATAAGTGCATCGCATCATGGGGTCCCGGTGCTGCATCGGGATGATACTGCACGCTAAAAGCATGATGTTGACGATGTCTAATTCCTTCAACAGTGCCATCATTGACCTCGATATGCGTGATTAATAATTTTTCGGGATCAATTGAATCTTTGTCCACTGCATACCCGTGGTTTTGGGAAGTAAAATCAATCCGACCAGTTGCTAATTCGCGGACGGGATGATTAAATCCTCGGTGACCAAATTTCATTTTATAGGTGCTTGCACCATTGGCTAAAGCGAATAACTGATGACCTAAACAAATTCCGAAAATCGGTAAATGTCCTTGGATTTGTTGAATCATTTCAATCGCTTCAGGGACATCAGTCGGATTTCCCGGGCCATTGGTCAACATCACGCCATCTGGAGCCAAATCAAGAATCGTTTGGGCTGGTGTATTGTAAGGTAAGACCGTCAAATTACAATTGCGTTTTGATAATTCGCGTAAAATACTATGTTTTAAGCCAAAGTCAATCACGACCACATTGTGCCCAGTGCCTGGACTTGGGTAAGGTTTCGCGGTTGAAACTTGAGCGACTTGATTGGTCGGTAAGACATGTGCGCGTAATTGATCGAGGGCATGCTCAAAATCTTCTTCTGAGACGATGCTTGCTTTCATCGTCCCGTGTTCGCGAATTTTTTTTGTTAACGCGCGGGTATCAATCCCTGAAATCCCAGGAATTTTTTTGCGTTTTAAGAATTCATCCAACGTCATTTGGTTGCGCCAATTGCTTGCCACGCGGGCGTTTTCTTTGACGACCACTCCTTTACAAGTCGGTTCAATTGATTCATAGTCATCACGGTTAACCCCGTAATTGCCGACTAATGGATAAGTAAACGTAATGATTTGACCGTTAAAACTTTGATCGGTAATTGATTCTTGGTATCCGGTCATACTCGTTGTAAAAACAACTTCACCGTAGACATTATGTTTTGCGCCAAATGCTTCGCCTTCAAAGTACGAACCATCTTCTAAAATTAACCAACGTTTCATCTATTATTCTCCCTTTTGCCAAGCGATTTGACCATCCACGAGTGTTACAAGCGTTTCGCCATAAACTTTCGTGCCAATAAATGGCGTGTTTTCGCCTTGTGATTCAAATTCTTTTTCATCGATTGTCGATTGTGTGTCAATTGCAAAAATTGTTAAGTCAGCTGGTGCACCGATTTCTAGGCGTCCGGCTGGAATTCCGAAGATTTGTGCCGGATTTACAGCCATCCAGTTGATGACTTGTTCTAAGGTGAACAGCCCGGTTTTCACAAAATTCGTATAAATTAGTTGGAACGCATACTCTGAACCAACGATTCCAAAAGGTGCGTTTAAAAAACTTTGATTTTTTTCTTCAAAACCATGAGGCGCATGATCGGTTGCGATACAATCAATCGTGCCATCTAAGAGCCCGTCAATTAAGGCTTGGCGATCATCGGTTGCGCGTAACGGCGGGTTCATTTTCCAGTAACCGAAGTCTTCAGGGATTTCGTCTTCTGATAAAATCAAGTGATGCGGTGAAACTTCACACGTCACATGAACGCCAGCTGCTTTGGCTTCGCGGATAATCCGCACACTTTCTTTGGTTGAGACGTGACAGACATGATAATGACAACCAGTTTCTTCAGCCAGTAACAAGTCACGCGCGATTTGTGAAGATTCGGTCGCACTTAAGATGCCCGGAAGCCCCAATTCTTTGGCTTTGTGCCCACAGTGCATCACGCCACCAAAGAGTAATGATTCATCCTCGGTATGAGCCACGAGTGCTAAATTGTTTTTCGCGGCTTCTTTCATCGCTAGATACATCGTTCCTGCCGTTTGCACCCCAACGCCATCATTGGTCAACGCAAAGGCGCCCGCTTCTTTTAAGGATACTTGATCGGTTAAGACTTCACTGCGCAACTCGTTCGTGATTGGTGCGTATTGTAAGACTTTCACGGCTGCATCGGTTTGGATAATATCGTAAACAGCTTTTAATTTTTCCGCGGTATCTGGGACCGGATTTAAATTTGGCATCGCACAGACCGTTGTGAACCCCCCGCGTGCCGCAGCTTTGGTTCCTGCTTTAATCGTTTCTTTATAAGTAAATCCTGGTTCTCTTAAATGCACATGGACATCAACCAATCCTTGAGTGATTAATTGACCTTTGGCATCAATGACTTGTTCAAAATCAGTTTCGGCAAAACGTGTACCGATGGCGTGGATTTTCCCGTCTTCGACCCAAATTGCTCCTGGTAATAATTCGTTCTCGTGTGAAATCATGTGACCATTTTTAATTAATGTCTTCATCTTGATCCTCCTAGGCTTTTCCTGCTAATACTGCTTCTAAAATGGCCATCCGCACATAGACCCCATTCGTCATTTGTTGAATAATTCGTGCTTGGTACCCTTCAACGAGGGAGTCAGCTAATTCGACATCCCGATTCACTGGTGCCGGGTGCATAATAATGGCGTTTTCTTTCATGCGTTTCGCCCGTTCAACCGTTAAACCGTACGTTTGATGGTAACTTTCTTTAGAGAAACTTTCGCTCCCATCATGACGTTCATGTTGGACGCGCAACATCATCATGACATCCACTTCACCGACTAATTCATCTAGTGGCAAGTAATGACCGTACACTTCGAATTCTTCGTCATACCACTCTCTTGGTCCAGAGAAGAAAACTTGCGCACCGAGACGTTTTAACATTTGCATGTTGGATTTAGCGACGCGTGAGTGCGTGATATCACCAACAATTGCCACTTTCAACCCATCAAAGCGACCGTATTCTTCATAAATTGTCATTAAATCCAATAAACATTGGGTCGGGTGCTGGCCACTGCCATCCCCGCCGTTAATGATGGCACATTGAATCGTCTTACTTTGAATCAATTCATCATAATAATTTTCATCCCCATGGCGAATGACCGCCACATCAACCCCTAACGCTGACATTGTTAAGACCGTGTCATACAAGGTCTCTCCTTTTGAGACCGAACTCGTCGATGCCTCAAACTCAATCACATCAAGTCCTAGTTTTTTCTCCGCCACATCAAAACTTTTGTGGGTTCTAGTACTGTTTTCAAAAAATAAGTTAGTTGCAAAATATTGTCGTTTCGCAGGTGTCCATTGCGCACCTGCTTTAAACTCTTGGCCGCGGCGAATTAAACCCATCACTTCTTGGTCAGTTAAAGCCTCAACCGTTAACAAATGTTTTAAACTAATTCTTTCTGATTGAATGATCATTGGGGATTCCTCCTATTATTTTTGTTCGTTGCGTGACTCTTCAGGTAACACTAAGTTTAAGATAATGCCTAAGACAGTTGCTAAAGCCATTGATGATAAGGTGAACGTTCCGACTTGGAAAACGAGTCCGCCGATACCAATGACCAAAATCACTGAAGCAATCAATAAATTCTTTTTCTTATCAAAATCAATTTGATGTTCGATTAACAATTTCAAGCCACTCGCTGCAATGACCCCGAACAAGATGAAGCTAATGCCGGAAATCACAGGTCCCGGGATACTCAAAATTAAGGCGCTGAGTTTCCCAACAAAACCTAAGACAATCGCTAAGACGGCAGCCCCACCAATCACAAACACGCTGTGAACGCGGGTGATGGCTAACACGCCAATATTTTCACCATAACTGGTCACGGGCGGTCCGCCCACTAAACCAGCGGTAATTTGGGCTAAGCCATCACCGAGTAAGGTTTTGTGTAAGCCTGGTTCTTCAAAGAAGTTGCGCTTGGTTAATTTGTTTAAGACCATTAAATGACCGATATGTTCAGTCATCGTCACAAAGGCAATCGGTGCCATCGTAGCAATCGCGCCAAGGTACAATTTAGGTTCGTATTGGACAAAAGGAATTTCAAAACTTGGGACGGCTAACCAAGGAGCATCAATGATTGGCTGCACATCGACAATGCCAAAAGCTAACGCAATCAGATAGCCACTAATAATCCCCAGTAAAATCGGAATTAAGCCGAAGAACCCGCGTAAGAACATATTGAAGAAAATCGTGACCAATAAGGTTAATAAGGCCACCGCAATGTATTTGAAATCATAGACATCCCCGTTATACATCGCGTTATTGGCCGCATTGGCTGCTAGCCCTAACCCAATGACCATGATGACTGGCCCGACCACAATCGGCGGTAACATTTTATCTAGCCAAGCCGAACCGATTTTTCGAACGATCAGTGCCACAATCAAGTAAACCGCACCGGTCGTCATCGCGCCTTGGGCCACGGCTGGATAGCCATCAGTTTGCATTAATAACTGCATCGCTGCGATAAAGGCAAAGCTACTACCTAGGTAAGCCGGAATCTTGCCTTTGGTCACAAAGAGATAGACGAGCGTTCCTAGTCCTGAGCTGACTAAAGCGATACTCGGGTTAATTCCCACTAAGATCGGGACTAAAACCGTCGCCCCAAACATGGTAAACAAATGTTGTAGACTAAGTCCTAACCACAATAATGGTTTGGGCTTGTCTTTGATGTCTAACACGGCATCTTCATTGCGAAATTCTTTTGTCAATGTGCTTCCCCCTAGTCGTTTTCCTTATTAATGACAATCCGGTCACGACCGTCTAATTCTTCCATTTCAACGATGATGTCTTCAGAAAGCGCCGTTGGAATGTTTTTGCCGACGTAATCGGCTCTAATTGGTAATTCTCGATGACCACGATCGACTAAGACAGCTAGTGAAATGCGTTCCGGGCGGCCAAAGTCCATCACCGCATCAAGGGCGGCGCGAATCGTGCGGCCAGTGAACAAGACGTCATCGACAATAATCACTTCTTTTTGTTCTAAGTTGACAGGAATATTGGATGAGTGAACCTCAGGATCGGCTTGTTTTTCACCTTTGCGATCATCACGATACAAGGTGATGTCTAACTCCCCAACCGGTACGTCGACATCTTCTAATTGTTTTAAGCGTTCCGCCACCCGTTGAGCGATATAAATGCCGCGTGTTTTAATCCCGATTAAGACCACATCTTTAATGCCGTGATTGCGTTCGATAATCTCATAGGTGATGCGTGTTAACGCGCGTTTCATTGTTACTGAATCTACTACTTCTTTTTTTGTCATGTGTTTTTTCTCCTCCGTTTTCCAATAAAAAAACTCCTACCTGTGTAAGGTAGGAGTTATGTTTTCAGACATTTTTAGGCACACTAGTTTTTGATTCTAGGGTACAAAGTTATCAGTCATCTAGCAGCGTCTGCCATTAGCGCACCAATGGTTAACTGCTCACACCTTCTTAGCCTCACAGGACTACAATTAAAGGATTACTATTTAATTTTTTTGTTAAATTGATAATACCGTTTTTGTTATTAAAAATCAAGCATTCTGGCGTAATTTTTTGAGCGTTGTTGCAAAAAGTTCGGGTAACGGGGCTTCAAAGACTAAAGATTCGCCCGTTGTGGGGTGCGTAAAGCCGAGTAATTTGGCATGTAAAAACTGTCCTTGGCTTGGAAAGGTCTTTTTCGGACCATATAACGGATCACCGGCAATCGGAAAGCCAATGTATTGCATGTGGACACGAATTTGATGCGTCCGGCCAGTCTCTAGTTGCAATTCGACTAAGGTGAACTCTTCAAAGCGCTCCAAGACCGTAAAATGGGTCACCGCGTCTTTGCCACCTTCGATAACGGCTTGTGATTTACGGTTAACCTTGGAACGACCAATCGGTGCCGTAATCGTCCCCTTATCATGCCTGATATTGCCATGAACGAGTGCGACATATTTACGCAGTGAGGTTTTGTCTTTCAATTGCTTGGCTAAATGCAAATGCGCTTGATCGTTTTTAGCAACCATCAATAAGCCCGAAGTATCTTTATCGATGCGATGAACAATCCCAGGACGAATGACGTCGTTAATTGAAGATAAATCGTTTAAATGATACAACAAGCCATTCACCATCGTTTGATTCGGATGCCCCGCTGACGGATGGACGACCATCCCTTGTGGCTTGTTAATGACGGCGACATCATCATCTTGATAAATGATTTCTAAGTCAATCGGCTCCGCCACTAAGTCTAGCTCGACAGGTTCCGGGATAACAATCACGATTTGATCACCTGTTTTGACCTTGTAGTTCGCTTTGATCGGTGTGCCCTCAATGCTGACGGCTTGTTCTTTGAGCCATTGTTGAATTTGTGAACGGGTGTAGTCTGTTAACCGTTCCGCCAAGACCTTATCGATACGGCCGGTTTCTTCGCGGATAATAATTTCTAATTGGTTTTGCATGTGACGTTATTGCTCCTTTTTTTCATCAATTATGGCATAGATAAAGACTAAAGCGACCCCAATACAAAGGGCCATATCAGCCACGTTGAAAATCGGGAAGTTGATAAAATCGGTTTGAAACATATCAACCACATAGCCTAGTCGCAAACGGTCGATAAAATTCCCCAATGCTCCTGCAATAATAAATGTTAATCCGTAAGTTAAGAACTTACTTCCTTGTAAATTTTTGTACAACATAATTAAACAGCCAATGACTGCAATCAGCGTAATAATGTAAAAGAAAATCATCCGCCCTTCCAAAATACTCCAAGCCGCCCCGGTGTTTTTTATATACGTTAAGGAAAAAAACTGATCAATCACTGACTGACTCTCTCCTAAAGCGAGATTTTGGACAACGCCCCATTTGACCAATTGATCGATGGCAACAATGGCGCTACTAATTACTAAATAAATGATAAACACGTCTTCAACTCTCCTCTAATTCATTCGCTAAATCGCGGGGACGAATAATCCCCATTAAATTGCCATCAGTATGGCCTTGTTTCGTGATTAAGACCGCTTCTAACGTCGTGTTTTCCCGAAATATTTGGAAACGGGGAATGACTTTTTCCGGGGTAATCAATTGTTGCTCAATCTGGTGGATATGCTGGAGCGCCCAGTCATTCGGCTTGGCAATCACAAAGTCTTCGCTAATTTTTTTATGGATAATCGCGTTTCGTAGCTGGGACATTTGCAACAAATCATCGGCCACATTGACCACACCGAGTTCTTGATGTTTGGATGCCCGGCGCACCAATTCGCTAAAGCCCATATTTGGGGGGCTTCTAAGACCTTCACGCAATCATTTTTCAATGCGATTGAAACTAGCTAAGAACTGCTCGGCATTTTTAGCCACGGTCTTCACACTCCTTAATTAAATAAGCTTGCCGAAAAAAGTGGCGCATCCAACAGCCGTAGAAAATAAGTATCACTAGAATGCTCCATGGATTGATAACCATCACCGGTAACAAGAACATCAGCGCAAACAATAATAGATACACTAAGAGCAACTTAGGATTCATGGTAACTTCTAATGCGGTTGTTTGATGCACTTGATAGACCGGACTTTTCAGCAGAAAAAAAGTCACTTGGACAGTACACATTTGATTTGGTAGCTCGAGTTGGACTGTTTGTTGGTGATTGAGTAAGGCTTTTTGTTCTTGGGTGATGCGGACAACTAACGGACTCCCCATTCCGAAAAAGCCGGTTTTTCGAGTAAGCTTCAGTTGCATCAGACGCCTCCTATCGACAGTTACTCAAACTTGTTTCTATCAAATTATAAGCGAGTACTGCTTGTGTGTAAAGACTCGCTTTTAAGTAGTCGGTAACGTTAGCTTAGAGTTCTTGAAATTGATGGTATACGTAATGTCTTGATTGCCGCGAATTGTTTTGGCAAAGTCCGTCCCGGTAATAATCAACCCGCGAGCGTGACCTTTCGTAAGCGTATAGATCGTCGGATGTAAGTGAAAGTTCACGGTGACAAATTGCCCAGCTACGAGTTCATCAACTTGCCGCGGATTGTGGCGAGTTTGTAGATTAATGTGGCCTTGGGTAATTAATTTGTATGGTGTAGAGCCTCCCAAGCCAAACTCTTTCAAATCATCCACGCGCCACTGATGCCCTAACGAAAGGCCCTTAAAATCGACAATTCGCGGCTGGGCGGTTAAGCGTTTCGCCTCACCCAAATCAACCAACTGCATAGAAACCATGCCATAGTCTTTTGAGCTTGCTAGTTCTAGTTGTATTTCTACTTCCCCTCCATAGTAACGATGGGTTTTTAAGGGACTTGCTTCGCGCATTAAGTCTTGTTCCCAGCGCCCAAGATCTTTGGTGTACGTGGTAAAAAGTTCGCTTGCCAATTGGTCGGAAAATGAATAGGTGCCGTTAGTTTGTTTTTCACCTAGCCCCGTAGCTCCTAAGTGAAAATCTGTTTCTTTCACACCTTCCCAAGTCGTCGTTGTCTGCCAAGTTTGCGCTTGGGTGTTGTCTTGATAAATAATGTCTGGTAAAACACTGGGCGCTTGGTTATCAAGGCCGTATAACTTATGGCTAAACCAAAGATTCATCATATCTAAGAAATCGAGCGATGGTTGATTATGGATATAGATATGTTGGCCTTGGTGCAGGATTAATTTTTTCGTAATCGGTACGTCAGCTAGTGCTTGCCATAACTGGCCGACTTGCCGTGGAGCGTGTGGCAAATAGTTCCATTCATCCCAGAAGGTATTGTAGTTACCGGTGATGCGGTCTTGGTCCTTTGCTAACTGGGCTTGTTTTTGATTGAAGAAGTCTTTGATTTTCAAGTAATCCCCGGCATCATGCATCCGACTAAACGTTTCTTCTGCTAAGACATCCGCATCTTCTCCCGGGTAGCCTCCTGGCGCGATGACAAGCCCGTTATCCCGATAATATTGGTACCAATTAGAAATCGCCGCTTCAGAGACGATGGTTTCTAGTCCTTCTAACCCAGTCGTAGCAGCGGCGGTAGCTAAGGTGCCCAAATAAGATTTACCAGTCATCGCCACTTTTTGATTCGACCACCATGCTTTAATCGCAATGTTGTCGTCACGATTGGTGAAGGCTCGGCGCTTGCCGGTCAACCATTCGATAATCGCGACGGTCGCCATCGTCTGTTCCACTGAACCACACGTTTGGATACCGTCAGAATCTCTGGTACCAATCCCTGCCGCATAGACGACTGCAAATCCGCGGGCTAAAAAGTAATCATTTAATGCGTAATTGCGTTCTTGCGTAAAGGTTTCACTTGCTAATTGGCTTGTATCCGCGACGTTTCGTGGATTTGGTAAGTCGAATGTCCGACCGGTAAACTGAATATCTTCGTAACGGGTTGGTTGGACTTCTTTTCGTGTTAACGGCACATTAACTGAATGGGTATTAGCGATTCCCGCTTGATCGTTAGTTCCTTGATTATAAGGACTGGCCGTAAACAAGGTTGGGACCTTTAAACCGGTGTTGGTTTCCACCGGACGCAACACCTCGACTTTTAATAAATCCAACTGACCGTCTTGATCCGTATCAAGTGGCGCTTCGACATAGACGACTTCGCGGAGCAATCGTTGGGTATCAAACACGACTTGGGCTTTGCCATTGAAAAATAATGGTTGACTGACTTGTTTTTGCCGATAAAAGCCTTGGCTAGCTAGATAATCTAAGTAACTCAAGCCTTTTTTGGTGCGACTGGTCAGTAACGTATACCAAGCGTTTTCGACTTGTGCAACGTTTTCGAAGTTGCCGTCAACTTGCAAGACACCGATTGTTTGGCAAGCTTGGTCTACTTGAGCAATTTCAAAATCCGTCCCCACTTGAAATTATAACAATTGCAACGCCACATGATAAAAAATCGTTTGATCTAATGGTTCTACCGATGATAAAAAGTCACTCACCGTTTGTATCTCACTGGCTAATAAATTGGCGAGTTTTGCGGTAATGCCACTACTGATCTGCACTTGCGGAAACGCAGTGGTTAAATAATACGCCCACAATGCTTTCCCCGTTGCATAATTGGTTGCCTCCACTAACCCAATAGCTTGTAATTCTGCGGTGATGGTTGGCTGGTCAGCTGTCAAACGACCGAAACTATGTAATTTCATCATATTTTGGCAAGGAGACCTCATCTGAAAAATGATACGGGGCAAAGCCCCAATGTTCAGGTGGGGAGGAATTGCCCTCGATTGTTAAACCAAGAATAGTTCAGCCTTGCCGTTCCTCCTTTCAGTTAGAAACCCTGTTCGGGATTCTAGTTGTTTAATTTTTTTGTACGAGTAGGACCCTTTGTTTAAATTTGTGCCATCGAGTTTTCTCAAATCAAAATACCCACTCGTTCTTCGTCCAAAAATAAACCACTCCGTGTTCTCCGCTAGAACTTTGTCAAACAATTGGTAGCCATAAACGATTTCCGGGGCTTGATTCTTTTTACGAAGTCCACCTTTTAAGGTGTTTGCTTTGTGTAATTGTCGATTATGACATCGGACTTTCTTTTGATAGTAATACTCTTTTGCTGGTTCTACGTCAAAATTACCAGCAACACAATACGTATCAATTCGATGGTTCTTGGGTAGATTGTGTGCAATCCGATGGTATTTTGTAATATAACCAAACGTCATGTAGACGCTTGAAAAGCGTTCTTTTAATCGGTTGTAGGTTGTCCAACGCATAATCCCCATAAATGCGGCATCACGAAAACTCGCACCTCGTTGGATGGTTAATTCGAGTTTCCCGGCATGATAATTTTTATGGTACGTCTGACAGAGCGTCACTAAGTTCTCTGAGCGATTGCCACCCGTTTTTCGACTTTCTAAATGATGCACATTCAAAATCGGGTCTTTTGATTTGCCGTGACATGCCACACACCGATGGTTGTCACGAAACAACACATACTCGCGGACATTCCAAGAATTTACTTGAGGTCCTTGTTGGTAGCCTCGTCCAGAAATCTCTGGATTTTGTAATAACTGAGTATCAAATGAAGCTGTTTCAATCACAACTTTTGTTATTGGTAATAACTTGTGAAGATTTTGAATCATTTGTAGATGAGTATTGATTTTTGCTTCAATACTAGGAGCTAACCATCCTTTGTGTTTGGTTTTGACACGATTTAAAAATCGTGGTTTGCGGTAACGTGTTTTTCGATTTCTTCGACTCCGACGGTATTGCCGTTTACTTGCAAGTTTTTTCACAATATCGGTTCGTAAATCAACTTGACCAGAATAAAGCTCTTGTTTTCGCGTTGAAGCAGATACCCCAATATATTTACTTCCTGCATCAACACCTAGTGTAATTGGTTGAAGATTTCCACCACTAGAATGGGTTAATTGAATCGTAAAAGGTGTTCGTTTTACCACTCTTGCCAGGTTCTCTCTTAAAAGGACTCGTGCGTTACGAGGTCTTGTGGGCATCAGTGGTTTTCCAAAATGATTCAGTACAAAGACCCTCACGTAGTCCTCCTATAACTAAATTTTGTAGTTCTAACAGGGACTAGTAGTGCGTCCTGTTCAGGCTACTCTTGTAAGATTGCCTTCGACAATGTTGTAAGAGCTTGTCGTGCGAGCAACATTGTTCCTACCTCAAAGAACTTTTAATCACTCGCTACAGAGCCGTAGGCTAGGAAAAGGATAGCTACATCCGACACCCACGGGTGTAATGACTCAAACAACGGAGGACCTTCTCGCATAACGAAAGCCCTAAGTCTAGTCAATATAGGCTTTTACAAGCCTCCACTTCAAATCGCCTCAGCGATTAAGTGGGGGGGATTGACTTACTCACTCCTCATATTTCCCCCTAATTTATCTTAGTGTATGCTTTTCTATGGAAAAATTGAAGCAAAGAACACCCATATCAAGACCTTGAAACGCATTTCTTATGGCTTTAAATTATTTGAGAACATTAAAATAAAAATCTTCTTAATTAATAATTTAATCAAGATTAAATAACAAAAAAAGTCAGAATAGAATTTTTATATTCCATTCTGACTTTTAGTTAATCGAACTCATCAGTCCTTATTGACAAAGAACCTTATTGATAGTTTATTTATATATTTTACATACCTTCTAAATTAAAATTAATCTTATCATTATTTGACAGAGTAATATCTTCTGCACCTTCTGAAGGTAC
>JBKEDL010000008.1:0-50184 GCA_047975385.1 Enterococcus sp. | reverse complement strand
GCTCAGCAACAAAAAGATGAGCAACAGTCGAATTCTCAGAGTGAGCCAAAATCAATTTATATCAAAAAAAATACCCAACCTGAGCCAACTACCCCGAATAAAAAAGCAGTAACTAAACCGGTTGAAAAAAACAAACCAAAAGCAAAGGTATCAGAAAATAAGCAGCCAAGTAATCCGCCTAAAGAAAAGGCCTCGATTACTAAAAAAGCGCCTGTAAAAAAAGAAACAGTCAAGCCCAAGCAAGAGCCGAAAAAAACAACTGAAAGTGCTAAAAATAATTTGCCTGTAGCGCCCACAGCTAAACGACAAAGCAAGGAAGATAGAGAAGTGAATAAACGAAAAAGTGAACGGCAAAAAGAGGATCGAATCGTCAGTAAAATTGTAACAGTTTTAGTAGTCATTTTATTATTTATTGGTGGAATTTTAGCCTTTTCGGTCGTCCATTTTATCTCTTCGAGTTTGAAACCATTAGATAAATCAGATTCTGCAAAAGTGACGGTTGAAATTCCGAGTGGGTCTTCTAATAAAATGATTGGTGAAATTTTAGAAGAAGAGCATGTAATTAAAAGTGGGATGGTTTTCAACTATTACACTAAGTTTAATAATCTAACCGGATTTCAAGCAGGAACTTATGAATTTTCACCGGATATGACCCTAGCAAAAATTGGTAAGAACTTACAAAATGGTGGTGAAGGAACGTTAGGTTCAGATGTTAAGTTAACGATTCCTGAAGGCTATGATATTGATAAAATTGGCGATACAATTGCGGAAAATACAACGATTAAGAAGAAGGAATTTATCGCTTTAATGAATGACGATGACTTTTTCGATCAGTTGCATGAGCAATATCCTGATTTATTAGATAGTGTCGCTGAAGCGGAGGATGTGAAATATCGTCTAGAAGGGTACTTGTTCCCAGCGACATATGATTACTATAAAACAAGCACGTTAGAAGATGTTGTGACGCAAATGGTAGCTAAAACGGATGCAGTATTGTCACCTTACTATGAAGAGATTGCAGCGCAAGGAATGACGGTCCAAGAAGTTCTGACACTAGCCTCATTAGTTGAAAAAGAAGGGGTGACTGAAGCCGATCGTAAGAAAATCGCTCAAGTCTTTGTTAACCGAGTCAATGTTGGTATGCCGATTCAATCAGATATCTCGATTCTATATGCTTTAGGTGAGCATAAAGAGTTTGTGACATTGAAAGATACCGAAGTTGATTCGCCTTATAACTTGTATACGAATACTGGTTATGGACCAGGACCATTTGATAGTCCAAGTGAGCAGTCAATTAAAGCTGTTTTAAACCCGACGCCAAACAATTATTACTATTTTGTAGCGGACATCGATACCGGAAATGTTTATTATGCAGAAACTTATGAAGAACATTTAGAGTTAGTTGAGAAGTATGTGAATAATAAATAAATACACAACAATAACTTGTAAGTATTTACATTTGTAAAAAACCATGGTAATCTTTTGTGGACTCTTCACAAAAGATTACTTTTTTCGACTAAATGAAGACAGATTATATCAGAAATAAAGGAGTACATAATTATGGCAGATAAAGTTTATCCAATGACAATTGAAGGAAAAGAAAAATTAGAACAAGAATTAGAAGAATTAAAAACCGTCAAACGCGGCGAAATTATCGAACGAATTAAGATTGCACGTAGTTTTGGTGATCTCTCAGAGAACTCAGAATATGAGTCAGCAAAAGACGAGCAAGCCTTTGTCGAAGGTCGCATCACAACAATCGAAACAATGATTCGTTTTGCGCAAATCATTGATAATGAAGGCATTGATTCAGATGAAGTCTCAATTGGTAAAACCGTAACTTTTGTGGAATTACCTGATGAAGATGAAGAGTCTTATACCATTGTGGGAAGTGCTGAAGCTGATCCGTTTTCAGGTAAAATTTCAAATGATTCACCGATTGCTCAAGCTTTGATTGGTAAAAAAGTGGACGATGTTGTTGTGATTACAACTCCTGGTGGCGAAATGAAAGTGAAGATTACTCAGGTCGCTTAAAAATAGCTGTGATATTAGGAAGAGTTCTTGCTGAGAATTCTTCCTTTTTTCATACTCTAGACGGAAGAAAATTTACCGATTATCATTTATGATAAAGAAAAAGAAGTGAAGGTGATAAAATGAGTGGACCATGGCGTTTTTTTCTAATGGTCGAGGCATTGTTATTGGTGTTAGCAGCTTGGCAAATCGTGAGTAATCCGCCATTAGTAATTCTCTTGCTCTTTGGCTTAATTAATTTATTTTTTGCTGTTAAACGAAATCCCAAAGGAAATATTACCAATTTTCAATTAATCCTCGGGAGCGTTTCAGTCTTTATCAGCTTGTTAAATAGTCCAGCTTTATGGGTGATGTTAATTTTTGCGATTATTTTTGTTAGTTTAAAAGGAATTGAAATTGCGGGGATTGATTTTAGTCAATTGGTGATGTGGCGTAAAAAAGAGATGCAGATTGTTGAAACAGAGGCACCAACTCCCCATAACCAAGCAAAAAAGAAGAATCAATGGCTAGGTAACCAGCGAATTGGGACGCAAGTCTACGAATGGGATGATATCAATCTGAATGTCTTAGCTGGCGATACCATTATTGATTTAGGCAATACCTTATTACCTAAAACAGATAATATTATCATGATTCGAAAAGGAATCGGCCGGACTCGGGTTTTAGTCCCAGCAGGTGTGGGAGTCATGGTCCAACATACCACCTTGTACGGAGAGGTCCTCTTTGAAGAAGAACGGACTCGCTTAAAAAATGAAACCTTGAAAATTTATAGTAGCGACTATGATCAAGCAAATCGCCGGATTAAATTAATCACCAATAATCTATTAGGAGATATTGAGGTGATTCGTGTATGATAGCGAAAATTTCAAAGGAGATGGCTGCGGTCTATATCGGCATCACGTCCTTTTTAACGATGGTGTTACTACTCTTTTCTTTTTTTTACGCAAGTGGTCGTTCGCAGTGGTGGGCAACCGCATTTCAGACACAAATTTTTTACTTGCCAATCATCATCTATATTTTGGTCATTTCATTAGCGATTGGCGTAGTAGCGTATATCCTCATTTCCTTAGCCAGACGGAGTTTGTATGGGAGTATTGAAGAAAAATTACGTTTGGTGGCAAATGGAAATTTTGATAATGAGGTGCTCATAAAAGCCATTCCTCATGCAACTGAGAATCATTATTTGCAAGATATTGATCAAGAAATCGGTAAAATCGCGGAACAGCTAAAAAATTTATCGGCCGAATTGCAATTAGCAACGAATCGGCCACAACTTCATTCTGGAGAAACCAAAGAAGAAATCTTAGAAATTGAACGGCATCGTTTGGCGCGTGAGTTACATGATTCGGTTTCGCAACAATTATTTGCGGCCATGATGATGATGTCAGCGCTAAACGAGCAAGCGATTAAACAAGACGCACCTGCCGCGCAACGTAAGCAACTGGCACTGGTGACCGAGATTATTAATGCTTCTCAATCAGAAATGCGGGCGCTGTTACTCCATTTGCGCCCTGTTAATTTAGAGGGGAAAACTCTAAAAAAAGGCATCGAACAATTATTAATGGAATTGCAAACCAAAATCAAAATAGCGTTGAAATGGGACGTGGAAGAATTGACGATGGCACCAGCGATTGAAGATCAGCTATTTCGAGTGATTCAAGAACTATTATCAAATACGTTACGTCATGCCAAGGCGGAAGAATTAGAAGTCTATTTACATCAAGTCAACCAAAGTATTTTATTACGCGTCATTGATGACGGTGTCGGGTTTGATCCCAATAATCAAAAGACCGGCAGTTACGGCTTGTTAAACATCCGCGAACGAGTTCAAGGAGTTGGTGGAACAATCAAAATTATTAGCTTTAAAAATCAAGGAACGAGCATTGAGATTAAAATTCCCTTGGTAGAGGAGGAAAGTCAGTGATTAGTGTGTTATTAGTAGATGATCATGAAATGGTTCGCTTAGGGGTATCTTCCTATTTATCAATTCAAGAGGATATCGAGGTTATCGGAGAAGCTGAAAATGGTCGTTTAGGCTATGAACAAGCGTTAGTGTTAAAACCTGATGTTATTTTAATGGATTTGGTGATGGAAGAGATGGATGGGATTGAAGCAACTAAGTTAATTTTAAATGATTGGCCCGAAGCCAAGGTCATTATCGTCACTAGTTTTATCGATGATGAAAAAGTCTATCCAGCGATTGAAGCCGGGGCCGCGGGGTATTTGTTAAAAACTTCAACCGCTGCTGAAATCGCTGAAGCAATTCGAGCAACCAAACGCGGGGAACGGGTTTTAGAGCCTGAAGTCAGTTCTAAAATCTTAGATCAAGATTTACGCCGTTCAGCTAGTCTGCATGAGGAACTGACAAATCGGGAACATGAAATTATTTTATTGATTGCCCAAGGAATGAGTAATCAAGAAATTGCCGATGAATTATTTATCACATTGAAAACCGTTAAAACTCATGTTTCTAATATTTTGGCCAAACTAGAGGTTGATGACCGGACGCAAGCGGCCATTTATGCGTATAAACATGGCTTAGTGAAATAAAATGGTCTTCCTTGTGGTAAAACAAGGAAGTTCTTTGTTATAATAGAGCAAATTACATTTTGGATACGGGAGAAAAAAGATGAAACAAAATTATGCAATTATTGGTTTAGGAAGATTTGGAGGCAGTATTTGTCGCACATTGATTGAAGCCGGGCAAGAAGTATTAGCTATTGATTATAATGAAGATCGCGTTAACGAATTTATGAATATCGCTACCCATGCCGTCGTCGGAAACGCCCAAGATGAAATGACGTTGCGTTCATTAGGCATCCGTAATTTTGATCATGTGATTGTTGCCATTGGTGAAGATATTCAGGCCAGTATCTTAGTGACCTTGATGGTGAAGGAATTAGGGGTCCCTAATGTCTTAGCCAAAGCACAGAATGAATACCATGCGCGTGTCCTTGAACGCATTGGCGCCGATCAAGTCGTTCATCCAGAACGTGATATGGGTGTGCGGATTGCTCATCACCTGTTTTCTAAAAATATCTTAGATTATATTGAATTATCAGATGAATACTCTTTGGCTGAAATTCGTGTGTCTAATAGTAAGTTTTTTAATAAGACGTTATTAGAATTAAATTTTAGACAAAACTATGGCTTAACCGTTGCGGGGATCAGACGGGTCAATGGGAAAGTTGTCGTTTCACCAAGTGCCGATGAAATTGTTCAAAAAAATGACAATTTATTGGTCATCGGTGTCACCAAAGATGTCGAAGTTTTAGATGAAAAAATGAGTGAATAGAAGGTGATGCAATGAATATCACAGTCAGTGAAAGTGCAGTTAATTGGTTTAAGGCAGAAATTGAGTTAACTAAGGATCAGGGGATTCGTTTCTTTGGGAAAATTTATGGTAAAACCCAAGTCCATGATGGATTTTCGATTGGAATGACGGTCGACACACCAGAAAATGTTTTAGCTCAAGAAATAATTGCTGAATTAACTTTCTTTATTGAAGAGACAGATGAATGGTTTTTCAAAGGCTATGATTTATTTGTTGATTATGATGAGCAATTGTTTGAGCCGAGTTATGCGTTTATTGCCACTAAAAGTTAACTAAAAAAGTGTAGTTGGTATTGGAGGAGCAAATGTTATCGATTGTTGTGCCATGTTATAATGAAGAAGAAAGTATTCCCCTTTTTTTAGAAACGGTGGAAGTGATTAGTCAAAGGATTAACCAAAAAATAGAGTATATTCTAGTGAACGATGGATCAAAAGATCAAACTTTAGCAGTTTTGAAAACAATGCATGCCAAATATCCAGAAAAAGTTCGCTATCTCTCTTTTTCAAGAAACTTTGGTAAAGAAGCCGCCCTCTATGCAGGTCTGCAACATGCCAAAGGTGATTTGGTGACGGTGATGGATGCTGATCTTCAAGATCCGCCGGAATTATTACCTGAAATGATTCAATTGTTGGAGCGTAAGAATCTGGATTGCGTTGGTACGAGACGGCAAGACCGTGAGGGAGAACCACCCATTCGTAGCTTCTTTGCGAAAGGCTTTTATCGGTTAATCAATCGAATTGGGGATACTGAAATGGTGGATGGTGCCAGAGACTTTCGCTTGATGACTCGTCAAATGGTGGATGCGATTTTGGAATTAAGTGAAGTCAATCGTTTCTCTAAAGGTCTGTTTAGTTGGGTGGGCTTTGAAACGGAATATCTCTCATTTGAGAATCGTGAACGAGTAGCCGGTGAGACTTCGTGGTCGTTTTGGAGCCTCTTTAAATACTCGCTTGATGGAATTATCAATTTCTCCGATGCACCATTAAATATCGCGTCAATTGTGGGGGCTCTTTCATGTATCGGATCGGTAATCGCAATGGGCTTCATCATCGTTCGGGCTTTATTGTTTGGTGATCCGACAGATGGGTGGCCGTCACTCGTTTCAATCGTTCTTTTCGTTGGCGGGATTCAATTGTTGTGTTTAGGAATTATCGGCAAGTATATTGGCAAGATTTTCTTAGAAACTAAAAAACGTCCGGTTTATATTATTAAAGAGACAGAAAAAACAATCAAAGAGGCTCCTACAGATTTGTAGGAGCCTTTTTTATTTACTCAATTTTGGTGAGTTGACTTTGATTACTTGGGCAAAAATAAAGACACTCGCAAGGAAGATAAAACTTTCGGTTGCAAAATGAGGGATAAATAACTCGATTAGCGTTGCTAGTAGAACTGGAAGGGTCGCAGCCAAACTCATGATTTTGAGGGTTTCAAAATAAGTAAAATTAAATTGTTTGGCTTTGGAATAAAACGACGCGGCTAAGGTGGCAAACAATAAACCAAAGGCCAAGCTAATCATGGTTGGATAAACAGCTACCAAGTAAGCGATGAGATAGATAAACCAAGGAATCGATGAATTATCTAGATATTCATGAATGTGAGCACCACTTAAATTTTGCATAAATTCTTCGTCATAACTAATTTCAATTTCATTGTCGCCAAAAAGACTCGATGAAACTTCGGTATTGGCAAAATTAATGACAAGCCGGTCTTCCAGTAAACCGATACTTAAGAAATTACCGAGCATATCACTTTGAATATCTTGGGCATTGCGTTTGCCAGCAGGATCAAAAGTGAAGATAATGGAATCCGTTTGGTAAATAAAGCCTTCATCTTCATCAACGTTTTGCATTTGGCCGTCTTCAATAGTGAAATCAGGGAGTTTCTCAGCAATTTTTTGGCCATCGGCTTTGATATCATTAAAAATCTGACTCATTTGTAAGGTGACTGGGATTGCTAAAATGGCGCTTAAGAAAAACAAATAGCCGATGATTTTATAAAACGGGATTTTCGGCGCGTTGATTAGTTCTTTAAAATTAGTTAGTGAGTATTTAAATTCTTTTAGTAACATGGAACGCTCCTTTACGAGTTAGTATATTCTCCTATTGTAACGAAGTACGTAATGATTAACAAGCCAATAAAACAATAGTTTTTTCTAAACAATGGTGTATAGTATGATATATAGATTAAAGTCAAAGGAGTATTTATGAAAGTATATTTTTTATTTAAAAATGAGTTAGAAAAACGAAAATTATGGACACTGTTCATTTATCTATTCTTTGGGGGATTAACGACTGTTGTCAATTTTATGGTTTATTTTTTTTGTAAGGATTTACTTGAGCAAAATTACCTAGTTGCGAATGTGATTTCTTGGGTGGCAGCGGTTTTATTCGCGTTTGTGACTAATAAATTGTGGGTCTTTCAATCAAAAACGACCCACTCATTGGAGTTAGTAACGGAGTTTTTACGCTTCATGTTTTATCGAATTTTATCATTATTCTTAGATATGGGGATGATGTATATCTTGATTTCGTTAATCCAGACCAATGACCTAGTTGCGAAATTAATTACCCAAATCGCTGTCGTCTTGGCCAATTATCTTTTTAGTAAACTATTTATTTTTAATCAGTCTAATTCCTAGTACTAGGCATATTTTTTGCTGTAAAGAGTCAACTCTGATAGTGTTTAATTGTAAAGATTACAATTGAGGGGGATTTTCTTATGACTTATCATTTACCAGATTTACCATATGCTTATGATGCTTTGGAACCATACATCGATGTTGAAACGATGCACTTGCATCATGACAAACATCACAATACGTATGTGACCAATTTAAATGCAGCACTTGAAAAATATCCAGAGTTAGCTACGAAAAGCGCCGAAGAATTAATCGCTGATTTAGCAAGTCTGCCAGCTGATATCAAAACAGCTGTTCAAAACAATGGTGGCGGTCATGTAAACCACAGCTTCTTCTGGGAAATCTTAGCACCGAATGCTGTCGGTGAACCAACGGGTGCAATTAAAGAAGCGATTGATGCGACGTTTGGTAGCTTTGCTGAATTAAAGGCGCAATTCAAAACAGCCGCAACGAGTCGTTTTGGTTCAGGGTGGGCATGGCTCGTGCTAGACAATGGTACATTAGCGGTGACGTCCACTGCTAACCAAGACTCACCACTAATGGCGGGGCAACGACCATTGTTAGGTTTAGATGTTTGGGAACATGCGTATTATTTAAAATACAAAAATGTTCGTCCAGATTATATCGATGCGTTTTGGAATCTCGTTAATTGGGAAAAGGTTAACGAACATTACGCTAAATAATGGTACTCCTCAAGAGGTTCGGTGTGATACCGGGTCTCTTTTTGGTTGCTAGCATTTTTAGCTTCAGGTATAATGATTGCGACGAGTATTCGTTGCAATTAATTACATGATATGGGGGCAAGCAAACAGATGGAACATGGTAAAGTGAAATGGTTTAACAATGAAAAAGGTTTCGGCTTCATTACAACTGATGGGGGCGAAGATTTATTTGTTCATTTTTCAGCGATTCAAGGTGATGGATTTAAATCACTAGAAGAAGGTCAAGAAGTCGAATTCACGATTGTTGAAGGAGCACGCGGACCACAAGCAGCTGAAGTCACAAAAGTCTAATTCAAGCAGACTGGGAGGCGACTCTCAGTTTTTTTATTGCTAATTGGGCGCTTTTTTGCTATCGTTGGTTTATCATTTGAATGAAAGAGGCAATGTTTATGAAAAGAGTAATTACTTATGGCACGTTTGATTTGTTACACTATGGACATATTAATTTATTAAGAAGAGCAAAAGAACAAGGCGATTATCTAGTGGTTGCATTATCAACGGATGAGTTTAACTGGAATGAGAAACAAAAAAAATGTTATTTTTCTTATGAAAAACGTAAGCAGTTATTAGAAGCCATCCGTTACGTTGACTTAGTGATTCCAGAAGAAGCATGGGATCAAAAAACGAAAGATGTCACTTTATATCATATTGATAAATTTGTGATGGGCGACGATTGGGCTGGTAAGTTTGATTTTATCGAAACTGAAACGGATGCTGAGGTTATCTATTTGCCACGAACACCAGAAATTTCAACCACCCAAATCAAAAAAGATTTAAAATTAAAATAAATAATAATTAGCGCCTATGAAGGTTAAAGAAATTAATAGAATGTATTCGTTTAAATCGATGATCGAATAAAACTATTTCATTTACCTTAGCGAAAATAAGCGAACGATTTCAACAACTAGCTCCATCAGTTGTTGAAATTGTTCGCTTATTTTTTTGTTAAAGCCGATAATTGTTGAAGATTTAACTAGGAGTTCATAAACCTATAGTTTACGAACGGTAAAAATATGGTATCATGTAAAATGAGTTTCTCTAAATAATAGAAATCATGTGAAGGATGAATGATTTGGAAAACAATGAAGTTAAAGTGAGAAGTACTCTCGTAACCAAAGAGTATGATCTATATAAGAAAAAAGCTGATAAAGTCAAAGCTTTATTTAAATTTTACCATCGGAACGTTCCGCGGTTTTGGGCATTAAAAGGTGTTAATTTTGAAGTCCGCGCAGGAGAGTCTGTGGGAATTATCGGGATTAATGGCTCAGGAAAATCGACGCTGTCTAATGTGATTAGCGGGATTATTCCCGCCACTTCTGGTACGATGGAAGTTAATGGCGATACCTCAATCATTGCGATTGGCGCGGGCTTGAAGCAACAATTAACCGGGGTTGAAAATATTCGCCTAAAAGGTTTGATGTCTGGTATGACCAATAAAGAAATCGATGAGAAAATGGCAGAAATTGTCGCTTTTGCTGATTTAGGTGATTTTGTTAATCAACCGGTAAAAAGTTATTCAAGCGGGATGAAGTCACGGTTAGGATTTGCCATTGCCGTTCATAATAACCCGGATATCTTGATTATTGATGAGGCCTTATCAGTTGGAGATGAAACCTTTTATCAAAAATGTGTTGATAAAATTATGGAGTTTAAAGCTCAAGGGAAAACAATTTTCTTTGTCAGTCACTCTTTAGGCCAAGTTGAAAAGCTTTGTGATAAAACGATTTGGATGCATTATGGCGATTTACGAATGTTTGGTCCAACGAATGAAGTAATGAGTGAATATAAGAAATTCATCGCTTGGTTTAAAAAACAACCCAAAAAAGAACAAAAAAACTATCAAGATCAGAAGAAACAAGAGCAAAAAGAATTTACGCTCGAACAGTTAGCAGATGAATGCCAAGAAAATGAATTCTTGGTGCAACAAAATTTGCCGGCTGATAAAATTGCCACTAATTTGAAACGAACGCCATTAGGCGAGAAAATGACCGGACTCACCAAAACATTGTTAGCTGCAACTTTGATCAGCTTAGCCTTTTTAGTGGTCGTTTCTTTTAGTGACAAGTCGCTAACATGGTCGCTGCAACACCCGATTGAATTGGTTCAACGCCTTTTCCAATAGGCGAATGAACTGGAATAGAAAAGCACATGGTGCGTAAGTAAAGGAAGAGTTTTGTGAAAGAAATTGCAGCAATTATTAAAGAACAATTTCAACATCTGGGCATGATTTTTCGCATGTCCCGCTATGAAGACAAGGCGACATATCAAAGTCATTACCTAGGACTTGCTTGGCAAATTTTAAATCCCGCTATCCAAGTTGGGATTTACTATTTAGTCTTTGGGATTGGTGTTAACGGTAGCAGTCAAATTGATGGTGTGCCATTTATTGTTTGGATGTTAATTGGGATCACTGTTTGGTTTTATATGAATAGTTCAGTTTTAGGTGCGTCAAATAGTATCCATCGCCAAGTCGGGATGGTTGCTAAGATGAAGTTTCCTGTGAGTGTGTTACCAACAATTAATATCGTCAGTAACTTATCTTCTTATTTTCCAATGCTAGGAATTGTCGTTATCTGGTTATTAACAACCGGGACGTTACCAACATTGTATTGGTTACAATATTTTTATTACTTCTTTTGTATGTTTGCCTTTTTATTTGCCTTTGGTGTTTTAAATGCTACGATTACGGTCTTGGTACGTGATTACCATATCTTTTTACAATCGATTTTACGATTACTTTTTTATATTTCAGGACCGATTTGGGATATTAACAATCGTAATATGCCCGATGTTTTAGTAAAAATTATGCATCTGAACCCGTTTTATTTTATCATTGAAGGCTTCCGTGATACGTTCTTAAGTCGGCAGTGGTTTTGGGAAAAACCAACTTATAACTTGATTTTTTGGTGCATCACGTTGACTTTATTAATTCTAGGTAGTCATTTGCATATGAAGTTTAGAGCTCGCTTTGTCGATTATATTTAAAAAAATGGATTGTCATTTGACAGTCCATTTTTTTTACTTATTACCTATCCTTATTGCAAATATTGCAATAAATTTACGTTTTTGTAATATTTGCAATATTAGATTGCTTAGCTGATAAAATTATGAGAAAATTTGAACATTATTAATCGAGTTTAGGAGTTCGAGGTGTAAAATGCGGGGATATCAAAAAGTTATTATTGGTATATTGGGAATTGTAACACTCATGGTTTTAGGAGTTACAGCTTATGGAATGAAAGTTTTTTATGATACAAATCAATCATTTAACAAAATGGTGGAAAAAGTTGATCGTGATTCAGACAAACGCACGGAAAGTGTCAGCATTGAAGACCGCGATCCGTTCTCCATTCTTTTAATGGGAATTGATACTGGTGCACTTGGACGGACAGAACAGGGGCGGTCGGATAGTATGATGGTCGTGACCGTCAATCCTAAGAAGGAACAATCGACTATTGTTAGCTTGGAAAGAGATATCTTCACACAAATCCCTGGCTATGGCAGTGCGGATAAATTAAACGCGGCGTATGCTTATGGCGGGGTTGAAATGGCGATGGATACAGTCGAAAACCTATTAGATATTCCGTTAGATCATTATGTCACAATCAATATGCAAGGATTGAGTGATTTGATTGATGCAGTTGGGGGAATTAAGGTCAATAATAAAATTGATTTCACGTTAGAAGGTGTTCATGTTCCTAAAGGGAAGATTACTTTAGATGGTGAGACTGGCTTAGCGTATGCTCGCATGCGTAAAGATGATCCTGAAGGCAATGTTGGTCGCCAACGTCGTCAACGAGAGGTTATTACGAAAATTATTGAAAAAGTGATGAGTTTCGATAGTGTCAGCAATTATAAGAAAATTTTAGCGGCAGTTGAAAAAAATTCACGGACGGATTTGGAATGGGACGATATGTTAGATATTGGTGAGAATTATATTCCAGCATTGAGCAATGTGAAACAAGTCCAGTTAGAAGGCCAATCATCGATGGTTAATGGTATCTCGTATCAAATATTAGGGGTTAACGAATTATTAAAAGTTCAAAACACGTTGAAAACACAACTTGATTTACCGACGGATGAAACATTGCAATCAACTGAGAATTTTGCATATGGTCAATTATATGATGATGCAACGTCCAGTGAAGAAAGCCAAACTAGTTTATCTGAGGACGAAACTTCGAGTTATTCAGACGCGGCGGCAGTTGTTAATGGCTATACCGACAACGGGTATTCAGATACGAATACCGTGGACAATGGCTATACCGACAACGGGTATTCAGATACGAATACCGTGGACAATGGCTATACTGATAACGGGTATTCAGATACGAATACCGTGGACAATGGCTATACTGATAATGGGTATTCAGACACGAATATCGTGGACAATGGCTATATTGATAATGGGTATTCAGATACGAATACCGTGGACAATGGCTATACCGATAATGAGTATACAGAGTATTACACAAATACTGGGGGCTATTAAAGAAAGAACTAGGGCAGATTATGTCCTAGTTTTTTTGTAGCAAAGAAAAAAGTAAAATAATTTTTAGCATAAATTTAGTTTCAAGTATTGTTTTCCACATTTTCGATATAGAAAAACCTTGATGTATCTGTGTTTCACGCAAGAAGAGTTAATGAAAATGAGGAGAGAAGTTGAATAGATAGCTGTTTCTTTCCCAGTTTGACGAGAGCGGGGTTGAAATGTGTGAAACATATGGTTGGTGATATTTAGCATCTTAAATTTTTTTAAGAAGACCGCTTTTTTGAGCGTAGCTGTCTTTTTTTTGGTAAAATAAAACGAGTACCAATGATTGTTGGAAGGATTTGAAGTATGAATAAACCAAAGAAAACATCTAATGGCAACAAACGAAAAAACTTTTTTCAAGGAAGTTCAAAGAATAAGACCGCTAAAACAAGCAAAAAATCGCATATTCCTTTTCGCTTGAATCTGTTGTTCTTTGTGATTTTTATGTTATTTGTTTCCTTGATTGTCCGTTTAGGTTATTTGCAGATTGTGGCTAAAGAAGAGATTGCCGATGAATTAAATGCCAGTTCTGTTTTGACTGTGACAGAAGGGGCACCGCGTGGGATGATTTATGATGCTTCCGGAAATGCGTTGGTGACCAATGAAGCGAATCAAGCAATCACCTTTACACGAGGAACGACCATGACGGCAAACGATCTTTTGATTTTAGCTCAGAAGCTCAATCAATTAATCGACATGCCGGTTGATGAAAACTTAACCGAACGAGACAAAAAAGATTATTGGTTGGCTGATGAAGACCATCTAGAAACGGCTACCAAACGTCTGTCAGCCAAAGAAGAGGAGTTAGATTCCGGTGAGCAATACAGTAAAATTGTCGAAAAAGTAACTGCCGATGAAATCAACTTTGATGAAGAAGAGTTGAAAGTGGCGACGATTTTTAAACGACTGAATGGTGCGCAAGCAATGAATACGGTCTACGTAAAAAATGAAGATGTCACCGAAGAAGAGTTAGCCGTGGTTGCTGAAAACTCTTCTGAGCTACCAGGAATCTCGACTGGGACGGACTGGACACGAAACTATGTCGCTACGGGGTCTTTAAAGAGTATTATGGGAACTATTTCGACAGAACAAGCGGGATTACCAGCTGACGAAGCCGAAGAATACTTAGAAAAAGGCTACGCAAGTAATGATCGTGTAGGGACCAGTTATTTAGAAAAAGAATACGAGGATGTCTTGCAGGGCAAGAAAGCGGAGTATGAAGTAACCTTAGATACCGATGGCAACGTCGAGAGCCAGACCCAAATTAAAGAAGGCTCAAAAGGGGAAAATTTGAAATTAACCATTGATTCGGAGTTTCAAAAAAAGGTCGAAAATATTGTTAAGTCAAATTATCAAACGCTGATTGATAGCGGTCAAGCCAAATATTCACCGGGGGTTTATGTGGTTGCGATGGATCCCAAAACGGGGGGGATTTTGGCGATGACAGGTTATAGTCATGAAGAAAAATCCAAAGAAATTGTTCAAAATGCTCTAGGAACAGTCAACTCAGCCTTTGTTCCAGGGTCGGTGGTCAAAGCGGGAACATTGACTGCAGGTTGGCAAAACGGTGCAATCACTGGGAATGAAGTCTTGTATGATGAGCCGATTAAAGTGGCGGGAACACCGACTAAAGCATCCATTTTTAATCCAACAGGTAATAATAATCGGAGTATTTCAGCTCAAAAAGCGTTAGAAATCTCATCTAACTCGTACATGATGAAGATTGCCTTCCGTTTATTAGGAATGGAATATAGCCAAGGGGTAGCGATGCCTTATGTCAGCGACCAAGAACAAGCGTTTAATGAGTTGCGTTCCGCGTTTGCCGAATATGGGATGGGGGTTGAAACTGGCATTGACTTACCAGTTGAGTCGACGGGGATTTCAACACCAGTGGAAGATATTCCGGTAGATGGTGGCGGAGGGAAAATCCTCGATTTAGCATTTGGTCAGTTTGATACGTATACACCTTTGCAATTGGCACAATATGTGTCGACAATTGCTAATGATGGCAAACGAATGAGTGCTCATCTAGTTGAAGGGATTTATGACAACGATGATGAAGGGAATTTAGGTGAAGAAATTGAAACGATTGAACCAGAAGTTTTAAATACCGTTGATATTTCAGACGCTAATCTAAAAATAATCCAAGATGGTTTTTACGATGTTGTTCACGGTTCCGATCCATGGACAACCGGGAAATCATTAGCCGATGCTAAAATGGACATTTCTGCCAAAACCGGGACGGCGGAAACGGTAATTTACGATGATGGTAAAGAAGTCGATGTCGTTAACAGTAACTTGGTGGCCTATGGACCATCAGATGATGCGGATATTGCCATCTCGATTATGTTGCCTCAATTAACCAATGATGATGATCATGTCAATCGTAAAATTGCTGAAGAAATCATGAATGCTTATTACGATATGTATTTAAAATAAAAGCTTCGAAAGAGATTTGATTTTTATCAAGTCTCTTTCGTTTATCTAAATTTTCAGGGATTGGTAGGAGAATGAAATGTCAGAAGAATTTGAAGAGCAAAAATTGCAATTACAGCTAACCTATGCGGATTTAACAATTGAAAAACGGCAAGAATTATTAAGCTGGCTCAAGGAAGAAAAGCCACGTTCCTTTGCAAAGTTAGAGAAAATCAAACATAGCTGTTTATTACTCGAAGCGCGACGTGCGCAACTTGAAATTGAAGAAAATACCATTGAATTAAGGGCAGTCGAGCGCAAGTTGTTGGAAAGAAAGGAGACTTTTTTACAACTTTTAACAGTCAATCAAAAGAATCGGGGGTAGCTTATGGAGTTTGTTGAGTTGATTATTATTGTGACGATTGCCATCACGTTTTCAAGCATCTTTAGCAAAATGGTTCCGGCAATTCCGAGTGTTTTTGTGCAGATTTTTTTAGGCGTTATTTTAGGAATTAGCAGTGTCGGACAAACAATCACTTTTGATCCCGATTTATTTTTAGTGATGATTATTGCACCCTTGCTTTTTAGAGAAGGCCAGTATGCGGATATTCCGGGAATTTTGAAACATTTTGGTATTGTTCTGTCGTTAGCATTTGGCGGTGTCTTATTAACGATTGGGACTGTCGGGCTGACTCTTCATTGGTTACTCCCAATTATTCCCTTAGCGGCATGTTTTGCATTTGGCGCAGCCTTAGGACCGACCGATGTGGTTGCCGTTAGATCGTTAGCTGGTAAATACCAACTGTCAGAAAAAGCCTTGCATATTTTAGATGGTGAAGGTTTATTAAATGATGCAGCCGGGGTGACAGCTTTTCAATTTGCAATCGCCAGTTTACTCTTAGGTCAATTTTCGGCAGTTCAAGCCAGTTTGACGCTAATTATTTCGACGATAGGTGGTTTTATCGTTGGCTGGGGAGTTGTGTGGTTAAAACAAAAAATATTTCACTTAATCGAACGAGCATCGGCTCAAGATGTTACAGCTTATATGTTGATTGAACTTTTACTGCCGTTTGTTGCGTATTTAGTGGCTGATCTCTTGGGTGTTTCAGGAATCATTGCAGCGGTTGTTGCGGGAATGGTTCAAACTTGGCAACGAAGTAAGGTGACGCTTTTTGAAGCCGAGTTGGCTAACTTATCGGAAAAAACATGGCAGACGATTGTTTTTACCTTAAATGCATTAGTTTTTATTATTTTAGGTATTCAAATTTCGCAAGTTTTTTCGCCCGTTTGGCAAAGTTCAAATTATGTCAATTTACATGTGATTGGTGTTATTTTATTGATTTCATTGCTTTTATTTTTCGTTCGCGGGCTTTTTTTAGTGATGATCTATCGAATTAAATACCACCGTCAAGGTAGGCAGAAAAAACGGGAACTCCTCCTTTTGACTTTTGGTGGTGTTCGAGGAACTTTGAGTTTAGCGACTATTTTCATTTTACCCGAGTACGTGCAGGGCCTATTTTTTGAAGAGCGTGAATTGCTCTTGTTCATTACGGCAGGAGTGATTCTGGTGACGCTCATTGTCGGTGTCATTGCACTCCCGCTACTGGCGCAAGAAGAGCAACCAGGAGTCGTTGATTCACAGTTGATTTTGATTTTAGAAGAAGTTGTGGCGAATCTCAATCAAGATGTATTAGAAGACGGTCTAATTGAGAAAGAACAAGTTGCACTTTATGCAGTGATTAATCGTTATCAACAACGGATTCGCGAATGTCAAATTGCCTCTTTGACGAAAACGCAACAACAAGAAGTGCAAGAGCTTCAAGGGTTAATTTTATCAATTGAACAAGTTGGTTTGGATGAGCGTTTTCGTCGGCGCGAAGTCAGTGAAAATGGGTATCGGATCTATTCTAAGTATTTACAAAATTTTCAACAATCAATTACACGTCAGTTATTAGGGGTGTTAGGACTTTGGTTTTTAGTTGTGCGTCGCGTCGTCCGGATGGTGCTACATCCGAAAATGTTTTGGCAACGACGTCAAAAAACACCGACATTTAAACTAACACCGAATGAGGTTAGTCAAGTTTATCGGGTATTTGATCGGAATACGAAGGTGATTTTACAAAGTCTGGATTATCTACGTGATATCTATACAACTGAGCTTGTGGATTTATTTATTCAAGAACGGCAAAACTTAAAGTATCGTTTTAAAAAACGTCACTTAATTGAGCTGATGATTATTCAGAGTGACCGGACCTATATTCAGAAGATGCTGAGAGGATATTATTTACAACGAAAAATCATCGATGAGTATGAAGTAGCTGAAAAGATAACGACATTTGCGGCAAATGAATATCGAAAAGAAGTCAACCTATTAGAGTCATATGCGATGAGTCAATTAGGTGAAACTGGTTCGTGGGGCTCATTTTTATTGAAAACAGCAACAAAAACGGCAAAATAATTAAGAAAAGCAAGCAACGATTTCAGTACGGGTCCATAATTATTGAAATTGTTCGTTTATTTTTCAAGCAAGAAGTAATCTATGATACAATGACAAAAGAAATTATACGGAGGGATTCGGTGAAAGAGTTAAAGGTTGAAAAACTAACAAAAACTTATGGAGAAAAAACCTTATTTGATCAAATTTCTTTTTTAATCCACGAACGTGATCGGATTGGATTAATTGGGATTAACGGGACGGGGAAAACGAGTTTGCTTTCGATTTTAGCTGGTAGGGACTCAAATGATGGTGATCATCAAGCTTTGTTTTATCCAAGTGACTATCGAATTGGTTTATTAAGCCAAACCGATGATTTTTCTTTAGAAGCAACTGTACTACAAGCGGTGTTTCAAGGGGAGAGTCCATTAGTGAAAGTCGTATTACGTTATGAAGAAGCGCTGTATCAATTGTCATTGGACAATCAAAACCCAAAAATTCAACAAGCCTATACGCGAGCTGAAGAAGCGATGAACGAGCAAGATGCCTGGAATACTGATACAAATGCCAAAATTATTTTACAAAAATTAGGAATTACTGATTTGCATCAAAAGATTAAGGAGCTTTCGGGCGGGCAACGAAAACGTGTTGCTTTAGCTCAAGTCTTGATTGATGAACCTGATTTGCTCTTATTGGACGAGCCGACCAATCATCTGGATTATGCAGCGATTACTTGGTTAGAAACGTACTTAAAGCAATATCGAGGATCGCTATTGATGGTGACCCATGACCGGTATTTCCTTGATCGCGTCACCAATCGAATTTTTGAATTAGCAAACGGTCAAGTGATTGAATATCAAGGGAATTACGAGAGTTACGTCCTCGAAAAAGCTGAGCGTGATCGGATTGAAAGTGAACAAGAACAAAAACGTAAGCAATTATATAAGCAAGAATTAGCTTGGATGCGAGCGGGTGCTAAAGCGCGAACAACGAAACAACAAGCGCGTATTCATCGTTTTGAAGATTTAAAAGAAAATCTTCATCAAGTAGTAGCGAATGAGCAAATTGAAATCGATCTTGCGACCAAACGTTTAGGCAAGAAAGTCATTGAATTAAAACAAGCCAACTATCAAATTGAAGAGCAGGTTCTGTTGCAACAGTTTGATTTATTAATCCAAGCCAATGACCGTATTGGGATCACCGGTGAAAATGGGGCAGGAAAATCGACCCTCTTAAATATTATTGCCCAAAAAACAGCACTTGATTCAGGGGTGGTAACTATTGGTGAAACGGTGCGTTTAGCCTATTATACTCAGCAAAACGAAGTGTTAAACCCAGAGCAACGAATGATTGCCTACTTGCAAGAAGTGGCTGAACAAGTCCAACGCACAGATGGTACACAAATCAGTGTTGCTGAATTATTGGAACGCTTTTTGTTTCCACGATTTATGCATGGAACGAAAATTGGCAAATTATCTGGCGGCGAGAAGAGACGACTTTTTCTTTTGAAACTATTGATTGGTCAGCCTAATGTGCTATTACTTGATGAACCGACCAATGATTTAGATATCGCAACGCTGACAATTTTAGAAGATTATTTAGCAAGTTTTCCAGGAGCCGTCATTACAGTTTCTCATGATCGATATTTCTTAGATAAAGTTGCGGAAAAATTATTGATTTTTACTGGCAATGGTCAAATCGAAACTTATTTTGGCTCAATCATGGATTATTTGCTCACCCCTCAGAAATCGAAAATAGTTGAAAAAGTGAAAGAGCTGCCACCAAAGCCTGTTGAAAAGAAGCGAAAATTAAGTTACATGGAGAAAAAAGAATGGGCAACAATTGAGGAAGAGATTGCTAATTTGGAAGAAAAACTAACCGAAGTAACGGAAAGTATGAATCATCAAGGAGCCGATTTTACAACGTTGCAAGAATTACAAGCGACCATAGTGACGTTGGAAGAAACGCTAGAACAAAAAATGGTGCGCTGGGAGTATTTAAGCGAGCTAGTAGACTAAGGAGGAGCTAATGGAAAATGCGTATCTAGATTTAGGACGGAAGTTAATTGAAGAAGGTCATTCAAAAGGGGATCGGACGGGGACAGGCACCCAGAGTCTATTTGGCTATCAAATGCGTTTTGATTTAGCCCAAGGGTTTCCTTTACTAACCACCAAACGAGTCCCGTTTGGCTTAATCAAAAGTGAGTTATTGTGGTTTTTAAAAGGTGATACCAATATTCGTTATTTACTACAAAATAATAATCATATTTGGGATGAGTGGGCGTTTGAACGTTATGTGAAATCCAGTGACTATACTGGTCCTGACATGACGGATTTTGGAAGACGTTGTTTAATTGATGCGACGTTTAATGCTAGTTACCAGCAAGAATTAGGAGCGTTTTGCCAACAAATATTAGAAGATGAACCCTTTGCCCAAAAGCATGGCGACTTAGGTCAGATTTATGGTTATCAATGGCGACATTGGGAAACCAAAAATGGTGGCTTTATCGATCAAATTGCAGATGTCATTGAAATGATTAAAACCAATCCCGATTCGAGACGTTTAATCGTATCCGCATGGAATCCTGAAGACGTGCCGACCATGGCGTTGCCTCCTTGTCATACGATGTTTCAATTTTACGTTAATGATGGTAAATTGAGTTGTCAACTCTACCAACGAAGCGCAGATGTCTTTTTAGGTGTGCCATTTAATATTGCTAGCTATGCATTGTTAACCCATTTGATTGCTCAAGAAACAGGCTTGTTAGTAGGTGAATTTGTTCACACTTTAGGGGACGCCCATCTATATAACAATCATCTACAGCAGATGCAAGAACAATTAAAAAGAGAGCCACGTCCGTTTCCTAATTTATGGTTAAACCCTGAGAAAACTTCAATTTTTGATTTTGAAGTGGAGGATATTAAAATCGAAGGCTATGATCCACATCCAACAATAAAGGCGCCAATTGCGGTGTAAGGTGAAAGTATGTTAATAGCAATTTGGGCTCAAGACGAGCAAGGATTGATTGGGAAAGAAAATCGCTTGCCATGGCATCTACCCAATGATTTACAATTCTTTAAAAAGCAAACTATGAATCAAACGATTGTCATGGGGAGAAAAACATTTGAAGGGATGAATAAACGTGCCCTCCCGCATCGGCAAACGATTGTTTTAACAAGCGATCAAAATTATCAAGCCGAAAATGTGATTATCATGCATAGCGTAGCAGATGTTTTAGCGTTTGCAAATACGTGCTCAACTGATGTTTTTATTACTGGCGGAGCGAATATCTATCAGCAATTTTTGCCTAGTTGTTATCAAATTTTGCGGACCGTCATCCATGCGCAGTTCTCTGGGGATGCTTATTTTCCGAAAGTTGATTGGAAAAACTGGGTGTGTGTGGAGAGTAGACAAGGGGCTCTTGATGAAAAGAATCAGTACCCTCATACATTTGAAACATACCGACGAAATTATCATTTGAAACATACCGACGAAATTATCAATAGTTTATGTGTAAAAATGGGGGGATTTAGTGAAAGTTAAGATTGTGACGATGGGGTCTAGTGTAATCAAAGAATGCTTTAGTTCAGAGTTTAATCCGCATTCTGAGTTGTTTTTTGATATTGTTGCCCATCAAAATCAAATAAGCATCACTAGCTTAATGTCTGAAAAGAGTCGATTGGAAGTCGATGAAGCGTATCTAAAGAAGTCAAACGACGTTCAAAAATTAATGTTTAATGAATTTAATAAAAGTTTTTTGGAAAAGATAAAAAAAGGTCAACCGAAATATTTAGTAATGGACTTATCATCAGAGATAATGTTAGGTTTGGTAAAAATAAGCGAGGGGAATTACGTATCTAATAATCCTGTTTTTTTAGAGCCAGAGTATACAAATAAGTTAGAGTTTTTAGATATTAATGAAAAATTTAGTGAGTATTTTGATTTATGGAAGTCCGCTATTATCAAATTTTTCGCTTTTTTAAAGCAAAAAGCACCAACGTGTAAAGTTGTGCTGTTAAGAACGAAATTTTCAGACGTTTTTACAGATGGTAGCACACTAAAAGAATATAAAAAAATAAATAATGAAATCAATTATAATGTTGAAGAGCTGAATCAGACGTGGGAAAAGCTAGATCAGTATGTTATTACTAACTTTAATGTTGAAGTAATTGATCTGACAAAAGAGGATTATCGATTAGATCAGTCACATAGTGCAGGTATAGGTTATCTGAATTATGAAAGGAAATTCTACAATCGCATTTTAAATGAATTAATTCATACTACACATACACAAGAGAAAAATATTGTGCTAGAGAATGAAAAATCAATTCAAAGAATTTATTTACAGGACAAGTTCGAACTGCTAAATACTAAATGTATTGAAATAATCTTGAATTCAGAAAAGAACATTATTGAACTTTCAAGAAAAAATAGTGAAGCGTATCAGCTTTATAAGCGTTTGCTCGAAAACGATTACATTCTTTATTTTCATAAAGATGGAATTTCTAAAATGTATAAACGGAAGTATGTATATGAACTATGGAAACGGACAGACTTACATCAAGTAGGAGATGTTTTTTATACATTAGATGCTCCGGTGGGAAGGAAGGAAAATAATAGCCTGCCAGCAAAAAAATTAATTGTCATCTTCCCTTGTATGCCAACTGCGGAATTGTATGACCATCATTTAATGACCAATAGAATGTTTCCGAAATTTTTTGATGGTATTGAAAGAAGTTTAGTGAAAAATGTCTATACTATGCGAATCATGGATTTAAATGTTTCCCATGGATCACATTTTATCAATACGACTAATAACCAAACAATGGAACAAGATATTATTGAGTCAATCTATCAAGTGAAAAAAGAATTAGGGGTTCAAGACCAAGATATTGTGTTATATGGCGCTTCTAAAGGTGGAACAGGCGCCTTATATTATGGTTCTAAACTGGATATGAAGTGTTTAGCTGTGGATCCAATAATAAGCTTAGAGGAATATAATGAAAAAGATAGTCATTTTCTTAAGCAGTTAAGGAAAGTTGACATTAGTGAGGATATAAATCAGAATTTAAGAAATGGAAGTTCGAATAAAAAATATATTATTGGTTCCGAGAATGTGGTATTTAACTACAAGTACATTTCTAAAATTGTGGGTGAGAACGTAAACATAATTAACAAGAAAGATGAGCATATTACTTCGCATCCGGATGTTTCCAGAAATTCAATTCCCGAACAATTAATGTTGTTAAATAGTATGCTACTTAATGAGAAGTGGATATTCTAGTCAAAAGTGTGTGAAGGTATAAGTTGTATTAAATGTAAATTACAACTTATACCTTCACAATCTGGGGGATCATGATATCAGCGACAATAGCTTGTGTTAAAATTTGTGTAATCTAGCACGTTTCAGCGCCCTAATTATAAGTGAATCAAATATTATAGATTTTATTTAGTTCGACGTTAAGTATAAAATAAAACAGAAAAATAAATAAATCCCGCTCCTAGCATGACAAAGAGATGCCAGACAACATGCATAAAGTGTAACTTTTGAAAGCTATAAAAAATCGCACCAATCGTATAAGAACAGCCACCAGCAACTAAAAGGAGTGTTCCACCGCTACCTAAAGCCTGACTTAATGGTTGCGCGGCAAACAGACAGATCCACCCCATTATGATATACAAAATGGTCGAAATTTTTGAGACGGTTGCTTTTTTATGAAGCGTTAGGGATTTATAGATGATACCACCGATACCACAAAGCCAAATGAGGACAAATAAAGTCCACCCAAGAACACCTTGAATACTTAATAAACAAAAGGGCGTGTAACTACCGGCAATCAATAAATAAATGGTGGCATGATCAAAAACTTGAAAGACTTTTTTGGCGCGTGTAAATATTAAACTATGGAACAAGGTTGAGGTTAAAAAAAGTAAAACCATGGTTGAGCCATAGATCGCATAAGAAACAACGTGTAATGCAGAATGTAAGTGAGCGCCATGAACCAACAAAACGACTAAGCCTGCAATGCTAAAGGCACAAGCAAAACCGTGGGTCACAGCATTTAACACTTCAATGAGGATTAAATAATCCTTTGAAACATTTGCTTTTTCCATGAAAGCGCCTCCTTGGTTGGTCATGTAAGATGAAAATGCTTTTCTTCTTTGTTATACTTTAGATAAAGTACTAAAGGCATTCTAACATGAATGCGGTTGATTGTGAAAGTGAGTGTGGCGATAATGACAAAAATTAAAATTGTAACGGATTCTTCAGCAACGATGCCCAAAGAACTCTTACAGCAATTAGATATCCATGTGGTACCCTTAACGGTCATGATTGATGGTATTTTGTATGCCGATGATGACCAATTAAGTGGAGCTGCGTTTATGGAATTGATGGCCCAAGCCAAAGAGTTGCCTAAAACGAGTCAACCACCAATTGGTCAATTTGTTGAATTGTATGATGAATTAGGCCGTGATGGGAGTCAGATTTTATCAATTCATATGACCCAGGCTTTGAGTGGAACGGTGGAAGCCGCTCGCCAAGCTAGCCAGTTATCTAAAAGTCAAGTGACCGTGATTGATAGCGATGTCACCGATCAAGGGTTAAGTTTTCAAGTCATTAAGGCTGCCCAATTAGCGCTAGCCAATGAAGAGCTAGCCACCATTTTAACTGAAATTAAAAAAATTCGTGAACAAACAAAACTCTTCATCGGTGTTTCAACGTTAGATAATTTAGTTAAAGGTGGGCGAATTAGTCGCGCTAAAGGTGTTTTGTCGAACCTCTTAAATATGCGTGTGGTGATGGAGCTAAAAAATACGGAATTGCTACCAATTGTAAAAGGTCGCGGGATGAAAACTTTTACTAATTGGTTTCAAACTTTAAAAGTAGAGTTGCAACAACACCCTGAAATTCATCAAATTGGTATTTCGCATGCAGATGGCTTAGAAATAGCGACTAGCTTTAAAAACGAGTTGCAAGCACTTTTTCCTGAAAAAGAGATTTGGGTGTTACAAACAACGCCGGTAATTGCGACACATACTGGAAAAAATGCTTTTGCCATCCTCTATTATTAATAGTGAAGCGGTAGTTAGGTGGGACGTGCATAACTATCGCTTTTTTATTTCAATCAACTTCTGAAAACGAGCTAGCAGATCAACTAAATGGACTAGACGCTACTCGTTAATTTCGTTATACTTACTCAAAGAATAAGAAGAGGTGTTACTATGGAAATGGAACGAGCGATTTTTGCTGGCGGGTGTTTTTGGTGTATGGTGCAGCCGTTTGATCAAATGCCAGGAATTCATTCAGTGATTTCAGGATATACAGGTGGGCATGTCCCTAACCCAACCTATGAGCAGGTGAAGAATCACGAAACTGGGCATACCGAAGCGGTTGAAATTATTTTTGACCCCCAAGTGATTTCATTTAAAGAATTAGTCGAAATTTATTGGCAACAAACAGACCCGACGGATGCGTTTGGCCAATTTGAAGATCGCGGCGATAACTATCGGCCTGTAATTTATTACTTTACAAAAGAACAACAAACGATTGCCCAAGCAAGTAAGGCAGCCTTGAGGGAAAGTCAACGCTTTACCCAACCGATTGTGACCACGATTGAACCGGCAGAACCTTTTTATGTTGCTGAGGTATATCATCAAGTGTATTATCAAAAAAATCCAGCGAATTTTGCGAAAAATCATGCCCGACGTAAGGCATTTATTGCGCAATATTGGGGGGAAGTCAGTGAGTAGAAGTTTTTATCATTATTTAATGACGTTAAAAGGTCCAAATCATCAAGATGCAGAACAAGTTTTTGCCTTGTCAGCAAGTGAAGACATTGCTTTTCCCAAACAATCAGAAAGTTACGAAGAAGTCGCCAATTATTTGGAACTATCTGTCGACTATTTGCCTTCCATGGATATTTTTGATCGACTTTGGGAACAGTATCTTGACAATAATCAGTAATCGACTGCTTAGTAAAAAATCGGTGCTCAGACTCGTAAGGAGAAGGGATTTTTTTAATGGCTGTTGGAAGAAAGAATGCGAGGGACCTTAGTGAAGATGCGAAAACACAAATTCAGCCGTGAGACCTTTTGGTTAGTGCTTAAATATTTTATTTTAGCTTTAGGGATCGCCTTTTTAATCCGTGGCTTTTTATTCATTCCAGTTCCAGTTGAGGGGAATTCAATGGAAGCGACCTTAGAGCAAGGCGATATGATTTTAATGGAAAAAATAACGAGAATTGACCGTTTTGATGTCGTGGTTTTCCGCTTAGATAATGGAACGACGTATATCAAGCGCGTGATTGGCCTTCCAGGAGAGACGATTGCCTATAAAGCAGATCAACTTTATGTCAATGGTGAGCCAATTGAGGAAGATTTCTTGGATCACAACCGCCATGACGATCACGCAAAAGTTTCATATACAAATGATTTCACTTTCCAAGATTTAACGGGAGAAACACATCTTGGTGCAGATCAATATTTTGTTTTGGGTGACAACCGGCGCGTTTCTAAGGATAGTCGATCATTTGGCGCTATTAGTAGTGAGGAAATCATTGGGAAAGCGCAATTCGTTTATTATCCATTTCGCCATATGCAACTGATTCGAGATTAATTTGCCAAAGTCAGCATCTTGCTAAGAGATTGAGGGCTTTGGTTTTTTATTTTAAGCAAGCCGCTTAAAATGTGGTACAATTCAAAAGATGCGAAGTAGATACCAAATGTAGACCTTCAAGATGTAGTGCTACTGAAAGGAAGTTAATTATTATGGCAACAATTCAATGGTTTCCTGGCCATATGGCAAAAGCCAAACGGGAAGTAAGCGAAAAACTTAGATATGTCGATATTGTCTTTGAACTAGTCGATGCGCGGCTACCATTATCGTCTCGAAATCCCTTAATGGATCAAATCGTTCAACAAAAACCGCGCTTGGTTTTGTTAAATAAAGCTGATTTAGCTGATCCGCAACAAACACAGCTTTGGCAACGGTATTTTGAACAACAAGGATTAATTGCTATGGCGATTAATGCCCAGGGAAATCAAGGAGTTAAAGGCATCGTCGGCACAGCCAAAGAAGTCTTGCAAGAAAAAATTGCCCGCGATAAATCACGAGGCATTCAACCAAGAGCGATTCGGGCTATGGTGATTGGGATTCCCAATGTCGGCAAGTCCACGTTAATGAATCGTTTGGTAGGGAAAAAAATCGCCCAAACAGGGAATAAACCGGGCGTTACCAAAGGCCAACAATGGTTACGTTCTGGAAGTGACTTAGAATTATTAGATACTCCAGGGATTTTATGGCCGAAATTTGAAGATCCTGAAATTGGTAAAAAATTAGCTTTGACGGGCGCGATTAAAGATCAACTCATTCATTTGGATGATATGGCAATTTTTGGTTTAGATTTCTTTGCGCGCTATTATCCAGGCAAAGTCGCTGAGCGTTATCAATTAACACCCACAATGGAAGAACTCTTAGCACCTGATTTACTAATGAAAATTACTGCTAAAAAAGGTTATCGTGACGATTATGATCGTGGTAGCGAGTTAGTTGTCTTTGATATTCGTCAAGGGAAACTGGGGCGCTATACGCTTGATCGTTATGAAGAAATGAGTGAGATGTTAAATGAGTAATGAATCAATCCTCGCAATTAAAGAACGTTTAGCGCTCATCACTGATTCAAGCGATCCTTACTTTGTGCAACTGCGCCAAGATTCGCGTAAAGGGGTCCAAAAATTAATTGTTCAGTGGGAGAATAAGCAACAAAAAACGCAGGCTTTAAAAGAAAAATACTTAGTAATGTCACAGTTTGAACAAGCACTTTGGCAAAAGAATGTTCAGCTGATTGCGGGACTTGATGAAGTGGGACGTGGCCCATTAGCAGGACCGGTGGTGGCAGCAGCCGTAATCTTGCCATCTGATTGCCAAATACTAGGGTTGAACGACTCAAAACAACTTTCAGCAGCTAAGCGCCAAACGTTACTGAAAGAAATTCAGCAGCAAGCAGTAGCGATTGGGATTGGTGTGGTTGACCAAACGGAAATTGATCGTATCAATATTTATCAAGCCAGTAAACAAGCGATGACTATCGCCGTTACGAATTTAGCTATTCAACCAGAACATTTATTAATCGATGCAATGAATTTGGAGTTAGCAGTTGAACAAACCAAGATAATTAAAGGGGATGCACGGTCCATTTCAATTGCGGCTGCAAGTATTGTCGCTAAAGAAATCAGAGATCAAATGATGAGTGACTACCATGAACTTTATCCGCATTATGGTTTTAAAAACAATGCCGGTTACGGGACGAAAGAACATCTGACCGGCCTTGCAACACATGGGATTACGCCGATTCATCGGAAAACCTTTGCTCCGGTCAAAAATTATTTATAAGAAATTCACTTTTTTTGCCTCACTTTTACGTACTAGAGTGTTAGATTCTAGGTGAAAGTGGGGATTTTTTTGGATGAAAAATTAATCTTGTTAGCTAGACTAATGTATAGTGATTGGCTAGGTATTCGTAATAAATGGCGAATTATCAATTTTGCACTAAAAGAAGAGCGTTTTACCTTGACCATTGCTGAGATGACCCAAATACTTGGTCATCCAAAGTATGAACGCCCATTAGAACAGATATGGGCTGATTTAACCTGTGAAAAACTCAAACGATTACTTTCGCAGCAGAACTATTTGACTTATTTTGATGCGAATTATCCACGCTTATTAAAAGAAATCGCCGATCCGCCATTATTTTTATTTTACGAAGGAGATATTTCCTTGTTAGATCAACATTTGCTTGGAGTGGTCGGCGCAAGAGCGATGACTAGTTACGGAGTGCAAGTCGTGCAAAAATTAGTTCCAGAAATGGTAAAAAACAACTATGTGGTTTTGAGTGGTTTAGCACGCGGGGTTGATAGTTTTAGTCATCAAATGGCGATTCAAGCACACGGGAAGACGATTGGGGTCTTAGGAACGGGGATAGAACGTTGTTACCCCAAAGAAGTCTTAGCGCTTTATCAAGAAATGAAACAAAATCATTTAATAATTAGTGAGTTTCCATATGGTTCAAAGGTTTATCGTTATAATTTTCCCTTACGTAATCGGATCATTGCTGGTCTTTGTGAAGGATTGTGTGTGATTGAAGCCAAAGAAAAAAGTGGCTCACTGATTACAGCCAAATTAGCATTAGAAAACGGTCGGGAAGTATTTGCGATTCCTGGTGAAATTTTAAAACCTAGTTCAATGGGGTGTTTACGACTAATTCAAGATGGTGCGAAATGTGTCCTTTCTTTCCAAGATATTCTTGAAGAATTGCCAGTCAAAACTTGGCGAATTGGTGCAACCAAAAAATAATAAAGGCAAATTTTTTCTTATTAATAGTAGAAAAATTTTCTCCCTTTCTTGACAAACGCTTTCTTAATCGCTATGATTAGCTACGATTTGTAAATTAAAGACCTGTAATAAATAATCAGGGAAGGGAGCCATGAATTTTATGGCATATAAATATTTAGTGATTGTCGAATCACCTGCGAAAGCAAAAACAATTGAAAAGTATCTTGGTCGGAACTATAAAGTGGTTGCCAGTGTCGGCCACGTTCGTGATTTACCGAAAAGTAAAATGGGAATCGATGTTGAAAATAATTACGAACCACACTATATCTCGATTCGTGGCAAAGGTGAAGTCATTAAAGGGCTTCGCAGTGCAGCCAAAAAAGCCCAAAAAGTGTTCCTCGCAAGTGACCCGGACCGAGAGGGTGAAGCGATTGCTTGGCATTTAGCATATATTTTAGGCTTGGATTTAAATGATAAAAATCGGGTGGTCTTTAATGAGATTACTAAGGATGCAGTTAAGGCCGCCTTTAAAGAGCCACGAAGTATTGATGTGGATCTAGTTGATGCGCAACAAGCGAGACGCTTTTTAGACCGTTTAATTGGTTATTCAATTAGTCCGATTTTGTGGCGCAAGGTCAAAAAAGGGTTGAGTGCTGGCCGTGTTCAGTCAATTGCTTTGAAGATGGTCATTGATCGTGAAAAAGAAATTCGAAGCTTTGTGCCAGAAGAATATTGGTCGATTGATGGCAATTTTCAAAAAGAAAAGAAAAGATTTAAGGCTAATTTTTGGGGTGTCGATGGTAAAAAGAAAAAATTACCAAATGCCGAGAGTATTAAAGAAGTACTGAGTCGCTTAGAAGGAAAAGACTATCAAGTAACTAAAGTTGAGAAAAAAGAGCGCAAGCGAAATCCAGCGGCACCATTTACCACGAGTAGTTTACAACAAGAGGCTGCACGTAAGTTGAATTTCAGAACCAGAAAAACGATGATGGTGGCACAACAGCTCTATGAAGGGATTGCCTTAGGAAAACAAGGGACGGTCGGCTTGATTACGTATATGCGAACCGATTCGAAACGAATTTCTGATACAGCTAAAGCTGAAACTGCTCAATTTATCGAAGAAACATACGGTTCAGAATTTTCGGCGCATGGGACAAAGCAACTGAAAAATGTTAAAGGTGCACAAGATGCCCATGAGGCGATTCGCCCAACGAGTACATTAAGAACACCGGAAGTCATGAAGCAGTATCTCGATAAAGATCAATTGAAGTTATATACCTTAATCTGGTCGCGGTTAGTGGCTAGCCAAATGACACCGGCGATTTTGGACACGATGAAAGTGACCCTTGAACAAAACGGGGTGATTTTTATCGCCAATGGATCAAAGGTGAAATTTAAAGGCTTTATGCAAGTCTATGTTGAAGGGCGTGATGACGGCAAAGAAGAAAAGGAAAATATTTTGCCTGAGTTAATGGTGGGCGATGTGGTTCAATCGCTTCAAATCGAACCTAAACAACACTTCACGCAACCACCAGCCCGCTTTAGTGAGGCAACCTTGATTCGGACCTTAGAAGAAAAAGGCGTGGGCCGACCATCGACTTATGCACCAACCTTAGAAACGATTCAACGCCGATATTATGTGAAGTTGCAACAAAAACGTTTTGAACCAACGGAACTTGGGGAAATTGTCAATACGTTGGTTGAAGAGTACTTCACGAATATTATCGATGTTAACTTCACAACCGCAATGGAAAGCGACTTAGATGCCGTTGAGGCTGGTCAAGAAAACTGGATTGAAGTGGTGGATCGGTTCTATCGACCGTTTGAAAAAGAACTTTTGGTTGCTGAAGAGCAAATTGAAAAGGTTCAAATTAAAGATGAGCCGGCGGGATTTGATTGTGAATTATGTGGTCATCCAATGGTCATTAAATTAGGTCGTTTTGGTAAGTTTTATGCTTGTAGTAATTTCCCTGATTGTCGGAATACCAAACCGATTGTGAAAGAAATTGGCGTGAAGTGTCCAGTTTGTCATGAAGGCGAAGTCATTGAACGTAAGTCGAAGAAGAATCGCTTGTTTTATGGGTGTTCGCGGTATCCAGAATGTGATTTTACTTCTTGGGATAAACCAGTCGGACGGAATTGTCCGAAATGCGAGCAATATTTAGTTGAGAAAAAAGTGAAAGGCGGCAAACAAGTCGTTTGTAGTAATGGCGATTATGAAGAAGCTGTCCAAAAATAAGTAAGCAGAAAGAGTTGCTTAGAGGTAGCTCTTTCTTAGAGGAGAAAAATATGACTGTAGTAAATGTTGTCGGTGCAGGACTGGCCGGTAGTGAAGCTGCTTGGCAAATTGCTCAAGCGGGAGTAGCGGTGAATTTATATGAGATGCGTCCTAAAAAATCAACGGAAGCACATCATTCCAATAATTTTGCTGAATTGGTTTGTTCCAATTCATTACGTGGGAATAACTTAACCAATGCGGTTGGGGTTTTAAAAGAAGAGATGCGTCGCTTAAATTCTGTGATTATCAATTCAGCAGATGATACTGCTGTGCCAGCTGGTGGCGCACTAGCTGTTGACCGAGATGATTTTTCAGCTTTGGTGACCAAACGAGTGAAAGAGCATCCGTTAGTAACAGTGATTGAAGAAGAAATCACCACCATCCCAGACGGAATTACTGTGGTGGCAACAGGACCGTTGACTTCAGCACCTTTAGCGCAAGCGATTAAAGACTTTAATGGTTCAGATGGTTTTTATTTTTATGATGCAGCTGCACCGATTATCGATAAGTCGACAATCGATATGGACAAAGTTTATTTGAAATCACGTTATGACAAAGGCGAGGCCGCGTATCTCAATTGCCCGATGAATGAAGAAGAATTCTATGCGTTTCGTGAGGCGTTAACAACGGCTGAAGTTGTGCCGTTAAAAGAATTTGAAAAAGAGAAATATTTTGAAGGATGTATGCCGATTGAAGTCATGGCTTCGCGTGGTCCAAAGACGATGTTGTTTGGTCCGATGAAGCCTGTGGGACTAGAAGACCCGAAAACGGGCAAACGCCCTTATGCAGTAATTCAATTGCGTCAAGATAATGCCGCGGCGTCTCTTTATAATATTGTAGGCTTCCAAACGCATTTGAAATGGGGCGAGCAAAAGCGCGTCTTTCAAATGATTCCTGGACTAGAAAATGCTGAATTTGTCCGTTATGGTGTGATGCATCGTAATAGCTTTATGAATTCCCCCGAACTATTAGAGGCAACCTATCAATCTAAGTTACGTTCAGATTTATTTTTTGCTGGTCAAATGACAGGTGTTGAAGGATATGTCGAAAGTGCCGCTAGTGGGCTTTTAGCCGGCTTAAATGCGGCCCGTTTAGCTAAGGGGCAAACGCCACTAACGTTTCCTCGCGAAAGTACGACTGGTAGCATGGCTTATTATATTACGCATGCAGAAGGCAAGCATTTCCAACCAATGAATGCCAATTTTGGGTTGTTCCCAGAATTACCTGAGCGGATTCGCGATAAAAAGTCGCGTTACGAAGCTTTGGCGAATCGTGCTTTACTTGCAATCGAAACAACAAAAGAAAAAGCTGAATTTTAAAAGGTGGGCCTAGGACGAAATTGTTCTAGGTCTTTTTACCGACTGCTCTGAAACAATCAAAGTGTATCAAAAGTGTGGAGTAAGGTGTGAACGATGAGTTAACACAGCGATTGAAGGTGACTGCTTGCTAACATCATTTTGGTAGAAATGATAAAAAAATGCAATAATTGTTCGAATTGTAAGAAAACTTGCTACTATTGTTTAAATTCTGATAATTTAATTGTATTTTAGAATTAGCTATGCTAAAGTTAGTTCGAACGAATAACGGAGGGATAAAATGGAAGCTAAAAATTGGTCGGAAGAATTCTATCGTTATTTAATTTATGAGCGAGGCTATTCAGAAAAGACCAAACAAGCGTATGAAGATGACTTTGTCGCGTTTGTTGCTTTTTTAAGCGAATCCGGTGATGGGAATTATTTAGCCGTTGATTATCGAGATGTTCGTGTTTACTTGAGCTATTTAAATGAAAACGGTTATAGTCGGAATAGTATCAGTCGTAAAATGGCCAGTTTGCGTTCATTTTACCAATTTTTACTAAAACAAGCAGTAATTACTGAAAACCCATTTAGTTATGTTCATTTAAAGAAAAAGCCGGGGAAATTACCACGTTTTTTTTATGACCAAGAGATGGAATCGTTGTTTGCGAGCACGCAAGGAATTGAGCCATTGACGCAACGGAATCGAGCGTTATTAGAAATCTTATATGGTTCCGGCTTACGTGTGAGTGAGTGCGCCAATTTAACCTTGGGGGATATTGACTGGTTTGCCACGGTTCTTTTGATTCGCGGGAAAGGCAATAAAGAACGTTATGTTCCTTTTGGCTCGTTTGCCGCGCAAGCCTTGCAAGAATATTTAGCGCACGGACGAAAATCGTTAATGAAGCAAAAAAAGCATGAGTTCGTCTTTGTGAATCATCTCGGTGAGCAAATAACCCCAACAGGCATTGAATACGTGTTAAACCAATTAATTAAAAAAAGTAGCTTAGATAGTAAGATTCATCCACATATGTTGCGACATACCTTTGCCACTCACCTATTAAACAATGGGGCGGATATGCGAACGGTTCAAGAATTACTCGGGCATGCCAATTTATCGACTACCCAGATTTATGCCCATGTCACCAAGGAAAGTTTACAAAAAAATTATCGTCAATTTCACCCGCGAGCATAATACCGCGGATTAATAGGAGGAAAAATTATGAACTCACAATTTCACTCAACCACAATTTGCGCTGTCGAAGTAAACGGCCAATTTGCAATGGCTGGTGATGGTCAAGTAACGATGGGCGAACAAATCGTGATGAAAGGAACTGCCAAAAAAGTTCGCCGGATTTATAATGGCGAAGTTGTTGTTGGCTTTGCCGGCAGTGTCGCGGATGCTTTTACCTTAGAGGAGAAATTTGAAGGGAAATTAAATGAATATAACGGCAATCTGCAGCGAGCGGCGGTGGAATTAGCGCAAGAATGGCGCACGCAACAAGCGATGCAAAAACTGGAAGCGATGTTGATTGTGATGAATAAAAAAGAAATGCTTTTAGTTTCAGGAACGGGCGAAGTGATCGCACCAGATGATGGGATTTTAGCGATTGGTTCCGGTGGGAATTATGCATTAGCTGCTGCACGGGCGATGAAGACGTTTAATAAAGAAGCATTGAGTGCCAAAGAAATTGCCCAAAACGCCCTAACGATTGCAGCGGATATTTGTGTCTTTACGAACCATAATATTATCGTTGAAGAAATGGAGCGAGGAGTAAAGTAATGAGTGAATTAACCAAAACACCAAAAGAAATTGTTAGTGAATTAGACAAATATATTATTGGACAAAATGATGCCAAAAAATCAGTCGCGGTAGCTTTACGTAATCGCTATCGTCGGTTACAACTCGATGAAGAGATGATTCAAGAAGTCACACCAAAAAACATTTTGATGATTGGACCAACCGGAGTCGGGAAAACCGAAATTGCCCGTCGGTTAGCGAAGGTTGTCAAAGCACCTTTTGTTAAATTAGAAGCAACTAAATTTACTGAAGTCGGTTATGTCGGTCGTGATGTCGAATCAATGGTTCGTGACTTGGTTGAAAATGCTATTCAGATTGTCCAAAAAGAACAATATAGTCGGGTCTATGCTCGTGCGGCTAAAAAAGCAAACCGCCGCTTAGCCAAAGTTTTAGTTCCAGGAATGAAAAAAGAGCAAAAACAAACCGGAAATAATCCCTATGAACAAATGATGAATATGTTTAATATGCAACAAAATCAAGCGAGTGAACCTAAAGAAGAATTGACCGAAGAAATGAAATTAAATCGGCAAACAATTTTTGAACAATTAGAAAAAGGCCAGCTAGATGAGCGTGAAGTAACGATTGAAGTTGATGAACCAAAAGCGAATGCGCCAGCGATGAATAATGGTCTGGAGCAGATGGGGCTTGATTTAAATGAAACTCTAGGAGCTTTGAAACCCAAAAAGAAAATCGAACGCACAGTCAACGTGAAAGAAGCACGTGAATTACTAATTCAAGAAGAATCAGCCAATCTAGTTAATGAAGCTGATATTCATAGCGAAGCGTTACGTTTAGCGGAATCTAGCGGGATCATCTTTATCGATGAAATTGATAAGATTACATCCAAAGCCCAACAATCAGGCGATGTCTCTAGAGAAGGCGTGCAACGAGATATCTTACCAATCGTTGAAGGATCACAAGTCAATACGAAATACGGCGTTTTACAGACTGATCATATTTTATTTATTGCTTCCGGTGCTTTTCATTTATCAAAACCAAGTGATTTAATCCCTGAACTTCAAGGTCGTTTTCCGATTCGGGTGGAATTAGATGATTTAACCGCGGCTGATTTTGTTCGGATTTTAACTGAGCCTAAGAATGCTTTAGTCAAACAATATATCGCTTTACTAGATACGGAACAAGTGAAGGTGGTCTTTACACAAGAAGCCATTGAACGTTTAGCTCAGATTGCCTATGATGTTAATCGAGACACGGATAATATCGGCGCAAGACGCTTGCATACGATTTTAGAAAAATTATTGGAAGATTTATTGTTTGAAGCTTCGGATATGCAAATGGCTGAAATTACCATTACCGAAAGCTATGTCGATGATAAGTTGGCATCGATCGTCAAAGATCAAGATTTAAGTCGCTTTATTTTATAGGGGGAAGAAAATGACTACATTATTAAATAAGACACGCCGGATTAATGAATTATTGCAACAAAAAAATACCTTTGATATGTCGGCGGAATTACCATATGACAAAATGGCCGTGATCTTAGGTGACATTCTAGAAAGTAATAGTTATATCATCGATAGCGAAGGGGTCTTATTAGGCTATCGCGAAAAATACGATGTAAATAATGATCGTGTCAAAAACATGGTTGTTGAAAAAAGATTCCCTAAAAATTATACGGATGCGGTCGATCGTTTAAAGACAACTGAAGCCAATGTTCCTGTAAGTAGTGAAATTACGATGTTTCCAGTGGAGCTACGTGATCAATACCCGAGTGGTTTAACAACTATCGTGCCAATCTTTGGGGCGGGTGAAAAACTAGGAACCATCATCTTATCGCGCATGTTAGCATCGTTTACCGATGAAGATTTAGTTTTAGCTGAGTACGCTGCGACAGTAGTTGGGATGCAGTTTTTATATCAAAAGTCGCGAAATATTGAACAAGAAATTCGGAGTTCAACGGCGGTTCAAATGGCAATCAATACGCTTTCGTTTAGTGAATTAAAATCAGTACGTGCTATTTTTGATGCGTTAGACGGTGATGAAGGCCGCTTAACCGCCTCTAATATTGCCGATGAAATCGGAATTACGCGTTCAGTTATCGTGAATGCCTTAAGAAAACTTGAGTCGGCTGGGATTATTGAATCACGTTCACTGGGCATGAAAGGGACCTATTTACGCGTTTTAAATTCACGCTTTAAAGAAGAATTAGAAAAACATCAATTTTAGTCAGGAGAGATCAAATGGCAGTAACTATTGAGAATAATCAACTAATTGCCACCATTGCTGAGCGTGGAGCCGAATTACAAAGCTTAAAGAGCAAAGAAACAGGGATTGAATATATTTGGTCGGGAGACCCAAACTATTGGGGCAAACATGCACCGATTCTGTTTCCAATCGTGGGGGCACTAAAAGATAACCACTACCAATACCAAGGAAAAACTTACAGCTTGCCTCGCCATGGGTTTGCTCGAGACTTAGATTTTACGGTCGTCGATCAGAGTGAAGATAAGGTTAGTTTTTCTTTGCGCAGTTCAGCTGAAACAAGAGCCAATTATCCTTTTGAATTTGAATTGATTTTGAGTTATGAACTCGGTGGGGATGGCATTGTCGTTAAGTATCAAGTGCGCAATGAAAGTGATGAGGAAATGTTCTTTAGTATCGGTGGACACCCGGCTTTCAATGTTCCTTTAGAAGAAGGTCTAAGTTTTGAGGACTACTATTTATCCTTTTCGCCTAAAAAATCACGCTTAAAACTGCCTTTAGATGGGATGTACGTTAACTTAGAACAGCGGACGTTAGGTCAAACCAATACGAATTTTGCCTTAGATCACCAATTATTTAAAAATGATGCGTTGATTTATGAAACTAAGGGATTAAATTCGATTGCGATTTGTAGTGAAAAATCAAAACATAGCGTTCGCTTATCATATAATAATTTACCCTATGTGGGGATTTGGTCACCTTATCCTAAAGAAGCGCCATTTGTTTGTATTGAACCTTGGGCGGGGATTGCTGATACGCAAGATGCCAGTGGGAATCTGATTGAAAAATTAGGGATCCAACAATTAGCTGGTCGCGAAATTTTTCAAACAAAATACGCTATTACCGTTAAATAAGTTTGTGGTTGCTAAAATTAAGCCTAAAAAAACTTGGAACAATTATTTGTTCCAAGTTTTTCGATGCTAACGAGTATTCTTGCTACTGTTTAAACCAAATGGGACACGACTTTCGGTGCCATTTTTAATACGTGAAATGTTTTCGCGGTGACGGAAAAAGATGAAAATCGTCACTCCTAAAGCAATCAAGGTTAAAAGTAAATTGAATTCGGGTAAGATGCCGATGGCTAAGAACGGTAGAACAAGTGTTGATAAGGTGATTAAGACGGCGCCAATCATACTCGTCAAGCTGACCATACTGGTAATTAACAGACAAATTACAAAAATAGCTGAAGAATAAAGAAAGAACAAGGGACTGAAGCCCAGAAGCATGCCAGCACTTGTTGCCACAGCTTTGCCACCTTTAAAGCCGGCAAAAATCGGGAAAGTATGACCGAGGATAGCACAAACGCCAAACCATAAGGGGTTCATACCTGAAACATGAAACAGGGTTGGTAATAAAGTGGCAAGGGCACCTTTTAAGATATCCATGGCTAAAACCGTTGTTCCAGCACGAACGCCTAAGACGCGATAAGTATTGGTGGTGCCAGTATTGCCGCTACCAAATTTACGAATATCTTTTTGGTAAAAAAGTTTTCCAATCCAGACTCCGGAAGGGATGGAACCTAATAAATAGGCGAATAACATAAGTGCAATAATTTTCATAATTTACCTCATTTTCTAAGAAGCTAAAGCAATTTTAGCATGAAAGAGATGGTGGGACAATCTGTTTAGAAACTTTAGTGAAAATATCTAAATGAATCTGAAAAGAGGGCGAAAAAATGACATTTAATAATCCAGCAGATCATATGATTCAAAAGTATTTAAAGGAAAGTAAAAATATTGCGATTGTTGGTTTAAGTAACAAACCAGAGCGGACAAGTTACCGGATTGCGCGCTATTTAAAAGAAAAAGGTTATCAGATTTTTCCGGTAAATCCAGTGTTAAAAGGACAACAGATTTTAGGGGTCGAGGTTGTGGGGTCACTGACTGAAATTACTGTACCAATTGACATTGTGGATGTTTTTCGCCGGAGTGAATTTTTGCCAGAAGTTGCAGCAGAATTTATTCAAACCGATGCCAAAGTATTTTGGGCACAGCTTGGTTTAGAAAGTGAAGCAGCAGCGAAACTCCTTCAAGCTGCTAATTGTCAAGCAATTGTGATGGATAAATGTATTAAGATTGAGCTTGAAAAATTTGCGCTTTAAAAAGTTGCGCCATCAAAAAGGGTTGTTTGGTTAGGGGGATAAAAATTAATTTCACCGTAAGGGCATGTAAAAAGCGCCGTTAGGAAATTAATTTTTGTCTTGACTTATCGTTCAAGCCTTTTTTTTATTGGGTATTTAGAGTATGATTAATCTCAGTGTAAAAAAGTAATAAGTTTTAAAGGAGCGTTTGATTTGGCAAATAAAAAAACCAATGAATACAATGATGCTTCCATTCAAGTCTTAGAAGGTCTTGAAGCCGTTCGTAAACGTCCGGGAATGTATATCGGTTCGACGGATAGCCGCGGCTTGCATCATTTAGTTTATGAGATTGTAGATAATGCAGTGGATGAAGCGTTATCGGGTTACGGCAACCAAATCGATGTCAGGATTAATCAAGATAACAGTATTACTGTGGCTGATACCGGGCGGGGCATGCCTGTTGGAATGCATGCGTCAGGTATTCCAACCGTCGAAGTTATTTTTACGGTTCTTCATGCCGGCGGAAAATTTGGCCAAGGTGGCTATAAAACGTCTGGTGGGTTACACGGTGTGGGCGCAAGTGTCGTGAATGCCTTATCGAAGTGGTTGACAGTTACCATTTATCGCGAAGGCCAAGAATATCGTCAAGAGTTCATCGATGGTGGTAAACCACAAGGGACACTCCAAAAAATTGGAAAAACGAGTAAGAAAAACGGAACCGTTGTTTCTTTCTTACCGGATGACGCGATTTTTTCAACTAATAAATTTTCTTATGAAATCTTAGCTGAACGTTTACGAGAATCAGCATTTCTATTAAAAGGAATTCAAATTTCTTTGACTGATTTACGAGAAGAGCCAATTGAAGAGGTTTTTCATTATGAAGAAGGAATTAAGGAGTTCGTGGCTTATTTAAATGAAGAAAAAGACACGTTATCACCAATTGTTTATTTTGCTGGTGAAAAAGAAGCTATTGAAGTCGAAGTGGCATTTCAATACAATGATGGCTATTCCGAAAATGTCTTATCTTTTGTTAATAATGTACGTACCAAAGATGGTGGTACCCATGAAGCTGGAATGAAAGCGGCTATGACTAAAGCGTTCAATGAATATGCCCGCAAAGTCGGTTTGTTAAAAGAAAAAGATAAAAATCTTGAAGGTAGCGATTTTCGGGAAGGTTTAGCAGCAGTTCTTTCAATTCGGGTTCCAGAAAACCTCTTACAGTTTGAAGGGCAAACCAAAGAAAAATTAGGAACACCGGTTGCGCGTGGTGCAGTCGATGGTGTGATTAGTGAACAACTTGGCTTTTATTTGCTAGAAAATAGTGAAATGAGTCAGATGTTGGTTAGAAAAGCGGTGAAGGCCCGTGAAGCGCGTGAAGCTGCCCGTAAAGCCCGCGAAGAAAGTCGCAATGGTAAAAAGCGGAAAAAAGGTGAGTCACTGCTTTCAGGGAAATTGACCCCGGCGCAATCAAGAAATCCTAAGAAAAATGAATTGTATCTAGTTGAGGGTGATTCAGCGGGCGGATCAGCGAAACAAGGTCGCGATCGGAAATTCCAAGCGATTTTACCATTACGAGGGAAAGTAATTAATACCGAAAAAGCGAAAATGCAAGATATTTTGAAAAATGAAGAAATTAATACGATGATCTATACGATTGGTGCCGGTGTGGGACCTGAATTTAGTATTGATGATTGTAACTATGACAAAATCATTATCATGACCGATGCGGATACTGATGGCGCCCATATTCAAGTCTTATTACTCACTTTCTTTTATCGCTATATGAAACCGTTAATTGAAGCGGGGAAAGTCTATATTGCCTTACCACCACTCTACAAGGTGTCGAAAGGTCTCGGGAAAAAGCAAGTTTTAGAGTATGCTTGGACAGATGAGGAACTGGAAGTTGCGATTCAAAAAATCGGTAAAGGCTATTTATTGCAACGCTATAAAGGGCTAGGTGAGATGAATGCTGATCAACTCTGGGAGACGACGATGGATCCTGAGACACGCACTTTAATTCGGGTGCGGATTGATGATGCTGCCCAAGCAGAACGTCGGGTTACAACGTTAATGGGCGATAAAGTCGAGCCTCGGCGTAAATGGATTGAAAGTCATGTCCAATTTTCTTTAGAAGAAGATGGCAGTATTTTGGACAAAGACAAATCGACGAGCGTTGAAGTAGAACCAAGTATGAATGAACCAGAAATTTTTGAAGAAATTGATTTATTTAGCGAATAGGAGGCGATCGCTTGGAACGCAAACATAGTATTCAAGAACTAACATTAGAAGAAGTTATGGGCGATCGTTTTGGTCGGTATTCGAAATACATTATTCAAGAACGTGCGTTACCAGATATTCGAGATGGGTTAAAACCAGTTCAACGCCGTATTTTGTATGCGATGTTTAAAGATGGCAACACGTTTGATAAAGGGTTTCGTAAGTCAGCCAAATCAGTCGGAAATATCATGGGGAATTATCATCCTCATGGTGACAGTAGTATTTATGAAGCCATGGTTCGGATGAGTCAAGATTGGAAATTACGAGAAGTCTTAATTGAAATGCATGGGAATAATGGTAGCATGGATGGTGATCCAGCTGCGGCAATGCGTTATACGGAAGCTCGGCTGTCAGAAGTTAGTGGTGAACTATTAAAAGATATCGAAAAGGAAACCGTGGATCTCGTTTGGAATTTTGATGATACCGAAAAAGAACCGACCGTTTTACCAGCTAAGTTTCCCAATTTATTAGTTAATGGGTCCACCGGGATTTCTGCGGGGTATGCAACTGAAATTCCAACCCATAACTTAGAAGAAGTTATCGATGGCACAATTTATTTATTGGATCATCCTAACGCTTCGCTAGAAAAAATTATGGAATTTATTCCCGGACCAGATTTCCCGACAGGCGGTATTTTACAAGGAAAAAATGAAATCAAAAAAGCCTATGAAAACGGTCGTGGGAAAGTCATCTTGCGTTCTAAAACCGCAATTGAAACTTTAAAAGGTGGCAAGAAGCAGATTGTTGTGACGGAAATTCCTTATGAAGTCAACAAGGCAACGATGGTCAAAAAAATTGATGAAATTCGTTTAAATAAAAAAGTCGACGGGATTGCAGAAGTCCGCGATGAAAGTGATCGCACTGGTTTGCGCATCGTGATTGAATTGAAAAAAGAAGTGAATGCTGAAGGAATTTTAACTTACCTATTTAAAAATACTGACTTGCAAATTAACTATAATTTTAATATGGTTGCGATTGATAACATGCGACCACAACAAGTTGGCTTAATTCATATTTTAAATAGCTATATTACGCACCGCAAAGATGTCATTAGCCGTCGTAGTCAGTTTGAATTGGCCAAAGCGCAAAAAAGGCAACATATTGTCGATGGTCTAATTAAAGCTCTTTCGATTTTAGATCAAGTGATTGCGACCATTCGTTCAAGTAAAGACAAAAAAGATGCCAAAAATAATTTAGTGGTTCAACATGGATTCACCGAAGAGCAGGCGGAAGCGATTGTCACGTTACAGCTTTATCGGTTGACTAATACGGACATTACGCAATTACGAGCAGAAGCAAGCGAATTAGCGCAACGAATTCAAGAATTGACGAAAATCTTGCAAGAGCCCAATGAATTATTACGAGTCATCAAAAAAGAATTGCGCGAAGTTAAGAAAAAGTATGGCCGGCCACGCTTGACCGCGATTCAAGCCGAAATTGAGGAATTAAAGGTTGAAACGCAAGTGTTGGTTGCTCAGGAAGAGGTCATCGTTTCAGTGACGCATGAAGGGTATATTAAACGAAGTAGCCTACGTTCTTATAGTGCTTCGAAACCAGAAGAACTTGGAATGAAAGAAGGTGACTTTGTCCTTTACACGCAACAACTAAATACGTTAGATCATCTATTATTAATTACCAACCAAGGAAACGTCATCTATCGACCGGTTCATGAGCTAGCGGATTTACGTTGGAAAGAAATTGGTGAACATATTTCGCAGAGTATTTTGTCTTTAGGGATGGAAGAATCGATTCAGGCCGTCTTTAGTTATCAAGAGTTAGATCCCCAGAAAAACTTCGTAATTATGACTAAAAATGGTCTGATTAAGCAAACTAAAATGACCGACTGTGCTCCTTGGCGGACGTATAAGAGTCGTCCATTGTCAATTGTGAAACTAAAAGAAGCAACTGATGAAGTCGTCAATGTTTATTTAGTCAACGAAACAGAGACGTTAGATGTCTTTTTAGTGAGCCACTTAGGTTTTGGCGTGCGGTACTCATTAACCGAAGTACCTGTAGTCGGTCCCAAAGCAGCGGGCGTCAAAGCGATTAATTTAAAAGAAGATGACTATGTCGTGAATGGATTATTACCGTTAACCGACGGCGACACGCCGATTATCATTGTGACGCAACGTGGTGCGGTTAAGCGGATGTTAGCCCAAGAGATAACTCAATTGGGACGTGGAAAACGTGGTGTTATGGTATTAAGAGAGTTAAAAAGCAATCCCCATCGCGTTGTCTACATGGGCCAAGGGGACAATGTTCAATTGCTATTACAAAATCAACAAGGTCAACAGTTAGAAATTGAAAGTCAAACGTATCCGATCAGTGATCGAACGTCTAATGGTTCTTTTGCTTTAGATGAAAAGCAAGGTGGAACAGTCATCACTGTCCAAGAATTGAAGTCGGCAATGTTGTACGAATAGAAAACTGTTATAGTATTATGAAAGAAGACGTATTCTTGTATTAAGACAGGAATACGTCTTTTTTTATAAAGAAAACCTTTACATCGGCGTTTTTTTAGATTAAGATAGGGTTTTCACAACGTTTAAACCTTGATTTAATCACGTTTCATTCTTGTTTTTAACTAGATAAATCATTTTTGTTAATAAAAACACAAGAAAAGGCTTGCAAAGCGCTTTGACTGTGTTATACTAATCACGTAAAGCTGTTATATACGTTTTTTGTTAGATAAACTAAGGAGGTTTCGTAATGGGAAATGCAACGAATGAATTAGAAAAATTAAGCCAATCTGAATCGTCTGCTTGGGTCGGTTTTAAGGGGCATCTATGGAAATCAGAAATCAACACACGTGATTTTATTCAAACAAACTATACACCATATGAAGGGTCGGCGGAGTTCTTAGCTGAACCAACAATAGCGACTGAAAAACTTTGGTCGCGCTTACAAGAGCTGCAAAAACAAGAGCGTGCCAATGGTGGCGTTTTAGACATGGAAGCTGACGTTGTTTCGGCAGCGAATGCATATGGCGCAGGTTATATCGATGAGTCGTTAATTGAAGATGAAAAAATTGTTGGTCTTCAAACGGATAAACCCTTAAAACGTGCGTTCATGCCTTATGGTGGGATTCGGATGGCCGAAGAAGCGCTGGCGAGTTATGGCTATGAAACAAATCCGCAGTTGCATGAAATCTTCACGAAATACCACAAAACACATAATCAAGGTGTTTTTGATATTTATAATGCTGAAATTCGTGCCGCGCGTCGGAATAAAATCATCACTGGGTTACCGGATGCGTATGGTCGTGGCCGTATCGTTGGTGATTATCGTCGTGTTGCCTTGTACGGAATCGATTACTTAATGGAACAAAAATTTAAAGATCATGAAAATACTGGGCATGGTCAATTTTCAGAAGCGGATATGCGCTTGCGTGAAGAAATCACCGAACAGTACAATGCGTTAAAACGGATGAAACAAATGGCTGCAGCTTACGGTTTTGATATTTCGCGTCCAGCCGAAAACGCAACTGAAGCTGTTCAATGGACGTACTTTGGATACCTAGCTGCTATTAAAGAACAAAATGGTGCCGCGATGTCCTTTGGTCGGGTGTCAGCATTCTTAGATGTCTACATCCAACGTGATTTAGACAATGGTATCTTGACGGAAGATACTGCACAAGAATTAATTGACCAATTAGTAATGAAATTACGCATGGTGAAATTTGCACGTGTTCCTTCTTACAATGAACTATTTTCAGGTGATCCAGTTTGGGCGACGCTTTCAATCGCTGGGATGGGGCTAGATGGCCGAACGTTAGTGACGAAAAATGACTTCCGCTTCTTACACACCTTAGAAAACATGGGCCCATCACCGGAACCGAACTTAACGGTGCTTTATTCTTCGCGTTTACCGCAAGGGTTTAAAGAATATGCGGCCAAAGTGTCAATTGACACTTCGTCCATTCAATATGAAAATGATGATGTGATGCGTCCAGTTTGGTTAGATGACTATGCCATCTGCTGCTGTGTATCGGCCACTCAAACCGGGAAAGAAATGCAATTCTTTGGTGCTCGTGCGAACTTAGCGAAAGCTTTATTATACGCCATCAATGGTGGAGTTGATGAGAAATCAAAAGCTCAAGTCGGCCCGCTTTACCAACCGATTACAGCGGAAGTTTTAGAGTTTGATGAAGTAATGGAAAAATTTGATACAATGATGGAATGGTTGGCAGGGGTGTATGTGAACACGTTAAACTGCATTCATTACATGCATGATAAATATTTCTACGAATCTGCTGAGCTTGCCTTGATGGATACCAATCTTAAACGGACGTTTGCAACTGGGATTGCTGGTTTCTCTCACGTGGTAGACTCACTGTCAGCGATTAAATATGCCAAAGTTTCCACTGTTCGTGATGAAGAAGGCTTAGTTGTTGATTACAAGATTGATGGCGAATTTCCTAAATATGGAAATGACGATGACCGTGCGGATGATTTAGCGGTTTGGTTGTTGAAAACCTTCTTAGAAAAATTAGAACACTACCCAACTTACCGTGATTCTGAACCAACAACGTCAATCTTAACGATTACGTCAAACGTGGTTTACGGGAAAGCGACGGGGACTTTACCTGATGGGCGTAAAGCGGGTGAGCCATTAGCGCCAGGAGCAAACCCTTCTTACGGTGCTGAATCACATGGTTTATTGGCATCGTTAAACTCATTAACCAAATTACCTTACGAATATGCACTAGATGGTATTTCAAACACCCAATCAATCAATCCTGATGCTTTAGGTCATGATGAAGAAGAACGGGTAGAAAACTTAACAAGCGTTTTAGATGGCTACTTTAATGGTGGAGCGCATCACTTAAACGTCAACGTCTTTGGGAAAGAGAAATTAATCGATGCCATGGAACATCCCGAAAAAGAAGAGTATGCTAACTTTACGATTCGTGTTTCGGGCTATGCCGTGAAATTTATCGATTTAACGCGTGAACAACAGCTAGATGTGATTAGTCGTACTTTCCACGACAGAATGTAAGAAATAACTGTTTCAGCGGACGGATTTGGATTCGTCCGCTGTTTTTAAATTTGTAATAAAGATGAAAAAATATTTTTTCGCTAGCTAGATAAATAGTGTATAGTTAGCTAAAGAATGTTTGTGCGAGGAAACTCGTTGAGATAGGAGGAGATGTTCATGACTAATGAACAACCCATTTTAGGAAATGTTCACTCGGTCGAAAGTTTTGGATCAGTTGATGGTCCAGGAGTGCGTTTTATCGTGTTTATGCAAGGGTGTAAAATGCGGTGTCAGTTTTGTCATAACCCGGATACCTGGGCGATGAGTAATCCGAAGTCCAAACTAAGAAGTGCGGATGATTTATTAGCTGAAGCTGTTAAATATAAAAATTATTGGGGAAAAAAAGGCGGGATTACCGTCAGTGGTGGTGAACCATTGCTACAAATTGATTTTTTGATTGATTTGTTTAAGAAAGCCAAAGCGCAAGGGATTAATACGACCTTGGATACGTGTGGCCAACCGTTCACAAGACAAGAACCGTTCTTTGCTAAATTCCAAGAATTGATGACCTATACGGATTTACTTTTGTTTGATATCAAACATATCGATGCCATGGGTCATAAAGTGCTGACGGGGCATTCTAATGAGAATATTTTGCAAATGGCGACTTATCTTTCAGAAATTAATAAGCCAGTTTGGATACGTCATGTTCTAGTGCCGAATCGAAGTGATGCTGATGAATTTTTAGAACGCTTAGATGCGTTTATTAAAACCTTGTCTAATGTCGATAAAGTGGAAATTTTACCTTATCACACAATGGGCCGGTATAAATGGACTGAATTAGGGTTAAATTACCCGTTAGACGGCATCGAACCACCAACGGAAGAACGCGTGACGAATGCGAAAGAACTACTACATACGAGTGAATATCGTGATTATTTGAAGCGCTAAGAAGTTTACCGCATAACGCCAAGCACTGGTTGAACTTCGGTTGATTTTTGGGAGAATACTTGATTCTTTTGCGTTTTTTGCTATCATAAGAACTGTATGACAATTAAAGGAGCGAAAAAAATGTCAAAAATTTTAGTTTTTGGTCACCAAAATCCAGATACAGATGCAATTGGTTCAGCGATTGCGTTAGCGAATTTACAAACGGCACTCGGAAAAGACGCTGAAGCCGTAGCACTTGGTACTCCTAGTGAAGAAACCCAATATGCTTTAGATCGTTTTGAACTTAGTGCACCACGAGTTGTTGAAACGGTTGCAAATGAAGTTCAAGAAGTCATTTTAGTAGACCACAATGAATTCCAACAAAGTGTCACTGATATCGCTGAGGTAAATATCTTAGCAGTTGTGGACCATCATCGGATTGCCAATTTTGAAACCGCGAATCCATTATTCTATCGTGCCGAACCTGTTGGCTGTACCTGTACCATTATTTTGAAAATGTACAAAGAAAATCAAATTACGATTCCTAAAGAAGTTGCGGGAATCATGCTTTCAGCAATTATTTCAGATACGTTATTATTTAAATCACCAACTTGTACACCAGAAGATGTTGCGGCAGCTACTGAACTAGCGGTGATTGCGGATGTCGATATCAATAATTATGGTTTAGAAATGTTAAAAGCGGGAACGAAATTAAGCGACAAATCTGCTGAAGTTCTTTTAGATTTGGATGCGAAAAGTTTCCCAATGGGCGAAAAAAGCGTACGAATCGCGCAAGTGAACACGGTTGACTTAGCTGAAGTGTTTGATCGTCAAGGTGAAATGGAAGCGGCGATGGCGTTAGCTAATGAAAAGCAAGCCTATGATTTATTTGTCTTAATTGTCACTGATATTTTAGCTAGTGATTCGGAATTACTAGTCGTTGGTGAAGGCAAAGAACAAGTCGAAGCTGCTTTTGCAACCGCGCTAGTTAATAATCGTGCGTTGTTAAAAGGTGTGGTTTCACGTAAAAAACAAGTTGTACCACAGTTAACAGAGAGTTTTGCTGGTTAATTATTAACAAATTGAACCAAGGCAATTTCAGCAGAAGTTGTCTTGGTTTTTTTAGTAAGGAGTCGTTATGGAATTAATTTATCCCCAAGTGCAACAGACAAAAAAAAGTTTTTCCACCGAGTTGTTACATTCGTTGGTTCAATATTTAAATCAAAGTGAAGAAGCACCGACTTTAAGACAATTAAAAGCCACGTTTAAACAACCCAATTTTGAAAAATGCTTAGAAGAATTTATTGATGCTGGTTGGGTTTTGCGGCGAGACAGACGTTATTTTTTAATAATTCCGTGGTATAGTATGAAAGAAATCGAACAAATGCAAGCGAAACTTAAAGATGAAGTGCAGCATTTTATGAGCAAAGAGGAAGCTGAACAAGGCCGACTTTTATTCACTTATTTCCAAAGGTTAGAATTAAATAAAACCCTTTATGGCGTTGATGAAGCTGGCGTATTAGGGAATCTTTTTTGTGCAGGGAATCAAGGGGTAAAGCTGTTGACTATGACTAAGACGACTGCTTATGAAAAAACACTGCCTTGTTTTTTTGCGCATAATCGTCAGGTGGATCAAGCGGCTCTATTTGGACCACTCGATCAATTACTTGGTGATGTCGATGAAGAGTACTTTTTTGACCAAGTGGAATTGATCTTATCAAGAGTGCAAAAAAGGAAAAAAAATAGACCGAGCATTTTTTTGGAGGCTTTAGAGGCTACTGCAGTGGTTGCTGAAGCTGGTGGAATGCTTAATATAGCATCAGGGGCGTTGGGTGCATCCGACGCATTAGTTGATGAAAAATCTGATGTTGAAATTCGTCTTTTTTTAGCAATGATTCTCACCGAACGAGCGAAAAACGTTTGGCAAATTGTTTTATCATAAACTTAGCGGGTGTAGCACATACAACGTTTATCCAACAAAACAGACCTAAGACATTTGTCTTAGGTCTGTTTTGTTGGATAAAGCCTAGCGTTGTTTCTGCTTACGAATTCGGACTTTTTTTGTCCAAAAACCACCCGAAATGTATTTGGGTTCATAAGAGATAATAAAGGCTCGTTGTTCAATTTCTTTGATTAGGCGATAGAGTTCACGTTCGTTTTGTCGTGGCGAAAGAATCTCTAAGACCATCCGCTCACCCTCTAAACCTTGAGCATAAGTTTGGGTAACGCCATAACCGTATTCACGTAAAATTTTGGGTAAACTTTTTTCTTCACCAGTATTGGAGGGGAGAATCACTGTGACCATGATGTATCCTAGCGCTAGGGTATCTTCAATTTTAATCCCCACACTAATCCCCACGGCGTAACCTAAGGCGTAGACCAATAGATTAATGGGGTTATCTAAACGATCGAGAACTAACGAAAGCCCGAGAATGTAAATCGTAATTTCGGCCATACTGACAATTGGCGCAACAATTCGATAGCCTTTCATCGTTAACATAAAGCGTAATGTGTTTAATGTAATATAAGCAAAATTGATAAAGAAAATCATTAAAAGCATTGATAAATCAATCATAAGCCACCTCTTTTCACAGGTAATTTTAGCAGAAAAAAGCATAGAAAAAAAGGATTTAACTGATAATCGAAAAATTTCACAATAAAATTTAAAACAAAAGTTCTTTTATGTATACCAGTGTATAAAATTAAGGTGAAAACGATTTGGAATGTTGAGGGGATGGTTGAAGAAGAAAATGGTTGGTTTATTGAAAATGAAAAAAAAGCAAGAGTTTTTTTATGTTTACAGTTTTTCTTTCATTTTATAAACGTTCGTAAAAAGATTGTTTTTTTGCTTTTTTTAGATTGAATTTGTAAATTGTTTTTGTA
>JBKEDL010000027.1:0-17477 GCA_047975385.1 Enterococcus sp. | reverse complement strand
TTTTTTGCTATAATAGCTATTGAGGTGAGCAAAATGATTACAACAGAAAAAGAAGCAATCAAATGGCTCCATAGTCGTTTGAAATTCGGTTCTAGACCAGGCTTGGAGCGAGTGAAAGCATTATTGGCTTTATTAGATCATCCAGAAGAAAAATTGCCAACTATTCATATTGCTGGCACCAATGGTAAAGGTTCAACCGTTAGTTATTTACGTGTGATGCTCGAAGAATTAGGTTTGACAGTCGGCACCTTTACTTCACCCTTTATCGAAGTTTTTAATGAACGGATTGCGATTGATGGCCAATTTATTTCAGCAACTGACTTAGTGGCATGGGTGAATCAAATCAAACCTCTCGTTGCGCAGTTAGATGACCAAGAATCTTTAAAAGGAATCACCGAATTTGAAACAATTACGGCGTTAGCGTTAGATTACTTTGTCGCTAAAGAAGTCGATGTGGCCATTATTGAAGTTGGCTTAGGTGGCTTGTTGGATTCAACCAATGTGGTACAACCGATGTTAACGGGAATTACGTCAATCGGCTTAGACCATCTTGATATTTTAGGAGCCACACTGGAAGAAATTGCTGCGCAAAAGGCTGGTATTATTAAAGCGGGAATTCCGCTTGTAACCGGGAAAATTGCGACTGAAGCCTTAGCTGTGATTGACGAAACGGCAAAAAAAGCTGCTGCGCCACGATATTCTTTCCAAGAAGACTATCAAATTGAATATCTGCATCCTGCTGAAACGTGGGGGGAAGTTTTTAATTTTGGGAATGCGCACGGGAAAATCAATCAATTGACAACACCACTGATTGGTCAACATCAGCCGGAAAATGCCGGTGTCGCTATTCAATTATTCCAATTATATTGTCAATTGAAAAATATTCCATTTCAAGCCAAAGATGTTAGCCGAGGATTGAAAAAAACCACTTGGCCAGCACGGATGGAACGAGTGAGTCAAGAACCGTTCATTATTTTAGATGGTGCTCATAATGAACACGCGATGAAACGCTTAGTAGAAACCATGAAACAAGAATTTTCTGAGTATCAGATTCACATTCTCTTTTCAGCGCTTGAAACAAAGGATATTTCAGGGATGATTAAGAGTTTACTGACGATTCCCAATGCACAACTTCAAGTAACAACGTTTGATTACCCGAATGCACTAAACTTAAAAAAACATGACATCTTAAATGATGCACGTATTACGAGTGTGTCACTTTGGCAAGTCGGAATCGCTGAAATTTTAGAAAATATGAGCGAGGATTCGTTATTACTAGTAACAGGTTCACTTTATTTTGTTTCAGAAGTCCGGCAATTAATGATCGAAATGGGGGAGTAAGATGGCAAAAGTGAAGGGGATTATCTTTGATATGGATGGGTTGTTATTTGACTCAGAGTTGGTTTATTATCAGGCGACTCAAACGGTGGCCGATAAATTGAACATTCCTTATCAGAAAGCAGATTATTTAAGTTTGGTTGGGATTTCTGATGCCGAAGTTTGGCAAAGGTATCATGAACTGTTTGATCAAGACTGCGGCGTAGAATTAGTGAATCACTTCATTCAAGAAGCGTATCAAGAAACATTGACGTTATTTGAAGCGGGCAAAGCCCCGTTGAAACCGGGAGTTCATGAATTGTTAAATTTTTTAGCGGAGCAAAAGATCCCTCGGGTGGTTGCCTCGAGTAATCAGCGGCAAGTGATTGAACAACTCTTAATGAATGCCGGGATTTTTGAGCATTTTTCGGAAATTATTTCAGCTGAAAATGTCCAACGAGCCAAGCCGGATCCAGAAATTTTTGAAATTGCACAGCAAAAATTAGGGATAGAAAAAGAAAACCTGCTCATTTTGGAAGATTCGCATAATGGCGTATTAGCTGCTTTTGCGGCTGAGATTCCAGTAGTGATGATTCCGGATTTGATTCCAGCGACGAGTGAGCATGAGCGGTTAACTTTAGCCATCAAGCATTCACTGCATGAAATTGAAGCGCTAATCACTCACAGTTAACGAAATAATCATCTTTTTTCGTATCTAGTACTAGAATTAAGAGAGGGTGATTGTTTTGTATGAATTAGAAGCGGTCTATCATTATTGTGATTGCCATGATATTAAACTGACTCAATCCACAAACCACATGCATGGACAAATCAACTATGAAATTTTACTAGGATTATTGAACATCCGTGATGCGCAGCTACTTGCCAAACGTTTGTATCAGACGTTTCCAAGTCTCTTTGAGTTAAAAGATGCCAGTCTGCAAGAATTAGAATTTATCTGTGAAAATGATCAGGAAAGTGCATATCGAATCAAAATGTTCTTAGAGCTTAGCAATCATCTCCAGCAAATTACTGCACCGAAAATGGGCCAGGTTCATTCGAGTGTCACTTTTGGGAATCAAATGATTCAAGAGTTACGAGGGGTGATGCAAGAACATTTAATTGCCATTTACTTAAATACTAAAAATGAGATCATTCAGCGTAAGACGGTCTTTATTGGCTCGCTCAATCAAAGTATTGCCCATCCTAGAGAAATTTTTAACGGTGCTGTTCGTTGTCGAGCGGCGCGCGTCATCATTGTTCATAACCATCCAAGCGGCAATCCGCAGCCGTCAGAAAATGATCTTAATTTTACGCAACGGCTGATTCAATGTGGTGAATTACTAGGAATTGAACTTTTAGACCACATTATTACAGGAAATCAAGCATATATCAGTTTACGAGAAGAAAATGAATTGGATTGGTAGCGTGTACTTGCCAAACGAAATTTAAAGGGGTACAATATTATTGTAATTTTGTTTGGGAACAGAAGAGAAGACGTAACGTTATACCTCTATCGGACACGAGCAATGTTACAAGAATTAAGTGCTTATGCACGAGGAGGATTTTATAATGGAAAACGGTACAGTTAAATGGTTTAACGCAGAAAAAGGTTTTGGATTCTTATCACGTGAAGATGGAACAGATGTATTCGTACACTTTTCAGCTATTCAAGGTGATGGTTTCAAAACATTAGAAGAAGGTCAAGCAGTGACTTTTGATGTTGAAGAATCAGATCGTGGCCCTCAAGCTGCAAACGTTGTTAAAGCGTAATTATTAATTTAACCAGTAAAAACGTAGATAGTTCGCTATCTACGTTTTTTTGTGCTTTAAAAGTGTATTACAACAAAAGGATGAATCGTGGAAGGATAAAAAAACCAAAGCTTCTAGAATTAAGAGGCTTTGGTTTTGTTTTCATAGTTGGTAATTAGTCTTCAGGAGACATAATCATTGACAGAATCATCGGATGGCGTTCGGTTTTTTCAAAAAGATAAGGCTGTAAGACGCCAGACATGGCTTCTTTTAATTTATGTTCGGTACAGTTTTCTTCTTTGAGTGCTTCACGTAGCGCGCGGAAAAGTTTTCTTTGACCTTCACTAATCATATCGCCAGATTAACGCATATAGACAAAACCGCGTGATAAAATGTCTGGACCAGCCAAAATTTCTTTTTTCTCGATATCCACTGTTGCCACGGCTAACACCAAACCTTCTTGAGAAAGGATGCGGCGATCACGGAGCACAACGTTACCGATATCACCAATTCCACTACCGTCGACATAAACATCACCGGCATTAAAATGACCGGCCGAATGGGCGGTATCAGCGGTTAACGCTAACATATCCCCATTTTCCATGATGAAACAGTTTTCTTTGGGAACACCAGTATCTTGAGCGAGTTGGGTATGGATTTTTAACATCCGAAACTCACCGTGAACCGGCATGAAAAACTTCGGTCGCATTAAGCGGAGCATTAACTTTTGTTCTTCTTGGCCACCATGACCTGAAGTATGGATATTGTTTAATTTTCCGTGAATAACATGCGCACCAGCTTCAAGTAAGAGGTTAATCAAGTGGTTGACACTGGTTGTATTTCCGGGAATTGGTGAGCTTGAAAAGACGACCGTATCTTCCGGTTGGATTTGAATTTGGCGATGGGTACCGTTTGCAATGCGACTAAGGGCGGCCATTGCCTCACCTTGAGAGCCGGTACATAAAATCATCGTTTCATTGGCGGGTAAGCGCCGAATTTCACTCGCATCAACAAATGTGCCATCGGGAACTTTGATATAGCCTAAACGTTGGCCGTTGACAATGGCATTTTCCATGCTACGACCAAAGACCGCGATTTTACGACCGGTCGCAACGGCGGCATCGGCTGCTTGTTGTAAGCGGAAAATGTTTGACGCAAAACTAGCAAAAATAATGCGACCGTCAATTTTCTCAAAGATTTTCAAAATTGACGTTCCAATGGTTTTTTCTGATTTGGTAAAAGTTGGAATTTCAGCATTGGTACTATCAGATAGTAGACAAAGGACACCTTCTTCGCCGATTTTCGCCATTTTGTGAAGATTGGCTGGTTCGCCAACTGGTGTGAAGTCAAATTTGAAATCTCCAGTGGCGACGATATTCCCAGAAGGTGTTTTAACAACCACTCCTAAAGCATCCGGGATACTGTGCGTTGTGCGAAAGAAACTCACAGAAGTTTTTCTAAAGCGAATCACGCTATCTTCGTGAATTTCATGTAAGGTGGCATCTCTTAATAAGCCGTGCTCGTCTAATTTATTGGTAATTAAAGCTAGCGCTAAAGGGCCCGCATAAATCGGGATGTTGGCTTGACGTAATAAGTAGGGAATCCCACCAATATGATCTTCGTGCCCATGAGTGATGACTAATGCTTTGACTTTTTGGATGTTTTGGACGATGTAACTATAATCAGAAATTACGTAATCAATTCCTAAGAGCTCATCTTCAGGAAACTTAATTCCAGCGTCGATAATGATGATTTCATCTTGGAATTGAACCCCATAACAGTTTTTTCCGATTTCACCTAAACCACCAACCCCAAAAACACCGGTTTCATTGTTTTTAAGTGAGACTTTCATTTTAAAACTCCGTTAAGGTAAAGTCAGTATTTTCTTTTTCATACTCTAAATGGTTGCCTTCTAGAGCTTGAACGAATTCAATGTTGTATGGGGTATGTTCTTCGATTAATGCACGAGCAGTAACAGCGTCAGTCGCATCAACATAAATTGTTTGTGTTTGTTCACGTTTTGGATTGCGCGTTTTTGTTTCTTGGTAAAAAATTTTAAAAATCATGAAATTATCTCCTTTTGTTTCGCAGAATTTTTTGTTAAACGGTGCAACATAAAAAAACAAGGCACTCCCTCGCTTACTAGAAGATACTTTTTACAGACTAGTGAGTGAGTAAAAAGAGAAAGCCTCGTCTATGCTTTCCGATTGTATTTTTAGCTTCAACCGTTCGTTAGCATTAGCATGCTACAATTAGCTATATTTTAGCATAAAAATAATGATAAGTATAGAATCTAAGCAGGGGCGAACGTGAAACTTTTCAATAAAAGCAACTCTTGAGGCAAAAAACGAAATTTGTAAGAGTTTGCTCATATTTTTTCGTTTTGACAGCGCCTGTGCTATATTGACGTTGAATGAAAGAAATAGGGGGAGAACGATGAAATTAATGTGGCATTATACCATGAGATATAAGAGACTATTAGTCTTTGATTTCATTTGTGTGTTTGGGTTTATTTTGATTGAGCTAGGCTTACCAACCATTTTAGCTTGGATGGTCGATGAGGGGATTGCTAAAAATAATCAAGCTTATATTTGGCAAATGGGGGGACTCATGCTGGGGGTGATCTTGGTTGGCATTACGTTGAATATCTTGTTAGGATATTTTACGACCAGGATTACGACGAATATTGTCGCGGATATTCGTGATGATTTATTTGCTAAAATTCAGACGTTTTCGCATCAAGAATATGATGAATTGGGGGTATCTTCTTTAATTACCCGAGTCACTAACGATGCGTATCAAATTATGTTGTTTTTACAAAATTTTTTACGATTAGGTTTTATGACGCCGATGATGTTTCTGATGAGTGTGTATCTAGTATTTAAATCAAGTGCACAATTAGGTTTGATTGTTTTAGCCGCCTTACCAATTTTGTTGATAGCGGTAATTTTAATTGCCAAATTTTCAGAACCATTATCGATTAAACAGCAAAAAAATCTGGATAAAATTAATGGTATTTTACGTGAAAATTTGGCTGGTTTACGTGTCATTCGTGCGTTTGTGAATGAAGATTTTGAAGAAAAACGTTTTGCGAAGGTTAATCATGCCTATACGAAAAGTTCCAAAGGTCTCTTTCGCTTAATGGCCGTGACACAGCCGGGCTTTTTCTTTTTGTTTAATATTGTGATGGTTTTGATTATTTGGCAAGGGAGTATTCAAATTGACCAAGGTCAACTATTAGTAGGCGATTTAATTGCTTTTATTGAATATATTTTTCATGCCTTGTTCTCATTCATGTTATTTGCCTCCATTTTTACCATGTATCCACGAGCAGCGGTATCGGCTAGTCGTATTCAAGAAGCGTTGACTACCGTGCCTGGAATTGTTGAAAATGAGCCTATGCTTTCAGCGGCTACTGCTCGTGGCATTGAATTTAAACAAGTGACCTTTGCCTATCCAGGTCATGCGCAAACGCCGGTTATTCGAGACGTTAATTTTTCTGCTAAACCGGGAGAAACGGTGGCGTTTATCGGTAGTACGGGGAGTGGCAAATCGACATTAATTCAGTTGATTCCACGTTTTTATGATGTAAGTGATGGCGAAATTTTGGTGAACGGTGTAAATGTTAAAGCCTATTCGTTGCGTCAATTACGTGAAAAAATCGGTTATATCCCACAAAAGGCGGGATTGTTTAGTGGAACGATTGCTGAGAATCTTTGTTACGGGAAAGCAGACGCAACAATGGCTGAGATGCAAAGAGCGGCCGAAATTGCGCAAGCGAGTGAATTTATTGAGCGATTGCCAGAAAAATTTGCGACCGAATTAACAGAAGGCGGAACGAATTTTTCAGGAGGACAAAAGCAGCGCTTAGCTATTGCTAGAGCGGTTATTCGTCAGCCAGAAATTTATATTTTTGATGATAGCTTTTCGGCATTGGATTATCAAACCGATGCGAGTTTACGGGCGCGTTTGAAACAAGAAACCGAAAATGCGATTGTGTTGATTGTCGCGCAACGTGTGGGAACGATTATGAATGCAAATAAAATTATCGTTTTAGATGAAGGGCAAGTCGTGGGTGTCGGCACGCATCAAGAATTATTAAAAAACTGTACGATTTATTATGATATTGCCGCATCACAACTTTCAAAGGAGGAGTTAAGCCTATGAAAAAGTTGACACCTTTAAAAAGAATTGCCAGTTATATCAAACCTTATCGCATCGCCTTTTGCGCATTGCTATTGTTTGCGATTGTCTCAGTTGTATTAAGTACAGCGTTACCTTATGTTGCGGGGCTTCCGGCGACGGAAATTGCCAAAAACTTAGCGGCTGGCCAAGGCGTTAATTTTGCCTACGTGTTTCAGTGTTTAGTTTGGATTGCTTTAGTTGGAATTGGCTATAGTCTGACGCAGTTACTGGCGGGCATCTTAGTTACAAATGTGGTGCAACAGGCAATGAAAGATTTACGGACCGATATTGAACGAAAAATTAATTGCTTGCCAGTGGCTTACTTTGATCAAAATCAACAGGGGGATATCTTGTCTCGAGTCACCAATGATGTGGATGCGTTAAGTGGAGCGTTACAACAATCATTGATTGCGATTGTCAATGCGGTCTTGGGGATTGGCTTATCGGTGGCGATGATGTTTTATATCAATGTCACGATGGCGTGGATGGCTTTGGTGATGATTCCCACCTCCTTTTTGCTTTCACAAGGAATCGTGAAATTTTCGCAACGCTATTTTCAAAAAATGCAAAATTCTTTAGGGGAACTCAATGGCTATGTCCAAGAAAATTTAACGGGCTTTAGTGTTTTGAAAGTTTATGGTCGGGAAGAACAAACGTTAGCGGGGTTTAAAAAGGTGAACCATGACCTTAAAAACTACGGCTTTAAAGCGGCGTTTATTTCGGGGTTAATGACGCCTTTAGTTCAACTAACTGCTTATTTGACGTATGTGGTGATTGCAATTGTCGGCTCACTAAATGTCATCAGCGGTGTCATTGTGTTAGGGCAACTCCAAGCATTCATTCAATATATTTGGCAAATTAGTCAACCGATGGGCAATATTACGCAACTTTCAGGTGTTATTCAAAGTGCCGCGGCCGCAACCCAACGGATTTTTGAAATCTTAGATACGCCAGAAGAAGAGGCGGATGGTGAGCTAGCGTTGCCGCCAAAGGTTTCTGGAAAGGTAATTTTTGAAAATGTTTCTTTCGGTTATCAGCCTGAAAAACCGTTGATTCAAAATTTGAATGTTACTGTCGAAGCCGGGCAAACGGTAGCGATTGTTGGCCCAACCGGAGCGGGGAAAACAACCTTAATTAATTTGTTGTTACGTTTTTATGATGTCGATCAAGGGGCCATCAAAATTGATGGTGTCGATACACAGAAAATGAGCCGAAGTGAGGTTCGTTCCTTGTTTGGGATGGTTTTACAAGATGCATGGCTTTATGAAGGCTCGATTGCTGAAAATATTCGCTTTGGTCAACTTGAAGCAACGGATTACGAGGTGGTTGATGCGGCTAAAACAGCCAATGTGGATCATTTCATTCGCACGATGCCTGATGGGTATGACATGCAAATTAATGCCGAAGCTGATAACATCTCCTTAGGTCAAAAACAACTGCTCACGATTGCACGGGCGGTGATTGCTAATCCTAAAATTTTAATTTTGGATGAAGCGACGAGCTCAGTTGATACGAGGTTAGAGGCGTTGATTCAAAAAGCGATGGAGCAGGTGATGCACGGGCGCACGAGTTTTGTGATTGCGCATCGTTTATCAACGATTAGAGAAGCGGATTTGATTTTGGTTTTGGATCAAGGGGCAATTATTGAACAAGGGACACACGAAACGCTTTTGGCGCAAGGTGGTTTCTATCAAAAATTATATCAAAGTCAGTTTTCAAACCAATAAAAACGGTTGTGACAGAAGTGTTATTTCCGTAGAAGTAGCTTCTGGAACACCGTTTATTCGGCAAAAAGGATCCGGGACATCTTTTCGTCCCGAACCCTTTAGTGTTGAGCGGGCAAAAGCTACAAGTTAGCCTAGATTTGCTATACTAAAAGAAAGGATGTGTCGTTATGAAAAATTTTATTGCTAAAAATGCTGTGGTTGTCGGGGATGTCAAACTAGGTGAAGGGGTAAGCGTTTGGTATAACAGTGTGATTCGTGGAGATAGTAATTTTATTCAAATCGGAGATCAAACGAATATTCAAGATGGAACGATAATCCATGTCGATCATGATGCACCGACCATTATTGAAGATGACGTAACTGTAGGTCATCAGTGCATGCTTCATGGTTGTACGGTTAAAAAAGGCGCATTGGTTGGGATGAGTTCGATTGTGTTAAACCATGCCGTGATTGGTGAAAATAGTTTACTAGGTGCCGGCTCATTGGTCACACAAGGTACTGTGATTCCAGCCAATGTCTTAGCGTTTGGGCGACCAGCCAAAGTGATTCGAGCGTTAACCTCGGAAGAGATTGCGCAAAATCAAGCCAATATCCGTTATTACCAAGAGTTAGGGCAACAACATCTTGCGGGGGATTACCCTGAAATGACACTTTAAGGCCTCACTTACGCCAAAAAGAAGTGGTCTCTGCTTTTTCATGTAAGTTAAATTCAATCATTTTTTTGAGTAATTCATAATCAATGGCTTGCTCCCAAGGAATGCGAATAATCCCTTTAGTATAGTCGTAGCCACTTGCTTCAATGGCTTTTTTAAAGTGGGTGATACCAGCTACTTCAGGCGTAACAGCTAAATGTTTTTTGGAAACGCTAAAGCCGATAATAAACGTCCCATGATGAGTAAACATCGGTTGTTCCCATTTCACTTCGGGGTTGAGTTCCGGGAAGTGTTCCTTTACCCAATTGAGGCTGTCACTTGTTTGTTGACGATGGGTGGGATCAGCGATGGTGTCGAGAAAATCTTGAAATGTTTCCATAGTTCATTCCTCCTTAATTTACCCTTTACTATATTTTAGCAAAAAGTAGTGAAAGCTACCAAAAATTTGTTTTTAGAAAGGAAGCGATTCGATGAAACAATTTGCGTTACAGAGTTATGGTCCAGCCCAAACAGCTTTTTTTGAGTTGAGCGCGTCGTCAAAAGAATTGACGGCAGGCCGGATACGCGTCAAAGTGCATGCTTTTGCGATTAATCCGTATGATGTAGCTTTACGACTAGGAGGCATGAGGGCGGTTCGGACGCTGAATTTTCCTTATGTTCCGGGAAATGATGGCGCGGGGGTCATTACTGAAGTTGCCAAAGATGTTCAGGGATTTCAAGTAGGAGAGCACGTGATGATTCATCCCATGGGAGGCGTTTACGGCGAAGAAGTCGTTTTACCAGTCAAACGGGTTTGTAAAATACCGTCAACAATGAGTTTTGCAACGGCAGCAGCTTTGGTGACACCAGGGATTACCGCGTATCACTTGCTGTTTAGCTTTTTGTCGTTACCACCGAACCAAACTGTTTTAATTTTAGGGGCATCGGGAAGTGTCGGTAGCTGCTTAGTTCAATTGTTACATCAAAGTGGTCATCAAGTGCTCACAAGTGCGAAAAAAAGAAATGAAGAGTGGGTTCGTCAACTTGGGGCAACTGAATTTGTCGCTTATGATGAACAAGATGTTGGATGTGTCTATGAAAATCAAGCGGATGTTGTCATTGATGCAACCAAGGGCGGTCATGGCAATCAAGCTGGAATGCAAGCGTTGAAGGAAAACGGGATTTTCGTGGCCTTAAACCAGTTGCCAGAAAAAGCGCAACGCCTGAAAACTGGCGATTACTTGCAATATATAAGAGAAAAAACGTATTCAGACGTTGAAGCCTTGAATTATTTGCTAAAAAAATATCAAGAAAACAAATTGCAAGTCAAGATTGCTCAAGTTTTCCCGTTTGAGTTAACGAGTGTGATTGCGGCGCATCAAGCACTAGAAGGGCATCCTCAAGTTGGACGCTTTATTATTGGTTAAATCAAACGTCGCCCAAGTGGAGGGAAAACTCAACTTGGGCGACGTTTTTAAGTGTTATTTTAAGTTTTTACTAGAAACCATGATTTCATCAATTAAGCCATAAGCTTTTGCTTGTTCAGCCGTCATGTAGTTGTCGCGATCGGTATCACGTTCGATAACCTCTAACGGTTGGCCAGTACGTTCAGCCAAGATATTGTTTAAATGTTCTCTTGTTCGTAAAATATGACGTGCAGCAATTTCGATTTCAGTTGCTTGACCTTGAGCGCCACCAAGGGGTTGATGAATCATAATTTCCGCATTCGGTAAAGCAAAGCGTTTGCCTTTTTCACCAGCTGTTAATAAGAATGAGCCCATTGAAGCCGCCATTCCCATAACGATTGTTTGGACATCTGCTTTGATGAAATTCATTGTGTCATAGATGGCCATTCCAGCCGTCACGCTTCCGCCGGGTGAGTTGATGTATAGATAAATATCTTTTTCAGAATCTTGAGCGTCCAAGAATAATAATTGGGCAATAATCGAATTAGCTAAATCATCAGTTACTTGACCGCTGAGCATGACGATGCGATCTTTTAACAGTCGTGAGTAAATATCGTACGCTCTTTCACCACGAGATGATTGTTCGATAACTGTAGGAATTAAATTCATAGTTAGTCCTCCTTTAATTAAGATGTTACCTATAGTTTAGCATATTTGTCTTGGAACATCTAAAAAAAGTATACACATAAGGTCAATAAAGGTCAAATGAAAAACTCGCTTACTCAACCGCACGCTAATGGAAAATATGCTAAAATAAACGTAGTGAAATTTAAGGAGCGAAGCCATGATAGAAGTTGCGATAGTTGGATTTTTGGGCGTTATTTTAGGTGCGCTGATTGTAATCATTACTCTAAATTTACGCATGCGACTTGAGGAACGCCAAGCGCAAAAAAAGCGTGAGGTTGCCCACAAAGTCAAAGAAATTGAATCGTTATTATTACTAAATAAAAAAGTCAACGAAATTTTGCAAAAAAGAACCTTTCAGATGGAAGAATATGTGAATTTTACCGAGGCTGAGGACTGTTTTATTACCATCGATGACTTGGCCTATTTACAATCATATGTTGCGCATAATACCTTGTATTTACCGAATTATTTATTTGAGGAGTTTATGAAAAAAATTTCGCAACGAAAAGTTGTTTTAACCCCAGAAGAAACACTTAAAGTTGGCGGTTATGTTTACAAAGAGAGTCGCTTTCTAGTGGTTGCGTTTTCCGATGAATTGTTGACACTTGTTGCTGAACGAAAAGCTCAGTTACAAAAACTATCCGATCAAGGGGTCACCTATCTAAACTAATTGTGATGATACTTTTGAAAAAACACGCAGACACTAGTTGATGGTGTGTGCGTGTTTTGTTTAGGAATGAAGTTGAGGGAAGGCTTGTCGCGTACCGCTTTTTTTAGGAACGTGATACAATTAATAAGAATGGGGGGATGAGGATGGCGCAAATTATAGCTCATCGCGGCAGTAGTGGGAATCGACCAGAAAATACACTCCCAGCATTTGCTGAAGCAATCCGAGTTGATGTCGATGTCATCGAATTAGATGTCCATCTTTCGAAAGATCAGCAGTTAATCGTCATGCATGATGAATCGGTCAATCGTACAACCAATGGCCGTGGATTCATTCATGAAAAAACACTCGCTGAGATTAAAAAATTGTCAGTTGTCAGTCGTTTTCGGGAGTATCATGCGACCAAAGTTCCGACCTTAAAAGAAGTTTTGGATTTGTTGGTGATGCGTAATTTTCGCGGAGTTCTCCTGATTGAAATAAAAACCGATCAAGTTTCTTATCCCGGGATTGAAACGATTTTAGCCCGCGAGCTGAACCGCCAAAAATGGCCGTTTAACTATTGGTATTGTAGTTTTAATCTGGTAACATTGGCGAATATCCACACGCTAGAACCACGCATTCCGTTAGCTTTGGTTAGTCAGTCGCTTCAACTCGAGTTACTCCGCGTTGTGCCGAGTTATATTGAAGGAATTCACCTCAATAAGAACTGGCTTTTAAAACAGCCACCGTTCGTGTCGCAGACCAATTTTAGTATCCGCTCATGGACCGTAAATACCCAAGAAGAAGCAGAACAATTGCTGCGTTTAGGAGTCAAAGGGTTGATTACTGACTATCCTGAAAAAATGAGACAAATCGAAAATAGTTATAGAAGAGGAAAATAATGGAAAAAGTATTAGTTATTGTCGGACCAACCGCCGTTGGCAAAACCGCATTGAGTATTGAATTGGCGCAAAGATATCATGGCGAAATTATCAGTGGTGATTCAATGCAAGTTTATCGTCAACTAGACATTGGGACGGCCAAAGTTCAAAAAGAAGAAACTGCCGGGATTGCGCATTACTTGATTGATAACCGTGCAATTGAAGAAAATTATTCCGTTGCTGAATTTCAAAAAGAAGCGCGGCAAAAGATTGCTGAAATTACGCAACGTGGGAAGTTACCAATCGTTGTTGGTGGAACGGGCTTATATATTCAAGCGTTATTGTATGATTTTCAATTGGGCGTGCAAGCAGAGCCAGCTGTTGATGACGCGTTTCGTCAACGCTATCAAGCTTATGCTGAGACACACGGCAATGAAAAGTTATGGCAAGTGTTACAAAAAAAAGATCCGTTAGCGGCCGAAAAAATCCACTTTAATAATCAACGCAAAGTCATTCGCGCGTTAGAAGTCGTTGAAAAGACGGGGACCAGTATTATGCAACCCCAAGAAACACCGGCGAAATTGTATGATTACTTTTTAGTGGGGCTAACTACTGAACGAAGCGTGTTATATGAGCGTATAAATCAACGAGTGGAACAAATGATGGCTTCAGGTTTAGAAAAAGAAGCGCAACTGTTACGATCGTATCCTGAAAGTCAAGCCGCTAAAGGGATTGGCTATAAGGAGTTTTTACCTTACTTTGCAAATGAGCAAACTTTGGCTGAGACCGTTGCGCGTATCCAACAAAATTCACGCCGTTATGCGAAACGTCAATTGACTTGGTTTCGCAATCGCATGCAGCCGTTTTGGGTAGATTTAGCTCAGAGTGAAGAAAAAGAAGCAGTTAAACACGCAATTGATAAATGGTTGGAGGCGAAATAATGGAGCAAGAGCGAGTGATATTGGTCGGTGTCGAAACGGAAACCAATTGGCAAAATTTTGATGAATCGATGATGGAATTACGAAAATTAACGAAAACGGCATTTGGTGAAGTTGTTTTTTCTATGGTCCAAAAACGACCGCAAGTCGATCGACAAACCATTGTGGGGAAAGGGAAATTGAGCGAATTAAGAAATTTCGTTGATGCTCACGAAGCTGATTTGGTTATTTTTAACCATGAGTTAACCCCGCGTCAAAGTATTTTGATTAGTGAGATGATTGAAGTGCCTGTGATTGATCGTGTACAATTAATTTTAGATATTTTTGCGTTGCGCGCACGTTCAAAAGAAGGGAAATTACAAGTTGAATTAGCTCAGTTAGACTACCTTTTGCCGCGTTTAGTTGGTCAAGGGAAAAATATGTCGCGTTTAGGGGGCGGAATCGGTACACGTGGACCAGGTGAAACGAAATTGGAAACCGATCGTCGACATATTCGCAATAAAATTACGGTGATTAAACGGGAATTGGCACAAGTTGCGGCGCATCGAAAGCGCACCAGACAAAAACGTTTCACGCAAGATGTGATTCAAATTGGCTTGATTGGCTATACGAATGCCGGCAAATCAACTATTTTAAATTTGTTAACCAGTGCCGGAACCTATGAACAAGATCAATTGTTTGCTACGTTAGACCCGTTAACGAAGCGCTGGCGGTTATCAGAAGGGTTGGAAGTTACCTTAACGGATACAGTTGGGTTTATCCAAGAATTGCCGACGCAACTAATTGATGCCTTTCATTCGACCTTGGAAGAAAGTAAAAATATGGATTTATTGTTGCATGTGGTTGATGCGAGTTCAACGAATCGTTTGCAACAGGAAAAAACGGTGTTAGATTTAATGAAAGAGCTTGATTTAGAGGGAATGCCGGTTTTAACCGTCTATAATAAAGCTGACAGAGTTGCTGAAAGTGAGTTCGTTCCGACGTTGTTTCCGCATATTCTAATTTCAGCGAAAAGTACCAAAGGGAAACTAGAGTTGGCAGAAGCGATTAAATTGCAACTAATGGAGTTAATGAGCCCGTATCAAATCCAGGTTCCTAGTGATCAAGGGAAGATGTTAAGTCAACTCAAAAGAGAAACCCTCGTTGTTAATGAGACGTTTGATGAAGTGACCCAAGACTATCAAGTGAAGGGGTTTGCTCATCCTGAGGCAAGTGTCTTGAGAAATAACGCCAATCATCCGTCAGAATAGAGAAGATACTCAGATATCCGCGACGTTCATCACGCTAGCGAGAATTGTAAAAGTTTACAATTGGCTGTTATTATCGGTGAATGTTCGGATATTTTTTTGTGATTGTTGCCGGTTTTTTTCGTTTTTTTCTTTTTAGAAGGTTGATTTAATAATGATTCTAGCTATTCTTTTTACAAAGGGACCGCCGATGTTACTTTTTGTGACATTAGGCGTTGACAGCGGCAAAAACACTTGGTATAGTAATGACAAGTTCTACGACAACTCTGAAAGGAGCACACCGATGCGTGAAAAAGAACTCCGTCGATCGATGTCTGTTTTTCCAATTGGGACGGTGATGAAACTGACCGATTTAACAGCACGTCAAATTCGATACTATGAAGAGCAAGATTTGATCCATCCTGAACGAAGTGAAGGCAATCGCCGGATGTATTCGTTAAATGATATTGATACGTTATTAGAAATCAAGGATTATCTTTCAGATGGTTTGAACATGGCTGGAATCAAACATGTTTATCAAATGAAATTGTTAGAAAGAAAAGAAGCGAAGAAAAAGAAACCTTTGACCGATATGGATGTTCGTCGCATCTTCCATGATGAGATGCTTTCTCAAGGGGGACTTAATCAATCAACGTCATTCCAACAAAATGGTCCGAAAATGTAGGAACATTTTGCTTGAATAAATGAAACTATTACAGGTAAGGGAAGGGAAACGATTATGCCAAAAAAAGATTATACAGTAGAAGATATCAACCGGATTGTAGAAGAAGAGAACGTACGCTTTTTACGTTTAATGTTTACCGATATTATGGGAACCATTAAAAATGTAGAGGTTCCAGTGAGCCAATTGAAAAAAGTTTTGGCCAATGAAATGATGTTTGACGGTTCATCAATTGAAGGATTTGTCCGCATCGAAGAAAGTGATATGTACTTACGTCCAGATTTATCAACTTGGATGATTTTTCCTTGGGAAAGTGACCACGGCAAAGTTGCTCGTTTAATCTGTGATATCTACAACCCAGATGGCACACCATTTGCTGGCGATCCACGTGGCAATTTAAAACGCGCCCTTTCAGACATGAAAGAATTAGGGTTTACTTCATTTAACTTAGGACCTGAACCAGAATTTTTCTTATTTAAATTAGATAAAGATGGCGAAATCACTACTGACTTAAATGACCATGGTGGCTACTTTGATTTTGCACCAACTGACCTTGGGGAAAACTGCCGTCGTGACATCGTGTTAGAATTAGAAAGTCTTGGCTTTGAAGTGGAAGCATCTCACCATGAAGTAGCTCCTGGCCAACACGAAATTGACTTTAAATATGCCGATGTTGTGGATGCTTGTGATAACATTCAAACCTTTAAATTAGTCGTTAAAACCATCGCTCGGAAACATGGATTGCACGCAACTTTCATGCCAAAACCGTTATTTGGAATTAATGGTTCAGGAATGCACTGTAATATGTCACTATTCAAAGACAATCAAAATGCGTTCTTTGATGAAAATGGCCCAATGCAATTATCTGAAACGGCGTACCAATTCTTAGGTGGTTTAATGGAGCATGCGCGTGCGTATACAGCGGTATGTAACCCAATCGTTAACTCATACAAACGTTTAGTACCAGGTTATGAAGCACCCGTGTATGTGGCGTGGTCAGGTCGTAACCGTTCACCATTAATTCGTGTACCAGAATCACGTGGTCTTTCAACTCGTTTAGAATTACGTTCAGTTGACCCATCTGCTAACCCTTACCTAGCAATGGCCGTTCTTTTACAAGCCGGTTTAGATGGAATCAAGAACAACTTAACACCACCACCAGCAGTTGATCGTAACATCTATGTGATGGATGAAGAAGAACGTGCGGAAGCGCAAATTCAAGATTTACCTTCAACTATCCACAATGCAATTAAAGAATTACGTAAAGATCAAGTAATGATTGATGCATTAGGTAGCCATATCTTTAATAGCTTTGTTGAAGCGAAACGTCTTGAGTGGGCATCGTTTAGACAAACTGTTTCTGAGTGGGAAAGAGAGCAATATTTAGAGTTGTACTAA
>JBKEDL010000009.1:0-82583 GCA_047975385.1 Enterococcus sp. | reverse complement strand
TTTTTGCCGAATAAACGGTGTTCCAGAAGCTACCTCTACGGAAATAAGCGGACAATCTCAAAAATTTGGAAAGCAATTTCTGAGATTGTCCGCTTATTTCTTGAGGCAGAACACTTCTGTCCCAACCTCTTACTGTTGTTTGTGATTCTTAATTATTCAATAATCGCCCCTAAAGTTTGGGCAAAATGACGCAAGGCCCATTCATGTCCGACTGGATCAAAACTTGCGACACTGTCTTGAAAAATATGAACTTGATAGCCCAGATTATAGGCGTCAATCGCGGTGTGTAAGACACAAATATCGGTACAGACCCCGGTCAGATAAATTTGTGTAATTTGCCGTTCACGTAAGCGGATATCTAAATCGGTCCCACTAAAAGCAGAATAGTGACGCTTATTGATCCAATAAACATTTTCTTGCACTTTATTCTCTTGATAAACGTCCGCTAAAGCCCCATATAAATGGCGTCCACTCGTTCCGGTTAGATTGTGAGGCGGAAACAACTTATTTTCCGGATGAAAAGCATCTGTTACTTGATGCTCGTCAATCGCAAAGACCACATAATCGCCATTATCTACAAAGGCCTGCGTATGAGCGACGAGTGCTTGTTCAATCGCTTGCCCAGCACTCCCCGTCGTTAACTTACCATCTGTCGCCACAAAATCATTTGTATAATCAATCGAAAGTAATGCTTTCATCCTTACGCCTCCACTTGATAATGAGTCACAAATTCAATAACCATTTGTGCCGAACGTTGCCCGGCTTCTTCGATAAATTCATCAAAGCTTTGCGTTGCTTGGTGATCAGCTGTATCACTCATCGCCCGAACAACTAATACGGGAATCTCAAAGGCGGACGCAGTTTGCGCAATCGCCGCCCCTTCCATTTCACACGCTAAGGCATTAGGAAAATGCGCCAAAATTGTTTGGACCTTCTCTGCTTGATGGATAAAGCTATCCCCTGTGACAATTAGGCCGGTCTTCACTGCTTGCTTGGTCCTTTCAGCTGCCGTCTTCATTTGTTGTAGGGCTGATTGACTTGCCTCAAAATAAAGCGGCATCCCGGCTGGTAGTTGCCCAAACTGATAGCCAAAACCAGTCACATCGACATCAAAATACGCCAATTGCTCCGCTAAAACCACATCGCCCACACTTAACCTCGGACCGATGCCTCCAGCCGAGCCAGTATTAATCACCAACTCAACGCCATAATTTTGAATCAACAAGCTCGTAGTTAATGACGCTGCAACTTTCCCAATTCCCGAACGAACGACAATTACTTCATGCGCGCCTAGTGTTCCAGAAATAAATAATGCCCCGGCACGCTCCCAAGAGGTAGGGTTGGTAATTTTTTCTCGTAAAATTTTAATCTCTTGTTCCATAGCTCCAATAATTCCGATTTTCATAATTTTCCTCCAACGATTTCTAATCTACCAAAAGATAATGGCTAAAATGACACCGATGAGCAATAAACTCACAATGACAATCGATTGCCATAAAAAACGATTCACCGCTTGTGATTTTCGTTTTTCACCAGTGCGCGTTTTCATCACCGGTTTATTTTTTTTGATTGCTTTGCGATAGAAATTATCAATTGATTCTTCGGCTACTTGGTAGTCTTTTTCGGCCTGTTCTTCAATTGAATTTTCTTTAGCAGTCTGTTCTTCTTTTAAGCGACGCAATTGAGAACGGGTCAGTAACGGGCCAGTCATTTACGTCAGCCCCTTTCTCGCTTGGCTCAATTCCCAATACTGGATGGCATAAATCGTTTTGGCATCACAAATCAAGCCTTCAGCCAGCGCTTGTTTAGCTTCTGCTAACGTTAAAGCATAGAGTTCCAAGACTTCATCTTCATCTTGAGCTTTCGGATTCTCAACTTTTTTTAAATCTTTGGCTAAATAAATATGTAACAACTCATCTAAAAAACCTGGTGAAACATACATCGATGTCAAATGAACCAACTCACTTGCTTGAAAACCGGTTTCTTCTTCTAATTCGCGATAACCAGTTTCTTCTGGATGCAACCCTTCACCAGGATCGATTTTTCCAGCCGGAATTTCCAAAATAACTTTTTCTAGCGGCTTACGAAACTGCTTCACTAACAATAACTTCTCTTCATGAATGGCCACCACACCAACGCCACCAGGATGAAAGACTAGCTCGCGTTTCCCCATATTGCCGTCTGGGAGTCGCACATCATCTACAACAACCTCAATAATTTTACCTTGAAATATTTCTTGTCGCTGAATCGTTTTTTCTTCAAACTCTTCAAAGGAAAGCATTTTTTCTCCTTCTTTCTCTAGTTTCTTTATTACTAAAGTATACACAATTTTCGCTTGTATGGGCGTTAAATTTCCACGAATAATCTTTAGGAATTTCCTAAATTAAAAAAATCCACCGCTAGTCTGATTTTTTTCTTTGAGGTTCCATGCTAAAATATACAAGTAAATAACAATTCGGAGATAGATAAATCCAAGTGATTTAGGAGGATTAAAAATGAAAAAACGGACCGTTTGGTTACTAGGCTTACTTCTTTTGCTTGGTTTAGTAATAATGGGCGATAGTGAGTTATTCCCGCTAGTGCTACTCGTTATTGGCGCGCTCTTAGTCTTTTGGGCGCTGAAAGGGAAAGGCAAAAAGCCAACAGACAAGCAAGTCGTACCAACTTTATCCAAAGAAAAAGAAGCCCATTACGTAGAAAGTGGTATGAGTGCTAGTGAAATCACTTTTTTCCGTGATACGATGAATCAAGCCAAAGAACAAATTAATCTCTTGCAAAAAAACATTAATAATAATGCCAAATTAAAAACGATTGACTTACGTCACGATACATTACGCGCGGCAAAAGCAATGTTTAAAGAATTAGTTAAGGACCCACAAAAATTACACGCTGCTAGTCATTTCTTATACACTCATTTACCCAATATGGTCGAATTAACTAATACGTTTATTGAAATTAACGATCACGAAATCAAAAGTAAAGAGACGTATGAAAAAATTGAAGAGAGTGCTCAAATTATCGATCAAATGGCTGCTTTAATCAGTCAAGATTATCAACAGTTTGTCGCTGACGATTTAGCTGAGTTAGATGTTGAGCTTTCCATTGCCAAACAGAGCTTAAAGCGCGATAATAATTAAGAGTATGTGAGACAGCCCCTTACGTTGTCTCTCTTTTTTTCAAAAAAATAAGTTGAACACTACGATGTATTTAGGAGGAACTCTTGTGACTGATAATCAATTACCCGAAACCAAAACCGTTGATAATGCCTTAGATGATTTGTTAAATAATCCCTTTGCTTCATCAACCGTCGGGGCCTTAACCGAAACACAAAAAAATGAAATTTCTGCACTAAACGAGCAACAAAAAGCACCGCGCTTAATCGATAAATTACCAGCCGATCGTAAAGCACAAGCCGAGGAATTAGCCAAACAAATTGATGCGACTGATCAACAAGCCGTGATTACTTATGGCGCCGTGGCCCAAGAAAAACTAAGTGAATTTTCACAATCAATGTTAAATCATGTCCAAAAAGCCGATATCGGCCCAGTTGGTGATTCGCTCTCTGAACTAATGTATCGTTTACAAGAAGCCAACCCTGACGAATTACGCGCAAGTGAAAGCAATATCTTCAAACGGGTCTTTGGTAAGGTCAAACAATCAATTTATGAAATCACAGCGAAATATCAAAAAATTGGTGCCCAAATTGACCAAATTTCGGTAAAATTAGAAAAAGAAAAGGACGGTCTGTTAAAAGACAACTTGATGTTAGAGCAACTCTACCATAAAAACAAAGATTACTTTGATGCCTTGAATATTTATATCGCAGCTGGTGAATTAAAAATTGATGAACTCCAAACAAAAATCATTCCCGAAGCGATGCAACAAGCGCAGGTCAGTGGTGATCAGATGGATGCTCAAGTCGCGAATGACTATACCCAATTTTTAGATCGCTTAGATAAGCGAACGCACGATTTACGCTTAGCACGACAAATTACGATCCAACAAGCGCCACAAATTCGCTTAATTCAAAATACCAATCAAGCACTAGCCGAGAAAATCCAAGCATCCATTAATACCGCCATTCCGTTATGGAAAAATCAGGTGGTGATTGCTTTAACACTCTTACGTCAAAAAGATGCCGTTACTGCACAACGACAAGTTTCAGAAACAACCAATGACTTATTGAAGAAAAACTCTGAGCTTTTAAAAGTTTCTGCTATTGAAACTGCGCGCGAAAACGAACGTGGGATCGTTGATATTGAAACCTTACAAAAAACACAAAATGACCTATTAGAAACCATTCAAGAAACCTTACAAATTCAAAAAGAAGGTAAAGACAAACGACGAGCGGCTGAGCTTGAACTAGGTCATATGGAAGATGATTTAAAACAAAAATTACTAGAATTATCATCTGAAAAATAATGCCCGTTTCGACACAAACCAAAAAGGTGTTCTGCTAGTCAATCGACTAGCAGAACACCTTTTTATTATTGATTCATTGAACTGTGACGATAGCCATAACCAAAGTAAATCGCTAAGCCAATCACAATCGTGACCCCGAAGACAATCCAGGTCGTCAAACTTAAGCGTGACATTAAAAACAGACACGTTACGATTGAGATAATCGGTAGCACGGGAACTAACGGAACTTTAAATTCGCCCGCTTTCGGTGCGCCCATCGTTTTTCGTAATTTTAAAATCCCTAAAGCAACCATGATTAAATACGCCAAGGCCACCATGTTCGTCAATTCTGCCAAAATTTGTAACGGAAAGGCACCGGCAAAAATAATTGCCGCAACCCCCGCAACCAACGTCGCATTCGTTGGTGTCCGGTGCTTAGGATGGATTTTTTGCATAAACTGCGGCAATAAGCCATCTTTACTAATCGCATACAACAAGCGCGCCAACGAATACATCATTGAAATTGTAACTGTTAATAACGTTAAAATTGCTCCCACCGAAATAATTGACCCTACTAAGCCATGATCAATATAACGCATTGCAAACGCGACCGGATCTTTCACGCCAAGTTGGTCAAACGGGACAATCCCAGTTAAAACCAACGTCACCACAACGTATAACACCGTCGCAATTGCTAGCGAACCAATAATCCCTCGTGGAATGTCTCTTTGCGGTTGTTCGACTTCTTCTGCAGCCATCGCCACAGCATCAAAACCTAAGAAGGCAAAGAAGACTAAGGCCGCCCCATCAAACACGCCGGATGCTCCAAATGGCATAAATGGTTGCCAGTTACTTGGGTGAACAAAGAAAATACCGACGCCAATAAATAATGCAATAATTGCAAATTTCACAAAAACCATAAGATTGTTTAGCCGCAACGCTTTTTTCGCTTCTTGGCTAACCCAAAAAGTTACAAAGATGACCACTAAGACCGCAATCAAGTCAATGTACGTCCCGTTTTCAGCATTGTAGCCTGCCGTTAACGCATGCGGTAAATCAACACCTAAACTGCTTAAAAAGCCTTGCGCATATCCTGACCAACCAGAGGCTACTGAAGAAACGGCCAATAAAAATTCACAAATTAAAAACCAACCGGTCAACCATGCGGCAAATTCACCAAAAACGACGTAAATATACGCGTACGGTCCGCCTAAGACAGGAATTCGCGAAGAAAACTCAGCAAAACACAAACCTGATAAGCCCACGACGATTGCCGCCAAAACAAATGAAACGACTAAGGCCGGTCCGGCATACTCTGCGGCTGCAACACCCGTTACTACAAAAATCCCGGTACCAATAATGGCACCAATCCCTAACATCAGCAAGTCACTTAATTTGAGGTTACGTTTCATCTCCCCAGATTTTTCCGCAACTAACGCTTTTTTTCGAAATAAATCCATAAATCCCTCCATATTTATCGTAGTTACCTACCAAATTTCCTTCCCAAATATAACATACTTACGTATAAAAAAATAGAAACCAATCATTTAAAATTGGTTTCTATCCTATGCTTGATTAAATTGTTTTCATGTAGCCTAATAAGATACCACCGACAAGGACTAACGCACACCCAACGAAAACATAAACCATTTCTTTTTTCGTTTTGCGTTCTCCCAGTAGGTAAATCCCACCAATTGTCGAAATCACGATTCCCATTTGCGATAATGAGAAGCCAACTGCTAAACCAACAGCTGAAACCGACATCAACATACACATATTACCGATTCCCCAAAGCAAACCCGTCGCACTATTGCGCCAAACAAATTTGTTATACTCAATTTTGCCGACACTAAAGGCAAATGCTCCGGCTAACATCCCGATACTTTGTGGTAATAAAATTGCTAAGTCACCAATTTCAGTCCACGTTTTGGCCCAAGTAATGATGATTGTATACATTCCATAACCAATTGTCGAGATAATTAATGCACGAAACCCTTTGGAAAAGTTCGCAGTATCATCTTCCACGCCCTCAACATGATCCGTTCCATTATCACGACGCGAAGTTAAATAGACACCCGCAATTAAAATTACTAAAGCTGTAATCCCGTAGACGTAATGTGCGGTTTTAGTCCACTCATTAAACAACAACGCTCCGGCTGCAGTCGTTACAAATAATTGCATCCCAGTTGATAACGGGGCCGCTACTGAAACCCCCATGTGATTCATCGCTCTAAATTGACCGTTTTGACCGACACTCCAGAACATTCCTGAGAGTAACCCAATAATGATGACCCACTTAGACATTGTAGGCTGTGTTGCTAAAAAAACGATTACAGAAAAGACTAAGGCACCCATAGTCATTCCTAAGGTTTGTTGATTGGCGTTGCCTCCAATTTTCCCACTAACTAAACCAATACTCCCCCAAGCAAACATTGGTACGAGTGCAACAAGAACTAAATAATCCATATAAAAAATCTCCTTTAAATTAATACTTTGTTATCGTACCAATGAAAACGCTACCTAAACAAGAAAAAAATCATACTTTCGTATGATTTTTTTATCTTTGCTCTTGATAATAAGATAAATTAGGAAAAAAGAGGGTCATTGTCGTCCCGCTTTGAACTTTTGAATCGACTACTAATTCAATACCGATTTTTTCAGCTAAATTTTTGGCAAGATACAAACCGAGACCAGTTGAATGCGTTTCACTAAAACGGCCATTTTCGCCAGTGAAGCCCTTATCAAAAATGCGGCGCAAATCATTTTCTGGAATCCCAATCCCGGTATCCGTTAAGTTTAAAGCCACCCCTTGAGCTTCTTTAACAAAAGTGACTGTAATCGCACCATTTTCAGGAGTATATTTAATGGCATTGCTCAGCAACTGCTTAAAAATAAAACTTAACCATTTTTCATCCGTCAAAACCCGTTGATCATCCCCAATCAATTCAAACTGGAGTTTATTTTGAATAAAATAATTGGCCTGACTACGAATAATCGGCGTAATTACTTTTTTGAGTGATGTTTCTTGAATCAGATAATCTTTCGAAAAATTATCCAACCGTGCATAGTAGAGAACTTGTTCCACATAATTGTTCATTTTGGCTAATTCGTTTTCTAGCAGCGTATATTTTTCATCGGTAATATCAAATTCAATGGATTTTAACAATAGTTGACTCGCCGCTAGCGGCACCTTAATCTCATGAACCCAAGAATCGATATAGTCAATTTGTTCTTCTTGACTAGCAACGATTGCTTGCATTTGTTCTTGATGAACTTGAATTAAGCGATTCATATACGCTTGATGGTACCGTTCTTCTTGGCTTTTGGCTTGGTTTAGCTGATTAAAAAAAACACTCTCATCTTTATTTGTTAGTTGTTGCCACCATTTCTTTTTCGTTCGATAATGGACACTTAAAAAGCCCACTAAAAACAACCCTTCTAGTAACACCAAGTATGCAATATCTCCCCAATTAACATAGAGATCTGGGGTTAGCCACAGCACTAAAATCGTTAGTAACACAAAACCGACCCAGCCACTTAGCAACCATAATTGATCTTGTAAATATTTTTTGATCGTCATTTTCTGCCCCCTATGGAACGATATAACCTTGGCCAACTTTCGTTTCAATATAATCCTCGACCCCCGCTTGTTCAATCTTTCGTCGCAAACGATTGATATTAACGGTTAACGTGTTGTCATCAACAAAACGTTCATCATCCCAAAGAGCACGTAATAGTTTTTCCCGACTCAAAATTTTCCCATGATTTTTCATCAAAATATACAATAACCGATATTCGTTCTTACTCAGATCAATGATCTCCCCTGCAATTAAGACACTACTATTATCAACATTCAAGCTCAGGCCGTTATGAGTCAACGTTTCCTCATTTTTCGTATAATTGTATGAACGACGCAACAAGGCTTTGATTTTGGCACTCAACACATCAATTTCAAATGGTTTTGTCACAAAATCATCCGCCCCCATATTCATCGCCATAATCATATCCATATTGGTGTTCCGACTGGAAATGAAAATAATTGGGACTTTGGATGTCTCGCGGATTTTTTGACACCAATAATAGCCATCAAACACCGGTAAATTAATATCCATTAAAACCAATTGTGGTTGCTCTGTTTGAAAATCACTTAAGACATTCTCAAAATTAGTCGTGCCAAATGCTTCAAATTGCCACTTGATGAGTTCTTCCATAATCAAGTGACGAATCGTGCTTTCATCTTCGACAATCATAATTTTCGTCATTTTATCCCCTCCAACTTACTGATTAGCTTAAGGGTAACAAATTTTCACCTTTTTCTCCATCCTTTGATTGTCAGAACTTCGCTCAGTAATTCAGTGATTCAAAGCCAACGCTAACTTTTCTTGATTGACATTCGGATAATTTACTAGAAATTTTTGAATCCGTGCTAACACCAAACGATTTTTACCAAGCACATCATTTTCCACTTGCAATACTAACAACGGTTCATGCAAACTCAGCCGTAGCAAGAACCAGCCTGAACCATAGTTTCCGCGAACTTTAAAGCGGATGCCTTCATGATTATTTTCATCCACTTGCCAACCGACTTCTTGAATGCCGGCTAAAGCTGCGATGACTCGCTCGCCCAATTGACGATAATTAATTTCCTCGAGTTTAAAACGAATTTCAATCGTTTCGACCGGCTGTTTTAACGTGCTGATTAATTCATCGAGCGTTCGACCAGCTTTTTGTAAACTAGGCAGTAACATTAAAATTTTGGCAATCACATAGGCACCATCATCTAAAAAATAGTTTTCTTTAAAGGCCGCATGACCACTCGTTTCGATCGCTAATTGACAATCCGTTCCCGCTTGATTAAGCGCAATCGCTTTGTTAATGACATTGCGATAACCAGAAATATACCGGACTTGGTGGCCACCGAGTGCTTCAATAAATGTTTGTAAATGCTCGCTCGTTGGTGAATTGGTTACAATGCTCGTTTTAGGGTGTTCTTGTAAAATCATTTGACTCAAGACTGCAATTAGATTGTTCCGATTTAACAATTTACCGGCTTTCGTTACCACTGCCGAACGATCAACATCGGTATCAAAAATCACCCCTAAATCGGCTTGGTGCGCTTCCACCGCTCGCAAAAGGCTCGCCATGGCTTCTTGATTATCAGGATTCGGAATGTGATTAGGAAAATGACCATCAGGTGTTAAAAATTGTGAGCCGCTAATATCTGCACCTAACTCACGCAAGACGTTTTCAGCAAAAAAACCACCTGCACCATTGCCCGCATCAACCACGATTTTCCATCCTTGCAACGGATACGGTTCTGTGAGTTGTGTGCCTTGGCGAATTTTATTGACTAAATCTTGTGCATATGGCCCTAAGAGATCAGCACTCACACTGGCACCGATTCGATGATTCCCGGGTAACTTTTCGGGATGCGCCAAAATGGTTTGAATATCATGACTCTCCACGCCACCCACTTGCGTAAAAACTTTCACTCCATTGTAGTAATAAGGTAGGTGACTCGCGGTCAACATGACTGCTAAATCACAGCGAAATTGCGGAAACTGGGTGCTCATAAACATGGCTGGCGTCGTTGCTAAGCCAAAATCAATCACCGAAACACCTTGGTCCACCCATTCATCAATTAAGATTGCTTTAAGCTGTGGACCACTTAAACGACTATCACAACCAATGCCCACTACAAGATCCCCAGCTTGATACTGGCTTTCTTTGGTTTGACGGATAAAGAATAACAACCCTTGAGCAATGCCTTTCATCGCTTCTGGCGTAAGGTTAACTTTTAAATCTGACGTTGAACTTGCAATTCCACGGATATCAGAACCATTTTTTAATGCGCTCAATGAATCTTTTGCTACCACTTGCATTGAATCACCCCTATCACTAAAATGGAAACGCTTCACCAAAAGTATATCAAATTTCTTCAAGATAAAAAGCCTTTTTAACAAAAAACACCGCTAAGTCTGCAATCGCTCCAGTTTAGCGGTGAACTTCGTTTTATTTTTTTTCAACCTTTACGCGTAAAATTGTTTTTTGCTTCTCGGGCGCACTTTTTCGCGGATCACTCAAATAAATTTCGGTATGTTCCTTTGAGGTTCTTTGATACCCGTAATCGGCCAAATACGCTTCTAAAATCGCAAAACTTTGAGCTTCTTCTTCATACGGACCGATGTGCAAAATTTGGCCAACCAAGCTTTCGGGCTGTTGGATGAAAGCGATCGCTGGAAATAATTCAGGTGCGATTTTCCCTTTCACTTTGGTTAATGCCTCCTTGGCAATTGCTTGTTTGACAAAATCAGGTTGCTTAATTTTTAAGCGGTAAGCAAAGTGTTCTTTTTTCATCACTGGTTCATCCAAGTAGCGTGCTTGAAGCGACCACTCACCTTCCAACGGATACACCGTATAAGGATAATATCCAGGTATTTCCCATCCCGACTTTTGACTCATCCGAATCGCGTAACTTAGAGGGTACAGCGTTCTGACACGCGCTTTAAAATCAGCTTGATTCGGGTCCCCAATGCCTTCAATGCTAAAATAGTTTTGCTTTGGTAAAGTTAACAGTTGCGGTTGTTGCTTGGTTTGATACTGCACTTCTTGTTTGCGCCATTCATATTTTTCCGTCATACAAGCTCCTTTGTTAGTTGTTCGGTTAATTTTTGAATCACGTTTGCCATCAGTTCTTGTGCTTCTTCCGGCAAACGATTGTATTCTTCTTGAGATTGGATGAACGAAAGCCGATTTTGCATCCGTTCTTTGACTTTTTGTAAATACACTTGACTGGTTTCATCCACTTCATAACCTGAAATAGACAGATAGCTCAACTCGGACAAAGACGCAAAACTTTGAAATACGGCTGTTTCTTCAGCAATCGCTTCAATCGCGGCTAGTGTTACGGCCGGTGTGATTTTTCGCTGATTGAAATAACCGGTATTTAAGATGTAACACGCGGTTTCTGACGTATCAAAGAGAGCTTGAAACGCTGCATAGTCTTCGCCTAAGGGATAGCAACGAAATGGATTCGCAAACGGTACGATGACTAATTGTTCTTGATTAAGTTCCCCAATAACATTTTCCGCATTGGAGCGTTTAGTTGCTAAAGTCACACCAAAAACTGCCGCCAAGGTTGGGTGATCTACACGAACCACCGGTGGCAAACTATCATCTTTCATAATCCAAAAAAGCGCATCGATTTTTTCAGCTAAGTGATCAACGCGATTGTCTGTTGCATAGCGCGACTTCACACACCGGCCATTGCCATTGCGAAGATCTTGCGTCACAAGCACTTTTTGGTGTTGCTCATCGAAAGTCACGCCGACATTTTGACAGGTCAACACATAGTTAATCGCCTCATCCGTAAGCGGATAATCTTGTAACTTATCAAAATAGGCTGGTTCTAAAGCCGTCGTTGTCCCCGTCTTTTGATTAATCACAAATGCATCATCGTGTAATACAAAGACCGGAGACTCTTTGGCAGGTTTCGCTAAGGTAATTGTTGATTTTCCCGAACCTGACAAGCCAAAAGTGGCCATTGTAAAATGACGATTTGGTAACTGGTATTGTTTCATCCCGCCATGACAAGCAATGAATCCATGGCGATGAGCCGTGGCCCACGCAAGGGTCAAGGTTGCCTTTTTCAACTCACCAAAATAGCGTAAGCCCAAAATAGCAGCCACATTATGTTCAGGATCAAATAACGCGAGGCCATTCGGAAAATCTGGGTGACTCCATTCTGGATCAGCATAAATAAACAAATCATTTTCTGGATAAGCGATTGATTTTTGATAAGAACGGTCCCACTCAGCAGTCATAATTTGAAAATTTAGTAAATAGGAATATAAATTGGACTCAAAACCTGCGGCCAAATTAAGATGTGCTTGAACCATAAACTCAGTATCCAACCCCACTAAAACATCCGCACTATAGAATTTACGCTTGGACCCTTGATAAATGGCTTCACGCAAAATCTCTTCATAATAAGATTGATTCATTCCTGGTTGTCCCATAATACGGCGAGATGCAGCGGTTCGGCCAACAATTTTGCCATCATTGCTCACGAGTATTTTGGCATCTGGCGGCAACCCGAGTTCATGAGGATGCATCACAGGCATATCGGTAACCGTCGTTTGCATCGCTTTTTCAGCCAAGCGATACGCCGTTTTTAAGTCGCGAATTTTTTCCACATTATTCCCATAGAAGGTCGATTCAATCAGTGTTTTAAAACGAGAAAGCAAAGGATTGGCTAAAGTAATCGCCGCTCTTGAAAAGGTAGCGCTCGTGGTCATAAGAATTCCTCCTTCCAAAAAACATCTATCCCATCACTCCCATTATAGACCCACCAACTGCTATTTCTACCTAGCCATGCTTACATCTTTTGCGTATCGATTCCCTCTAGTTCCAACAGGCGTCGTTTTAAGGATAAGCCACCACGATAGCCTGTCAAACGACCATTTTTACCAATAATTCGATGGCACGGGGTAATAATCATCACCGGATTGCGTCCGACGGCATTGGCAACTGCCCGCACCCCTTTTAGCTGCCCGATGTTTTCGGCTAATTCACTATAAGTACTCGTTTGACCAAAGGGAACTTTCAGGAGTTCTTGCCACACACGTTTTTGAAAAGCCGTCCCTCGTAAATCTAATGGACAATCAAATACTTGGCGCTTGCCAGAAAAATATTCGGTTAATTGTTGAAGCGCAAATCGATTGGTGCGTTCGTCTTCAATTAAATGGATCTGCTTAAAATATTTCTCAATCTCAACTTGAGCTTGCTCTTTCACCCCTAGATAGACGACACCTTTGTGACTAGAAATGACCAAATAGCTTGTTGCTTGATATTCGGCCGTTGCAAAATATAATTGTTCCATTCCCTCACCTCTTATCTTTTATTTTCTTTGAATCAAGCAAAAAAAGCTAGGAAAGTTTCTTAAAAAAACTTTTCCTAGCTTTAATTATTCTCGATAAAAGGTTCGCAGTTGACGAATTGCACTTTCGCTAACATAACGCAAGCCCATCTTTTTAACCCCCACCCCTTCTTTCAAGTAGATGCTCACCTGACCCACCCCTTTTTGATATTGCCAGCGTGTCGTTTTTTCACTCAACGCTTGAATTTTTGTGCGCTCGATAAAAATTTGCACTTTCGACACAATAATGAAGCCTTGTAAAACTAAGCGTGAATCCCCTTGGAATGCAAAACCTTGATTACGAGAATCAAGCCAACTGATTCCAAGCAAAATCAGCAAGAGTAGCAACAGGCCTAGCGCAATCCCCATTTGAAAGAAGCTCGCAATAATCACTAGGGGGACGAAAACCAATACATACCCGCGCCAAAAATGCCACAGCCGCTCTTTGGCCGTATACTGAATATCTGGTGCGGTAAATGACCATTCAGGTAATAACTCATTTAAAACAAGATAAACTTCCTGTTCTTCAATAATTGGTAAGAAATACAGGCGCTTACTCGCACCTTGATTCTTTTCTTTTTCTTGTCCGCCAGCAAGCAATAATTCGACTGACGTTAATCCTAAAAACCGCCGTATCACTTGCTGTTGCATCCGAATTCCTTGAATTTTATTTAGTGGTATTTTTTGAATTTTACGTTCTAATAAACCACTTTCAATCGTTAGTGCATCGCCTTGGCGAATCACTTTAAAACGATGATATTGCAAAAAGTTTTTGGCCAAAGAAACCACCATCAAAACCAAGAGAATTAAAAAAAAGCCCCCAAAGAAAAAGAAGATATTCACTTTAACCAGTGCTTCGGCTTGAGTCACGACTTGATCGACCCAAGTATCGGGAATCACTTGATTAATAAAGGCAAAAACAGTCACTAGCGCTGCCCAAATACTTAAATCCGTCAGCCCAAAAAGAAAAATTTGTTTATGCGTCACTTCATAGCGTTGCTTGGGTTCTGTGTTCATCACCTCCGGAATTAAAGGTTTTGCGTCCTTAGCAGCCACCATTTCGGCCTTAATGCTCTGGCGATAATTTTCAATTGTCGGTAACAAACTCTCTTTCACGGCACAAAGCGTTGCTTCGGCTTGGCCGGCCTTGCCACCAGCCGTTTCAATAAACAATTGGGTTAGTTGAAATGGCTTGAAAAAGAACCACTGGCGTTGTTTCACTGTTTGAATGCGCTCATAAGGAATCACCAATTCATGTTGGCGTAAAATACCATGATAAAGTACGATTTTTTGATTCGTCACTTGATAAAAATGCGTCCAATACTTCGCGATAGCCCATAATAAAATAACAATCATCAAGAGACTGCCCAAGAATTTACCTGAGATATCCCCCCGACTCCCTCTAAAAAAAAGGAGCACAAATAAAAATAACCACTGTTTGATTCCTTCAATAAAATAGATGACTAGCGCTAATGGATGAAAGCGAGCTTTTTCAGACATCTTCTTTCGCCACCTTCACCAATTCAATAATTTGATTGCGTAACGCCAGCGCTTCTACCACTGTTAAGCCAGCAATTCGATGGCTTGTCGCGGCGGTATGAATGACGATTTCCATCAAATCGGCTTGACGTAGTAATGGTCCCTGTTCGGTTTCAATATGCTGAATTCGTTTAATCGGGACATAAGTGATCGAGCGAAAGAGATACCCTTTTTGAAAAGCTAAATCTTTTTCAGTCACCTCATACCGATGAAACTGGTAACGATAAGGAACGAATGCCATCGCCAATAAGAAACAAATGAAGACCACGCCCCCATACGCGAATAGCCCCATTAAAAGAAAACTGTTTAATCGGTCAAACCATAAAAGCACACCACCGATTAAAAGTCCTACGCCCCATAACAGAGCTAGTCCAATGATATTTGACTGATACCAGACCTTTTTGATTTGTTCTGGCATTTGTTGTGGCAATAATGGATACTCCATTGACTCCCCCCACTTTTTCTAAAAAAATTAAACTAAAAATTCACGATACAGGCGTTCAACATTCCCTGCAAAAATTTGCTCAATTTCACCGGTCGTAAATTGTGCTTGAACTAACGCTTTTTCAATTTTAGCTAAGCTTAAAATATCGGCCAACTCCGGATGAACTTTGATGCCATCGAAATCTGAACCTAAACCAATACAACCAATCCCACCGACATTATAAAAATGTTGGATGTGACGAACAATTCCTTCGACTAGCGAACTCTCAGTTCCTTGCGGTCGGATGAAATCAGCTGCATAATTCATCCCAATCACCCCACCACGATTGGCAATTCCTTTGATTAGTTCATCTGATAGATTACGTGGGTGATGACAAACTTCGCGGGCATTTGAATGACTGGCCACAAATGGACGCGTGGTATAGGTTAAGACGTCACGCACTAATTGATCAGAGCCATGCGAAACATCAATCATTATCCCTAATTCATTCATTTTCTTCACGATTTGGATGCCCTGCTCGGTTAGACCTTGTTGCTCTGTGGCAATCTTACCAGTTTTAGTATCAAAATAATTACTATTAGGAAACCCTAATTCATTTTCAAAGTTCCAAGTTAGTGTCAGCATGCGGACACCCAGATCATAAAATTCTTGCAAACGGTCAACTCGACCAGCTAACGGCGCCCCTTCTTCCATAGTCAAAAGGCCGCTTAGTTTTCCGGCAGCTAAATTTTCTTGATATTGCTGAAACGTGGTCACTGGTTGAATTAAATCTTGGTTTTTTTGCATTTCCTGATGATAACAATCAATCATCGCCAGACAACGTTGGTACGAATCTTTAACTTCATCGAGTTGAACAAACATCGCAAAGTTTTGTAAAACCGTGCCACTTTCTTTCATTCGCTTTAGATCCAATTGAAAGGAATTCTCCCGTAACTGAGTTCCTTTTTCCAAATAAATTTTCATGATTGTATCACAATGCATATCTAGTGCGCGCATCTTCTCCACCTGCTTTTTCTTAAATTATCATTTATCATACCATGAAATCACGGAAAAGTTTTAGCAAACGTCAGATTATTTACCGCAAAAAAACTTTCAGCACCCGCCATCGAGTTACTGAAAGTTCCTATAATAATTCGTTTAATCCGTGATTGATTGCATTCACCGTCGCCAATGCTTCTTGATACAAGCGTAACTCGGCTTGCGTCGTCACTGGTACACAACTTTGGATGGAATGAAAAATTTCGACTTGGGCACGCGTTGCTTTTTCGGTCAAAAAGATGCGGCTACTTCTTTTGTCTGTTTCCCCCACTTGTTTTTTGATCCACCCACTTGACTCTAAGCGTTTCAGTAAAGGGGATAAGGTATTACTTTTTAATGACAACGTTTGGGCAATCTCCGTTAAGCGTTGGCCATCTTGATCAAATAAAACTAACAACACAATGTATTGGGTGTAGGTCAATTCAAACGGCGCGAGCGCCTTGGCATATACCGCATTAAATAGCCGGTTGGCTTCATAAACAGCAAAACAAAGTTGATCTGCTAATAAGGGGTTGGTTTTTTGAACATTTTCAGACATTATTTCCTCCTACTACTTGGGTAAGTAACTGAATTTATCGCTTATTATAACGGGATTTGTAACCAAACGCAAAAACTTTGATACCCGTAAGCCGCATCGCTCGACTTTTTAGCTGACTATGCTATACTAATTACGAATTAAATCGCACGCGATATAATTAAAGGAGGAAAATTATGAATTATGATGTGATCTTTATCGGTGGCGGACATGCGACTTGGCATGGAGCCATCGCACTAGCCCGCGCCGGGAAAAAAATCGCGATTATTGAAAAAGAATCGGTCGGTGGAACTTGCACCAACTACGGCTGTGATGCCAAAATTTTACTCGATGGACCATTTCAACTAACTGAACAGTTAGCTGCCTACAAAGGCCTTGGCGTCAATCAAACCCCAAGCATTAACTGGGAAGAATTAATGGCCTATAAGCACCAAGTAATCGACGCTCTTGCTCCCGGAATGGAAATGATGTTTCGCCAAGCCAACGTGGAATTAATTAGTGGGCATGCCAAAATCACTGGTGAGCATGAAGTTAGTGTTGGTGAAAATAAATATAGTAGCGAAACAATCGTGATTGGCACCGGCCAAAGAGCAGCTACTTTAGAAATCCCTGGGAAAGAATTCATCCACGATAGCCGCGATTTCTTACGTCTCGATACCATGCCCGAACGCTTAACGTTCATTGGCGCTGGTATTATCGCGCTAGAATTTGTGTCAATGGCCGCTCATCTCGGAAAAGAAGTTCATGTCATTGAGTTTGCAGATCAAGCCTTAAGCATGTTCAACCAAACCTATGTTGAACGGGTCATCAACAAACTAGAAGACGCTGGCGTCCAATTCCATTTCGGTGTAGCAGTGGATGCAGTGTCGCAAAACGGAACTGCTTTTGAAGTGAAGACTAACAAAGGTTTCACGATTGAGACGGATTACGTCCTCGGTGCTACCGGTCGGGTCTCAAACGTTGAGAATTTAGGGCTAGAGGCGCTCGGAATTAAAACTGATCGCAGTGGCATCGTTGTTGATGAGTATTTAAGAACGAACGTCCCATCTATTTACGCCAGTGGTGATGTTGTTTCAAAAACAATTCCGAAACTAACGCCCACAGCAACGTTTGAATCAAACTATATCGCCGCACGACTGCTAGGCTTGAACCCCCATCCAATCATCTATCCAGTAGTACCATCTGTTGTCTATACATTACCGCGCATCGCAGAAGTTGGCGTAACCGTTAAAGATGCACAGGCACAGCCTGAAGCATATCGGATTCAAGTCATTCCCTTTGGTAAAATGTTAGCCTTTGAATATAAAAACGAATTAAGTGCTGAAGCAACGTTCATCTTCAATCAACTCGGCCACTTAGTTGGTGCCAGCATCTATGGCAACGAAGCCGAGGAGCTGATTAACCTCTTACCATTAATCATTAATCAAAAAATGACCGCCAAGGAGTTTAGACAACAGATTTTTGCCTTTCCAGGTGCGACTAGTGGCTTGATGGATTTGTTAAATCTAGCCTTTTTAGGGTAGAAACACACGCTCCTAGTACTTTTGGTTGCTAAATATTAACGCGTGAATACCTGAGTGGTAGCTTTTTTTCGCCACAGAATTTTAAAAATTCGTTATCCTTTCGCATGATAAATACCAAAACAAGCCAACCAAAATCCGATGATTGATTTGGTTGGCTTGCTTTTTCTTTTCCCCATCTTATAATGCCGGCCATTGCTAGCTTATTATTCATTCATTTCTTTACAGCAATTGATCCTCTAAGCGTACTAATAACTTCACTAACTGCTCGCGTTCACCTGTAGTAAAAATTTCGTCGGTTTTTCCTCCTAGTTCTTGGAAAATTGCTTGAACTTTGGCGACCATCACTTCCCCTAAAGTCGTTAAATAAAGATTTTTTTGACGTTCGTTACTTTCACGATAGATGTATCCACGCTCTTCTAGAACTTTCAAAATATTAGTAACAGAAGCTTGTTGCTTCCCTAAATAAGCAGCTAACTCACGTTGCATCGTTCCTGGGTGCATGGCAATATAACTTAAACTCCGTGCTTGGAGACTATTTAACTGCAGTTTTTTTAATCGTTCCATAACGAAATTTTGTTGCAGGACTCCAAGTGCATAGATTTTTTCGGCAATATCTTCTCGTTTGCTAAACATGACTTCCCTCTTTTCTTTTCAAATAGTTTAAAACACACCCCTTCATTTGACAACTAACTAAAATTATTCTACACTAAAAAATAGTTTTAATTACAACTATTTATTTGCTAGAAAGAAGTGTTGCTAATGTCTTTAACCGCCCAACAAATGAGAAATACCCGAAATGAGTTACAAGAAAATTTCGCTCGCACTGGTTTGACGATTGAACAACTTGCCACTGCGTTAGATACCACGACAACTGTCATTACTGACACCTTGGCCTTAGACGTGACCCACATCGAAGATCCATGGATTCTAAAAAATTACCTCGAGGACACACTGCATAAACAAGGAAAAACCGCGATTACCTTTACGGCCTTAGTAGGTGATTATCACCAGCATTGGTTTTTAGATAAACAGCGCATTGAGCAACAAAAAATAGGGTAGTTTGATACTGAACCTAAACAAACTTGTAAGAATCTGAGACATAGCTAATATTGCAGTTTTTTGACAACTAAATGGTGTGACAAACTTTGCCGCCACAAAAAAACAGCGCACAATCTCAAAAATTTAAAAAGCAATTTCCGAGATTGTGCGCTGTTTGCTTGAAGCAGAAGGCGTTTGTCCTCACCGCTTGCAAGTTTTTATTTTTTACTTTTCTTTAGAATCCAAGATAATCGTCACCGGCCCATCATTGATTAATGAAACCTTCATATCTGCACCAAATTCACCGGTAGCAACTTGAATTCCTTGTTCACGTAGCTCTTGATTGAATTGTTCATACAGCGGAATCGCAATTTCCGGACGGGCGGCTTTGATGAAACTTGGACGATTGCCTTTTTTCGTTTCCGCCAAAAGCGTAAATTGCGAAATACTTAAAATCGCTCCTCCGACATTGGTCAAATCGAGATTCATCTTACCCGCTTCGTCTTCAAAAACACGCATTCCGGCAATTTTTCGAACTAAGTAAGAAACATCTTCTGCGGTATCCATTTCGTGAACACCCAAGAGAACCATAAATCCTTGGTTGATTTCACCGGTCACTTGACCGTCAATCGTCACACTCGCTTCTAAGACTCGTTGAATGACTGCTCGCATAACTTATCCTTTCGTTCGTCGGACACTATACACATCCGGAATTTGTTTAATCTTATCAACAATTGATTTCAAGTGCGTGACATTCGTAATCCCCACCGTTAAACGAATCGTTGCGGTCTTGTCTTTACTAATTTGCGCTTCCACACTTTGTAATTTCTTTGTCAGTGCATTGACTGTCATTAGGACTTCATTCAATAACCCCGAACGGTCATAACAATAAATTTCTAAATCGGCGTCATATTCTTGATTCGCACTATTGGTATCTTCCCACTCAACTTCGATTAAGCGTTGATGGGCATCATCTGATTTGACGTTCGGACAATCTTTACGGTGAATCGAAATTCCGCGACCTTTGGTGATATAGCCAATAATTTGATCACCGGGAATGGGATTGCAACAACGACTAATCCGAATTAACAGATTATCGACCCCTTCAATTACAATGCCACCTTCATGACGAACTTTCATTTTTTCAGGTTCTTTTTTAGGGTGTGCCAATAACTCTTGGACTTCTTGTGATTGCTTTTCCAATTGTCGTTCTTTACGTTCTTCTTCCGTTAAGCGATTAGCAAAAGTGGTTGGTGAAACTTCACCAAAGCCGACTGCTGCAAACAAATCTTCCTCACTTTGGTAGTTGAATCGTTCCAACGCCTCGGCCATCTTGGCTTTGGTCATCATTTCTTTAGGTACAAAATCCATTTCTTGGAGGGTTTTATAAACAGACTCACGCCCTTTTTCAATGTTGCCTTCACGATCTTGGGTTTTAAAGAAACGTTTGATTTTATTCTTCGCTTTACTAGTCGCAACGACTTTTAGCCAATCCCGACTCGGACCAAATGAATTCGGTGACGTTAGAATTTCAACGATATCGCCATTTTTTAATTTGTAATCGAGTTGAACCATCTTACCGTTAATCTTGGCACCCGTTGTTTTATTCCCGATTGCCGTATGAATGCTATAAGCAAAATCCAACGGACCGGACCCTTGTGGCAACTCGGTGACGTCCCCTTTTGGTGTGAAGACATAGACCTTATCTTTAAAAATGTCCCCTTTAACGCCTTCCATAAATTCGGACGCATCAAAACTTTCATCTTTCAATTCCAAAATTTCTTTAAACCAACCAACTTGCTCGGTCACTTTATCCGGTTTAACTTTTTCAGTTTGACCTTCTTTATAAGCCCAGTGAGCTGCCACCCCGAACTCAGCGATTTCATGCATGTCATGGGTTCTGATTTGAATTTCTACCGGATTACCATTGGGACCAATTACCGTTGTATGTAACGATTGATACATATTTGATTTGGGCATCGCAATGTAATCTTTAAAGCGACCTGGCATTGGTTTCCACTTGGTATGAATACTCCCAAGTACGGCATAACAATCTTTAATCGACTCGACAATCACTCGAATTGCAAGTAAATCGTAAATTTCATTGAATTGTTTCTTTTGATCTTTCATTTTACGATAAATCGAATAAATGTGTTTTGGTCGGCCATAAATATCGCCGGTAATTTCTAATTCTTCCGTTGCTACTTTAATTTCTTGAACGGCTTGAGCAACGTAAGCTTCACGTTCATCACGTTTGCTTTGCATCAAATGGACAATCCGATAATATTGTTGCGGATTTAAATACCGCAATGCCGTATCTTCTAATTCCCACTTCACACGACTAATCCCTAAGCGATGAGCTAATGGGGCATAGATTTCCATCGTTTCTTTGGCAATTCTGCGTTGCTTATCTTCACGCAAATGTTTTAACGTCCGCATATTATGCAAGCGATCGGCCAGTTTCACCATGATAACACGCAAATCTTTGGCCATCGCAATCAGCATTTTTCGGTGATTCTCAGCTAATTGTTCCTCATGCGATTTGTATTTAATTTTCCCTAATTTGGTGACACCATCCACAAGCATGGCGACATTCGAGCCAAACTCGGCCTTTAAATCTTCAATCGTGTATTCCGTATCCTCGACCACATCATGTAAAAATCCCGTAGCAACGGTGTGAGAATCCATATGGAGCTCAGCTAAAATCCCCGCGACTTGAATCGGATGAATAATATAAGGTTCTCCAGATTTACGAAATTGCTCTTTATGGGCGTTGGTTGCAAAGTCCAATGCTTTTTGCACAAAAGCCACATGTTTTTCACTCATATAATGACTTACTAACTCGATGACGTCTGGACCAGTCAAGACGATATCTTTCGCCATTGCTCACGCCTCCTTTAATTAATAAGAGTACCACTTAACTAGTGGTACTCCGTAAATGATTAGACTTATTATACCTAGATAAGAACGATTTTTCAATTGTTGCTAACTTGCATTTGTTGGTAATTCGTAAAGTAAATCCAAGCTGTCTGAATGAATCAGACCAATCTTTTGAACCTTCGTTTGTAGTAGCTCGGCTAGTTCTTGAAAATCAAGGTAATCTAAATTTAATTGGATAGCCAAATTTTTCCCACCATCATATTCAAAAATCACGCTATCATGAAGTGCTTGTTTAATTGAGAGCTTTTGACCTAAAGAGATGGTTTTCCATCCTAAACGATTGATTTTTTGCGCACAAGAAATTTTGGCCAATTCTTTCATTTGATCGGTGACCAAATGCATCCGAACCTCACCCCAAACGAGAGTTAATGGATGAATATTGGTTTGAAACTGATCGAGTTCTGCGGTTTGGTGTAACAATAGCTCTTCAGAAATCGTGACTTCTAAAAAATCAGCCCCTTGTTGAAAGAGTTGTCCCACCTCAAATGCTTTTTTACTAATGGTTCCTGCTCCCAATGGATAATCGACAACCGCACCAATTTTAATTGCGGTTCGCGCTAAAAGTTGCTTCGCTCGCCGTAGATAACTGGGTAACACAATGATTTCTTTAATGTTTTTTTCTGGCAAGGCTAGCAACAAGTCCTTAAAAGCCCAATCGGTCATCGCCGCATCTAACACCCGCAAACAAATTTTTTCATTGACTTTCATCATTTCCCTCCTTATCCAAGCAGTTCAAATTGATAACTTGCAACTGCCAGTAAATACAACGGTGCCGTTTCCGTTCGTAAGATACGTGGGCCTAAGCCGCATAAAATACCTTTTTCTGCCGCAAGTTGCTCAATTTCAGCTGGTTTTAAGCCACCTTCTGGCCCAAAAATTGCCAGAATCCGTCCACCTGGTTTAACAGTCTGAAACCCTTTAACCAAATTGGCTAACTCGCCTTGCTTAGCGGCTTCCTCATACGCAATCAAAACTAAATCGAAATGTGCTAATTCTTGATAAATTTCATCCTTACCGTCAAATAAACGAACTTCCGGCGTCACTTGGCGGTGCGATTGTTCAGCCGCTTCTTGCGCAATTTTTTGTAACCGTTGTTGTTTTTTTGCTAATTTCTTAGCGTCCCACTTCACGACAGAAGCTTGCGCTGGAAAACCAATGAAACTCGCTGCCCCTAGTTCGGTCCCTTTTTGAACGATCCATTCCAGTTTATCTCCTTTAGGATACCCGCTAGCAATGGTGATATTCACCGGTAATTCTTTGGTTTGCTCTTCTTTGGTCACTTCAACTAAAGTTACGTTTTCATCACCAATTGCACTAATCTCCGCAATAATCGCAACTTGATTAGCAAAAACTAAATAGACTTGATCTAATACTTGCATCCGCATCACTCGGACCATATGATGATAGGCTTCACCATCAACTACAAAGGTCGGTTGTTCTTGATAGTTTTTATCTAAAAAATAACGTTGCATCTACTCTTCCTCAGCCTTTTTTAAAATAATTGCGTACCAATCACGTTGGACAAAGATTTCTTCAACGACAAAGCCCGCAGCTACCATCGCATCAATCACCATTTGTTTTTTCTCTTCAATGATTCCTGAAACAATCAAGCGGCCATCCGCTTTTAATAAGCGATATGCATCATCAATTAAAAGTAAGATAATGTCCGCTAAGATATTGGCTACAATCACATCCGCTTCAATTGTGACACCTTTTAATAAATCATTGGCCGCAACCTGAACATCTTGGGCCACTGGATTTAAGTCCATATTTTCTTTCGCCGCACGCACAGCCACTTCATCTAAGTCATAGGCATAGACTTCTTTGGCATCGAAATGTTTACTGGCAATACTTAACACACCTGAGCCAGTACCGACATCTAAAACCACTTCACCTCCGCGTAAAACGACTTCTAAAGCATGCAAAGTTAAGCGTGTGGTTGGATGGGTCCCGGTACCAAAAGCCATACCTGGATCTAAGCGAATAATTTTTTCACCTGGATTTTGTACTTGATACTCTTCCCAACTAGGAACAATCGTTAAGTAACGACTAATCGCTACGGGATGATAATATTTTTTCCAAGCCGTTGCCCAATCGTCATCTGAAACTTCACTAACTGACAATTCGTTTTTGCCAATCGCTAGCCCAAACTCAGGCAATTGCGCGATACGCGCTTTAATAAAAGGCAAGATTTCCGGCAAGAACGTCGTTTCCGGAAAATAAGCCATCACTAACGCACCTTCTGTTAAAGATGTATAGGTAGTGCTATCTAGAATCTCACCAAAACCATCTTCTTTAAAATTTTCAACATCTAAAGCATCCTCAATCGCGACACCACTTGCGCCAGATTCCATTAAGATATTAGCAATGGCTTCCACAGCCTCACTTGCTGTTTCAACTTTTACTTCATTCCACTTCATGTCGTTTCTCCTTAATAACTTGGATAGGCAAGATATATTTCCTTACCTTTTTCGTATTTTTGGCAGACTGCTGCAAACTCGGCAGCGTCCCAATTTAGTTCAAAAACAGCTTCTTCGCTCTCATCAGTTAGAAAATCAAGCAAATCACTTTGCCCTTGATCTAAGACTTCTTGCAGATAGTCCACGAGACCATCTAACAATGCTTGGGGGCTACCTTTTTTTCCTTCATAAGCAATCGTTGCTAAGTAATCCTCTGCATCAAATTTTGATTTTTGCGGGTTATATAATAATACGCCATCTTCAAATTCAATAATTTCTTCTTCTGAAGCGACTCCTTGAAGATCATCAATTGTGACTTGGTCAGTGTTTTCTGCAAATAAGCGAAAGACAACCTCAATCGTATGATTCTTCGCGTCCCAATCAAGTGCCACATCGTATTCAGTGATTTTTTTATTTAAACGTTCATCTAAGTAAGTTAAGATTGTTTTTTTAGCCATGAGCTCCTCCATCTTCTATTAATAACCCCATTTTTACAGGCTTATCGTAGTTATCTTCTTTATTTTACACAATTACGCGGTCAGTGGCTATGCTTAGTTCGCTTTGCTCGAGCAATTCTAAAGAGCTACGCTATGTTATAATGAGCTATTGATTCACACCCACATCGTTAAGAAAGGAGCCCCCTTATGAAACCCTTAGCCTATCGGATGCGTCCACGTACCCTAGAAGAAGTCGTTGGGCAACAACATCTAATCGCTCCAGGTAAAATTATCCATCGCATGATTACTGCCAAGATGCTGTCATCGATGATTTTATACGGTCCTCCAGGAACAGGGAAAACCAGTATCGCTAGCGCCATTGCAGGCTCTACCCAATACGCCTTTCGCATGCTCAATGCAGCGACGGATACTAAAAAAGATCTGCAAATTGTCGCCGAAGAAGCCAAAATGAGTGGTACCGTAATTTTGCTACTCGATGAAGTTCACCGTCTAGATAAAACAAAACAAGACTTCTTACTCCCCCATTTAGAAAGTGGTCGGATTATTTTAATTGGTGCCACGACTGAAAATCCTTATATTTCGATTAACCCAGCAATTCGAAGCCGGACCCAAATTTTTGAAGTTTACCCGTTAGCGGAAATAGATATTTTAGCTGCTATTGATTCTGCACTCGTTGACTCTAGTCGTGGGCTGGCTAACTACAAAGTCACGCTCACACCAGAGGCTCGCTTACACTTAGCACGTGCCACCAATGGTGATTTACGCAGTGCCTTAAACGCGTTAGAACTCGCTGTCCGCTCAACACCAGCAAATGAGCAGCAAATCATCACAATTACTTTAACCATCATTGAAGAATGCGTGCAGCGAAAGGCCTTAACGCACGATAAAGATGGGGATGCCCACTATGATGTGATTTCAGCTTTTCAAAAAGCGATTCGTGGTAGCGATGTCGATGCTGCCCTTCATTACTTAGCGCGTTTAGTCGAAGCTGGCGATTTAGCAATTATTTGCCGCCGCTTAATGGTTATCGGCTATGAAGATGTCGGTCTAGCTAATCCTGCTGCTGCGGCTCGCACCGTTAACGCTGTCTTGGCTGCTGAACGTTTAGGCTTACCTGAAGCACGGATCCCTTTAGCAGATAGCGTCGTTGACTTATGCTTATCACCCAAATCAAACTCTGCCTACATCGCCTTAGATGCTGCAATCGCTGATCTTCGTGTTGGAAATGTTGGGGGTGTTCCCACTCATTTGCGTGACAGTCATTATCAAGGCGCCAATCAATTAAACCGCGGACTTGGGTACCAATACCCCCATCATTATGAGAACGCCTGGGTCAATCAACAATATTTACCCGATAACCTAAAAAATGCGCACTATTATCAACCAAAAGCAAGTGGCAAATACGAAAAAGCACTTGCCCAACAGTACTACCGCATCCAAGAATGGCGCAAGACAAATCATCAAAGCAAAGAATTACCTCAAAACAAAGATAACGCTTTCAAAAAATAAAGCATTCTGGTTGCGCCATCTCTAGCCCTATGCTACTATTGAGATGGGAATTCTGTGATGTACGAGTTAACCCATTACAGTGTTGACCGAACATTTTTATTGATATCTTGGGATCCTTCTTGTGTCAAAGTTAGTAACATGCCTTTTCATTTGGTAGTTCGACACTCCGACCGTGGAACCCACCTGCTAGAATTTGCGGGATCAATACTCCGGGTCAAATAACGGCATCGACGGATATACCCATTTTTTTATGATTTAGCAACTTGTCTTTGACAGGTTGCTTTTTTACATGTTCAACTTTTAGGAGGCTTTCTATTTTGCAAGCAGTTTTAGCGCTATTCATGGGATTTGTTTTACTGGTAATTAGTTTTTATTTATTAAAAAAACCGACCGTCTTCTTCACCTTGATTCCCCAAAATCAAATCAATCTTCGGTTCTTACAGTGTTACGGTGTCATTTATGGGCTGTTGGCTTTTCTTAGTTTTAGTTTCGTTTTTTTTGATAATTTAGCATTCTTTTTGCTATTTATTGCCGCTACAATGGTTGTTGCTGCGAGCTTCAGCATTAGTTTTGCGTTTCATATGAAAAACTAAAACAATAATGTTTTTCTTTTTGCGCCAAAATGTTTTACAATAATAGTGAACTAAGTTTATGAGAGGATGTGTGTCTATATGTTACAACAGTACAAAAAGATTATGGTAGCCGTTGATGGTTCGACTGAAGCTGAATTAGCCTTCCAAAAAGCGGTTAATGTTGCCAAACGAAATAACGCCACTTTACTCATTGCTCATGTCATTGATACGCGAGCATTTCAAACCGTATCTTCCTTTGATGGGATGCTAGCTGAACAAGCAACGGTTCTCGCTAAACAAACCTTAGAAGAATATTCTGATTATGCCAAAGACCACGGCTGTCCCCATATCCAAACAGCCATTGAGTATGGTTCACCAAAACCAATTATTGCCAAACAATTGCCTGAAGAGCAACATGTGGATTTAATCATGTTAGGTGCGACTGGTTTAAATGCTGTCGAACGCCTATTTATTGGTTCGGTTTCTGAATACGTCATCCGCACAGCGCCTTGTGACGTATTAGTCGTGCGAACCAACCTGGAAAACCAAGAAATTAAAGACGAATCATAACCTTTGGAACGCCTCGCTACTAAGACCTTTTAGTGGCGAGGCGTTTTTATCTAAATGAGGGAGAAGACTCCCACTTCAACGGGTGTAACCCGTAAGTGGCGAGATGAATCCCTCGGTTTTTCTTGTAATTCTTGGTATAATATAACTATCAAGGAGGTGCTTTCTCATGCTAATTCATCAAAGTTACAAGTTTCGTATCTATCCAACAAACGACCAAATCACCTTAATTAATAAGACGATTGGCTGTTGTCGATTTGTCTATAATCATTTCTTAGCGGAAGAAAACGCCTCCTATAAAAATAACAAAAAATCTATTGGCTATGTGGGGTGTGCAAAACAACTCACACAATTGAAAAAAGAAGACGACACCATTTGGCTCAAAGAAGTCGATAGTACCGCACTCCAAAGTTCCTTGCGGAATTTAGATACGGCACGTCAAAACTTCTTTCAGAAACGTGCCAAGTTTCCCAAGTTCAAATCAAAAAAACACCCCGTTCAGACTTATACAACAAAAAATAATCATGGGTCAATTGCCGTTCATGGCAATCGCCTCCAAGTACCAAAACTCGGCTTAGTAAAATTTGCGAAATCGCGTGAGGTCGAAGGGCGTATTTTGTCTGCGACGCTTCGCCGTGCCTCTTCAGGGAAGTATTTTGTGGCGATTCTTTGTGAAAAAGAAACGACGCCTCTTTCCTTAACTGGTTCTGGAATTGGATTAGATTTGGGATTAACTGATTTAGCGACCACCCAAAATGACGAAAAGATTCTACGACAACGTTTCACCCAAAAAGCCGAACAACGTTTAGCTAAAGCACAACGAGTCTTAGCTCGCCGTGTAAAAGGTTCCAGCAATTGGTACAAACAAAAACGAGTGGTGGCTCGGATTCATGAACAAATTGCCAATCAACGACTTGATTCCCTCCATAAAGAAACCACAAAATTAGTCAAAAACCACGACTTGTTTTGCTTGGAAACTTTGGGAATCAAAGACTTATTGGCAGAAAAATTTGAAGACGAAACCAATAAACACAAAGCACAACGTACCAAAAATATTGCGGACGCTTCATGGGGGAAATTTGTTGCCCTGTTGAGTTACAAATGCCAATAGTACGGAAAAACCTTGGTTCAAGTTGACCGCTATTTCCCATCGACACAATTGTGTTCGGTTTGTCATGAACTGACTGGACCGAAAAAAGATACCACCATTCGCAAATGGTCGTGTCCTACTTGTGGCACGCACCATGACCGTGATGTGAATGCGGCAGAGAACCTCTATCAAGAGGGACTCCGCTTTTTGAAAGAAATAACCGCGGGGACCACGGGGCTAGCCTAACGTAACTCCTTGATAGAGGGGTGTTTTTAGGAATCCCCACCTTCAACAGATAAAATCTGTAAGGTGGGGTAGTTCAATTCTTGTAAACATTGTGCTAAAAAAAGGACATCGGCTGTCTGATGAGCTGGACCAAACGAGATGCGCAAATAACGCTCCCCTTTTTCAGCATTAACCCCTAACGCGGTTAATGCACTATCTACTTTGCGGTGAGTTTGACAAGCCGAAGAAGTCGAGAGCATCACTTGTTTTTCACCTAAACGGACAACCACCGTTTCACCTTTCAAATCAGGTACATAGATACCACAAATACCTCCATACGTCGGCTTGATATCGACCATCTCCCAATTAGGCAAATGCTTTTTTAATAGTTGCTTGAACCCCTCGTATCTTAAAGCGTGTCTACCTTGCTCTTTGAGATTTTCTAATAATGCCTCGGTAGCCGCTGCGATTGCGGGGACGTTTTCCGTGCCATTGCGAAAGCCTGTTTCTTGGGTTGAGTCATACTTTGGCACAAACATTGCGGCCTGATTAAGATACAAATAACCAACCCCTTTTCCGCCACCAAATTTATGACTAGCACCACTCCAACTCGTCACACCTTGTGGTAAAGGCATTTTACCTAAACTCTGCACACAATCACAGTGAAACATCACTTGCTTCGGTAAAACCTGAAGCAGTTCTTCAATCGGCTGAATCACCCCAGTAACCGAATTAACTTGTTGGACAATTACCAACTGCGTCTTAGCTTGCAATTGCTTTTTTAAGGATTCCGGTGTCACTTGTCCTTGATCTAAAGTTAAATATTCAAATGCGCGTCCTTGTTGGTGTAAGTAATGAAAAATACTCGCATGTTCCAAAGGGCTCACTAAAATATGGGCATCCAAACGACATTTTTTTAAGGCACACGCTAAAGCCAATTCATTACTTTCACTCCCACCACTCGTAAAAATTAATTCGCTCGCCAAAATCCCTAAGGCTTGTGCCGTTTGTTTGCGGCAATATTCTATTAACTGACGGGCTTTTTGCCCAAATTCGTGAAGACTGCTCGGATTACCCCAAAATTCTTTTTGAGCATTGAATAAAACCACTTGGGCTTTTTCAGTCATCGGTGCTGTTGCAGCATAATCAAAATAATACATAAGCGCTCCTTGTATGTGTCTTGACACCTATGGTAGAATAAGCCTCGACAACTGTCAAGACATATATAGAAAGAAGAACGCCGATGGAAATAGTAATTATTGGGAGTGGTTTAGCCGGCTGTCAAGTCGCTTGGCAACTCTTACAACAAGAAAAACATTCAATCACCATTCTTTGCAAAGGACAGCCGACCAATTGTAATTCTCAGTTGGCTCAAGGGGGAATTGCCGTGGCGCTAGCTGAAAAAGATCACTGGGAAGATCATTATTTTGATACTTTACTCGCTGGCTGTCAGCACAATCAAAAAAAATTGACCAAACAGCTAGTCAAAAGCGGTCCTGACGTTGTTACAGCACTCATCCAACAAGGTCTAAGCTTTGACACAAAAGATGACGGAAACTATGATTACGGACTCGAAGGTGCTCATGGAACTCGCCGCATTCTACATTGTGCAGGTGATCAAACCGGAAAATATATGCTCCAGTTTTTCCAACAAAAACTGCAAAACATAAAATGGCTTGAACACGCCATGGTTTCGCAACTACTGATCAAAGACAATCAGTGCCATGGTCTCATTTATTTAGATGCCCAGCAACAAAAACAACAGCTAACAGCCGATGCAGTCATTTTGGCAACTGGTGGCGTTGGCAACTTGTACCCCTTAACCACGAGTGATACAACGTTGACTGCTGATGGCCATGCCTTATTTTTGCGTGCTGGTGGAACCTTAAAAGATATGGAGTTTATTCAGTTTCACCCGACATTACTAGCCAAAAACAAGCAATGTTACGGCCTCATTTCTGAAGCCGTTCGTGGAGCTGGAGCGACGTTAGTCAATGAAGATGGGCAAGCAATCATGGCGCATCATCCGCAAAAAGATTTAGCGCCACGAGATGTTGTAGCTCGCACGATTAGCGCAAGCTACCAAAACAAGCAGCCTGTATTTCTTGATATTTCAAAAATTGCTGACTTTCCCGAAAAATTCCCACAAATAACCGCCAATTTACGCCAACAGCACATTCCTTTTGAACAAAATAAGAAAATCCCAGTACATCCTGGAGCGCATTTCACTATGGGCGGAATTCCCGTTAATTCCAGCGGTCAAACCAGTATTTCTTGTTTATATGCCGTGGGTGAAGTTGCTTATACAGGTGTTCATGGTGCGAATCGCTTAGCTAGTAACTCATTGTTGGAGTGCCTTGTTTTTGGAAACCTTGTAGCCCAAGCGCTAGCAACACTCTCACCACGTAACAACTTAACGGCGCACGTTTCACCCATTTCACCCCCAAAAAATTTTCACTTGCCCGAAAAAAAAGCATTACAAGATGCGGCTTGGCATGCATTAGGGATTGAACGAACGCAAAGGAACTTAACAGCCTTCCTTCAGTGGTTGCAAAAATTTGATTATCAAGAATTGCCATCAGCCTATACGAAAGAAGAATTATCACTAGCAAATCTTTGCTTATGCGCTGAGGCGATTGCCAAAGCTGCTCTTAAACGCCCCCATAGCTTAGGGGCTCATTCTATTCAGGAGGAAAAAGATGAATCATATTCAGCTTAAGGAACAACTCACAGCTTTTTTAAATGAAGATTTAGGACGAGGAGATCAAAGTGCGGCCATCTTCCCAACAACCGCGATTGCTAGCGGGACTTTCCTGTTAAAAGGAGATGGTCTTGTTTGTGGACTTTGGCTAGCGCCAATGATTTATGAATTGCTTGGTGGTGATGTTCACTTTGAACCACTAGTCACAGAGGGAACCTTACTAACGGCCGGTACACCGATTGCCCAGGTGACCGGGCCGATTCAAACGCTACTGACAGGCGAACGCTTGATTTTAAATCTCTGGCAACGACTCGGAGGGATTGCTACTGCTACCTATCAAGCACGCCAAAAACTTGCTGATGCGACGATTCGGATTGTCGATACGCGTAAAACCATCCCCGGCTTACGCCAACTAGATAAGTATGCGGTGACCCAAGGTGGCGGCTTTAATCATCGCATGGGGTTGGATGATGGCATCATGTTAAAAGATAATCACCTTGCTTTTTTTGGCGGAATTACCCCCGCCATCCAAAAAGCACGTCAAACCAACGGCCATATGATTAAAATTGAAGTCGAAGTTGAGAACTTAGCTCAATTTCAAGAAGCCGTGAAAGCTCAAGCCGACGTCATTATGATTGATAATCAATCTCCCGCAACGATCAAGGAATTTCTCAAATATAACAGCGGGATCATTACTGAAGCGTCAGGTAATATTAATTTAGACAACATCCATGAATATCGTGGATGCGGGGTGGATTATCTTTCTTTAGGTTGTCTCACCCATTCAGTTACGGCACTTGATATTAGTTTTAACAGTCAGAAAGGACAAAAAGGATGAATTTATTACAAGATTTTGCCCAACAACAAATTCCAGACCATTTTTTAACATTACCAGAAGAACAGTTAATTACGATTATCCAAGAAGCCAAAGCCGTCCTTGGTGAACAATTACTATTACTTGCTCACCATTATCAAAAAGATGAAATCGTTCAATTTGCGGACGAAACCGGTGATTCCTTACAACTTGCCCAAAGCGCTGCTAAGAATGACCAAGCCGAGTTTATCGTGTTTTGCGGTGTTCATTTTATGGCTGAAACAGCGGATATGCTGACAACAGATGAGCAAAAAGTAATCTTACCTGACTTAGCAGCGGGCTGCTCGATGGCTGATATGGCTAGCGGACGCCAACTAGAACTTGCTTGGAATACCTTGCAAGAACACTATCCAGAAGAGATTATTCCTATTACTTACATTAACTCAACAGCTGAAGTTAAAGCGTTTGTTGGCCAACAAGGTGGGGCCATCGTGACTTCTAGTAATGCCGAAAGCATTTTGCGCTGGGCATTTAAGCAAAAAAGACGGGTTTTCTTCTTACCAGATCAACACTTGGGACGTAATACCGCACTAAAACTTGGCATCTCGCAAGAAAACATCGCACTGTGGGATCCATTCACACAACAATCACTCACAGAATTAACGCCTGAAACCCAAGTGATTTTGTGGAATGGTTGGTGTTCTGTTCATCAACAATTTACCCCCAAACAAATTCAGACACTGCGCTTGCAATATCCAGAAATTCAGGTCATCGTCCATCCGGAATGCCCGCAAGAAATCGTCGCGCTAAGTGATTACTCCGGTTCAACCAATAAAATTCTCTCGGTAGTGAAGAATGCTCCGCGTGGCAGTCATTGGGCAATCGGTACCGATTATAATCTCGTTAATCGCATGAAAAATGAACTAAGCGATCATCCGATTAGCTTCATCAATCCTATTGCTTGTCCGTGCCTAACCATGAACCGAATTCGTTTGCCACATCTCGCTTGGTGTTTAGAAAATCTAGCTAACGGCGTTATTGTCAATCAAATTTGCGTTGATTCCGATGTGACACAAGCTTCTCTTAAGGCATTAAATACGATGCTCCAATTAAGTTAAATATAAAAAAATCGACCCTGAATTTCTTCAGAGTCGATTTTTTATTTTAGTGAATGTTACTGATTAAGCTACGGATTCTTTTTCTCATCATGAAAAGGATAATTCCGGCAATCACAGCCACGCCACCGACAATCCCAAAGTATAAACCTTCCGTTGCTGGTGTGTAGAAACGTGCGATTTGAGCGTTAATTGCTTGAGACGATGCATCAGCTAGTAACCATAAGGCTAATGTTTGTGACTCAAACGCTTTCGGCGCTAATTTCGTTGTGATTGAAAGACCAACTGGTGATAAACACATTTCACCGGCAATCATAATGAAGAAACTCATAACTAACCACATTGGGCTAACTAATTGATCTGTTCCAAATAAAAGACTCGGGAACATTAATAAGACAAATGATAAACCAGCTAAAACTAAACCGATTGAAAATTTAACTTCCGTATTTGGTTGGCGTTTCCCAAGTCTTGTCCATAACCAAACGAAAACTGGCGTTAAAGCGACTACGAAGAATGGATTTAGTGATTGATACATACTTGCTGGAATGGTAATTCCAAAGAAATCAGACTGGGTTCTTTCAGCAGCAAATAGCGCTAAAATTGATGAGCCTTGTTCTTCCAATGACCAGAAAACAATCGCTGCTAAGAATAATGGAATATAGGCACGAACATTGGTTTTTTCTTCTGGTGTCACATCTTTTGAACGTAACATTTTGGTGAAGTAAATTACCGGTAAGGCAATCCCTAAAATACTAATCGCATTAACAAAGAAATCAACCGTTAACGCATTGAACATTGCTGCACCGCCAAAAATGGCTGCCACACCAACTAAGGAAATAGTTAGCGTTTTGTAAAACTTCGTCCGTTCCGCACCAACTAAAGGATGTGGTGGTTGAATTGCTAAACCATTTAATGTTTTTCTTCCTTGGAAATAGTATGAAACCAAACCAATAAACATTCCGATAGCGGCTAATGAGAATCCCCAATGATAACCGACATTTTGACCAATTGGACCAACGATTAACGGTGCTAATAATCCACCGATGTTAATCCCCATATAAAAGATTGAGAATCCTGCATCACGACGCACATCTTCTGCTGAGTAAAGACTGCCGACCATTGTTGAGGCATTGGCCTTTAACATCCCAGTACCGGCTACGATTAACATCATTGAAGCAAATAACCCAGCGATACCGGCTGGTAGTGCTAACACGATGTGACCAAACATAATCAGCACGCCACCATAGAAAACTGATTTCTGGGCGCCGAGTAAACGATCGGCAATCCAACCACCAACGATACTTGACATATAAACTAACGAACCATAAATTGACATAATCGCTAGGGCTGTTGATTGCGGTAATCCTAACCCACCGTTTGCCACAGTATCGTACATAAAGTAAAGTAAAATCGCACGCATCCCATAATAACTAAAACGTTCCCACATCTCTGTAAAGAATAATGCGGATAACCCTCTAGGCTGTCCTAGAAAAGTTTTTTCTTTCTGTTCCATTGAATTACTCCTCCACTATATTAAAATTAATAACAATTTTCTGAAAATTCACCATTTAAATTGAAAATTCACAGATTAAATTCTATTGTATTTTAATGTCAATTTCAAGTAAAAATCAAATAAATGAAATAATTATTAAATTCATTCCGCATTCGCCTGATTAAATTCACCATTTCCCTAACAATTAGCCATGCTGCTTCACACTCATTTCGCTCAACCTTTACTTCAGCTACAACTCACGGTAGAATAAAACAGATATTTCCTGATAACGATTGAGGAAACTTGAAAGGATGGATGAACGTGATTTTTGTCGCTGGAACGATTGGCGCAGGTAAAAGCAGTTTAACGAAAATGCTTGCCCATGATTTAGGATCGGTACCTTTTTTTGAAAGTGTGGAAGACAATGAAGTCTTGCCGCTTTTTTATTCTGATCCCCAAAAGTATGCTTTCTTATTACAAATTTACTTTTTAAACAAACGTTTCTTAGCCATGAAAGAAGCCCTTGTTCACCCAAATAACGTGATGGATCGCTCCATTTATGAAGATAGTTTACTCTTTCATTTAAATGCCGACCTTGGACGCGTCAGCGCTGTTGAGGTGACGCAATACGACAAGCTTTTGGATACGATGTTAGCTGAATTAGAAGATGTTTTACCACAAAAACAACCTGATTTAATGATTCATATTAAAGTATCACTCGACACAATGTTGGCGCGCATCAAAAAACGTGGACGTGAGTATGAACAACTGGAAAATGATCCAGCTATCTATGATTACTACAAAGAACTCAATCAACGTTACGATGAGTGGTATGAACAGTTTAACTTATGTCCCAAAATCCAAATCGATGGCGACATTTTTGATTTTGTGACCAATGACGAGGCTGCTACTACCGTCTTAGCTAGAATCAAACAAGAACTCCTTACTTTACAAGACACACCTGAGACAAAGGCAATCTATTACTCAAATCAAAATATTGAAAAGGGCATTTTCAACGCTTTAATTAAATAGGAAGACCAACTGAGCCACGGATTATCCGTTGGCTTTTTTTATTACCCAGTAATACTAAGTAGTTGACACACCCACTACTTAGTAATATTATATAGTTGTACTAAGTAATACAAAGTACCGAAGAAAGGATGATTACTTTGAAAGGAATTACAGAACTTTTAAAAGGCGTCTTAGAAGGCGTTGTCCTTCAAACCATCCAAAACGCCGGCGAAACTTATGGCTACGAAATTACACAGCGCTTGGTGGACTTAGGTTTTCAAGAACTTGTTGAAGGAACCGTTTATACCGTATTACTCCGTTTGGAAAAGAAAGACTTAGTAATTGTTGAAAAACGAAAATCAGAATTAGGGCCGGCACGAAAATTTTATCGACTCAATCAAAATGGTGAGCGTTATCTGGTCGATTTTTGGGAAAAATGGGGCTTTTTAGTAAATCAATTACGCAAGATTAACCCTAGCTAAGGAGGAATTCATATGAACTTTATTGATAAAATCACCGGCAATGATCTGACACGTCAACAAAAAGAATTTGATCAACGAGCGGCCAAGTTACCTTCCGATTATCAAAAAAGCTGGGCCAAACTCTATCCAAAATTAATTGGCTATGGCGACTTTACAGGTCGCAACCTCTCCCCGATTCTAGCTGACTTACTCGAACTCTTTGAACAAGGTGCCGCTCAAGGGAAAACTGTGGACGAGTTGATTGGCCCAGATTTCGATGAGTTTGTAGCTAACGTGGCTAATGCCCAAGGTGCCAAAAATCAACGTGACAAATGGCGGGCACAATTGAATCAAAACGTCGCAAAAAAACTAGGAAAGTGAGGCAATCATTATGGAAATAAAAAAAGCCTTTGAAGGCAAAGCCAAATGGCGAGCTCTTCAAAAACGCGCACATAGCCTACCGAAAGACTATGTGACTGTCTATCAAGAAATCCAAAAATACTATTTTAAAGTAGGCCCCGTCGGTTTAACCGAAGATTTTGAGGTCCTGACGCAAATTATTGAACTTTTTGAAGGTGGAGTTCAACAGGGAAAAAGAGTCCTTGAAATTACCAGTACCGATGTCGCAGCTTTTGCTGACGGAATGATTGCCGGAACACCGACTCTGGCCGATTCCGTTCAAAAACAAGTCGATGAATCGGTTGCTAAAGCAGTGCAAAAATAAAGAACTAACAGCTGTCGCTATCTTAGCAGCCTTCTAACCCCCTTATTCATTGCTAGCTATTACTCAATCTTTGTTGCTTTCCCCTCGCCTCGACGGTTAACTAGTAAAACTGCACGCCAATTTAGAATTGACGTGCAGTTTTTTTTAGTTTAATTTCGCACCCATGCGTTGCACATCTCGCGCAATCACAAGCTCTTCATCGGTCGGAATAACAAAGACGCGCACACGTGAATCCGGTGCAGAAATCTCTGCTTCTTCTCCGTGAATTAAATCATTCACCGTCGTACTGACTTTAATTCCAAACCAAGACATTGGTTGTAAAACTTTTTCCCGAACATAAGACGCATTTTCGCCAATCCCGGCGGTAAAGACAATGGCATCCACACCGTTCATCACCGCGATATATTCAGCGATATACTTCCGAATCCGATCAGCAAAAATCTCAATCGCAATTTTCGCATCTTCGTTATGACTAGCCGATGCTTTTTGGACGTCACGCATATCACTTGAAACACCTGACAAACCAAAAATCCCTGACTTCTTATTAAAGATCTCAATCATTTCTTTCACATCGTTAATCCCTTCTTTTTCCATTAAATAAGGAATTAACGAAGGATCAATGTCACCCGTCCGTGTGCCCATCGTAACACCAGCTAGTGGAGTGAACCCCATCGAAGTATCAACTGACTTGCCACCTTGGACTGCCGTGATTGAGGCACCGTTCCCAATATGGCACGTGATAATTTTCGTTTCTTCTGCTGGCTTGCGTAAAAACTCAATTGCCCGCTCAGAAACGTAGCGATGGCTAGTTCCATGCGCGCCATATTTACGTGCGCCATGTTTTTCATAGTATTCTTTGGGCAAGCTATACAAATAGTTGACTTTCGGCATAGTCGTGTGAAACGACGTATCAAAAACAGCAACACTAATGATCTCTGGTAAGATATTTTTAAAGGCACGAATGCCCATCGCATTGGCGGGGTTGTGTAACGGCGCCAAGTCAGCTAAACTTTCAATTTTGGCTAAAACATCGTCGGTGATGAGCGTCGAGTCTTTGAAGAACTCGCCCCCCGCGACGACACGATGACCCACGCCTGTAATTTCATCATATGAACTTAAAATAGCAAGCTCAATTAATTTATCAAGTAACATTTTGACCGCAATTTCATGATCGGCAATATCTAAGATTTCTTCATATTTTTCGCCTTCACCATATTTAATTGTGAAGATGGAATCAGCTAATCCAATTCGTTCCACGATTCCTTTGGCGACAACTGTTTCTTCAGGCATTTTGTATAATTGCCATTTCAGACTTGAACTTCCGGCGTTAATTGCAATGGTTTTTGACATAATGTATTTGCTCCTTAGTTTTTCTTATTTTCTGTACCGCAACAGTGATAGCGGTTTCTTTTTGTAGTAATACAAGAAGCTAGTGCTCCTTGTACATCCATAACTACTAGTTACTAATTAAACGTTTGCGGCCTTCCAAGCCTCAAATTGTTTAAAGAATTGGGTAATTTTACTTGGATCTTTCAATGACACTAACTTCGCAAGTAAGACTTCATCAACTTGTTTTGTCGCATCACTGCGATTTTGCAGTAACATGATACTTTTTCGTGAAGCTTCATTTTTAAATAACTCATCGGGCAATTGGATAATCCCTTGGAGATAAACTTTTTCGGTAATCAGTTTTTTGAAGCACGCACCTTGCTCGGTTTCTAAAAGATTACTTGGGACTAAAAAGAACCCAAATCCGTCTTCTTTAACATAATTCATGCTTTGTTCCATTAATAAATGGTGCGCATACGTATGTTCATCTTTAGCCGCGACTAAAAAGTTAGCGGCCTTTTCATCATTGGGATAAAAACCAATTGGTAAATCAGCTACCGCGACATCCATTGGCTCAATTAATAATTCTTGTAAGCCATCTTGGTGGAATAATTGCCAGTTCGCTTGAGTCCACTCACCGTTGGCTGCTGCCACTGCTAGCAAGGTTTCGTCGATATCAACCCCAAAGCCCTTACTTTTATATTTAGCTAACTCTAAATTTAGTGAAATCGTTAACAAAAGATTACCCATCCCTGCAGTCAAATCTAAAATTTTCAATTCTGCTGACTTAGGATACAGTTGTTCGATTAGATAAACAAATAAAAAACCAATGCCGTCTGGTGTCAATTGATGATTGGGTTGTAATTGTTCTGTTTTGCCACCTTTTAACAATAAGAGTTGGGACAGTTTTCGGACCTCTTCACGCTCCAAAGAAATTTCTTGCAGTTCCTGATAGATTTTTTCAATCTTGGCAGTTGTTACTGGATTTGGTACGCCATCGATAACGCGAACACTGTAATTATCAATTGTATTTTCAACGTTTTCAACATAGGCATCTAGAAAAGATGACTCCATGGCATTTTGTAATAATTGAATCGCTTCAAGCGATAATTCAAAACTTTTTTCAAGTTTTTCAGAAAACATCGGGCACCTCATTTCTTACCTTACTATAACACCTTTTATACCTGTTTAATTCTAGCTGATTCTGATAAATTTAGCAATTGATTTCCGTCATTTTTCGAATACCAGAAGGGTTTGCACAACTCACTAACGAGAAAAAAACAGAACGAAACGCCTTGATGTAAGGCTTTTCATTCTGTTTTTTTCGATTAGATTGTTAAAGATTTTTCGATTATTCTTCGGAGGAGTCGTTTTCAGTAGTCTTGACAGTTTCTTCAGTACTCTGAAGTTCCTTTTCACAGTAATAGCTTTCGCCTTGATAATCTACCCATATCAACATTCGATTCCCTTCAGCTTTATACCGAACTTTCCCTAGATTAAATCTCATTTGACCATTTTCTAAGCGCTCATCTTCTGGAATCACTAAATAATTCACCCAAAAGAGCTCTTGTATGGTTCTAGCAACATACAATTTTTGCGTCCAAATTGAAAACTCCATGGCAACTTTTTGATTTTCCAAAGTCGCAAGTAGTAGCATACTCCCAATCGCTAAAAACATAATCGCTGAAATCATCACGCCACCTTTAAGTTTGTGGCAGTATCCAGTAGCCTTCATAAACCTCTCCATTCAAAAACGTTACGCGAATCAAAACCCGCTGCTCAATTTCTTGAAAATAGACTTTTTCAACCTGTGTCAAAAGCGGCTGATAACCATTATTTTCCACTTTGCGAATAATATGATTTCTTATGTTGATAAAAGTGGATGCACCACTGGGGGCTCTTAAAATGATTTCATGATCCGTGCAATTCAGATACTCTCGCCCTTGCAACTCATTTTCTAATTGCAAAATAAAGACTTCAAATTCCTGATGTGTTCGACGACTCAAATGTTCATTAATTCGCTGACTTTGAGCAATCACACCGGTAGCCAAAAAGAAGAAAATATTGACCACGATTAACGCAAGCAAACACTCAATTAAAGTAAACCCTTTATTCTTCAAGATAGATTTCCCATACTCCTTCTGCTGATCTAAAGGTTACGCCCGTAATGACTTCATCTCTTTGGAATTGAATAACGTAACTTCCTTCATCCCCGATAATAGTATTTTCCACCCCGTTTATTTTCAGATGATAACTCATTTCCTGAAACATCATCCGGCTCGCTATTGCTTTAGCGGAAATACGCTGACTCTGTTTTAATAATTCGGCTTGCCAAGCAAGATAGGTAAACAAACACATACTTAATAAAAAAAGAGCCAATAAACTTTCTAACAGAATCATCCCTTTATTCTTCTTCCCGAACAAAGCGACCACTCCCCATCTGAAATTGATATTTCACTTTTCGCTTTAATTCCGTAGAACTTATATAGATTGAAACTAAGTTGCCATTATTCCCACTCCCTGATATAAAGTAAATTGGAGTAAATTCAACAACAATAATACTTTGAGGGATGACTAACAACTCATTGGTTGCGGTTTCGTCATACTTAAGTGATGAATAGATAACTTTTGGCGTATAACTTCCCCCATAGTTAATACTCGTCCGTTTTCCATGCGTAATCGCATACTGCTGCGTCGTTAAAATGCGTCGCTCTAGCCTTGCCAGAAACATTTCGAACTCTAAATTTTTTTGCCAACGCTGTAAAGCTAGCGTTGGCAAAAAAACAAAACCGACCACAATGACTAAAGCGACCAAGGTTTCCATTAAAGTAAAACCCGCTAACTGCTTTTTCATCAGTTTCCGGTTACAGCTAGATATTTAGTCAGTTGTTTGGCTGTAATATACCCCGCTCCTTCTAACGTTTGTGGAGTTGGCTTTTCCGTCGTATCTTCATCTAGCATATACAATTCCATCTGCGTTTCGACAACCTGAACAATCGCATCATTGCCATGATCATCGGCCACATCTTTGTGCTTACTTAAATTGGGTACGAATAATAAAATCAAAACCCCAATTACCAATAAAACGATTAACATTTCGATTAAGGTAAAGCCTTTTTTCCACCATTGCTGCATTTTTTTCATTCTAATACGCCTCCCATATTTCCATAGATTGGTAAAAACATTGCACCGTAAACGCTCACAATTAAGAGTGCGATAAATAAAAAGACAATCGGTTGAATCCACTGCATCCACTTTTCAATTTTTTGAACCAATAATTTTTGTGTTAGTTGGCTGTACAAGATCAGCTCCGCACCGAGGTTCCCTTTGGCTTCACCACGAAAAATAATTAAGGGGAACTCTCCGGGAAAAAATGAATAACTCGCTAATTTATCCGCTAGCGAATCACCTCGTTGCATCACCTCATGTAATTCACTCGCCACGTCGGCTAATAGCGAATTTTTATCTGTTTGTTGCATAAATAAAATAATCTGCCGCATTTCCACCCCCTCGCAAAATAACTTTCCCCATTCCAGTGAAAAATGAGCTGCTGTGGCTAACCGATAACCTTCGTTAAAGATTGGAATCCGTGCCCAAAAAGTCGCTTTTTGAATTGGACTCGCTTTTTTTAAATACTGACGAATGAAAAAGAATCCAATCGTCAGCCCAACCAAACAACCGGCTAAATAATAAGGGGCTTGAACAATCAAGCGAATGCCCCAATGACTTTCGTCAATCATGCCGGTGTCTAGTAATTGCGGTAATAAAAACTGGCGCATTGAAATTAGCGCACTTGATAAAAAGAGCAACAAAATCACCGGGTAGGTGGTTACTTTTTGGAGTTCTCTTTTTTGTTTTATTTTGATGGCAATCTGTTCAGAAATGTTGTGTAATGTTTGGATTAAATTACCATGCTCTTGAGCTAATTGAATTTGCGCAATTTCTTGCGGTGTACAGTCAATCGCCGCAAAACAAGCACTTAGTTTGCCTCCACTTAAGAGTGTTGCTTGAAAATTCGTTAACAATTCATTGGAAAAACGTTGGGTGTGTTCCATCACCAAGAGGGCTTCTTGCAAACTAAAGCCATTCGCCAAAAGATCAGTTAAAACACTAATAAATTGTTGGCGTTTCGCTAGAGCGACTTTCTTTTTGATAAAGTTCATCCGAGATTACTCCTTGTGCTAAGAGTGTTGCTAGGCCTTCTTGCCAAGAAAAGCACTCCTTTTTTAGTTGATGCCCTATAAATGTGTAGGCCGCGAGTGCTTGCGCCTGGGACGCTTGATCGGTTAATAATTGTTGGTAAATAATTCCTTCCAAACAATTTTGTAATTCACTGTCATCACCAACCAAGTCTTTAATGCGCGCATGGGTTTCATTGACTCCACGTGCATGAATCGTCGCAAAAACCTTGTGACCTGTTAACGCCGCACGAATCGCTGCTTGAGCGGTTTCTTGATCACGGATTTCGCCAATAATCAAGACATCGGGACGGTGCCGTAACGATAATTGAATTAATTGATCATACGTTTGGCTAATTTTGGGATTAGTTTGTAATTGTAAGAACGTCGGCTCCTCGATTTCAACGGGATCTTCAATCGTGATTACTTGCCCTGCTTCTTGTTGCGCTAAGCGATACATCAAGGTCGTTTTGCCAGATCCGGTAGGACCACTAAACAAATACAATCCACGTTTTTGAGTATTTTGGGCAATTAGCTCAAATTGTTCCGGCAGAAAATAACGAATCCCCTGATGATGATATTCATACAAAAAACGGGCCACGAGACTTTCTCGCAATTGATAATCACCAACAGTTGATAAACGCAAGCGTTGCTTAAAGGTTGCGGTTTGATAAGTAATCGCCCCTAGTTGGACTTTCCGCCGTTCACCCACGTCCATTTCGCCTAAATACTTAAAACGGGCAATTAACTGTTGGGCGCTTTCATACGGCACCATTTTGTAGGGTGTTTTTTGCTGACTTTTACGAAAAGAAATCCGCGCTTGTTCTTTATAAGGATGAATACTTAAATCTTGCATGCCATGACGACGCCCATAAGCAATTAGCTCATCTGAAAAAACTTGAATATCCATCACCTGCCTCCTTTCATAAAAATTTACGCGTTCCAATCCATTTTTCAGCAAAAAAAATACGCTCGATCAGCCGATCAAACGTATTCGTTCAAATTTATTTTTTTGTTTTGTCGGGAAAGCGAGCTTCCACACGGTAAATCCGTTGGCCACGTGAAGAAAATTTCTCTTCGTATTCCGTCATGATATTGCCTTCAAACTGACTCGTATGTAAATCTAACCAGACTTGCTCAATCAACATGCCATATTGCGAAAAACTTGCTAATGAGTATTCAAAAAGCCCTTGGTTATCCGTTTTAAAATGGATTTCACCATTTGGTTTTAAGATTGCTTCGTCGACTTTTAAGAACTCAGCGGATGTTAACCGGCGTTTTTCGTGACGCGTTTTCGGCCAAGGATCAGAGAAGTTTAAATAGATTTGATCCACTTCACTTTCTGCAAAGTAATCTGTTAAGGCTGAACCATCAACATGTAGCAACTGGATGTTGGGAATCTCATCGGCTACGATTTTGTCCATCGCATGTGAAACCACACTGACCTGGATTTCAACACCAATATAATTAATTTCGGGGTGTGCTTTAGCCATCTCAGTGATAAAGCGACCTTTCCCCATTCCAATTTCAATATGAATCGGATGGTTATTACCAAAATGCTCTGCCCATTTCCCTTTGGAATCTTCGGGACTAACCACCACGATTTCTGGATGACTCGCTAACATCGCTTCAGCACCCGTCCGTTTTCTTACTCGCATGTTTTTTCTTCCTTTCATTGAAAACAGTGGGTAGACATTGTCTGACCCACCGTTAGATTATCCACTATAAACACGTTTCAATTGTAAAATTTCTTCTTTGAGGGCTTTGTCTTCCCCACGCAAATGATATTTCTTGATTTCTTGCATCATTGATAATAACGCATACCAGTAGATCCGTTCTAGTTTTTCGCTATCTGGTTGCAAACCATAACTAATCAACCAGTGTTCCCAGGTGGAAATTGGCAAATAATGACCTAAAATATTCCCTAAATCCACGGCAGCATCCGCAAACATAATCGAATCCCAATCCACTAAATATAAATAATTTTGGCAAACCAACCAATTACGACAATTCACATCCCCATGAACCACTACCTGATTCGCTTCACTAAACGTTGGAATATGACTTTCTAAATACTGTAAGACTAAATTTAAAAATTCATTCCCTAGCAAGGCTTCTGGCAACGCTTGATGGTATTGCTCTAACATCATCTTAGGTGTCACCACTTGCCCACCAATGCGGATTAACATTTGTTTTAAACTTTGAGAATGATGCAATTGATACAAAACATCCATCACATCATTACGTTGACCAATTTCTTCCGCTCCTAATAAGCGGCCTTCTAGCCACTCTTGAGCAGTCAACGTATCCCCTGTACTGGTCCGTTTCGTCCAAATCAGTTTGGGGGTAATCCCTTCTTTTGAAAGCGCCGCGAGCATCGGAGTGGTGTTGCGCTTAATAAAGACTTTTTCTTTGGTTCCTTGTGTCGGTAATCCAACATAAGCTTTGCCCGTATCGCCTTTTAACGGTCGCAATTTCCATTCATGATCCAACTGAATATCCATCCCCTTACTCCTTTGCTGATTTTTTAAGCAGTAATCCCTATTCTAGCGGCCAATGATGCCTTCGTCAAGCAGTTATCCCTTCGTTTTAATAATTCTTGCTTATAAACACGCTTTCTTTGACTACGTGAGTTTTTTTATCCGCGTTGGGAGATACCAAAAAGTAAAGCCGACAACTACCACGAGATACCCCACTAAAACAATGCCCCGTTCACTCCAATTAGCTAGTTGTAGCCAAGAAATACCGGTGAAAATAATGCCCGTTACCGTCAATAAGCCTCCCAGTAACTTTTGCAAAGCCTGACTTTTTTGTGCTTCTTCAACGGGGTACAAATGCGTCAACACCATATACTGAAATTGCGAATAGAGTGGTAACAGCTGAAAACCGATTAAATAAAGAAACAAGACCCCAATACCTAAACTAAACCATAAATCATCAATCCAGTATAATGCCAACCCACCAATGCTCAGTAAACGCAGATACAAACCGCTATATTCTGAGCCACGCAGTAAGCGTCGTGCATACAAGTAGAGATACGTTTGCTGTTGTTTTGGTGGAATTTGCTTTAAGAGGCCATCAAGGTATTTGCGCCGCTTGACACTCGCAGTGATTTCAGGAACATCCGTGAACAAGTTAATAAACTGATAAATGCGATGGATACGATTTTTTTCTTTGGCAATCATTTTTTCCCAATCAAGTGATGTGGTGATTTTTTGCCAACAAACCACTTGCATACTACCAGCCAATAACAAGCCACCAATCAGTGCTACCCAGGTAGCAAGATAAATTGCGCTCACCAATAAGCCGCTACTGATAACCACCCAAACAAGATAAGACTGCCGCTGTTTTTGCATCGTCCCTTGAAATAAGCCCAAGCGCTGCCATGTTAAATGGCCTAATTTTAAACTCCACAGCGTTGGCACCAACAAGAAGAACTGTCCAAAGCCAGCCCCCGTCGTTACAACAAATAATGGCATGGAAATCCCAACAATTAAAAACAAGAAACTAAACGGCACTAGACAAGAGTAACGATAACTCTTGGCCAAATACTGACGCATGTCAGCTTCTTTAGGTAGTAAGAAAACCAAATCAGCTGGTTTCATCAAACTCACAAAACGGCCAAAATGAAGCGCGCTTACCCAAACAACAACTAAGATTATACCCCCATAGAAAAAATGCTCTGGCAGACTTTTAATTACGGTTGAATAATACAGCCCCAAGCCTCCCAGTAAAAACATACAAATTAAGACAAAATGATCATTTAAGACATAACGCAAATACTTTTGCATTTGTTTCAGATGTGTTCGTAACCGCAGTTGGAAAAACTCAGCCATGAGCTGTCACCTGCTCTTTGGTCAACGCTAGATAAATTTCATCTAACGAGGCATCTGGTAAATCAAACTCGGCTTGTAACTGACTCATTGTCCCTTGGGCTCTGATTTCCCCTTGATGTAAGACTACAAATTTGTCACAATATTTTTCGGCCGTGGCCAATATATGCGTGGACATCAAAATCGCAGCCCCGCTTTGTTTCATCTCATTCATTAATTCGAGTAACGCATTGATTGCCAATGGATCTAAGCCTAAAAATGGTTCATCAATAATATAGAGGCTGGGCTCTACTAAAAATGCACATAAAACCATCACCTTTTGTTTCATCCCTTTAGAAAAATTGGCCGGAAACCATTCCAACTTATTTTCCAAACGAAAAATTTTTAACAGTCGATCCGCACGCGCCAAAGCCTCTTTTTGCTCCAGATTATAGGCCATTGCCGTCACTTCGATATGTTCTTTTAACGTTAATTCTTCATATAAAGACGGGGTTTCTGGGATGTAGCCAATTTGTTGGCGATACTGACTAGGATTTTCTTTTAAACTTAAACCATCAATTGTAATTTCTCCTTTTTGCGGTGTTAATAACCCGATAATTTCTTTGATGGTGGTACTTTTCCCTGCACCATTTAGTCCAATCAAACCGACCAACTCCCCATCGGCAATTGAAAAATTAATATCCTTTAAAACCGGTAGCTGACTGTAGCCCCCGGTCACATTTGTAACTTGTAATCCCATGGTAGCCTCCTTTAAAATCCATTTTTCTCATTATACCAAAATACGCGCTAAGGCTCGTAGCTGATACCTTACTTTTAGCGCAAATTTAGCAATTTATGGTAAAGTATTTTTAGGAACTGTTATAACGAAAGGATGAATTCCATGAGCGATTGTATTTTTTGTAAAATTATTAACCAAGAAATCCCGAGCCACAAAGTTTATGAAGATGAGCTAGTCTATGCTTTTTTAGACATTTCACAAACAACTAAAGGACATACTTTATTAATTCCCAAACAACATGTCAAAGATATTTTTGACTATGACGAGCATTTAGCTATGACACTCTTTAGCCGCGTCCCTAAAATTGCTCGCGCACTTGAAGCGGCTTTTCCGGAAATGAACGGTCTCAATATCATTAATAATAATAAAGAAGTTGCTTACCAATCCGTCTTTCATTCGCATCTTCATTTCATCCCGCGCTATAGTCAAGAAGATAGCTTTGCAATCAAATTTAGCAACCATCTGAGTGATTATGCGACGCAAGACTTAGCTGAAATTGCTGAAAAAATCAAAGGACAGGTGAAATAAATGAACAATTTTGGTAAAGGATTACTTTTTGGCGCAGTCGTTGGCACAGCTTTCGGTTTATTAAAAGCACCCAACAGTGGCAAAGAAACACGGCAACGCCTCCGTCAAGACGTTGATGATATCACTGAATCAACATTAGAATTCAATGATAGTTTAACAAATCTTAAAGAGGCGATTGTGACGACCAAAACGACGGCAGCAACACTTATCCCAAGTGTCCAAGCGGAAATCAAGAAAGATTTAACCGCCTATCAATTCCAAATTGAACCGCGCCGTAAACAAATTGAAGAGCAACTAGAGGTCCTTAATTCCCATGTTGAAAAATTGAGCCAACTAGGTGAAAATTTCACTCCAACTGAAGAAAAATAAAAATTACAAAACAATGAGATTTTGTTTTTTATCAGAAACATTTGAGAATTCTACCACTTGTTTTTTTTGTGTGGTATAGTTATACCTAGTAAAACTATTAAATAACAGGAGTGCTTAATAACATGAAGAAAAAATTACTTTTAGCTGCCGTAAGTGGTCTGAGCGTTTTGACTTTAGCAGCTTGTTCAAGTGGAGATAGTGAAAAAATTGCCACAATGAAAGGTTCGACCATTACTGTTTCTGATTTTTATGAAGAAGCAAAACTCGAAGCAACAAACCAAAGCTTAGTGCGTAATATGATTATTTATGATGTGTTTACCGAAAAATATGGTGATGAAGTCACTGACAAAATGGTCGATAAAGAATACGACCGTCAAAAAGAAGCATTAGGTGATTCTTTTGAAACTTCACTTGCTAGTGCTGGTTATACAACTAAATCATTTAAAACTTATTTAAAACAAAACTTAGCTTTAGAAGCCGGCTTGAAAGATCACATTAAATTAACTGATGACGATTACAAAACAGCTTGGGAATCATTCCATCCTGAAGTAACTGCTCAAGTCATTAAATTAGATGACGAAGAGACCGCTAAGGATGTTCAAGAAAAAGCCAAAGATGGTGATGACTTCACCAAATTAGCAAAAGAAAACTCAACGGATACAGCAACTGCTGAAGATGGTGGTAAAATCACGTTTGATTCACAATCAACAGCCTTACCAACTGAAGTCAAAACAGCTGCTTTTGAATTAGAAAATGACGAAGTTTCTGACGTGATTACTGCCACTGATGTGACAACTTACCAAACGAGCTACTATGTAGTTAAAATGGTTGAATCATCAGAAAAAGGTAATTCAATGGATCCATACAAAAAAGAATTAAAAGAGATTGCAACTAATACGAAGTTAAGCGATGCAACTTTCACTGCTCAAGTTATCGGTGAAGAATTAGCTGATGCGAATGTCAAGATTGAAGATGATGCGTTCGCTGATATCTTAGCTGATTTCGCTGCTGCTACTGAAGAAACTGAAAGCTCTGAAGCAGAATCAACTGAAGCTACAGAATCAACTGAAGCCGAAGAATCGACCGACGACTCTGAAGAATCAACTGACGATTCTAAAGCTGAGAGCTCTGAAGCAAGTTCAACGGAAGAATCTGAATAATCTCTTGCAAAATCCCGTAGCACCTTGGTGATGCTACGGGATTTTTTGTCTAATAAGTGCGCTTTTCTTTAAACTGAGCTTCAATCGAGAGCACTTCTCGTAAAATCAGTCGTGCTAAATGAAGTTTACTTATTTTTATTGTAAAAAAAAGGTAAATTTAGTGTATTTCATTTTATATTATTTTAAACTTAGATTATCCTTGATTCACCAATCGTCATCATAGCTTTTTCTAAGATTGGTAATGAATCAAATAAATTGATAAGTAGGAGATTCTCATGAACAATAAAAAATATGGTTTGATTGATATTGGATCAAACACCATCCGCTTAGTTATTTTCGAAGTGAATTCTTTTCAAGAAATGCATCAACTCCAAAATGTTAAGGTGACGGCACGTCTTTCACAGTATTTATCCGACGAAAAAATATTAGCCCCCGCTGGAATTAATCTTTTGATTGAAACCTTAAAAAGTTTTAAAATCATACTAGGTGAATACGGTGTAACCGAGTTCTATCCAATTGCAACTGCCGCCATCCGCCAAGCCAAAAACAATCAAGCCATTTTGGAACAAGTCTACCAAGAAACCAATCTTCATTTAGATATCTTATCTGAAAAAGAAGAAGCAACTTATGGCCAATATGCAATCACCCATACAACTAAAGCCATGTCTGGCTTCACCATTGATATTGGTGGTGGCAGTACCGAAATTACGTATTTTAAAGACAAAACACCCGTTCATTTTATTAGCCTACCTTTTGGTGCGGTGACCCTCAAAAATATGTTCTTTACTGACAAAGCACATAATAATGAAAAAGCCATTCGTAAAACGGAAGCCTTCTTGCAAAAACAATTTCAACAAGTGGATTGGCTCAACCAAGCGAATCTCCCGTTGATTGCCATTGGTGGTGGCGCCCGAAATATCGTCAATGTGCACCAACAAATGACCAATTACCCGATTGCTGGTAACCATGAATACAAAATGTCAAAAAGTCATTTAAAAGATGTACTAGCATTATTTGAGTCGCTAAGTTTTCAAGAACTCCAAACCTTGGATGGCTTGAGCCGTGATCGAGCTGATATCATTTTAGTAGCTAACTTGGTCTTTTTACAACTGTTCAAAGTCCTCGATGCTAGTGAATTCATTTTCTGTAATAAAGGATTACGCGAAGGCTTTTTGATTCAAAAAATAAATGCGGCTTACCAAGAACCGTATTCCATCGATGCCATCCCTGCTGAATCAGTCCTTCGACTCGCTCAATCATACGGTGTTAGCTCAAGTGTAGCCAGACAACGTGTCACGGTAACCAAAGACGTGGCAGCCTTATTAACAGAAAACGACTTTTTCCCACCCAATCCACATTGGGCCAAACTCTTATTTTTCAGCGCCCAACTGTATTACCTCGGACAATATGTCGAAAGCGAAGCCGCTTCTCAACATACGTTCTATCTGATTTCAAATTCGAATCTTAATGGGTTCACCCATCGTGAACGAGTAGCAGTTGCATTATTAGCTAGTTACAAAAATAAATCACTGCTCAAACAATATTTAAATAATTTTTCAAATTGGTTTTCAGCAGAGGAAATCAAATGGTTACAGTCAGCTGGCGGCTTAATTAAATTCAGCGACACCTTAACGGCTTCACATATCAATCAAATTCATCAAATTACGTTTCAACAAGATGCAAAAAATGAGTACACGCTCACTGTCTACTACACCGGCGATATTTTAATCGAAGCCTATCGAGCCAATCGCCAGAAAAAACATCTGGAAAGTTTGATCGACGGCTCCATTAACATTATCTTTACAAAAAATTAGCATAAAAATTACTTAAGTTTGGTATAATGCAGTGAATGTGTATAATAACTAATGGAGTGAATGAAATGTTGAATAAAGAAGAAAAAGGTACTAACCCGTATTTTAACCGCGAACTGACTTGGTTAGATTTTAATCAACGGGTTTTATTAGAAGCAATCAATGACAATAATCCGCTACTTGAAAAATTGAATTTTTTAGCAATTGCTAGTTCCAATCTTGATGAGTTCTTTAGAATCCGTGTGGGTGGATTACATACCCGGGTCCGAATGAACTACCTCGTCGAAGACTCTAAAACGGGGTTAGACCCCATCGAATTGCTTTCTGAGATTTCCCAAAAAAACCATCAACAAGTCGCTTTTCAATATCAAACATTTCACCAACTAGAAAAGGAATTGAACGAACAACAAATTCAATTCCAAACGGTTCGTAATTTGACGCCTGAATTAAAAGAACGAGTTGCCCAAATTTTTAAACGTGATTTATTTCCAGTTTTATCACCGTTTGGAATTGATGCCTATCGCCCATTTCCTCATCTTAAAGATGGACGGATAAATATTTACGTTTCTTTACAACATAACGGTATCGAACATATTGCAATCCTTCCTATCCCGAGTTTAGTTGATCGTTTCTTTATTTTAGAAGAAGCTGGTCAAAAAATCGTTGTATTAACCGAAGATATTATTACCCATCATATTGCCGAAGTCTTTTCAGGCTATGAAATTAATGCCGCACTCTTATTTAGACTGATTCGTGACAATGATTTAAGTATCCAAGAAGACGATGTCGACGATTTACTTGAAATTATGGAAGATTATGTCATTGAACGGAAAAAAGGTGGCGCTTCTCGAATTGAAGTCACTGGCGACATCAATCCTGAATTACTTGACTTGCATACGAATATCCTAATGAATGAATTAGAATTAACGAATGAGGACTGTTATGTAATTGATGGCCCTCTTGATTTAACATTCTTAAGAAAATTAACTGGCCGCCTAAAAAATCATTTGCCTAATTTAGTCTATCCTAGCTTCAAAGGTTACTCTGATCCGGATCTGGTTGGCGAAGCGCTTTATCACAAAATTGATCAAGAAGATTTATTCTTCCATCACCCGTATGATTCGTTCTCCCCAATTGTAGCCTTCTTGGAAGAAGCAGCTAACGATCCTGATACAATCGCGATTAAACAAACCTTGTATCGTGTCAGCGGTAACTCACCAATTGTTGCAGCGCTCAAAAAAGCGGCGGAAGCTGGCAAGCAGGTAACCGTCTTGGTGGAATTAAAAGCACGTTTTGATGAAGCAAACAATGTTTTTTGGGCAAAAGAATTAGAAGCTGCTGGGTGCTACGTCTTTTATGGTGTAAGCAACTTAAAAACCCATAGTAAAGTGGCGTTGGTTGTTAAGAAGAAAAAACAAAAAATCCAACGGTATGTCCACTTAGCTACCGGAAATTACAATGAAATCACCTCAAATTTCTATACTGATATGGGAATTTTGACCTCAAAAACCGAAGTGGTTGAAGATGTTACTAATTTCTTTAACTACATTAGCGGCTATTCGGAGGAACCACAATTTAACCACATCGTGATTTCGCCAAATAATATTCGTGAGAATTTAATTGTCCAAATTGACAAAGAAATTGACTTACACAACCAACATCAAAATGGCCACATCATCTTAAAAGCCAATGCACTGACTGACCGCATTCTGATTGAAAAACTGTTTGAAGCTAGTAATGCGGGCGTGAAGATTGACTTAATCGTTCGTGGCGCGTGTTGTTTACGTCCAGGTTTAGCTGGTTTTAGTGAAAACGTACGGGTAATTAGTATTGTGGGGCGCTTCCTTGAACATAGTCGGATTTATTATTTCCATCACAATGGTAAAGAAACACTCTACTTGTCATCTGCGGACTTAATGACGCGAAATATGGATGACCGGATTGAAATTTCATTCCCAATTTTAAAATCAGAAACAAAACAAGAAATTGTTCAAGGTTTGCATTATTGGTTAGATGATCAAGGAGCGTATCAATTAGATGTGAATGGTGTTTATCGACGCATCGCTGCGATTTCAGCCGAAGAATCTGCCCAACACAAGTTTATGGACCATGCACGTGCGAAAAAAGAACAACATTTAGTCATCGAACGCAAGAAGTCACCTTTCTTCCGCCGAATCCAAGATCGACTAAAAGTCTTTCATTCAAATTCAACACCACCTAAAGGCTAATTTTAATTAAAAAGTAAACCGTCCCCACGTCGAACAAATTCGACGTAGGGACGGTTTTTAGCTTCTTGTATTACGCTAGACTAGCTATCCTTGGGAACATAAAAACTACGATTATCCATCCCAAAAATTCGTTCCGTGTATTCGCCTGGTGTTCCTTGTCGAATCGCACTCGTCAACATTTGCATAGAGGCATCTAAGTTATCAATTTGGTGTAAAATTTCAGCTTCCATAATCCGTGGACGAACGGGAGAGCCGTATTCTAGTAAACCATGATGCGACAACACCATATGCCGTAAGATTACGATATCTTCTTGCTGATCATCTAATTTTAATGCGATACACGCTTTCGTGATTTCTTCATCAACCAACACTAAATGCCCGACTAAATTACCAACCAACGTATATTCCGTAGACATCGCGCCTGATAGTTCAATCACTTTACCTAAGTCATGCAAGATAATCCCCGCGTACAATAATGACGGATTTAAATCCGGATATTCCTTAACAATGGCTTTGCCTAAACGCAGCATCGACACCGTATGAAAAGCTAATCCACCCGCAAACGCGTGATGATTGCGTTTAGCTGCAGGATATTCAAAGAACGGTTGCTGATATTTGTTTAGTAAATAGCGGACAATCCGGTTCCAATGAGGATTAATAATTTCGAATAAGGTCTGGTTTAACTCCTCTTCCATCACTTCTTTTTGAATCGGTGCTCGTTCCATAAATTGCGTCGGGTCATTCGCCTCTTCGGGTTTTGCTAAACGTAAATGTTGGATTTTCACTTGGGGATTGCCATTATACACTTCGCGCTTTCCTTGTAAAAAGACGATTCTGCCTGCTTGAAAGCGTTGAATTTCTTCTTCTGACGCATCCCAAAATTTCCCATCAATGGTTCCACTCAGATCTTGAAAGGTAAAGGCGATAAACTTTTTGCCATTTTTGGCTAAACGGACATCCGCACTTTTAATCAAAAGTAATAATTGAAATTCTTCATCGACGACTAATTCTTTAATTTTTTTCATACTACGACTCCTTTATTTGAACAACCCTTTGTTGCTCCTGCTGATATAAGCTTACCATTTCTTGGTCAGAAGACAAACAAATCACTTGATAATCTTGGCCAAATTCAACTAGTAGTTGGGCCAATTGTGCTTTTCGCTGACTATCATAATGTAACCACCCATCATCAATAATTACTGGGCTTAAGATTTGATTTTTCTGTAAAACCAGATAGCCAAAACGAATTGCCATGATTACTTGATCTTTGGTGCCGGTGGATAACTGACTTAAAGGAAACGTTTGGGTCGCTGTTGCCACCAATAACTCTTCTTGTAAAAGGATTTTTTGGTATTTTTGCTTGGTCAAAATGCGAAAGAAGTGACTTGCCTGTTCAATCAATTGGGGGAACTGTTGCTCTGAGACTTGTGCTGTTAATTCACTCAAGAAGGTCGCAATTAAACGATTCGTTCCCCAGATTTGCGCGAGTTCATTGATTTGACTCTTTAAATAACTCGCTTCTTGATACAACTCGTCCAACGTCCCATCGACTTGTAATTGTTGGATTTGCAGTTGTAAACGTTGTTGTTCTTCAATTAATTGGTGGTGGGTCTGTTGCAGTTGGAGGTTATTTTGACTGAGTTTTTGCAACTGACTTTCTAAGGTACGACGCGTTATTTTTTCCGGAAAAACATTGCCTAACATCGCCTCTAATTCAACTTTACGTCGCCAGTTTTTCGCTTGTGCTTGCATTTTATCGAGCCACCAAGGAATTTCTGACGGCTGGCTAATCCCTGCACGTTGTAAAAGCAGTTGATGCTCTGCTAATAATTGGGCTTGCTTAGTTTCTTGCTCGTTTAGTTGGCGACTTAATAAAACGCTTGTTTGCTGTTCTTTTTGTAATTTAAACTCCATCATCTCATCGGCAAATTGACGTAGTAAGACAAATTGTTCCGCCAAGACTAGCCGTTCAATTGGCAACCAGTCCGCTAAAAATTTTAATTGGGCTTCATAGGCACCATATTGTTGATCTAAATTGTATAACTGGGCTTCGAGTTTTTCTAAAGCTTTTGTTTGTTCCCGGTATGTGAGGATCTTTTGCTGTAATTCAAAGTATTGCTCCTCTGTAAATTGCCACCAATCAGGATTGGGTAATTCCTGTTGCAGCGCTTGAATTACTGCTTGAAGTTTTGCCTGTACCGCAGTTTGCGCTATTCGTGAAGTATCTGTATCTGGCACAGCTGATGTCATTGGTTGCAAAGGTACGGTTGGTGCCTTTTGATAACCATAAAAGGCGCGGCCAGCTAATGCGAACGCCCCTAACAGCAGAATCACCTTAATTATTCCTGGCGTAAAGAAACTAACACCCACCAGCGATAACGCGCCAGTTAGCCAAAAATAACTGTCATTTCGTTGCGTTTTGATTACATCCTCAGCTTCAGGCGCTACCTCTTGTTGGGCAACCCAACTGGCTTTTAATTCTAATTCATGTAACTCTTGCATTAAAGCGCGCTTTTCATCTAAGCGTTCAAAAAAAGTATTTGATAACGCTTCGGGTAAGGGATATGGTTGGAACCCATAGTTTGCCTCTTGTTGATCGAGTTGACTCATCAGCTGCTCTTGAACCGTTAGTTTTTCGTTAAACTCATCCGCGACCCGACTCGCAGGCACTTGCTCTTTTAATAGTTCCTGAATTCTGCCTTCATTTTGTAAGTAAAAGCTATATTTTTCTGAGCTTTGGTTCGTGTTTAAGGCTTGCTCTAACGCTTGTTGCGTTTGAGCCATTTGATGATTACTTTGTTGATATTCTTGATAAAAAGCTTGCAGTTCTTTTTCATCAACTTGTGGATTCACTTGAGCCAACGCTTCTGTCAATTGTTGCCATTCTTCATATTGTAGCCAATTTAATTCTTGTTGCTTTAATTGCCGTTGCTTCTCTTCTAGTTCAAGTTGCTGGGTCTGAATTTCTTCAATCTGCTGTTTTGTCTTGGCTAAATCTTGAAAATAATTTTGCACTTGATTTTCTTGTTGCTCTTTTTGTTGAATTTTCCTTTGTAGTTGTTGCCATTCAGTCAACTTTTCATTTAACGGCAGTTTTTGTCCGCGCGGTTTAAATAATTTCTGACTTTCAGCTAAATAGGCCGTTTGTTTGTCTAAGACTTGCTTACTCCCAGTAACTCCCATCGCAACCAATGAACGATGCAGATTTTTTGCATCAAGATACTCCAATTGACTCAATTGTTCTTGTTGAAAGGTAAACACTTCTTGAAATAAACTTTGGTTTAGCGGGCTAATTAGTTTCAGAAACATTTTTTCATCAATCAACTCATCATTGAGTAAGACCCTAGCTTTGCCGCGATTCACTTGTTTATAACGTTCTAAAAAGAAGACTTGACCATTTAGCTCCACCCAAAGTTTCCCACCAAAACTCGTCCCATCTTTTGGGGTATAATCTTTACGGGCGCCGCGTTTACTCGCAAAGCCAAAGAGCATCGTTTGAATGAACTGGTACAAAGTTGACTTACCGGCCTCATTACTCCCAAAAAAGAGCTGGTTGCCGGCAGTAAAGTCAAAACTTTTTTGGCGATACTTCCCAAATCCAGTAATCTCTGCTTTAAGTAGTTTCATGCAATCCTCCCCAAGTAAATTCTTCACTTAATTTCGCTTGCGTTTGCGTTAAGACCTGTTCCTTGAACAGTTGGCTATCAATGACTTGATGAGCAATCGCATGCTCTAAAAGCTCACCACTCAGTTGCTGAAATTGCTCCGCCTTTGCTAGCTGGGCAAGTAGTTCCTGGACGGTCTGATCTGACACCGGCAAATGAAGGGGGGGTGACGTTTCTTCTTGAAGTAAACAAATTTCATACACTTCTAGCAACAACCCAGATTGCTTTAATTGCTGATTCAAATAATTGATTAACTCCGTATTTTTGATACTCATTAAAAAATCACGGCCTAAGTGCGCCCCTTCATAAAAAGCTAAAGAGATGAGTGCCAAATTTTGACTTGCTACTTGTTTGAGTTCAGCCAAAACCTTATTTAGTGCTTCGCTTTGCGTACTCGTGGCTACTAAAGAAATACTGACTTTTTGCCATTTGACGGCTTCGATGATGCATGATTCCACTTGTGACTGATTGGTATCGACCAACACAACCCCAGTTTGGGTTTCCTTTTTCGTATGCCCTTGGGTCGTACCGCTGTATCTAATCGGTGGCTCTGAACTTAAAGTCGTTGGTACATGAATGTGACCTAGCGCCCAATAATCATAGCCTTTTTCTTTTAAACTGGCTAAAGTAAACGGTGCGTAATGATGACTGCCCATCTCCCCATGATATAGCCCAATCTGATAGACTCCCGGCGTTTTTAGTGGAAATTCACTGACTTTTTCTTGCTCAATCCAAGGCTGACAATAACTAAACCCACTAATCGCATACGCTTCGCCGGCTTTAGTTTTTTGATGAATCGTTGCAACCGTTTCTGATTTGAACAAAGTCATATTAGGGGGGAACTCAAACCAGTAACGCGTCGGGTCATAATAATCATGATTGCCAAAAATCAGATAAACAGGAATTTCAGCTTGTGCTAGCCGATTCATCTCTGCAAAAAAGATACTTTGAATTTTTAAAGAAGGTTTATTCTGATGAAATGTATCCCCCGCCAATAAAATAAAATCGACTTGCTCATCTAAGGCTAAATCAACCAAGTTCGTTAATACTTGCTGATTGGCTTTTGCTAAAGTTGCAATCGTCTCTGGTGCTAAGAAGGAGAGCCCTTCAAACGAACGATCGAGATGCATATCCGCAGCATGGATAAACCGAACCATCCAACCACTCCTTTCTTTGGTACAAAAATTATAGCATTTTTTTACACTTTTTTTAAGCAAAAAGCGAAAACTTGTTCGCATCCGCCGCTACTGCTTCTTTTATTACAAAATCAAAAAAAGCTGATTCAGATAGACTCTGAATCAGCTTTGAGAACGAACAGTTTAGTTGCCGTATAAATCACGAACTGGGCTCATGATAATGTTATTTAAATCATTGATAATCGTGCTAAAAGCTTGTTCTTTTTGCATTAAATCATTGATCAACGCTTCACTTTGCACTTTTTCAGCCATTGCTTGAGCTTTTACCGCTTCTTCATCTGTCACAGCTTCGCCAGCCATCATTTTTGTTTGTAATTCTTGTTGCATCACTTGAAATTCTTTAAAAATCGCAAATGAAGCTTCGTCTTGTTTTAATTTTTCAAATGATGCTTTTAACTCACCAAATGGAGCAGATTCACGAATTTCGCGTTCTAATTGGTTAGCTGTGTCATAAATGTTTGTCATAAATTTCCCTCACTTTAATAGAATATACTTCATTGTAACATGAAATCATTCGTTACCGGTAATCGAACCCCAAACATCGTCAAACAAGCGCGTCGCTCCATCTTTCACGCTATTACCAAATTCGGTAATCCCGCGTGTCGTTTTCTCAACAAAGCCTTCTGACTCTTCCTCAGCTTGGTCGAGAGCTTCGCCTGGTGTCATCACCAAACCATTTGTTTGATAGGCATCCGCAACTGGAAAGGCTGCTTCATCGACATACGGTAAAATGCCTTCTGCTTCGGCTTTAAAGACTTTACCGACCACATCACCACTCGTCCCGCTTAGATAATGATCCGCACTAGTCTGTTCATAACCTAACCACGTCGAAATCACAACGTTTGGTGTATAGCCGACAATCCACTGGTCATTCGCTTTACTCGAATCAAAGTTCGTTTCTGTCGTTCCGGTTTTACCGGCAACCGTATAGCCATAAGGTTGCGCTTGGGTCGCTGTCCCATTTGAGAAGGTCCCTAATAACATACTAGTCATCTGATTGGCTACCTCTTCTGAAATGATTTGTTGGCCTTTCGGTTCGGTATTGTCATAAATAATCTCGCCCTCAGAATCAACAATCTTGGTGATGAAATGTTCTTCATACTTGGTCCCACCATTGGCAAAAACACTATATGCACTAGCCATTGTAAGTGGCGATTCGCCTTCTTCTAGCCCACCTAAAGCCACACCACCCCAATATTTATCTTCCTCTGACAAAGCTAACCCAAATTCTTTCGCTTGATTAAAACCTTTATTAAGACCAACTTCATGTAACATCCAAACTGCCGGCGCATTTAAACTCCACGCTAGCGCTTCATACATTGGAACTTCCCCTGAATACGTCCCATCATAATTTTTGACATCGTAATACGACAACTCTTTATCTTTTAAGATACTATCAGGCGTATAGCCGGCTTCTAAGGCTGGCGTATAGACACTTAACGGCTTAATGGTCGAACCTGGTGAACGCTTCATCTGCGTGGCAAAGTTAAAACTTCGAAACAAGTTATCGCCACGACGACCAACAACCGCACGCACCCCTCCATCATTTGGATCCATCGCCACCGAACCGGATTGAACCATCTCCCCGTCTTTTGCATCAGCAGGGAAATTATTGTCGTTTTCATAGGCGTCTTCCATCTGAGTTTGGTAGTTTTGGTCTAATTCAGTATAAATTTTATACCCTTTATTCATAATGTCATCTTCCGTTAACTCAGTCTCACTGATGGCTTCATCAATGACCGCATCAAAGTAAGAAGGATACTTATACCCGTCTTCTGTCGCGTCATACGTATCGTAGACAAAATCAGCAATGTTCGTACTCGCTTCGTAATCCGCTTGCTCTTGGGTAATCGCTTCGTTATCGACCATCACCGAAAGCACGGTATCCCGACGATCATTGGCGTTTTCAGGTTCATCAATCGGGTTATACAAGGACGGCCCCTTTAACATCCCGGCCAAAGTCGCTGATTCACCTAGCGTTAACTGACTCGCATCCACTCCAAAGTATTTCCGTGAGGCATCTTGCACGCCCCAAACACCATTACCAAAATAGGCGTTGTTAAGATACATTGTTAAAATCTCATCTTTGGAATAGGTTTTTTCAATCTCAATCGCTAAAAAGAGTTCTTTGGCTTTACGACTAAAGGTTTGATCGAGCGTTAAATACGCATTTTTAGCTAACTGTTGCGTAATCGTACTCCCGCCTCCACCAGATGTATCATGATTAATAACCATGCGCGCACCAGCACGGGCAATCCCCATCAGATCAAACCCATGATGGTGATAGAAATTACGATCTTCCGTTGAAATCACAGCATTTTGTAAATCCTCAGAAATTTGGTCCAACTCCACATACGTTCCTTTTTGAGCATAGAGTTTGCCGGCCTCATCACCATCTTTGTCATAAATCACCGTCGATTCTTTTAAGTCTGATTCTAGTTGCTCAACATTGACTTGTTTGGATAAATAAAATAAATAGCTACTGCTAATCAAGATCAATACTAAGCCGACTAAAATAATGATTTTATTGACATGGTATTTTTTCCAAAATCGCTTACGACTTTGGTGAAACTGACTCAAATAGGGCTTTAACCAACTCCAGAATCTTTTAATAGCTGCCCGCATGGTTTGACCAATTTGTTTAAACTTCATTTTCTGCAAACCACTCCTTTGTTTATTTTTGCTAGTTTAACACATTTTTATCATGCCAGCATCCGCCCACGGACTGACGCTCAGGGTCTTTTCTATTTTAGCAGTCTCTTGCAAGCATTTCGTTGTTTTTTTCTTAAACTTCCCTTAAAATGCTATACTAAAGACAAGATTGTCCAGAAAGGTCGCCAAAATTATGAAGTTCACTATTCAATTACCCCCTACCCAAAAAGCAAGTACGATTCGTGAGTTGCTCGAAAACGAATGGCTCGTCCCTCGTAAAGTCCGCCATTTTTTACGTACCAGAAAAGATGTTTCCTTAAATGGTGAAGTGGCTATGTTTCATCAGGTTGCTACAGCCGGTGACACGATTAGCTTACACTTAGAAGAAAATGACTATTCCTATCAAGAAGTCTTACCTGGTAACGCCCCAAATATCCAAGTCCTTTTTGAAGATGAGCATCTAATCATTGTCAATAAAGCGCTTGGTGTGAAGACGCATCCCAATCAACCAGACGAAAATGATACGCTGTTAAATGATTTAACGGCTTATCTGGCACCCAAAGCGCAACGTCCCTACGTTGTGCATCGTTTAGACAAAGAAACCAGCGGCGCGATTTTATTTGCCAAAAACCCCTTTGTCTTACCGATTTTAGGCCGGTTACTTGAAGAAAAACAAATTTATCGGCGCTATCAAGCCGTAATCTCCGGTGATTTAGCCAAAGACTGTACCATCAATCAAAAGATTGGTCGTGACCGCCACGATCGTAGAAAACGCATTGTGGATCCGAGAAACGGCCAAGTTGCCATCACGCATGTTGAAGTTGCTCGTCATGCAAAAAAACAAAGCCAAGTCTATTGCGTCTTAGATACCGGACGCACCCATCAAATTCGCGTTCATCTAAAAAGTATTGGCCATCCCATTATCGGCGATCCACTTTATGGCACGACGCCAAATAAGCGCCTGATGTTACACGCGTTTGAGATGTATTTCATTCACCCGTTCACCAAAGAAAAAATGCACGTCCAAGCTTTGCCTAGTCTGTTTTAAGGAGCGTATAAAATGAATAAAATTCAAAGTTATTTTTTTAATCGCCAAGAACAAAAAAAGCTGAAACAACGCAAAAAGAATGCCGCTCTTCGTGCCCAAGGGAAAGATCCGTTAAAAGGTTGGGGCAAGATGATTGATTCTGGTTTTGGTGGGATTAATAAATCCAGTAGTATAGGAGTAACCAAGACTAGTAAGTTGGATAATCTAGGTTTCTTGAAAGAACAATCTGAAAATATCCGCAAAAAATAAAAATCCTCATGAGTTAGAAACGTTAGCCATTTCTAGTTCATGCGGATTTTTTTATTATCACTGAAAATCTTGAAGGCTAGTTCAAGTGATTGAATTTCACCTTGAGCAATAACTTCAGCATTCTTGACTAACTCATTAATGCTTCCTGCCAAATCTCCTTTAAAAAATACGATATTATTTAAAATCGATACCGTCGCAATTCCTCACAAACACCCAATGGTTAATAAGGCGCCTGATTCCATAGCGGAACCAATCACGGCTTTACTAATCCAATAATCACGAACTTGTTCTTCCTTTCTCAGCCATTTTTTTGTTGTAACAATTCGACTTCTGCTGCACTTAACACGCGATACTCCCCTAGCGCTAACTCCTCATCCAACCATAAACCACCCATGCGAAGGCGTTTCAAATAGGTCACTTCTTTACCGACTGCGTGAACCATCCGTTTGACTTGATGGAATTTGCCTTCATGTAAAATTAAACGAATCTCAGACGTATCATTTTCTTCATCGACTGCAACAATTGTCAACTCTGCCGGTAAGGTTTCTTCGCCACCATCAATCGTTAAGCCCTGACTAAAGGCACGGACATCTTCTGTGGTCATCACGCCAGCAACTTCAGCCAAATATTCTTTATCAACGTGATTTTTGGGCGATAAGATGCGGTGTGCCAAGGCGCCATCGTTACTAATTAACAGTAAGCCTTCCGTATCCTTGTCTAAACGTCCCACCGGAAAGAGGTCCTCACGAAATTCGTCATCCGTTAACAAATCCAAAACAGTTTCATCATAGTTATCAACGGTTGCTGAAATCACACCCGCTGGTTTATTCATCATGTAATAAAAATCTTTTTGGTAGGTAACGACTTCCCCTTCAAATAAAATCAAATCTTCTTTTTCATTAACTTGCGTTTTGTCACTTTTGACAATCGCTCCATTCACACTCACGAGTCCTTTTTTGATAAAGACTTTGACTTCCTTGCGACTACCAAAATCCATATCGGCTAAAAATTTATCTAAACGCATTTTTAAATGCTCCTTTACTCTTTTTTTGATAAAAAAACCTGTGCTACCAAAGTAACACAGGTTTTGCTTTATGATAAGCGTAATTTTCGACGAATTTTATCAGCAGCTGATCCTAACAATTGATCGGCCAAACGAACTTTCAAAGCGAGATATCCATACAAGCCACCACCGATAGCACCTACCAACAAGACCATGATAAACGACTGTGATTTTGAATCGATATCTAAAAACGTCCCCAAAAGTAGACGACTGAAGAGTGCTACGACAAACATAATCAGCGTTAACAAACTAATTAACAAAATCCGCCGTGCAGTAAATTTGAAGTTAAAGCGCGAAATTTCATGCAGTTTCCGCAAGTTTAAGTAGCCAACCACCGCAAACGCAATCATCGTAGTCAATAATGGACCATACACTTCAAAGGCGCGAATAAATGGATATTGCAGCACCAGTTTAATCGCTAAACCAATCGCCAAATATTGAATTGCCACTTTGTTTTCATACAGTCCTTGGAGCATACTAGACGTTAACATGAATAGGCCGATAAACAAGCCCGCAATCGCCGCTTGAATTAAGACTCTTGAGCCTAAAACATCCGGTTCATAAAACAACGTGTTTAACGGATAGGCCAATACCACCATCCCAAACGTTGCTGGCAACATAATAAAAGCAATTAATTGCAGATTATTACTAATCAACTTCGCTAAGCCTTTGCGATCGCCTTGGCTTTTCGCAGTTGTAATTAACGGCAAACCAGTCGCCGCAATTGACGTAGCCAGACCAATCACCACCATCGTCAGTTTATCTGGATTGGCACTAAAGATTGAGAATAAATCGGTTAATTGATCGGTCGAGTATTCCGTAAAACTTTGCATCGCTTTAATGAAGGTAAATTGATCGACGAGCTTAAAGATTGTAATACCGGAACCAACAATAATAAAAGGTATTGCTTCACGAATCGTTTCCACTAAGAGTTCCTTCGTATTAACCGTCACTTCATTATTACTGTACTCGACTAACGTATCCATCCGTAACTGTTCTTTTTTTAAGAAAACTACTAAGACGGCAAGCCCAGCTAACACACCGATAAAGGCCGCAAACGTCGATTGCATTACCGCGGTCGTGTAATCGCCTTGAGCAACTTTCATAATGATAAAGGTTGCTAACAACATGTAAAAGACACGTGCAACTTGTTCTACAATTTGCGATATCGCAAACGGTCGCATATCTTTAAACCCTTGGAAATACCCCCGGATGACACTCATACACGGAAAGACTAAAATCGCGACACTTAAAGAGCGCATCGTCGGAATCAATTCATCCCCACCACCAGAGGCGTGTGCCAACCATGGAGATAAAATCCACATCGCGCCGGCAGCAATCACACCAAAAACACTCATTAATTGCAAAGCACGAATAAAGAGCTTGCGGCTCACACCATATTCATTTAATGAATTATAGTGGGCGGTTTGTTTGGCAATTGCTGAGGGAATCCCCGCTGTTGAAATCATTAAAAACAAGGCGTAAATATTATACCCCATGTTAAACATCGCATTGGCTGATTTGGCGTGTTCGCCCATCCAAGCGTACCAAGGTAAGATGTAGACAGCACCTAATAAACGCGAACCGATATTGCCAACGGTCATCCAGGCTGAACCCCGAGCCATTTGTTCTTCGTTCGTGAGCTGCTCTCTTGCTAATTCAGTTTTATTTTTCATGAGTTCTTATTCTCCAACTTTCTTTTCACTCAAAGCATATACTTCTCATTTTAATTGTTAATTTCCCGACTCGCAATTACTTTTATTAAATTTAACAACTTTGCAAAATTCCTTCACAATTAGTAATCGTCTGTTCCAAAAGCTTCAAGTTTTTCTGACGAATGAATGAATTAAGTATGCTATAATTGGGAAAGAAAATTTATCAGTAGAGGAGTTTGATTATGACTTTCTCGATCGAAAAAATCAGAGAGCTACTAATTCAAGAAAAATTATTAAAAGAATTCGTTAGTCCAGATGGTTGGCATTTAACTATTCCGACTTCATTTAGTACTTCAATCACTAAATTATCCTATGATTCACGCAAGGTCGATGCACAAACGCTCTTCTTTTGTAAAGGGTTAGCCTTTAAAGAAGACTTTTTAGTCGGTGCCGTGAACAATGGCGTGAAGGTCTACGTTTCCGAACAACCGTATGAAGTCGCAGCAGTAGGCATTATCGTGACCGATATTCGTAAAGCAATGGCAATTTTAGCGATGCATTTTTATGATTTACCGCAAGAAAAACTAAAAATTGTCGCTTATACCGGGACCAAAGGCAAGACAACGGCCGCGTATTTCACCAAAGCGATTTTGAATGAAGCAACGAACAAGAAAACGGCCCTACTTTCAACGATGAACACCACGTTAGACGGCGTGACGTTTTTCAAATCAAACTTAACGACACCCGAATCACTAGACTTGTATCAAATGATGGCGACAGCGGTTAGCAATGGCATGACCCATTTGATTATGGAAGTCTCATCGCAAGCCTATAAAACCAATCGCGTTTACGGGCTGCAATTTGATGTCGGGATTTTCCTAAATATCTCGCCTGATCATATCAGTCCGATTGAACATCCGACCTTTGATGATTATTTCTATTGCAAACGTCAATTAATCTTGCACTCAAAAACGATGATTATCAACCATGACTGTGATTATTTTGATTTGATTCAAGAAACGGCTGAATTAAACGGCGTGCCGGTTATCACTTATGGTCGCACGCAAGCGGCTGATTACTTGATTACAACGGACAATGAGAATTCTTTTGCCTTTGAGGTGACCGCGAAAAAAGATTCACAGCAGGTTGCCGGAAACTACGAAATTCAATTAGCTGGCGACTTCAACCAAGACAATGCGACCAGTGCGATTTTGGCTTCAGCCATCGTTGGTGCCAGTCAATCCGATAGCCAAACCGGCTTGGCTCAAGCGCGCGTTCCCGGACGGATGGAACAATTAGCTGCTAAAAATGGGGCCACGATGTATGTCGATTATGCCCATAACTATTTAAGTCTGAAAACCTTACTGGAATTTGCCGGTAAGAAACATCCGGACGGTCGTGTGATTGTGGTCTTAGGTAGCCCTGGTGGCAAGGCGATTTCTCGGCGCCAAGATTTCGGGAAAGTTCTTTCTGAACACGCCGATATTGCGATTTTAACGGCCGATGATCCAGCCTTTGAAGATCCACAAAAGATTGCCGCTGAAATTCAAGCGGCCATCACCAATGCTGACTTAGTCGTACAACACATCATGGACCGTACGCACGCAATTGAGCAAGCTCTAGCAATTTCCAAAGCAGGTGATGCGATTGTGATTGCCGGAAAAGGCCAAGATGCCTACCAAAAAGTCAATGGCGAAGATGCACCTTATGAAGGCGATAGCAATATTGCTAAACGTTTAGCAGAATAAGCAAAAGCCATAACTCACGGAAAAATAGTGAGTTATGGCTTTTGCTTATTAAGTATTTCGTTTGAGGATTTTTTCGTAGGCTTTCGTCTTTATCACATAACTAACTAGAATGATTGTGGCGCTGACCATCAGTACCAGATAAATCCGCCACGGAACATTGACCGGCCCCGGATCAACCACTCCAAAGATTGCTAAAATTTGCAACCAAGCAAAGTAAATCAACAAAAAGATTGCCCCAACTTTAAAGTGCCCTAACTTAGTAAGATGACTCTTTTGAATCATAAATGCGATGTATGGTGCACCACCAATAATACCCACATGTAGCCTAAATCCTGTTGGGTGAAAGACTAAAAAGTCAAGTATTCCTGCCACAACCCAAATTGTACAAATTATTAATATAGACCCGTTAATGACCTGTAAAACTTCCTTTTTCATCAACTTTCCCCCAATCCAGATTAACAGTTTACCTCAATGTTCAACTTTCTAGATAAAATCGAAAAAATGAACTTCAAAGTCAAACTTCTAGCCGACTATAACCGATTTCCTACGAACGCTCCTCAGTAAACTCCTTATTCTTTCTATCCTTATACGCCTTGATTATATACCCAAGCAAAATAATCGCAGCTGGAATCATGATCCACAGATAAATGTTTCGCGGAATTCTCAAAGTCTCAAGTGATAGGAGATTAAACACAGCACCTGGGATCACAATACTCAGGAAGATTGCGCCATTAAATTTCCAACGCCCTAATTTTGCTCGTATACCTTGATTAATGCCCAATGCTAACCCAAAATTAAAGACAAGCGAAAACATCTCCACTTCGACTAACGCTCGTTGGAAGATAATCAGATCGATGCCCCCTCTTCCAACAATCGTCAAACAACTTAACATCACCCAAAGACTCAGTATCGCCTTGATTTCTTTTTTCATTTCGATTCTCCTTTTACCGCATCCATGTAAAAATTATTCTCTTGCAACAACCGCAAATTCGCTTCTGGAATGTCGACGCTCTCATGCAAAAAAAATAAGTAGGTCTTCTTAGCGGTTTTAATTTTCACCCAAATCCCCATGAAACGATTAAACAAATATTCTTCCTGGGTAGAGAAACGTTGAATCTCTGCCACCGGAATCATCGTCAAGTTCTCTTGATAGTTCTCCTCATTCAATTCATTCACGTAAAGATCACTGCCAAGTTTTTTTAGGATGATTTTTTCCTTGGTGAAAACGACTAAGTAGAAACGATTTAACAAGGTATTCAAAAAATTACTCCGCAGATAGTAGAGCGATTGATTGAAAATTTTTCTTCCCGTTAGGTAATTGTGGTTGGGAACAATCCCTAATTTTTGGATAAATTCTTTATAGCTTAGTGATTCTATGGATTGTCCCATTCACTTACCTCCTCTAATAAACACACTACTTGCGACATTCGTAACTAACAACGAATTAGGATTGTGGCATCTGGATTAAGATGATTATTGTTTCTTACGTAAATACCGTTCATTTAATAGGAACCCAACAAGCGCCACTACAATAGTTAAAATCGTCACACCAATATCATAGGCTGTAATCTCGTGAAATCTTAAGACTGGTGCAATGACAGTGACGAGGCTACATAGAAATAGTTGTTCACTTTTAGAGACGTGATTTCCATAGGTCATAGTCGCCCATGTGATAGTAATAATTTTGTTACGCAGCAAATAGTTCCACAAAGATCTTAATAAGAGGACGGTGATGACTGCAAGAATTACCGCGACCACACCATAATACGTAATTTGTTGGACTAAACTTGAGAATGTCAGCAAAAGTAAGTACATTGCAATCAAGCCGTGGTTTCTCTTTTGGTTGTTTTTCATCTTTCTAACACCTACTCTTTTGGTTGTTTAGATTTAACACTTGCTTTACTTACTAATCAGCTTATAATGAATCAGCAATTTTGTAAATATCCCCCTTGTCCCCCATCATTTTGAGGGATGAGATTCCAACCATACTTTCAAAACTCAGCTTTCTAAATATATAAGAAAACCATGACTACTAATCGAGTTTCTGACTAGTGGTCATGGTTCTTTAGCAATATCCGATTTTTTAAAATCCGCCCATCACCACAAAAAGTGCCGCAGAATGATTCCCAATATCATTTCTCAAAGAACTACCTTATCTTCATTCGAACGAAATGGTACCCGAATTGCTTTTGAAATACTAAGTGAATATCTCCAACGGATGAACATTACGCTTGAAGAATATGAATACTTGCTTCACTCTAAAGAATTAACCCAGCAACGTGGGATATCTAGCGAAGTGATGCAGAAAGTCCAACAACCTTTTGAAGAACCATTTTCACAGAAATTACTTTTCCTTTATCACGATACCGGTCTTTTTTTCTATTACAGTTTATACGCCCAGTACTGCTTGGTTCGACATCACCTTGGCGATAGCTTATCAAAATCTAAATTGACGCACATTGAACGGACTATCAAAGATTACTTAGATAGCATTGAAACTTGGGGGCGCTTTGAACTCGTGCTCTTTTCCAACTGCTTATTTCTTTTTAGTGATACTTACATCAATTTTCAATTTAGAGAAGCTGTCCAACAAATGCGGTTATACAAGGATAGTGCTCATTATTCAACAGAACTTTTAAAGTTTGTCATCAATGGTCTCAACCTATCCTTTGAACGAGGCGCGACAGTTAATTTAAAGCTTTTCAAAAATGAATTAGAACGATTCATTACGCTTTACGATGATTTAAAAGCCAAACTAATTCTAAAAATCTTCAACTTGTTACTTGATCACCAAGCTGGGAGCGATAACAACAAAGAAAAAATTGAATTGCTTTTAGCTCTAGAACTTTTGGATGAACCCTATTGGATTGAATACCTTGAACGACATTATTAAGCATAATTTCACTCTAAAAAGAAGCCTTCCGCCAAAATCAGAAGTGATTTGGTAGAAGGCTTCTTTAGTAATTCAATTAATTTGCGACAATATTTACCAATTTATTCGGTACGGCAATTACTTTACGGATGGTTTTGCCATCAATATGTTCTTTTACCGCGTCATTGGCTAAAGCCACAGCTTCTAACTCATCTTTCGCTAGATCACGAGCGACATTCACCTTCGCACGTAGTTTGCCGTTCACTTGGAAAACCACTTCGATTTCATCTTCCACTAAAGCGGCTTCGTCAAAGGTTGGCCAAGCAACATATGAAATGCCGCCTTCGTTACCTAAGACTGCCCATAACTCTTCACCAATGTGAGGTGCGATTGGCGCAAGTAATTGAACGAAACCTTCGACATATTCGTAAGGCAAAGCATCGACTTTGTAGGCTTCATTGATGAAGACCATCAATTGTGAAATCGCCGTGTTGAAGTGTAGGTGCTCATAATCTTCGGTCACTTTCTTCACGGTTTGGTGGTAAACCTTGGTTAATTTGCCATCGTTAATCGTCGTAATGCGATCACGCATCTTGCCATCTTCGTCCACGATTAAACGCCACACGCGATCTAAGAATTTACGGCTACCTTCAAGGCCATTTTCACTCCAAGCAATTGAAGCATCCAATGGTCCCATAAACATTTCGTACATCCGTAAAGTATCGGCACCAAAGCTTTCAACCACGTCATCAGGATTCACAACGTTGCCGCGCGATTTCGACATTTTCTCGTTGTTATTTCCTAGAATCATCCCTTGGTTGAATAGTTTTTGGAATGGCTCTTTGGTTGAAACGACACCGATATCATACAAGAATTTATGCCAGAAACGAGCATACAATAAGTGTAAGACCGCATGTTCTGCCCCACCGATATAGATATCCACTGGTAACCAGCGTTCTAATTTTTCAGGACTTGCGATTTGTGTTTTGTTGTGTGGATCAATGTAACGTAAGTAATACCATGAGCTACCCGCCCATTGTGGCATCGTATTGGTTTCACGTTTGCCTTTCAAACCAGTTTCAGGATCAACCACGTTCACCCATTCAGCGATGTTGGCTAATGGTGATTCACCAGTTCCACTTGGTTTGATATTATCGGTTACCGGTAAACGTAATGGTAGTTCTTCTTCTGGTAAGGCCGTTGTCGTGCCATCTTCCCAATGAATGACTGGAATTGGCTCACCCCAATAACGTTGACGAGAAAATAACCAGTCACGTAAACGGTAGCTGACTTCTTTGTTGCCGACGCCTTGTTCTTCTAACCAAGCGACCATTTTTTCAATCGCCTCTTCTTTGTTTAAACCATCTAAAAATTCAGAATTGATATGAACGCCATCTTCTGTATAAGCGGCTTCAGTCACATCACCACCGGCTAACACAGGGATGATTTCTAAATCAAAGGTTTTCGCAAATTCAAAGTCACGCTCGTCGTGCGCTGGAACAGCCATAATAGCACCCGTTCCATAAGAAGCTAAGACATAATCGGCAATCCAGATTGGCATTTCTTTGCCGTTAACTGGGTTAATTGCATAGGCACCCGTGAAGACACCCGTTTTTTCTTTGGCTAAGTCCGTCCGGTTTAAATCTGATTTTTTCGATGCTTGGTCGATATAGCTTTCCACAGCCGCCAATTGTTCAGGCGTCGTAATTTCTTTAACCAAGTCTAATTCTGGCGCTAATACGGCATATGTTGCACCAAATAAAGTATCCGGGCGTGTTGTAAAGACTGTGAAGTCCTTGTCGGTGTTAGCTACTTTAAAGGTCACGTTAGCACCGACTGAACGACCAATCCAGTTACGTTGCATTTCTTTGATGCTATCGGGCCAATCAACCAATTCTAAATCATCGATTAAGCGTTCCGCATAAGCGGTAATTTTTAGCATCCATTGACGCATTGGTTTACGCACGACATCATAACCGCCACGTTCACTCTTGCCATCGATCACTTCTTCATTTGAAATCACGGTACCTAGTTCAGGAACCCAGTTAACTGCGACTTCGGCTTCATAAGCTAAGCCTTTTTCGTATAATTTCGTGAAGATCCATTGCGTCCATTTGTAGTACTCAGGATCCGTGGTATTGATTTCACGATTCCAGTCATAACTAAAACCTAATGAGTTAATTTGACGACGGAAGGTTTCGATATTTTTCTTCGTAAATTCCGCTGGATCATTTCCTGTATCTAGTGCATATTGTTCAGCCGGTAAACCAAACGCATCCCACCCCATTGGATGTAAGACATTATAGCCTTGGCTACGTTTGACACGTGATAAGATATCTGTGGCCGTATAACCTTCTGGGTGTCCGACGTGTAAGCCCTGACCTGATGGATACGGGAACATATCTAAGGCATAAAATTTTGGTTTGCCTTCTTCGTCATGCGTATTGAAGACATTATTTTTTGCCCAATACTTTTGCCATTTTTTTTCGATTTCTTTATGGTTGTAATTCACTGCAAAAATCCTCCTAAAGATTTAGTTTTAAGAATAAAAAAAGCCCTATAAAAAGTTCAAAAACTCTTTATAGGACGTAATCTACGTGGTACCACCTAATTTTGCTTGCCTCAAACAAGCCTCAAACGTTGTAACGGTCGTCACCGGAATAGCTTACTTGGTTTCAGCCATTCACACCAAAAGGCGAGTTCAAAAGGTTACGTGCGCATTTTCACCACCCATACGCTCTCTACAACGGACTACTTTCTACTATTCCTTTTCAATTGTGTTACTATTTGCTATTTGATAGTATGGTACCAAAAATTAGCCGCTAGTTCAAATAAAAATTAGCAACTTCAAATACAAGTGACTTATGAAATATTATAAGTTCCAACTATGGACTCGATAGTGAAGATGTTATAATAGGATAAGAACTAAAGGAGGCGCTTATCGTGAATACATTCGTCTTAGAATTGATTGGTTTTTTATTTCTATTATTATTTATCGGCATTGGTTTTATCATTAAGCAACCACACCATTGGATTCATCGCTTTGATCAGCAACTAACGCGTGTCATCCGGCAATCGTATCCAAAACGCAATCGGTTTTATCTCTTCATCACGAAATTAGCAAATCCTACGAGTGTCGTCATTCAAGCTTCGATTTATTTATTATTTCTGTATATGAATCATTATTACACCGAAGCTTCATGGTTTGCGGCTGGCGTAATTGGGATTGCAGCGATTTTCAATCCCTTAGTCAAAATTGTTTATGCTAGAACGCGCCCATCACTCGATCCGTTAGTCATTGAAAAAAGCTTTAGTTATCCCAGTGGTCACTCTCTTGGTAGCATGGTCCTTTTTGGCAGTTTAATTTGTTTGATACCCATTCTTTTTCAAAATTTGCTCCTTATTTGGGTCTTGCGGCTCTTACTAAGTGCCTTGATTTTAAACATCGGCATTAGTCGCGTCTATCTTGGCGTTCATTATCCTAGTGATGTTTGCGGTGGATTCTGTGTCGGATTAGCTTGGCTTTTTCTGTCTTATCCTTTTTTCTAAATTCATTAACTTCCCGCCTAGTTCCTCAGCTACGCACTCTTTTCATGAGTTGCCATTATCTGATGAACTAGGCGTATTTCCTTCTCAGCAAATCATTAAGTATTGAGTAAATCTTGTAGCTAAGTCTTTGCTTGACTATTTACAGCTTGTAAACTAAAACTATGACTGCCCACACTTTTTTAGCTAGTCCAAGGATGCTATAATAGACTAGTTGTCAAAGGAGGTTTTTATGAAAGATAAACCTATCACACTGCTTTTAGGCAGTTTTTTATTACTCAGTATGCTGATTTTAGGTTTGCTAATTACATTTTTCCCCGATTGGATCGCACCTTTTGATCAAGTTCTTACAGCCCTGATTCGTCAGCCGTATCCAGACTGGACTCCCTTTTATCTCGGAATCACCCAATTAGGCAATCCCTTAAGCATCACCCTTTTCACCAGTTGCTCGGTGTTGTTTTTATTCTTTCATAAGTATTATAACGAAGCCCTTTGGTTAGCTACCGGAGTGATTGGCGTTGCCGCAGTCTTTAACCCGGTCGTGAAATTACTTTTCGCCAGAGAACGCCCGCATTTGGACCAGTTAATCTCTGTCCAAAGCTTTAGTTATCCCAGTGGTCATTCAACCGGCAGTCTCGTACTCTTTGGGACCTTAATTTGCCTGCTAGCCGTTTTAGTAAAAAATCGTTATCTGCTATGGCTTTTACGCGTGGGACTCAGCGCACTCATCTTAGGGATTGGTCTGAGCCGGATTTATCTAGGAGTTCATTACCCTAGCGATGTACTCGGTGGGTACTGTGTGGGATTGGCCTGGCTCTTTTTGTCCTATCCACTGTATCAAGCAAATTACTTCCGTAAACATTTTATGCCGAAACAACTATAAGAAAGAAGGTTTCCTATGTCTACTTTTCGCTATGCCGAAAATGATTATAAACGTTACCACTCTTGGAATTATGCCCTAAGACAAGAATTCGGTGGCAAAATATTTAAAGTCCCGATTGATGGCGGGTTTGATTGCCCCAATCGTGATGGAACGGTGGCAAAAGGCGGCTGTACCTTTTGTAGCGTCTCAGGATCTGGTGATATGATTGTCGCGCCTGAAGATCCCTTACCAACCCAATTCAAAAAAGAAATTGCTTTCATGCACCAAAAATGGCCGAATGTCGAACAATACATCGTCTATTTTCAAAATTTTACCAATACCCACGCCCCAGTTGAAGTGATTAAGGAACGTTTTGAACAAGTCGTTAATTTGCCGGGCGTTGTCGGTTTATCGATTGGTACCCGCCCAGATTGTTTACCTGAAGAAGTCGTTGATTATTTAGCTGAATTAAACCAGCGACTTTACTTATGGGTCGAACTTGGCTTACAAACAACCTTTGAACATACGAGTAACACAATTAATCGCGCCCATGATTATCAAACCTATCTCGATGGCGTTGCTCGCTTACGTAAGCACAATATCCGTGTTTGTACCCATCTAATTAATGGTTTACCTGGAGAAACCAATGAGATGATGGTTGAAAATGTCCGGCGTACGATTCTTGATTCCGATATTCAAGGCATTAAGCTTCATTTGATGCATCTAATGCGCAATACTCGGATGTTACGCGACTACCATGAAGGACGACTTATTTTGATGTCACGACCGGATTACGTCAACGTGATTTGTGACCAATTAGAAATGATTCCCCAAGAAATTATCATCCACCGCTTAACGGGTGATGCACCATGGGATTCACTCGTTGGACCTAAATGGAGTCTCAAAAAATGGGAAGTTCTCAATGCGATTGATGAAGAGTTAATCCGTCGTGATTCCCATCAAGGAAAATTTGCCCTACGAACAGCGGATTTTCCATGTTAAATACATCTGTTCGTTTCAGTCACTTGTTATTAAAAGAATGTGTCCAACCAGGAGACACCGCCATTGATGCGACAATGGGCAATGGCAACGATACCTGTTTATTAGCCGAATTGGTTGGTAAAACCGGGCAGCTCTACTCCTTTGATATCCAAGAACTAGCCCTCAACAACACCGCCGCTAGATTACATGAACTCGCATTACATCAGCGCGTCCAATTGATTCATGATGGGCATCAAAATTTAGGCAACTATCTAGCTACTGATGCACCTCTCAAAGCAGCCATCTTTAATCTCGGTTACTTACCCCAAAGTAATAAAAGCATCATTACCTTACCTGAAACGACAAAATTAGCCTTGGATGAATGTTTAGCTCGCCTAGTTCCTCGTGGTCGCATTATTATTGTCGCTTACTTAGGACATGTTGGTGGCGATTTGGAGTTAACCACCGTAAAAAACTACTGCCAAGCACTTCCCCAAGAACAATACAATGTCTTAAATTATCAATTCATTAATCAAGAAAAAATGCCCCCGGTATTGTTTTGTATTGAAAAGCGCGTACTCAAACAAAAAGCCCTTTCCTTTCACTAGGAAGTGGCTTTTTTTATTGCGTTAAAAGATAACGACAGTCACTGAACAAACCATTATTCGAAATCTTGCTGAATATGTTACATTGAAAATAAAAAGGAGGGATTTTTGATGGACATTTATTTAAACTTTACCAACCAAGCCCAAGGTGCAATGAATTTTTACGCCGAAATTTTTGATGTCCCCATTGAACAAGTAATGACTTATGGTGAAATGCCTGAAGCTGATGAAATGAATTTGGATGATGCAACGAAAAAATTGATTATGAATGCTCAAATGACGATTGATGGTACAATTGTGATGTTTTCTGATGTTCCAAAAGGGATGGCTGAACCAGTCATTACAGGAAATAACGTCTCTTTAGTGATTGAAGCTCAGAGTGCTGAGGAAGCAACACAACTCTTTAATCGCCTAGCAGTCGGGGGAACCATTCAAATGCCCTTAGAAAAAACCTTTTGGGCGAGTCTTTATGGCATGCTAACGGATAAATTTGGGATTATTTGGCAAATCAATCTAGATTAGAAAGAAGATGATGATAATGACTCACGGCATTGGTTGCTGTCTATGGATTGATGGGAAGGCCCCCCAAATAGCTGCTTATTACTTAGACACCTTTAAAGAAACACAGCCGCTTAAAACGACTCATTTTGTCGATAATCAACATGGAAAAGCCGGGGAGATTTTAACAATGACCTTAGAACTGGCAGGGTGTGAATTTATGCTCTTAAATGGTGGTGATGAATTCACTCCCACACCTGCCATCTCCTATTTAGTCGATTGTGAAACCGAAGCTGAAGTCCGACATGTTTGGGAACGTTTAAGTCACGATGGCCAAATTTTAATGCCACTTTCCACCGAAGATATTGGTAGTCTCTTTGGTTGGACTATCGATCAATTTGGCTATTCTTGGCAAGTTCGACTCAGCGCTACGCCACAAAAAATTACACCTTGCATCATGTTTGCCAATGACTTAGTCGGTCAAGCCCTTGCAGCCAGACAAACATGGATTCAGGCATTTGGCGGGGAGGCGACCTTTGAACAACTAGACGATGATGATCGTGTATTAATGGCTGGATTTAACTTACGAGGACAAGACTTTCTAATTATGGAAAGTAATTATGCCCATGACTTTGGTTTTTCACTCGCCAATTCCTTTTATCTTTATTGCCAAGACCAAGCTGACATTGACCAGGTTTGGCAAGCAATCACCCAAAATGGCGCAGAATACCCTTGTGGTTGGATGGTCGATCAATACGGTCTTTCTTGGCAAACCACTACAGAAGAGTTAGAAGACATGACTGCTGACGGTCATGAAAAACAAACCCTCCAAATGACGCTAGCTTTATATGAGATGAAGAAACTTGACTTAGAAAAACTCCGCCAAGCATTTCATTCAGCCTAAAATCGACAGTTCCTTCATTGTCTCACGCACTATCAAAACACCGCGTTAATAAAAAATGAGTTGACACAATCATCAACTGTGCCAACCCATTTTTTTATTTTGCTAGCGGTAACCAGTCCAGTGCTGTTTGAATCCATTGATCCCAAAAGACCCAATTATGTTCACCAGGACCTTCTAGGTAGGTATGCACTAGCTGATATTTTTGCGCTTGCTCAACAAAGTACTGATTTGCTGGATACAAATAGTCCTGCGTGCCACAAGCAATTAAAATTTGAGGTGCCTTTTTAGGGTCAATCTCACGTAGCATTTGAATAGGGTCATTAAATGAACCTGCAATTGTTTCTAATGGACCAAAAATCCCTTCCCAATACGCTTTTTTACGAACAGTTAGTAGCGTATCGACCGCTTCAGCTAGTGCTAATGCACCTGATAATGAAACCACCGCTGCAAAGCGTTCGGGTTTTCTTAATCCCAATTTAATAGCCCCGTAGCCGCCCATAGATAAGCCAATCGCAAACGTTTTTTCTCTTTTATGACTTAACTGTGGAAATAATTCATGGCACAGTTGTGGGAGTTCTTCTGCAATAAACGTCCAATATTGTAAATCATATTGGGTATCTGTATACCACCCTAAGTCTGTTGACGGCATAATCACCGCGAGTCCGTACGCTGAGACATATCGTTCAATTGAAGTTTTTCGCTGCCACGCCGTTTGATTGCCCCCCATCCCGTGCAATAAATAAAGAACAGGCACATCTACTAGCGCTCCTTGACTGTTAGTTCCGACTTTTTTATTGGTTTGCTGAGGTAAAATTACATTTAGACCGACTTCCATTTCCAAAACATTTGAATAGACAGTTACTTGTAAAAAAGCCATTTTTTCACCTATACTTTCGTTTGATTCATCGCTTTCATGCCCCCAACTAGGAGTAACGCAAGTACGATTACTATTAATCCTACGCCAAAAACACCATGAAGACTAGTATAAAGAATCTCTTTTAATGGATTTACTAAATCAGCAGGTAACGACTGAGCCGTTTGGGGATTCACCAATTGATTCATCAAGGTTTGACCATCCGTAATTTGAGCAGCTTGGAGTTCTCGTGCCGAAATTTGATTCATTAACAAACCAAAAATGGCTACTAATACGGTCTGGCCGATGGTTCGTGCCAACGTATTAAACGAAGTTGCGACCCCTAATTGCTCTTTGGCAACACTATTTTGGACACAGACGGTAGTTGCGACCATCGTTGCCCCTAAGCCAATCCCAGCCACGGAAGAAATAGCAAAAAACCAGAGCCAACTGGTGGCCATCGGGATTAAATACAGCCAAGCGGCACTAATCAAAGTAATCCCTAAACTCATTAATAATACAAGCTTCATTGAGTAGCGTCCCATCCATCTACCAGCTAAAAATGAACCAATTAACCATAGAATAGACAGTGGTGCTAAAACGAGCCCTCCAATACCGGCTGGTAAGCCTAGCACGCCTTGCATCCACATCGGGATATAAACATCCATACTCATCACAAAGCCACTCGCTAAAGCTGCGACAACATTTACAATGATAAACAAACTATTTTGCAATAATTGTAAATCAATTACCGGATCAATCGCGCGTTTTTCTTGTTTCATAAATAAGAAAAAGCTGATTAGTGCACCACCAAATAATGTGAACACGGCATTCGTCAATCCCTGTTCGCCTAGCAATTGAAACCCTAGTAATAAAGCAAGGAGCGTAAACATCAAAGCGATACTCCCCAGATAATCTAGTCGATAGCTTGTTTTTGCCTGTTTTGGTTCAACTAAATAACGGCCAATTAAAAATAACAAGATCAGACCAATTGGTACGTTAATAAAGAAAATCCAATGCCAGCCAATCGTATCAACAATTAACCCACCGGCTAACGGTCCAATGACACTCGCGATTCCCCAAGCAGTACTATTCCAGCCTAAAACTTTGGCACGTTTTTCTTTAGTATATAAATCGGCGATAATCGTTAACGACACCGGCATCATTGCCCCAGCACCTAATCCTTGGATACCACGGGCAACAATTAACGTTTCCATCGAATTGGCAAAACCACATAAAGCTGAGCCGATAATAAAAAGACTCGTCCCAAAAATAAAAATCGGTTTACGCCCCAGCGTATCGGCCAATTTTCCATAAATGGGCGTTCCCATCGCACTCACTAATAGATAAATCGCAAAGACCCAATTCATCAATTCAATACCTTGCAATGAACCGACAATTGTCGGCATCGCGGTTGTTACAATCGTTCCTTCAATTGCGGTCATAAAATTGGCGATAAAAACCGCCGTTGTTACTAATTTTAGATTGGTTTGCTTTTCCATAATCCACTCCTTAATAAAAAATGAAAAAAAACAACCTCCATCAACTAATCACTTGTTGATAGAGGTCGCCTCTTTATTCCTTCACACTTGCCACGAGGGCCGCAACTTTATCAGTGCGTTCCCATGGTAAGTCGACATCTGTACGACCAAAGTGACCATAAGCGGCCGTTTGTTTATAAATTGGACGACGAAGATCAAGCATTTCAATAATACCTGCTGGACGTAAGTCAAAGTTTTGACGAACAGCAGCAATTAATTTTTCTTCACTAACTGTTGACGTTCCAAATGTGTCAATTGAGATTGAAACTGGTTGAGCCACACCGATTGCATAAGCTAATTGGACTTCAGCTTTACTTGCAAGCTTTGCTGCCACAATGTTTTTAGCGATATAGCGCGCTGCATAACTAGCTGAGCGATCAACTTTGGTCGCGTCTTTTCCTGAAAAAGCACCACCACCGTGACGTGCATAACCACCGTAAGTATCGACAATGATTTTTCGGCCAGTTAAACCTGCATCTCCTTGAGGGCCACCAATTACAAAGCGGCCTGTTGGGTTGATGTAATATTTCGTTTCTGCATCTAATAATTCACTTGGAATAACTTCCTTGATAACTTTTTCAATCACATCCCGATGAATCGTTTCATTATCAGTCGCATCATCATGTTGCGTACTAATAACAACCGTATCCACTCGTTGTGGTGTATTTTGATCATCGTATTCGACGGTTACTTGCGATTTTGCATCTGGACGTAAATAGTCAATCTCACCTGATTTACGTAATTCCGCTAAGCGACGAACTAAACGGTGGCTTAACGCGATTGGTAATGGCATTAATTCCGGTGTCTCATCGATTGCAAAACCAAACATTAATCCTTGGTCACCAGCCCCAATTTCATCTAATGGATCTTTTTGTTCTGCACGAACTTCTAATGCTGTATCAACACCTTGGGCAATATCTGGTGACTGCTCATCAATGGCTACTAAAACGGCTACTGTTTCACCATCAAAACCAAATTTCGCACGTGTATACCCAATATCTTTAATGGTATTACGAACAATTTTTTGAATATCAACATAGGCTGTTGTTGATATTTCACCAAATACTAAAACTAATCCTGTTGTCACTGACGTTTCACACGCGACACGCGCAGCTGGATCCTTTTCTAAAATCGCATCTAAAATTGCATCACTAATTTGATCGGCAACCTTATCTGGATGTCCCTCAGATACTGACTCTGAAGTAAATAAATGTCTTTCTGTCATGATGATTCCCCCTAATAAATTGTCGGTTACAAGGCATCTTCGCAGCTGCGAATCCTTTCGGGAACTTGCAACGTAATGTAGTATAGCAGATTATGAATGATTTGGCTCGTTTTTTGTGAAGAAAAAACGAATTTTTAATCTAGCGCAAAAAAAAAGAAGATACAATACTGTATCTTCAATGATCCGTACGGGAATCGAACCCGTGTTACCGCCGTGAAAGGGCGGTGTCTTAACCGCTTGACCAACGGACCATGCTAATAACGGAGAAGGAGGGATTTGAACCCTCGCGCCAGTTTCCCGACCTACACCCTTAGCAGGGGCGCCTCTTCAGCCACTTGAGTACTTCCCCAAAACCAATAAGTATATTGATTTTTAATGGGCCTAAATGGACTCGAACCATCGACCTCACGCTTATCAGGCGTGCGCTCTAACCAGCTGAGCTATAGGCCCCAATTAATAAAAACTAAAAGCGGGTGACGAGAATCGAACTCGCGACAACAGCTTGGAAGGCTGTGGTTTTACCACTAAACTACACCCGCATGGCGGTCCCGACGGGATTTGAACCCGCGATCTCCTGCGTGACAGGCAGGCATGTTAACCCCTACACCACGGAACCGTATGCTAATATTAGTTTTTAATTGCGGGAGCAGGATTTGAACCTACGACCTTCGGGTTATGAGCCCGACGAGCTACCAGACTGCTCCATCCCGCGATAATAAGAAAAAGGAGGATAAGGGATTCGAACCCTTGCACGGTTTTACCCGCCTGACGGTTTTCAAGACCGTTCCCTTCAGCCGGACTTGGGTAATCCTCCAATATAACAACTACAATGCCACAATGGACCTTGTAGGACTCGAACCTACGACCGGACGGTTATGAGCCGTCTGCTCTAACCAACTGAGCTAAAGGTCCAAGCTCTTTTTTAATCGCGGCGAAGGGGATCGAACCCCCGACCTCCCGGGTATGAACCGGACGCTCTAGCCAGCTGAGCTACACCGCGAAAATCAGTATTATTTAAATGATATGGAGCCTAGCGGGATCGAACCGCTGACCTCCTGCGTGCAAAGCAGGCGCTCTCCCAGCTGAGCTAAGGCCCCGTATATTTTGTAACTAATCGGGAAGACAGGATTCGAACCTGCGACCCCGTGGTCCCAAACCAAGTGCTCTACCAAGCTGAGCTACTTCCCGAAAATGCACCCAAAGGGAGTCGAACCCCTAACCTTTTGATTCGTAGTCAAACACTCTATCCAGTTGAGCTATGGGTGCATCTATGCTATTCAAATAAAAAGTGCCGAGGACCGGAATCGAACCGGTACGGTGATCACTCACCGCAGGATTTTAAGTCCTGTGCGTCTGCCAGTTCCGCCACCCCGGCGGTATAGAAAAGGCATAAAGCGGAAAACGGGGTTAGAACCCGCGACCCCCACCTAGGCAAGTTGGGGCTCTACCACTGAGCTAAGACCGCAGAGTTATAATGCCGGCTAAAGGATTAGAACCCTCGACCCTCGGAGTACAAACCAGATGCTCTACCAACTGAGCTAAGCCGGCGAATAAGTGCGTGTGAAGGGACTTGAACCCCCACGCCGTTAGGCGCTAGATCCTAAATCTAGTGCGTCTGCCAATTCCGCCACA
>JBKEDL010000064.1:0-22064 GCA_047975385.1 Enterococcus sp. | reverse complement strand
GTTTCTTTGCGCATATAATGTTTGTCCAATTGCCCTAAGTCAGTCAGCGCGTTCACCAAGCGCTCTTTTTGCTGCCAGTCGCCTTTTTTGATTTTGGCTAATAAGCCATCGATTTCATCGGTAATTAAAGATTGCAAAATTTGGTTTTCTAATTTCAATGTATGAACGGGGTGTCCGGGTTGCGCGTGTTCTTCATTTGAACGATGAATTTCGTTAATCGAACCTTTGAAAACAGCCGCGTGCAAATTGCACAACTTCTGAATTTCGGCCGGATTTAATCCACCTTGAATCAAGGCTTTTTCAGCCGCGGTGATTTCGGTCACATCTACGCCATCAAATTCTTCTTCAAACAAAGCCTTGGCTTCTTCAAAGGCCCCGCCTTGATGTAATAAAGACAGGATTTCAACGATTCGTGCTTGGCGTTGTTTTGCTAATTGCTCCATAAGTTTCTCTCCTTAATTGTAAATCCCGCAGCTTCAAATTTTTGTATTATTTCTGCTAAAGGAATCTTTTTCATTTTTGCACCTTTCGGAATTGTCATATAGCGCCCCGCACTTTGTAACATCCCCGGTTGAACGATTTTTTCGAATCCTAATTGGTACATAAGCTCTTTGATTTCTGGGTATTTCGTCGTTAACACTAACAACGATTGCGTTAAATCCAATTCTTTCACTCAGTCCCCTCCAGTTTAAAATGATTATTATTAACTTTTATTTTTATGTTAATTTATGCCCTCTTTTAGCATAGCAAATTCGACCTTCAATTAACAAGTCCTTTGAAATTAATTATACTTCCCGCTTTCACAAAACACAAGATAATGGGTTAAAAACAAAAAAAACACAATATCTAGTATTTACTTTTCCGAAAACTACAGGTACACTAGATATCAGTTCTCACTTTTGAACTCGAAAATTAAAAATTTTAACGTTCTTTTTCTTCATTTTCGATTAGTCAATTGAGAAACAACACGATTGACTAAGAATATCAAGAAAGAACACACTCCATAGATTAGGCAACTTGCCACAAAATTAGAAAAACTGATGTAAAGGAAGGATTTGTATGACCGTGTTATTAGTCGCTGGAACAATCGGTGCTGGCAAAAGCACCTTAACTGATATGATTGCTGATAAAATGCAATCAAAACCCTTTTATGAAAATGTCGATGATAATGAAGTGCTGCCACTTTTTTATTCCGATCCTAACCGTTATGCTTTTTTATTGCAGATTTTTTTCTTAAACAAGCGCTTTTTAGCAATGAAAGAAGCTTTACAACAAGATAACAACGTCTTAGACCGCTCAATTTATGAAGACAGCTTGCTTTTTCATCTCAATGCCGATTTTGGCCGCATTAGTCAAATTGAAGTGAATCAATACGATAGTTTGTTACATACCATGCTCCAAGAATTAGAAGCCAACGCACCGAAAAAACGCCCAGATTTAATGATTTTCATCAAGGTGTCTTTTGAAACCATGCTAAAACGCATTGAAAAACGCGGGCGTGACTATGAACAAATCGCTTATAACCCGGATTTGTATGAGTATTACCAAGAATTAAATCGTCGTTACAACCAGTGGTATGAAAACTTCGATTTATGCCCGAAACTAATTATCGATGGGGATCAGTACGATTTTGTCTCGAATCCTCAAGATGCCAAACGAGTTTTAGAACTCATCCAACAAGCGAAAAACAAACTAGAAGCTGCACCATTAGACATTGCAAATTATCAAACGGAAAATGATTTAGAAAAAGGCATTTTTGCAGTATAAACGCCCGTATTTCAATAATTAATGAATCAAAAAAACGAGCAAAATAGCACACTATTTGGGAAATGAAAGAACATGCCTCAAATAGTGCGCTATTTTGCTAAATTATTTCTGCTTACCCCTTTTCACTGGATTCTTCGTTTGCTAAACGGGCCTGCAAATCACGGTCATAATTGCGGATGACTGGAATCAAACAGTTAACTACACCGCAAAATAACGTCCCAATCCCCGCAATCAAAAAGAGTTTTTCGACACCAATATTATCAGCTAACGGTCCAGCAAAAATCAAGCCAATTGGACCTGTGATACTCATCAACGAATTTAACACGCCTGTCACCCGACCCAAATAAACCGGATCATAGCTTTGTTGAATCATCGCCATGCTCAAGGTGCTAAAAAAAGGCGTCGCAAGCCCCGCCACCGCATTCAAGAAGATAAACCAGAGAAACCCTTGCTGATTTTCTGGTAATAAGCCGCTGAAAGAAAAGGCAACCCCCATCACAAAATAGGACAGCAAGACGGGAATCATGCGATTTTTCCATTTACCGAAAACGCCAATCACCACACCACCTAAAAGCATCCCGACTGAATAAATCACTTCGATTAGACCTGCTTGTGCGACTGTTCCTTGGAAATACTCTAAGGTCATTAACGGATACATACTAACTGCTGGCATAAAAATGAACGTAAAAACCGCCCCGAACAACGACATATACCACAAACCTTTATTTTGCATTAACAGTGAAAAACCTTGTTTCGTATCCACCAACAAATGAACTTGTTCCCCCAGCGCTTTAGTATGAGGGATCCAAACAAATAATAATAAGCTCACCCCGATAATCGCACCTAAAACGTCAATTAAAATCAAGAGATTCATCGGAATAATCGCAAAAACAAAGGCTCCAATCGCAGGCGCAATAATCAGATTCGCTGACTGAACGATACCGAGCTGGCCATTGATTCGTGTTAATTCATCTTCAGGAACCATCTGTGGCAAAATCGATTGGATTGTCGGCAACTGAAACGTTTGGGCAACAGAGCGCATAAACAATGAGATAAAGACAAGCCACAAGGGAAATTCAGCTGAAATCGCCCCCACAATTGAAAGAATTAAGGCAAAAATAGCCACAATTACATCCGTCAAAATCAAGAGTTTTTTCTTATCTAAGCGATCAACAAATGGCCCGACAAACGGACTCAACACAACCATCGGAATCATCCCGAGTAACGTGGCCATACTCAAGACCGTGGCTGAACCAGTCTGCTGAGTCAAATACCAAATAATCGCATACTGAACAACCATGCTAGTGATTCCTGATAAAAACTGCCCTACCAAAAACAAATTAATATTGCGACGCCAATGATGAGTTTCATATTCCGGCGGTGTTAGTTGTTCCCCCATCGAATCTCCCCTAACTGTTTCTAGGTTAATTATATAACTTCCCTGTTAATTTGACTGTTTCTTTGTTTTCTCGACTAGTCTAAAAACCAGATTTTTCCATAAAAAAATGATCTAGAACCATCGTTGTTCTAGATCATTTCCAACCTTATTTCATTGTTAACCCATCATAAATCGTATCTAAATTATAGGCCATCATGTCATAGTAACTATCGCCAACTTCTCCCGGTTCAGCAATCGAATCGGTAAAAATTTCGGCATAAATTGGCACACCGGCATCTTTAGCAACACTTTGCATCGGTTTGGGATTAACACTACTTTCGACAAAGACACTTTTAACCTCCATGTCGGCTAATTGGTCTACTAAATTACGAATTTGATCCGGCGTTCCTTCTTCTTCAGTATTGATTTCCCAGATGTAGGCCGATGGGACATCATAAGCTGCCGAAAAATATTTAAAACACCCTTCACTGGTCGTAATTAATTTTTCTGACTCAGGAATACTAGCAAACTTGGCCTTAGCTTCTTGGTCAAGTTCGGTTAATTGGGTCACATAACTATCTAAGTTATCTTGATAGATTTGTTGATTGGCGGGATCTTTTTCGCTTAAAACTTTGGCGATATTTTGCGCATAGATAATGCCATTTTCAAGATTCAACCAAGCATGTGGATCTTCTTTGCCGCTATCTTGCGTACCTTCTAAATAGAGCTTATCCACCCCGTCACTGACCGCAAAATAATCTTCGTCTGGCTTTTTATCTGCATTGTTCACTAATTTCGTAAACCAACCATTGCCCCCTGTCTCAAGGTTCAATCCGTTGTAAAAAATCACATCGGCATCCGTTGCTTTTTGCACATCATCGGGTAAAACTTCGTATTCATGTGGGTCTTGGCCGACTGGTACGATACTATGCAAATTGATGGTATCGCCAGCAATATTTTTGGTGATATCAGCGACAATCGAATTGGTTGCCACAACATTTAATTTATCATTCGTTTCGGCCGTTTGGAGCTGGTTTAACCCAAAGATGCCACCACCAATTACGAGTAACCCGCCTAAAACAACTAAGCCTTTCCCGCTTGGTTTACTTAAAAATCCTTGACCCAGCTTTTGTTTGGGTGAAAGCAAGAAACCAAAAACAAAAAACGTAGCTGCAGTCAAGACAATCGTTGCACCGACTGGTAAATTGGTACTATATCCGATAAATAACCCTAAGAAAGAAGACAAACCGCCAAGTGTCGCTGAAAGAATAATCATCCGACTTAAACGTTTCGTAAAAAGATAGGCTGTCGCGGCCGGTGTAATCAATAATGCCACGACTAAAATGGTCCCGACACTTTGCATTGCCGTAACTGAAACGAGTGTTAATAAGACCATCAATAGATAATGATAGCTATTCACATTCATCCCAAATGCTTTGGCCATCAATGGATCAAATGAAGTAATCAATAACGGACGAAAGAACAAGATAATCGTTGCTAAAACAATCACCGCAATAGCGATGGTTAAATACTTATCAACATCTTGAACCGCTAAAACATTCCCAAACAAAATATGAAATAAATCGGTTGAACTATTGGCAAAGCCAATTAAAATCACCCCGAGCGCTAAAAAGGAACTAAAGGTAATCCCGATTGCTGTATCGCGTTTAATCAAACTATTATTAGAAATAAAAGTAATTAAGACGGAGGCCAATAACCCAAAAAACATCGCGCCGATAAAGAAGTTAATCCCTAAAATATAAGACAGCGCCACCCCTGGTAACACCGCATGGGAAATCGCATCTCCCATCAACGACATGCCACGCAGGATGATAAAACACCCAATCGCGCCGGCAACAATCCCAATCACCACTGAAGTGATTAACGCATTTTGCATAAAATGATAATTCACCACGCCATCAATAAACTGTTGAATCATGAATTCGCCCCCCTTACAAAGACACTACCACCAAAAGCCTGAATAATATGTTCTTCAGTAAATGTCGTTTCGGTAGGTCCAAAGGCAATCATTTTTTTATTTAATAGCAAGACCTCATCGAAGTATTCCATCACCTTACTCAAATCATGGTGAACGATAAAAATGATTTTTCCTTGCGCTTTCAAAGCTTGCAATTGTTCCATGATGATTTGTTCACTTTGAACATCAATTCCAACGAACGGTTCATCTAAAAAAATCAGTTGTGCTTCTTGAACCAACGTCCGAGCAATTAGAACGCGTTGGAACTGTCCACCAGATAATTCTCCAATCTGTCGCTCCTTGAAATCTAGCATTTGCACTTTAGCTAATGCAGCTTCGACTTTTGACCAAGCGTCTTGGGATATTTTTTGAAACCATTTAAGGTTGGGATACAACCCTAAAGAGACACATTCTTTAACGGTGATGGGGAAACTATGATCAATCACACTTTTTTGTTCCACATAAGCAATTTTTCGTTGAAATTTTTTTAATGGTTGCGCTTGAAAAGACATTTTTCCTGTACTAGGAATTAACCGCAACGCCGCCTTGATAAACGTCGACTTCCCCGCCCCATTCGGACCAACAATCCCAATGATTCCAGGTTGCTTGACTTGAAAATTCAACTGATCGACAACCACTTGATTGCCGTCATAGGTGGCTGAAATATCTGAAAAAACTAGCATCTTTTCCACTCCTTTTTAAACTTTTAGGTTCACCTAACTTTACTAAGTATTATACCTAATCCGGCCGTAAAAGCAAGTTTTTCCATTTTCATCCTTTTTGCCGAATAAACGGTGTTCCAGAAGCTACCTCTACGAAAATAAGCGAACCATCTCAAAAATTTAAAAAGCAATTTCTGAGATGGTTCGCTTATTTCTTGAGGCAGGACACTTCTGTCATAACCTCTTCACCAACAATTAATTCACTTGATTAATGACTTGACCCTTGCTAAAACCGGCTAAATTATTAACGGCAATTTCCATCAAGCGTTCACGCGTTTGGGTGGGTGCCCAAGCAATATGCGGGGTGAGATAGGTATTTGGTGATGTTAATAATGGATTGCTGGCTGCAATCGGTTCTTTCGTCACCACGTCGGCGGCATAGGCGCCAAGTTGACCCCTTGCTAGAGCTTGTGCGACATCTGTTTCATCGATTAAGCCACCACGCGAGGTATTTAATAAAATCACACCCGGTTTCATTTGATCAAGGGCTTCTTTGTTAATCATTTGTTCTGTTTCCGGAAATTGCGGCACATGTAAGCTGATGATATCGGCTTGCTGGTACAACTCAGTCAAAGAAACTTGTGTGATTTCTTGAGGGTGTTCTTTTTCGCGATGATTTGCAAAAATCACCTGCATATTAAAAGCTAAAGCAATCTTGGCAACGGCTTGAGCAATGCGACCATAACCAACTAAGCCTAGCGTTTTACCGGATAACTCCATTAACGGGGTTTTCCAGTAAGTGAAATCGGGATTGGTTTGCCAATCGCCTTGATGAACCGAAGCGTTATGTTCACCCACTTGACTCGCGATTTCTAACAATAAGGCAAAGGTAAATTGCGCGACCGCATCTGTGCCATAACTTGGGATATTCGTCACAACGATTTTATGTTGATTAGCAGCCACAACATCAACCACGTTGTACCCGGTCGCTAGAACACCGATGTAACGAAGGTTTGGACACGCGGCCATAATTTCTGCGGTAAAGATGGTTTTGTTGGTTAGAGCAACCTCGGCATCCCCGATTCGTTCAATCACTTCATTGGGATTGGAATTATTTGTGCGGTCATAAACCGTCACTTCCCCCAACTCTTCAAAGGCCTGCCAACTCATATCACCAGGATTTAAACCGTAGCCATCTAAAATTACAATTTTCATTTAACTCCCTCACTTTCGAAATGAACTAAAAAAAGATTCAATCGAGCTTCGTTGAGACCCTCGATTGAACCTATTTTACGCATTACTTGTTGCTTTTGTAAAGTTTGCTAGTGCTTGAGTAATTTCAGTTGTGTTTAATTGTTGCTTTTTTACATAACGATTTCTAGCATGTTGGGCACATTCATAGCTACAGGCTCCCAAGTGCGCCGCTTCGTTTTCTTCAGATGTTAAAAATTGGCGGTTACATTCGGGATTGCCACAATTGACATACCGTTCACAAGGTGTGCCATCAAACCAATCACGGCCGACAACTTGTTTATCCACGTGATTAATTTCAACACTAATCCGTTCATCAAAGACATACATCTTCCCATCCCACAGTTCCCCTTGGACCTCAGGATCTTTGCCATACATCGCAATCCCACCATGTAATTGAGCGACGTCTTTGAAGCCTTCACGCACTAACCACCCAGAAAACTTCTCGCAACGAATCCCACCGGTACAGTAAGTGACGACCCGTTTGTCCATGAATTGTTCTTTATTATCGCGAATCCATTGTGGCAACTCACGAAAACTACGAATATCCGGTCGCACAGCGCCACGAAAATGTCCTAAATCAAATTCATAGTCATTTCGAGCATCAATCACAACCGTGTCTTCATCGAGTAAAGCGTCTTTAAATTCTTTGGGCTCTAGATAAGCACCCGTTAAAGTGTTGGGGTTGATGTCATCTGCTAGATTCAGTGAAACCAATTCTTTTCTTGGACGCACAAACAGCTTCTTGAAGGCCATTTCTTCACTTTCATCAATTTTGAAATACGTGTCACCAAAACGCTCGTCGGCTTTCATCCATGCCATGTAGGCTTCACAATCGGCAATCGCCCCCGAAACCGTACCATTAATTCCTTCTTCAGCCACCAAAATGCGCCCCTTTAAATTCAAGGCTTTACAAAACGCCAGATGTTCCTTCGAAAACGCAACTGGATCGGTAATTGGCGTATAGTTATAGTATAGTAATACTCGGTAATCCATCAAATCAACCCTTTCTATCAATGTTCCTAGTTTAGAAAAAATTGTAGGAAAAGACGATTTTTCTGCTTGCGCTAGACTTCACAATGAATAGACGCTTGATTAACGACAACATATTTACTTGTCGACCGTTCCGCCTGATTTTTCCGTTAAGACGCCATCTTTAATTTCAAAAATCCGATCACATTCAGCTAACAAGCGCGTATCGTGGGTGACCATAATCGTTGCTTTTTGTTTTTCTTTGGTTTCTCTGGCCAAAATTTTGACCACATCAAAAGCTTTTTCCGAATCAAGACTGGCCGTTGGTTCATCGGCTAAAATAATCGCCGGTTCATTATACAAAGCTTTCGCAATTGCCACGCGTTGGCGTTCCCCACCTGATAGTTCTTCTGGATATTTGGTAGTTAATTTTTCAATTCCAAGTTCTGCAAACAAACTTTGGGCTACTTCTTTTTTATTCTCTTTATTAATTCGGTCAATCAGCTCTAGTTGCTTACTTACCGTTAAGAACGGAATTAAATTGGACGCTTGTAAAATAAAACCAATTTCTTTAAAGCGCGTTTTGGCACGTTTTTTCTCGGTTTGCTTACTAAAGGCTTGATTATTAATTAAAATCTCCCCCTGACTCGGGGATTGCAGACCACCAGCAAGGGTTAAAAACGTACTTTTTCCCGATCCAGATGGACCAATCACCGCGATAAACTCACCTTTTTCAATCGTTAAACTCGTTTCTTTTAAAGCCACAATCTCTTGATCGCCATCTTGAAAGACTTTTTTGACATTTTTAAATTCAATCGCACTCATTGTTCCCCTCCTATCCAATCGCTTTCAATGGATCAATCTTAACAACCGCCCTCACTGAGAAAACCGCTCCTAAAATAGCCACAACTAACATCAATAAACTAATCCCAACTAAGAATAACCAATTACTTTGAAATGGTACCGCAACTGGTAAAATGAGCGATGTCCCATAGGTTCCTACCAACCCGAGCGTAATCCCGATAAACGCCAAAATAAAGGTTTGTGCAACCACCGAACGTGCGATAAAGCCACTAGAGATCCCTTGGGCCTTCATCACCCCAAAGATATCTTTTTTCTGCATCGTTAACACATAAATAAAAATCCCGATAACGATTGCCGCAATCACAATCAAGAAGCCAATCATAAAGCCGAAAGTCAAAACTTGCGCACTATAACCTGGTAAATCATTGATGAAACTAGATATTTCAACTTGATCTAACGTATCTTGTGGATAATTTTCTAAGTCACCTTTAACGACAATCGCATTAATCCGCGCATTTTCAGAAGTATCCTGTTTTTCAAAACGAATCTCTTGATAGGCATTGATGGTCGTATACAGAACCGGGGCAACATTGAACTTGGCATTCTCAGTAAAGCCAACAATCGTGAATGTTTTATCATTTCCAGAAAGGCGAATTTCATCCCCCAGTTTTAACCCATATTCCGCTTTGACGCTCTCGTCGGCAACTACCTCATCATCCGCTGTAAACCCTCGACCACTCGTCACTTCAGGCATCAAGAACTGATTGGCATCAATCCCAAAAAAGCTAACGTTGATTTTCTCATCATCGTTGCCTTTTTCCATAACTACAGCTGGTGACTGAGCAAGGACCGCCTTTTGCTCCGCCTCAACATCATCATAGACTTGCTTTTCAAGCATCGACATACTTAAACTATTGTTGGCATCTTTCGATAGTAAAATCGTATCAGCCCCCCATTTATCAACTGCCGTTCGATTATCTTGAGCCAAGCCATAAGACAGTCCCGTTAAAAAAAATACTAAATAAGCAATTAAAAACATGACTCCAATCACCAAACCATAACGTAACTTGGCATAGCGAATTTCATTTAAAGCTAAAAACATTTCCATCCCCCCCAAAAAAAGATAACTTACTTTCTTTAATAATAGCATTGATTAGAACTCCTCAACAACGTTTTGCTTACTCGTCGTTTCTTGTTGCGAAAAAAAAGGGAGCTTCTGAAACATCGTTTATTCATAAAAAATGAGCTCGGACAACAAATTTGTCCCAGCCCATTTCAGCTACTAATTATTGATTTTTGGTTGCTTCTAACGTGTTGGCTGCTCCTTCTTTTTTGGCATAACGTACTTGGTAAATAACTAAGAGCGCTACAAACCAAATCGGTGTGACAATCAGAGCCTCACGCGTATCTTTAGCAAAGTATAATATTACCAAAATAAAGACTAAAAATAGAAAAACAACATAACTACTAAATGGATAGCCCGGCATTTTAAAGGTTTGATTGGCTTTACCGGCCGGTGTTTGTTTATACTTCATATGCGCGGCCACTAACATCCCCCACACAACGATGAAACACGTCGTTGCGACACTACTGATTAAGGTGAACGCTTCACTTGGCAAGAAATAATTTAACAAGATTGAGCCAAAGATGACAGCTGTCGAAAATAAAATGGCACGTGCTGGTACTTTGTGTTTGGTTAATTTAACAAACTGTTTCGGCGCATTGCCTTCTTGTGATAACGAACGTAACATCCGACCAGTCGAATAAATCGCACTATTACACGCTGAAGCCGCTGAACTTAATACGACGACATTAATCACAGTCGCAGCTGAGGCAATCCCGATATCAGAAAAAACTTCCACAAATGGACTTGCTGTTGGATCGAGACTATTCCACGGATAAATCGCCATGATCACAAATAATGAACCTAAGTAAAATAAAATAATTCGGATTGGAATATTGTTGATTGCTTTAGGTAAAACTTTTTCTGGATCTTTGGTTTCACCAGCCACTAGCCCGACTAATTCCACCCCAACAAAGGCAAAGGTCACCATTTGAAAGGAGAGTAAGAACCCTTGAGCCCCCGTTGCAAAAAAGCCACCGTTTTGCCAAAGATTCGTTACCGATACCTCCCCACTACTCGTTGGAAAATGAACCAATATCATATAACCTCCGACAACAATTAACGCAATAATCGCGATGACTTTAATCAAAGCGAACCAGAATTCTAACTCACCAAATAAAGAAACTGCAATCAGATTCAAACTGATTAAAATCGCTAAGGCAATTATTTCAGGCAACCACATCGGGATATTGGGTGTCCAATAACGAACATACGTCCCAATCGCCGTTAAATCAGCCATCGCAATCGAAATCCAACAAAACCAATACGTCCACCCCATTACAAAGGCCGCCCGTGTCCCTAAGTATTCTGCGACAAAATCCAAAAATGAATGGTGATTCGTATTGGATAATAAAAGCTCACCTAACGCCCGCATAATCAAAAAGCACATGCCCCCGACAATGGCATAGGCTAATAAGATGGAGGGCCCCGCCAAATGAATCGATTTCCCAGATCCTAAAAATAATCCCGTACCAATCGCTCCACCAATTGAAATCAATTGGACATGCCGATTTTTCAAACTTCGATCTAATTCTAATGGTTCTTCTTTCATTCTTTCAGCTCCTAAGTTATTATTTATCTATTCTATCTGTTTTTTCTGAAAATTTCGAATATTCATTCTGTGAATTTACTCATTTTCCAAAATTGAATCTTTCAAACCAAGTAGTTGCCCGTTCATCAAAAAATCGTTAGGCTTGATGTAACCCAACTTATTACAGCAAAGGAGTTCCCCATGACACGACTGAATGAAATCATTACTGCTTATCTCCCTTACAATGAACAAGAAGTTCACGACAAAGAACTATTTCTTACTTGGCTAGCTAGTGGTCAAGAAATCTTAACTAGAAACAACCCTGTGGCCCACGTAACGGCTTCGGCTTGGATTGTCAATCCAACACGTACCAAAGTCTTAATGGCTCATCACAATCTGTATCATTCGTGGGCTTGGCTGGGGGGCCATGCCGATGGTGAGGCGGATTTAAAACAAGTCGCCATCAAAGAAATCAAAGAAGAAGCTGGCTTAACTGACGTTCGTTTACTTGCAGATGAGTTATTTTCTTTAGAAATATTGTGCGTGAATGGTCATTTAAAAAACGACCACTACGTTCCTTCACACCTTCATTTGAATGTTACTTATTTATTTGAAGCTGACGAAGCTGCCCCATTGAAACCCAAACCAGACGAAAATAGTGCTCTGGCTTGGATTAAAACGGCGGAAATTGCCGATAAATCAAATGAAGCGTGGTTTGTTGAGCACATTTATCCTAAACTCATTCAAAAAGTACGCGCGCTCACTAGATAAATTTTTCCTTGCATTTCATTTTCAGCTATAGTAAAGTGAACAGATATTAAATAGCGACAATTCGCCACCGGGTGAAGAGACAGTTTCCCATTCCATTAGGTCAAAGAAGGAATGAGTTAGTGTCTCTTTTTGTCGTCTTTAGGAGGAAACGAATGATTTATTGGATCCAACTCTTGCTTGCCGGCCTTTTTGAGTGTCTGTGGGCCACAACAATGAAACTAAGTAACGGCTTTACCAAGCTCAATTTTACGCTCTATACGATTCTGGCGATGGTTATCAGCTTTGGCTTGTTAGCTAAAGCGACCAAAACATTGCCGTTGAGTGTCGCTTATCCGATTTGGACTGGGATTGGCGCAGTCGGATCAATTGTGATTGGTGTGACACTTTTTGATGATCGCTTATCCATGAAAACTTGTTTTTTTGTCGGCTTGTTGTTACTAGGAATTATCGGAATCAAAATAACTAGTAGCCATTAGAATCAAACTAGGAGCTAAGACAAATTGATGTCTTAGCTCCTAGTACGTAGTGAAGATTGATATTATTTATTGCACATCAAGAATCTCTTTTACACAATCTTCCATCTGCTTCGTTGCAATGACACGATGATGACGAACGGTTGCTTGGAATAGTTCTTCCACGGCTTGTGGAACCTTTAAGTCGGCAAGGACTTCAAGTTGACGAACCAATTCAAAATCATCTACATCAGTCGTGGCTTGCGTTAAAGCTTCCACGACTACTCGAGGAAATTTATAGGGACTTGCAGTTGAAACAATCACCGTTGGAGCGATGACGTTTTGTTCGCGGTGATACTGACTGGCAACTGCAGCCGCTACCGCCGTATGTGGATCGATCACATATTCACTCGCTTGATAAACTTGCGTGATTTCAGCTGCTGTTTGTTCTTCAGTCGCAAATCCGCCAAAGAAATCGGCAAACGTCGCTTGCATCGCTGGTGTTACCTGATATTGACCATGCGTTTGTAATTGTTCCATTAAAGCTGCTGTTTGTTTGGCATCATCTTTCGTTGCATGGAAGATTAAGCGTTCCAAATTACTAGAAACCAAAATATCCATTGAAGGTGAAGTCGTCACATAAAATGGTCGTTTGCGATCATATGTCCCTGTTGCAAAAAAATCAGCTAAGACTTTATTCGGATTTGAGGCACAAATAAAGGTCTCAACCGGCAAGCCAATTTGTTTTGCATAATATCCAGCCAAGATATTCCCGAAATTACCGGTGGGCACACTGAAATTAATCTTTTGCCCGGCACTGATTTCACCTGTTTTCACTAATTGAGCATATGCATACACATAATAAACAATTTGCGGAACCAAGCGCCCAATATTAATCGAATTTGCAGAAGAAAATTGTTTGCCATTTTCAGCTAGTAATGCCTTTAACGCTTGATTATTAAACATTTGTTTGACATTGGTTTGAGCGTCATCGAAATTACCATCAATGGCTACAACAAAGGTATTTTCTCCTTTTTGGGTGACCATTTGTTGCTCTTGAATTTTACTAACCCCTTTTTGCGGATAGAAAACAATGATTTTGGTACCCGGAACATCAGCAAATCCGGCCATTGCTGCTTTACCAGTATCCCCTGAAGTCGCCGTCAAGATTACGATTTCTTTTTCAACCCCATTTTTTTTTGCTGCCGTGGTCATTAAATACGGCAAAATCGATAAAGCCATATCTTTAAAGGCAATCGTTGACCCATGAAAAAGCTCTAAATAATAATTGCCGTCTTTTTTAACGACGGGAGCAATTGCTGGTGTATCAAATTTTTCATTATAAGCCGAATCGATACAATGACGTAACTCCTCTTGCGTAAAATCTGGTAAGAATGCGTGCATGATTGTATAAGCCACATCTTGATAACTTTTCGTCGCTAATTCATTAAAATCTAACGCAATTTCTGGAATTTGTGTCGGAACATAAAGTCCGCCATCCACAGCCAAACCTTGTAAGATGGCTTGAGAAGCTGAAACAACATTTTGTTTGTCACGGGTACTTTGGTAAGAAATCACTGATGATTCATCCTTTCTAGACTAGGTTTTTCGTCATTGTACCATGGTTTGCTCATTAAGAAAGAAAAAATTCACATTTTTCACTAGAATAATTCTAATTTTAGTATTCTCTACCTGATGTAATACAAAAAAGAGGTTGGGACAGAAGTGTTATGCCTCAAGAAATAAGCGAACAATCTCAGAAATTGATTTCCAAATTTTTGAGATTGTTCGCTTATTTCCGTAGAGGTAGCTTTTGGAACACTGTTTATTTCTTTTTTCTCTTTCTTTTTTTGTTTAAATCACGTAAAGTTATACAAAAAGGAGAAAACGCTTTTATGCATACCCCAGATGAAATTTTAGAAATTACGGTTCACCATGGAACAAAGAAAATTCAAAAAACTTTACTAGCTAAATTAATTTTAGGTTTTATTGGAGGAGCGATGATTTCGTTAGGTTATTTAGCTTATATTCGTGTCTCAGCTTCAATCCCGCCGGAGTTTTCAAGTTTAACGAGCTTAGTGGGCGCGTCGGTTTTTCCGATTGGGTTACTGGTGATTTTATTAGGCGGTGGTGAGTTAATTACTGGTAATATGATGGCTGTTGCGGTGGCTTTTTTTGATCGTAAAGTTAGTTTGATCGCGTTGCTCAAAAATTGGTTGATTATTACGCTAGCCAACATTGTGGGTGCGGTTTTTGTGGCTTATTTTTTTGGTCATGTGGTTGGATTGACGCACACTGGGCCATATTTAGAACAAACGATTAGTATTGCCCATCATAAGATTAGTGTTACACCGATTCAAGCGATTGGTTCGGGGATTGGTTGTAATTGGTTCGTTGGTTTAGCGCTCTGGTTGTCTTATGGGGCCAAAGATGCTGCCGGGAAGGTCTTAACAATTTGGTTTCCGGTGATGATTTTTGTGGCGATTGGTTTTCAGCATAGTGTGGCGAATAGTTTTGTGATTCCTGCTGCGATTTTTGAAGGTCAGGCTACGTGGATGGAATTTATCAAAAATTTTGTACCGGTGTATTTGGGCAACGTCATCGGTGGGTCAGTCTTTGTCTCGGCTTTCTATCATTTAAGTTATAAACAGCACTAATAGTCACGCTGAGCCTAGGGGCGATTTTTCTCACTGCGTGAAACGTTTACAAAAAAAGACTGTCAACAAGTGTCAGATTGGAAAAATTCGACATTTGTTGGCAGTCTTTATTAAAAAGCAATCAAACGAAAGACGCCAATGAAAAAGGCTTTGAGTTTTTTTCGGCGATTATCTTGGCCAGGGAGTTTGGCATAAGCCTCGGCAATGCTTTCTTTGGTTAAAAGATGAAAAAGATAACTTAATCCAAAAGTGATCAAGAAAAAAGAGAGAACAATAAACATGGGTAGACACCTCGATTTAATAAAGTTTGGTAACAGAGTCTAGCCTAGAGGGGCTAAACTTTTCAGCAATGTACAGCGCTAGTTGGCCTTTAGCACCGGCAATTAAAGTTAACTGTTGCAAAAGGCATTCCTAATAATTCTATCAGATTTTTAGGTGAAACAAAAGCACCTTTTTTTCAGCGCAGATTTGAGTGCTTCATCCGTGGGAAATGTTTAAATTTTGTCAAAGTTACGTAGCTTTAGTAACGTAAGGGTGCATAAATATTCCTCCTTAAACAAAAAAATATTGACAGTTGCTTGATTTCAGTGTAGTTTTAAAACATCTTAATAATACGACAAAGAAAAGAAGAGTAGCATGCAACGTTTGTTTAAAGAGAGTCTCTGGTCGCTGAGAAGAGATACCAACCTGCTGTGAACCACATCTTGGAGTTGAATTTCTGAAATGAGTAGGAAATTCCGGTGAGCCCGTTAACGCTGCGGTCATTATAGATGACCCGTTGAGATTAGTTTCTGCAAAGAACTAATGAAAAAAGGTGGAATCACGTACGTCACGTCCTTTAATCGAGCAATCGATTAAAGGGCTTTTTTGGTGTTAATAGGATAAAATGTGGGTAACAAAACAGTTGTTACACTCAGTTAAAAGAAATGATGGAGGAAATTTTATGAACTATTTAATCTCGGTGATGCCGCAATTGTTTGCTGGAGCCGGTATCACCTTGAAGTTATTTGCTTTGACGTTGATTGGATCGATTCCAATTGGGATTATCTTAGCGTTTGTTTTAGCAAGTCGCTGGCAACCGTTTAAATTATTGGTTCAAATTTATGTTTGGTTGATTCGCGGCACCCCGTTATTGTTACAGTTGATTTTTATTTTTTATGGTTTACCACTTGTCGGGATTGTTTTTGATCGCTTTGATGCCGCGTTACTGGCCTTTATCATCAATTATGCGGCCTATTTTGCCGAAATTTTTCGTGGCGGGATTCAATCGATTCCCCAAGGGCAGTATGAAGCGGCGCAAGTCTTACGTTTAAGTAAAGGTCAAACGATTGCCAAAATTATTATTCCCCAAGTGACCAAAATTACCTTACCTTCTGTCGGTAATGAAGTGACCAATCTGGTCAAAGATACCTCTTTGGTTTATATTTTAGGGTTATCCGATGTGATGCGCATGGGGAAAATTGCTATGGAACGTGATACTACCTTATTACCTTTAGTCGGGGTGGCCATTATTTACTTAGCGTTGACTGGTGTGTTTACCTTGGTTATGAAACAACTTGAAATTAAAATGGACTACTACAAGTAAGGAGGGGACTAGATGTTAGAATTAAAACAAATTAATAAGTCTTTTGGCGATAAGAAAGTGATTGATCATTTAGACTTAACTATTCCAGATGGCAATATTTTAGCAATCGTTGGACCTTCTGGCGGTGGAAAAACCACCTTATTACGCGTTCTTGCCGGCCTAGAGACAACGGATAGTGGGACATTTGAACTCGATGGGGTAGCCTTTGAACCGACGGCCTTAAAAGAACAAGAACAAGTGGTGGGGGTCGTCTTTCAAGACTTCCAATTATTTCCGCATTTAAATGTTTTGGAAAATATCACCTTAGCACCCAAAATGGTCTTAAAACAAAGCAAAGAAGTTTACACCCAAAAAGCCCACGAGCTAGTCAAACAATTGGGTTTAGCAGAAGATTTATTAACGAGTTATCCGTTTCAGCTTTCAGGTGGGCAAAAACAACGGGTAGCAATTGCGCGGGCAATGGCGATGAATCCTAAAGTCCTGGCTTATGATGAACCAACGAGTGCATTAGATCCAGGCTTAAGACAACAAGTTGCTAACTTGATTTTGACTTTAAAAGCTGAAGGGGTGACGCAAATTGTGGTGACACATGACCATGATTTTGCTGAAAATATTGGCGATGCGATTTTAGAAGTTGTACCAAAATAAAGATTAATGGGGGCAGAAAAATGAAAATGAAAAAATTTGTAAGTTTGACAATGATTGGGTTAGGCATGTTAACTTTAAGTGCATGTGGTAGTGCAAGTGAGGATGCGACGGATGAAAATACGGTTGTGATTGGTTTGGATGATACATTTGCACCAATGGGCTTTAAAGATGATGCTGGTGAAATTACCGGTTTTGACGTTGATTTAGCCAAAGCCGTTTTTGCATTGAGTGATAAAGACGTGCAATTTCAACCAATTGACTGGTCAATGAAAGAAACGGAATTAGAAAACGGCACGATCGATTTGATTTGGAATGGCTACAGTAAAACGGCTGAGCGTGAAAAAGATGTCTTGTTCTCAGAAACGTATATGACCAACGATCAAGTTTTAGTGACGACTAAAGACAGTGATATCACCTCATTTGATGCGATGGATGGTAAACTCTTAGGAGCTCAGGAAGGTTCTTCAGGCTATGACTTATTTGAAGACCAACCAGCGGTCTTAAAAGAGAACGTTCAAGACAACACCGCAACCTTGTATGCAAGTTTTAACGAAGCCTTTATTGATTTAAATAGTGGCCGGATTGATGGCTTGTTAATTGATAAAATCTATGCGGATTACTACTTAAATCAAAAAGATGCGTTGGATGATTACAATATTGTCACTGGTCCTTTTGAAAGTGAAGATTATGCGGTCGGTGGTCGTAAAGATGACGAAGACTTAATCAATGAAGTCAATGAAGGGATTGACACCTTAAAAGAAAACGGTGAATTCAAAGAGATTTCAGAAAAATGGTTTGGTGAGGATGTCTCAGCAGAATAATTTTAAGAAACTCTTAGGCGAACAAAACTTTTGTTCGCCTCTTTTTTTTTGTATAATGAAAAAGATGAAATGAGGGATAAAGATGGCACAAAGAAAACGCCAAACAAAAACAAAAACAAAAAGAAAGACCAAAAAAGAAATTCAACAACAGGAAAAAATGATGTTAGTATTAATCGGCTTTGCCTTTATACTATTTGCCGCTTTTGGCTTCTTTCAACTCGGCTTTTTGGGCACCTTAATCGCTAACTGTTTACGCATGATTGGTGGGAATTCCTACCGTATCTTGAGTTTAGCTTTGATGGGTTACGGTGGTTGGGTGATGGTCAAAACGACCGAAGCCAAATTGACAAATTATCGCCGGTTGCTTGGCGCCGGCTTGATGTATGCTGGTATTTTATTATTTATGCACGCGCGTTTATTTCGTGGCCTTCAAAGTATCGAACCCAATATTTTACACACCACTTGGGAAACCCTTTTAGGTGATATTCGAAATAATCAAATTTTAGCAAATGTTGGCGGCGGGCTGATTGGGGCTTTTTTATACCAATGCACATATTTTTTAGTAGCTCAAGTCGGCAGTTATTTGGTCGCAATTTTACTCGGGTTATTGGGTGCCTTTTTCTTTAGTATGAAAAGTGGGCATGAAATTGTCGATTTATTGCAGACGCTAGGTGAAAACTTACAACAGTTACTAGCTGGTGACGAACAAAAACGGATTGATAAAGAAAAACGACGTCAGGCTAAAAAACAAGCCAAAGAGGCCGAAATCGCAGCGAAAAAAGCGGCAATTATTGCCGAAATGCAAGAACAGCGAGCGCCTCAAAAAGCAAAACCGACTGAGCCAAGTGTCGCTGAAGTCGCTTCACAGCCAATCGTTGAAAAACCAGAGATTGTGCCAATTGAAGGGTTCCAAAAAAACACGGCACCTGCAACTAATCCGACACCAGCCGCGTTGACACCAAGTGCGGTTCCAGAAGTTGAAGATGATGGGGCGGATTTAGAGTTTGAAATTGCAGCTGAAGCTGAAAATCGAGATTATGAATTGCCGTCAGCTGAGTTGTTAGATTCGTTACCACCAACGGACCAAAGTGATGAGTATAGTAAGATTGAACGAAACATTGAAGTTTTAGAGGCCTGTTTCAATAGCTTTGGTGTGGATGCTAAAGTTGTTAAAGCCAGCCTAGGACCAGCGGTGACTAAGTTTGAAATTCAACCAGCAGTTGGGGTGAAGGTCAGTAAGATTGTCAGTTTGACCGATGACATTGCGTTAGCATTAGCTGCAAAAGATTTACGGATGGAAGCGCCGATTCCGGGGAAATCTTTAATTGGGATTGAAGTCCCGAATAGTACGGTCAGCATGGTTTCTTTTAGAGAGGTGGTTGAAGCGCAGCCCGATCATCCAGATAAACTCTTAGAAGTGCCTTTAGGTCGGGATATTTCTGGATTGGTCCAAACAGCCGATTTAACCAAAATGCCGCATTTACTAGTGGCCGGTTCGACGGGGTCAGGGAAGTCGGTTGCAATTAATGGGGTGATTACAAGTATCTTGATGCGGGCAAAACCACACGAGGTAAAAATGATGATGATTGACCCCAAAATGGTCGAATTAAATGTGTATAATGGCATCCCCCATCTGCTAACGCCAGTGGTTACGAATCCAAGAAAAGCGGCCCAAGCGTTACAAAAAGTTGTGAAAGAAATGGAAGAACGCTACGAAAAATTTGCAGCAACGGGTGTTCGAAACATCACCGGTTATAATGAGTTTATTCGTAAGAAAACCTTTGAAGATGGCGAAATTCGTCCCATCTTACCGTTTATTGTGGTGATTGTTGATGAGTTGGCCGATTTGATGATGGTGGCTAGTAACGAGGTTGAAGATGCGATTATTCGTTTGGCACAGATGGCGCGAGCCGCGGGGATTCATATGATTTTAGCGACGCAACGTCCAAGTGTGGATGTCATTACGGGAATTATCAAGGCCAATGTCCCGTCACGAATTGCGTTTGCGGTTTCTAGTGGGATTGACTCTCGGACGATTATTGATGGCAACGGGGCCGAAAAACTCTTAGGTCGCGGGGATATGCTGTACTTACCAATGGGGGAAAACAAACCGATTCGTGTACAAGGGGCCTTTATTTCCGATCATGAAGTCGAGCGGGTGGTGGAATTTGTTACCGACCAACAAGAAGCACGCTACGAAGAAAAGATGATGGTGACCGAAGAAACAAGCAGTGAAGCAGAGCAACCGCAAGACGAGTTGTACAATCAAGCCAAGGATTTGGTCATCGAAATGCAAACAGCGAGTGTTTCGTTATTGCAACGTCGCTTTAGAGTTGGATATAATCGTGCCGCTCGTTTAGTGGATGAATTAGAAGCTCATGGCGTTGTAGGGCCGTCGGAAGGTTCTAAACCACGGAAAGTTTTATTAGAAGCTAGTGATGTAATGAATGAAGCCCCAACTCCAACGGATGAATTTATGTAGTTTTTCAGAAAAAATCTTCTTGGTTATTCGAGTGTTTGAGTAATCAAGAAGATTCTTTTTTTATTCTTAAACTACTTGCGAGTTGTTGCTTTTAGTGTGGGATTCCGTTATAGTATGGTACGAATCTTGTGAAATGAGGAGTAATCAATTGAAACCATCAATCTATGGCTTTACAAAAGAAAATTTAATTAACTGGTTAATCGAACATGGCGAAAAGAAATTCCGTGGCATCCAGATTTGGGAATGGTTGTATGAAAAACGTGTTCAATCGTTTGTGGAAATGACCAACTTATCGAAAGCGACAATTTCATTATTGGAAGAAAACTTTGTGATTAACCCATTGAATCAAGTTGTGGTTCAAGAAGCAAGTGATGGAACGGTTAAATATCTATTTGAATTAGCCGATAAAAACATGATCGAAACCGTACTAATGCGTCAAGAATACGGGATGTCGGTTTGTGTAACGACCCAAGTTGGTTGTAATATCGGCTGTACGTTTTGTGCGAGTGGCTTATTGAAGAAACAGCGTGATTTAACGGCTGGTGAAATCGTCGCGCAAATCATGATGGTCCAACATTACTTTGATGAGCGCGGCGAAGGCGAACGCGTCTCTCACGTCGTGGTGATGGGAATTGGCGAACCGTTTGATAACTATGAGAACCTACTAGATTTCTTAAACATCATCAACGATCCAAAGAGTCTTGCAATCGGCGCACGCCACATTACGGTATCAACGAGTGGGTTAGCCAATAAAATTGTCGACTTTGCGGATAATGGCTTACAAGTCAACTTAGCAATTTCGTTGCACGCACCAAACAACGACGTCCGCACTTCGATTATGCGAATTAACCGTAGCTTCCCAATTGAAAAATTAATGGCAGCCATTGATACGTATATCGAAAAAACCAATCGTCGCGTAACGTTTGAATACATCATGCTTTCAGGGGTCAATGATCGACCAGAACACGCGCAACAATTGGCTGATTTATTGAAAGATAAGAAAAAATTAGCTTATGTGAACTTGATTCCGTATAACCCGGTTAGTGAACATGATCAGTATTCGCGCAGTTCAAAAGCGGATGTTTTGAAATTCTACGATGTCTTGAAGAAAAACAAGATTAACTGTGTGATTCGTAAAGAGCACGGTACCGATATCGATGCCGCTTGTGGGCAATTACGTAG
>JBKEDL010000045.1:0-14320 GCA_047975385.1 Enterococcus sp. | reverse complement strand
ATTTTTGTCAGTAAGGTGATGATACACGATAAAACTTAGGATAGTCTTAAATCTCAGCAATTGCCAAATAGTAAAATTTTTGTTCTGCTAGGAAATCTATGTTACACTCAAAAAAATGAATACCTGTTTCTGGGGATGTCGTAGACGACATGAGAGTAAGTTGTGAACTTAGACCCATCGAACCTGTCAGTTAATACTGGTGAAGGGAGAAACATAGCTAGCGCCAGAATGAGTTATGTCTAAGACCCTCATTTTGGCGTTTTTTGTGCAAAAAAGCAAGGAGGAAATGATGAAAAAGAAACTTTATCCAGCGATTAGTATGGTACTCATTTTAGTTATTTGGCAAGTTAGTGTCTGGCTAACACAGGTTCCGTCATTTATTTTGCCTGGACCGATTGCGGTGCTCCAAGCCTTTTGTGCCAATTTTAAGGAATTGTTAAGTCATTCGGCGACGACTTTAACCGAAGGGGTTTTGGGGTTGGTCGTTGCCAGTCTCTTGTCGTTTGTGACGGCTTTGTTAATGGACTACTTTTCTTTATTGAAACGTTCCGTGTATCCTTTATTGGTTATCTCACAAACGTTACCGATTATGGTCTTAGGTCCATTATTGACTTTGTGGTTTGGCTTTGGCATGCTACCCAAAATCATCTTGGTCGTCTTGATGAGTTATTTTCCGATTGTCGTGTCTTTTGCGGATGGACTACAAAAGACGGAGCTTGAACAAGTCAATTTTATGAAAACAATGGGTGCATCGGATTGGCAAATTTATCAAATGCTCAAAATTCCCCAGGGGATGAATGGTTTTTTCTCGGGATTAAAGGTGGCCGCAACGTATTGTATTGGTGGTGCGATTGTCGGAGAATGGTTGAGTGCTGAATCAGGCTTAGGTTATTTTATGATTCGAGCGAAGAATAGTTATCAAATTGATAAAGTGTTTGCAGCGCTTGTTTGTGTGGTGTTATTAAGTCTAGGCTTAAATCTAGCCGTGGCGTTACTGAAAAAGAGTTATTATAGAAGCTTATATCAAAGGAGAAATTAATGAAAAAATTATGGTTTATTTTCCCGAGTCTCTGGTTACTAACCGCGTGTGCGCCGACAACTGAAGAGTCGGTTACTAGTCAGGAGCAAGAATTAAAAGATGTGACCTTAGTCTTAGATTACGTTCCCAATACGAATCATACGGGAATCTATGTCGCTAAAGACAAAGGCTATTATGAGGAAGAAGGGTTGAATGTTGAAATTATCGAACCGGGAGACAATGCAACAAGTATCGGTTTGGTGGGAGCGAACAAAGCGCAGTTTGGTGTGAGTTACCAAGAAGATGTCACCTATGCGCATGCCAATGGACAAGAGATTCCAATCACAGCGATTGGAACGATTATCAAGCATAATACATCGGGGTTTGTAACGGCTGCTGATAATAACATCACCACACCGAAAGACTTTGAAAATAAGACGTATGCTGGATGGCAAAGTCCAAGTGAAGAAGCAATCTTAAATGCGGTGATGACCAATGACGGTGCTGATTTTTCAAAACTAACAATGGTTGGCAGCACCGGTGAGGGACCAGAAGCGTTAGGCAAAAGTGTGGATATCCAGTGGTATTTTGAAGGGTGGGATCTGATCAAAGCGAAAGAAGCAGGGATTGATTTAAATTATTTGCCGTTAAGAGCGTTAGATCCAGACTTGGATTACTACACACCAGTCTTGATTTCAAACAACGACTTAATCGAAAATGACCCAGCAACGGTTCAAGCGTTTATGGACGCCACGAAAAAGGGCTATCAAGATGCGATTGACTCACCCAAGGAAAGTGCTCAAATCTTACACACCTATGCACCAGACTATGAATTAGACTTTTTAGAAGAATCACAAGCCTTTTTATCTGCTAATTATACCGATCAACCAACATCTTGGGGAGTGATGGAAGCCTCTGTCTGGGATAACTATACTAACTTTATGGTCGAAAATGGCTTAATTGAAGAACCGATTGCCGCCAAAGAGTTGTATACTAATCAATTTATAGAATGAGGTGTGAGATGACGCTAGAACTAAAAAATATTGAGCTAACTATTCAGCAGCGTGAAATTTTAAAAGGGGTGCATTTGACTATTAATGATGGTGAATTTGTTTCGCTCGTTGCACCGAGTGGGGCAGGGAAGTCGACCATTTTAAAAGTTTTAACTGGTTTACAAGCACCGAGTAATGGTGAAGTTTGGTTGAATCAGCAAAAGATAGTCGGCTTAAATCAACACTTTAGCTATATGCCACAAGATGATTTGTTATTGCCATGGCTGAGTGTTTATCAAAATGTGACCTTGTTTCAAAAAATTAATCATTTGCCAATTAATCAAGAACAAGTTTTGGCACAACTAGAATTGTTTGGCTTAGTTGACGTGCGCAACTTTTTACCTCATCAATTATCAGGAGGGATGAAACAACGTGTGGCTTTACTGAGAACGATGATGAATCCCGCACAACATGTGTTGCTCGATGAACCCTTTGGTGCGTTGGATGCGATGACACGGGCTAAAATGCAAGATTGGCTGCTAACCGTGATCCAAAAAGTAAAAAAAACGACCATTTTAGTCACCCATGATATTGAAGAAGCTATTTATTTATCCCATCGGCTTGTGGTCTTAACCAAGCGCCCTGCTCAGGTAAAAAAAGAATTCACGATTGCGCCCAATAAACGTACGCGTCAATGGTTAATCACACAAGCGGCTTTGAAGCAAGAAATTCAGCAACTATTGGTAGGTGAAGACGATGTTAACTGATGCCCATTGCCATTTTGATGAACAGCAAAGTTTAGCAAAAGTTCAACAAGAATTAGGAATGCTAACCATTGTTAATTGTAGTACGAAAGAAGAATGGGCAAAAAATCAGCAAGCGATTAGTAAGGAGTCGTTGCAAGTCTTAAGTTTTGGGATTCATCCTTGGGCCGCTGATCAGATGTCGGTCGCTGAAGTTCGGACGTATCTGAATCAAGCACCGATTATTGGCGAAATTGGCTTAGATACTGTTTGGTCAGAAGTTCCTTTAGCTGTTCAACGGCTTGTTTTTCAGGAACAACTAATACTAGCTAAGGAACAAAAGAAACCGGTCGTTTTGCATACGAAAGGTTGTGAGCAAGAGATTTTAGCAACCATTAAAAAATTTCCCAATCGTTATCTGGTTCATTGGTATTCGACAACAGATTGGCAACAAGAATACATTGATTTTGATTGTTACTTTACGATTGGGATCGATGTCAAAACGAATCCCGCCGTGGCTCAACTAGCACGGAGCGTCCCGCTAAATCGTTTACTGGTAGAATCAGATGGGTTAGCCGCCATTGAATGGGCTCAGAATCGCCCCATCAGTGTGAGTGCATATCCGATGCTTCTTAAAGAGCAACTAACTGAAGTGGCAAAACTGAGAAATTTGCCAGTAGCAAAATTAACCCAAATTATTTATCAAAATCTCTGTGCCTTTTTAGCACCACGCTAAGAAAAGGTGAAAGGAACTGTTTTGTGCCCCGTAAGTTTTTTAGCTTGCGCCGTGCAAAATGGTTTTTTTCTTTAAGAAAAATGAAAAAATGCGGCGAAAATAGCAAATCTCAAATCGGAAAAAACTGTAGTCAAAGCGTGAAGGAACTGTGAAGAACGTCAGTTATCTCTTGTTTTCAAAACGTCATTTAGCGGGGAAAGGTTGCTAAATTAGGCTTTTAGCTGCAAACAGAATTTTTTAAAGGCGGATTAACAAAAAATCACAATTAATTTTATTTTCAGAAAATTCTTGAATTATCTGACAAATTTTGTTAACGTGGGAAAGTGAATTAGGTTTGGGGAAATCAAAGTGGAGGTTTTTCAATGAGAGAAACGAATTATAAATTTAGCACAGCGATTGCAATGGTGATCGGAATTGTGATTGGTTGTGGGATTGAATTTAAAGCCGACGATATTTTAGTCGCGGTAAACGGGAAGGTCGGTCTGGGTGTCTTAGGCTTTCTAATCGTCGGAATTGGGGTCATTTTTGGGGCCTTAACAATTTCAGCTTATGCGCAACAAGATGACAAACAAATCGGAATTACCGGTTATGCGCAAAAGGCAGTCGGCGATCGACTGGGGTATACGATGGGCTGGTTTTCATTAAGTGTCTATTATCCAGCGGTAATCGTTGTTTTAGCGATGGTTACAAGTGTCTATTTAGAAGTTTTACTAGGGTTTGAATCGCAGCTATTTATTACGATTGCGACTTTATTCTTTTTAGCTTGTTCATTTACGATTAATATCGTATCACCGAAATTAGGTGGTCGCATGCAGGTCGGTACCACGATCTTAAAAGTGATTCCGTTAATTGTAATTGGTGGTGTTGGAACGTTATTCTTCACAGGGACACAAGATCCTTCAGCAATTACTAATGCTGGTGAGGTGGTTGCTTCCAATGCACCATTATCGGCCTTAATTGCGATTGCATTTGCTTTTGATGGGTGGATTGTTGCTACGAATATCGCTCACGAGTTAGACAGTAAGAAAACCTTGACCCGCGCGCTTGCGATTGGGACAAGTGTGATTGTTGTCTTATATGTTCTTTATTTCTATGGTATTACGCAAGTAGTTGATCCAAAAGAAATTATGTCATTAGGGGATGCCCATACCGAACTTGCGGCAGAACGTATCTTAGGTCAAATCGGCGGCCATATTTTGACTGCTTTCGTGGTTATTTCCGTTTATGGTGGCTTGAATGGCTTCACATTATCTTACTTACGTCAACCAGCGAACTTTGCCAAAAGTGGTGTCGTTAAGCCAAGTTTAGCGGCTGAAAATGATACCGATGGGAAAAAAGGAATCTTCACTTGTCTAGGATTAGTCGGTTTTTACTTTGTGTTCCAACAATTACTAGATTATGGTGTGATCTTCCCGAACTTAGAATCAGCCTTTGATTTATCGGTGTTACCAATCATTATTAACTATGTCTTTTATATGATTTTATTCATCTTTGTTAATAAGTTAGTCAAAGATAAACCGATGAAAGAACGTGTCTACTATGGTGTCATCAGTGTGATTGCAACCTTGATTGCCTTACTTGTGATTTATGGAGCCTTACAAGTCAATGGATTGCCATACCTAGCGTTCTCCGTACTTATGCTATTAGCAGGGTTACCATTCTATCAACCAAGTAAAAGTTTTGCAGTAGAAAACTCACGCTAAAAAATTAACCGGATAATTCAGCCGTTATCATTGAAGGCTGATTCATCCGGTTATTTTTTTATGATTCAAGCGGTGGTGACAAAGCTTCTTTTACTGGAATTTATGATAAAATAAAGCGGTACAGATGATTAATTTAGGAGTGAGCAAATGAAAAAGAAATTAGTAGTAACGATGGCGCTATTAGGAATGGTAACACTAGCTGGTTGTCAAAACCAAAGTACCACTTCAACGGAAGAAACAGAGGTTAGCAGTAGTGAAGTTAGTCAAGAAGCAACGATTACCATTACTGAAGACGATGAAGAAATTGTCTCAAAAGACGTTTCCTTTACCGAAGAAGAATCACTAATGGATGTGATGAAAGAAAACTTTGAGATTGAAGAAAAAGATGGGTTCATCACCGCAATTGACGGTCACGAGCAAAATGAAAGTGAGAGCAAGTACTGGACGTTTACCATTAATGATGAAATGGCCACAAAAGGTGCGGCCGATCTTTCTCTAACAGCCAATGATCAAGTGGACTTTGATTTAGCGGTGTTTGAATAATTCATAAAGAGAATAAGCGAAGGTGTCTAACAGTGAGTCCGACTAGATACCTTCGTTTGTTTTCATGTGTCAGTTGAGAAATTTCACCAAGTCTTTGTTATGATGTAATGAAACCAGCCGAAAGGAAGACGAAGAATGTTAGCATTAACCGCACTAAAAAAATATTATCGCGTGGGTGAGATGACAACGAAAGCCTTGGATGGCGTATCGGTGGCATTTCGCAAACAAGAATTTGTGGCCATCTTAGGGCCTAGTGGTTCAGGAAAAACAACGATGTTAAATGTGATTGGAGGCTTAGATCGCTACGATTCCGGAGATATGATCATTAATGGCAAATCAACCAAAGATTTTAAAGCCCATGATTGGGATGCCTATCGTAATAATTCCGTGGGCTTTGTCTTTCAAAGTTACAATTTAATTGGTCATTTAGGGATTTTAGAAAATGTTGAAATGGGGATGACCTTAAGTGGTGTCTCGCGAAAAGAAAAACGGCAAAAAGCCCAAGAAGCTTTAGAACGTGTGGGTCTCAAAGATCACTTAAATAAAAAGCCCAATCAACTCTCTGGTGGTCAAATGCAACGCGTGGCGATTGCTAGAGCTTTGGCGAATAATCCTGACATTCTCCTTTGTGATGAGCCAACAGGAGCCTTAGATACCCAAACCAGTCTACAAATCATGCAATTAATTGAAGAGTTATCAAAAGAAAAGCTCGTGGTGATGGTAACCCACAATCCTGAATTGGCCCACCAATACGCGGACCGGATTATTGAATTTTCGGATGGACGGATTTTAAAAGATTCTAATCCGCATCAAGAACAACCCAAAGCCGATCAGTTTGAGTTAAAGCGGACCAAAATGAGTTTTGCGACAGCCTTGAAGTTGTCCTTTCAAAATATTTTAACTAAAAAAGGCCGCACCTTTTTAACGGCTTTTGCCTCGAGTATTGGCATTATCAGTATTGGAATTGTTTTGGCTTTATCCAATGGTTTTCAGCAGCAAATTGATGCAACCCAAACGGAAACTTTGTCAAAATTTCCCGTAACGATTGCCCAAGTGACGACGACGCCACCAACCCAAGACCCCAGTGAGATGTTAGGCTCGGATGAAGGCGATTTTCCAACAACCAAAAAAGTCACTGCGCAAGTGAGTGATGAAGAACAAGCACAACACATCAATGAAATCAATCAAGAACTCATTGATTATGTGGAAGCGATTGATCCGAAGTTAAGTGATACCATCGGGTTTACGCGTACAACGGGGATGAATTTATTAAGAGAGGTTGATGGAAAGATTCAACCAGTCACTTTTTCGAATACCAATACTGAAAACGGGACGCTTTCAATGGCTACCGAAATGGCTTCAATGACGGGGGTCGGCATCTCTTCTTTTCCAACCACTCTTGATGAAAAAGAAAATAATTTTCTAAAAGAAAACTATGCGTTATTAGCAGGAACGTATCCGCAAGCAAGTACCGATGTGGTGTTAGTTGTGGATAAAAACAATAATACCAATCTCAATGCATTAACGAACTTGGGATTTGAAGTCGAAGATGGGGAGGAGCTAGCTTTTGATGAATTGGTTGGAACGACGATCAAGTTAGTTAATAATGATGCTTATTATCAAAAACTACCAACGGGGACGTTCATTCCATCAACGGACTATGAAGCACTTTATAATGATAAGGGGAATCAAGAAATTACGATTGCAGGTATTTTGCGTCCGAAATCATCCTCTACGGCCAATCTTTTAGCCCCAGGAATTGCGTATAGTGACCAATTGAGCGAGGAAATCGTCAGTGAGAACCAAGATTCTGAAATTGTTCAAGCGCAAAAAGCGAGTGATACCAACGTCTTAACCAATGAAGCACTCGATGAAAACAACAAAGCGAGTGTAATCAGTGCGTTAGGCGGCGATCGTTTGCCAGCAAGTATCATGATTTATCCGAATGATTTCCAGGCCAAAGAAGAGGTCTTAACCTATTTAGACCAATATAATGAAGGAAAATCGGCGGATGAAGAAATCGTGTATACCGACTTAGCGGGGACGATGACCGATTTAACGGGTGGGTTGATGGATGCCATCACGTATGTTTTGATTGCCTTTGCCGGGATTTCGCTTGTGACGAGTATGATTATGATTGGGATTATTACGTATACGTCGGTTTTAGAACGAACCAAAGAAATTGGCGTTTTAAAAGCGCTAGGTGCTAGAAAGAAAGATATTACGCGCGTGTTTGATGCGGAAACCTGTCTTTTGGGAGTTGCTTCCGGTGTTCTAGGGATTCTCATCGCTTGGTTAGCCACGTTTCCGATTAATCAAATTTTGTATGTCATGACTGATTTAGAAAATGTCGCCCAGTTAAATCCGTTGCATGCACTTATTTTGATTATTGTTTCGACGATTTTAACGATTCTAGGAGGACATATTCCAGCGAAAATTGCGTCCAAAAAAGAAGCGGCAATTGCCTTACGAGCAGAATAAGTATGGAGTACCTAGGTGTTTTTAAACCTAGGTGCTTTTTTTGACTATAAAGGGATTATAAAGTTTTCACAAGCGAAAATTTTATAACGACAACGAGCCCGCTCAGCTTTTCTTACAGCCACGAATAACGTCGCGTTTTTAGTTTTGTTTAAGATAGCTACCGTAGATTGAATAGGTGATAATAAAAAAGTCACAAAAAATTTAAAAAAGAGCAGAATTCTCGTAAAAAATAAAAAATATCTTCGAGAAATCGCGGTATGCTGATAAAAAAGGTTTTAGAAAGGAAGTTATTACGTGAAGAAACGCAAAGTTTGGTTAGCAGTTGGTCTCGGAGTTGTCCTTGTCGGGGCGGTGACACTGGCTTTAGTGATGAATACAGACAAGAGCGAGGCCACTGAAGATAGTGCCGAAGAATTTGTTTTACCAGTTGCCAAAACCAAAAATGTGCAAGAATTAGATTATCAAGACTTAGGAATTACTAGTTATAGCGATATTTATAATGAAGAAAATCAAGTCGCAATCACGGAAAAAGTGAATGCGTTGAAAGAGGAATCTGATGCTGATTTTCCGAACGTCTTAGCGATTTCCAATCCATATTTAACGAATACGACGGGGCTTTATGTTTATTTTACAACGGCTGAAGCTACCAAAGTTTCGTATCAAGTCTCAGCTAGCGGCCAAGAAGATTTTGAAGCAACCCTTTATAATCCAAACGGAACCTACAGCACGGAACATGAATACCAGTTAATTGGTTTAGTTCCCGAGGTGGAAAATACGATTACCTTAAGCGCCACAACCAAAGATGGTGTTGAAGAAACCACGACCATAACGTATACGCCACCGAAACTGCAAACGACTGAACAAACGAGTTATCAAGCAACTGACGGTAAGAGCACAGCTGAGTTAAGCGATGGCTTATACGCCGTGATTGGTGATCAAGGAACGGACAAGCGCGGAACGTATTTAGTTGATAATGACGGCGTGATTCGAGCAGAATACCCATCAATCGGCTATAATGTCAATCGCATTAATTTTGATGACCAACATAATATGTATTTACCAGTCTCCAAAACCCAAATTGCCCAGATTAATGCTTTAGGACAAGTTACTAAGATGTATGACTTGGACGAGGCGGGATATGAATTACATCATGATTTGGTTTTAGATGATGACAACAATTTACTTGTTTTGGCAACCAACCAAGAAGATTTAGAAAGTGAAGACTTATTGGAAGATAAAATTATCAAAGTCGATACCCAAAGTGGTGAAGTCACGAGTGTCGCTGACTTTAGAGACTTACTACCTGATTTATACGAAGAGGCGACCGGTTTAGAAGAAGTCACGAGTTATGAGGGAATGTGGGATCCGATTCATTTAAATACGATTCAGTACGTGGGTGATGACTCGATTATTGTTAGTTCACGTGAAACGTCAACGATTATGAAATTAGATAATATTTCCGAAAAGGCTGAAATTAGCTATTTCATATCTGATGATTCAGTTTGGTCGGGCATTGGCGATTATTCCGATTACTTATTAACTAAAGATGGGGACTTTACTTCTCAAGCAGGCCAACACTCCGTCACTTATCAAAAAGATGAGAACTTGCCAGAAGGACAATATTACCTCTATATGTTTAATAACAACTCGGCTTTAATGGATTCACGTAAAGATTTTGATTGGGCGAACTACCCAGGAACGGGAACGGTCGATATCACTGAGCAAGACAAATCTTATTATTATAAGTATTTGGTGGATGAAGAAAGTAATTCTTACCAGTTAGTCGATCAATTTGAAGTGCCTTATTCACCCTTAATTAGTAGTGTCCAACAAGTTGGTGAGAACATGCTGGTCGACTCAGGAATGCAAGGAACCTTTACTGAATATGACAGTGATCATCAAGCTATCCGGACATTCAAGGTCAATAGTGACAAAGGCTTCATTTATCGCGTGTTAAAATATGATTTTAATGATTTCTATTTTACTGCTGAATAATTAAAGAATAAAAAGCTAACGAAGTGCCCAAATTGGCCTTAGTTAGTTTTTTATTTCTGACTGAAAAGTCTGAACAATTCTTTTTATTTTGCAAATTAATATAAATCGCGTAAACTGATACATTGTGTTAGGAAAAGGGGACGTTTCGTTGGTAAAATTTATTGAGGAGGATTCGTATGGGTCTGATTTGGACATTAATCGTCGGTGCAATCATCGGTGCAATTGCTGGTGCCATCACTGGTAAAGACAATCGTATGGGCTGTATCGCAAATATTATTGCTGGTTTAGTAGGATCATCACTTGGTCAATTATTATTAGGATCATGGGGACCGTCATTAGCTGGCATGGCTTTAATTCCATCAATTATTGGTGCGGTAATTTTAGTAGCCATTATTTCGTTTATTTTCCGTAAATAATTGTTTGACCCGATTAGTAGCAACTAGTCGGGTCTTTTTTTGCAATAACTGAGTGAAAAATTTGACAAATAAAAGGAGCTTTGATATATTCTTCGTGTTAAATCGTAACTATTACGATTTATTTCTCGTAAAACGAAATGTAGAAAGAGGTAGTCAAATGAAGAAATTGGGATTTATTTTAGTGAGTGGTTCGGCCTTAGTTTTACTTGGTGCTTGTAGCAATCAAGGGGAAGAAACCACTGATACTGCAAATCAGAACGAGGAATTAGCCATTGTGACCACGTTTTATCCAGTGTATGATTTTACCAAGCATATTGTTGGTGATGAAGGAGACGTATCTTTGATGGTGCCGGCTGGAACCGAACCTCATGATTACGAACCTTCAGCCAAAGACATGGCGAAAATTAATGATGCGGATGTCTTTATTTATCATAATGAAAACATGGAAACTTGGGTCCCGCAAGCTGAAAAAGGTTGGGAAGAAGGGGCACCGAATGTGATTAAAGGCACGGAAGATATGCTGTTATTGGCTGGTAGCGAAGAAGAACACGACCATGAAGAAGGCGAAGACGGGCATACCCATGAACTAGACCCGCATACGTGGCTATCGCCGAAAAAAGCGATTGACGAAGTGAACTCAATTACTAATCAGTTAAGTGAATTGTATCCGGAAAAGCAAACTGTTTTTGAGGAAAATGCTGCCGAATATGTCACTGAATTAGAAAGTTTAGACCAAGAGTATAGCGATTCCTTAAATGAGGCGAAACAAACTAGTTTTGTCACTCAACACGCAGCCTTTGGTTACTTAGCCTTAGATTATGGCTTAACGCAAGTACCAATCACTGGGCTTTCACCAGAAGAAGAACCTTCACCAAGTCGTTTAGCCGAATTAAAAGATTATGTGGCCGACAATGAGATTCATTATATTTATTATGAAGAAAACACGAACGATAAAATTGCGCAAACCTTAGCCGATGAAGCGAATGTCCAAACGGCGGTTTTAAATCCATTAGAAAGTTTAACGGATGAGCAAATAGAAGCTGGGGAAGATTATATTTCGGTGATGGAAGACAATCTTGCGTCCCTTGAAAAAACAACCACCGTCGCCGGTAAAGAAATTCAGGCCGAAGATGCACATAGTGAAGAAACCGTTGCTAATGGTTACTTTGACGATCAGGATGTGAAAGATCGTGCCTTAAGTGATTATGTAGGTGAGTGGCAGTCGGTCTATCCGTTATTAGAAGATGGCACCTTGGATCCAGTCTTTGAATACAAAGCCAAACTCAACCAAGAGATGACTGAAGAGGAATACAAAGAGTATTATGATACGGGCTATCAAACGGATGTAGCTACCATCAACATTGAAGGGGATACGATTGATTTTGTCGTTGATGGAGAAAGTCATAAGTACACCTATGAGTATCAAGGTTATGAAATTTTAGAGTATGAAAAAGGCAACCGTGGCGTGCGTTATTTATTTGAAACGAATGATGATGCGGGACAATTTAAATATGTTCAATTTAGTGACCATAATATCGCACCAGTTGAAGCAGAACATTTCCATATTTTCTTTGGTGAAAATGAAGAGGATGTCTTAGCTGAAATGGATAATTGGCCAACTTATTATCCAAAAGACTTGTCAGGTGAAGAAATCGCCCAAGAAATGATGGCACATTAAGAAAATGAACTGGGACAGCAAATGTTCCAGTTTTTTTGACTATCAAGGGATTATAAAGTCTTCACAAGCGAAAACTTTATAACGACAACGCTTCCGTTGCCTAGCTCATTGAATTAGAGCAATCGGCATTTGGATAAACATCTCGCTTGATAAAAGCATCAAGTGAGATGTTTCCTAAAATGCTCATGCTCTGAGCAAATTCACTGAGTTTTTCGTATTGTCCAGCTTCACGAGCTCGTTCAGCTTTTCTTGTTGTCGAACGATTTTAAGCATATTTTTTTCTTTCTATGAGTAGACCATTTACAATTAAATTAGCAGAAGATGAGAGGGGTGTTTGGATGAAGTTTTTTGTGTGGTTAGCTAGTGTAATTGGTGTCGAAGCGGTTGGAGGGCTCTCGAGTTTTTTTGCCGGCGATATCGATGAAAAATATCGAGCGTGGGAGAAGCCACCGTTGTCACCACCGGGAGAAGTTTTTGGAATTGTTTGGGCCATTTTATACGCAATGATGGGGACGAGTTTATTTTTAATCATCCAAGCATCGGCTAGCCAGCATGAAAAACATACTGCTTACATTTTGTTTGCCATCCAATTAATTTTAAACTTTGTTTGGAGTATTTTATTTTTTGGCAGTGAATATTTTTGGTTAGCGATTGTGGTGAATTTTTTACTAGTCATCGCTATTTTTTTCTGTATCTTACAGTTCTTTCGGATCAATCCAGTCGCTGCTTGGTTATTGATTCCGTATCTCGTGTGGTGTTGTTTTGCGACCTATTTAGCCATTGGTGTGGTGTTGAAAAATTAATTTCATCATTTTATTGAGTTTGCTAGGCGTTTAATAAAAAAGGGGGAGGCTGATGATTCAATTTGTTAAGCTATATTTACTGAGTGCCGGACTCTTTTTAATCATTGACCTATTTTGGTTAGTGGTCGTTTCTCGTAAAATGTATCAGCATTTTATTGGCCAGTTGTTAGGGGAAACTCGGTTATTACCAGCTATTTTATTTTATCTGTTATATGTTGCTGGGGTGACGTTTTTTGTCTTACTACCAGGAGTTGAAAAAGAGAGTCTGGCTTATATAATTGGAGCAGGCGCGCTCTTTGGCCTAGTGAGTTATGCGACCTATGACTTGACTAATCTAGCAACGCTTAAAGATTGGCCGGTTGTAATGACCGTAATTGATCTAGCTTGGGGGATTTTTGTGACAGCAACGACCTCAGGAATAGTCTACTGGGTCAATCAGCATTTTTTTTAGGATGAATGGAGGATGGAGATGGTTTGGGTTATCGCGGGCGTATTGTTACTTTATTTTATAGCTTGGTTTGGCATTGCTAAATGGAAAAATAACTACTCCTTAGTGGATATCGCTTGGGGTGGCGGTTTTGTTGTGGTGGCTTGGACCACTTACTTGCTTACACGAACGATGACACTGACCAATTTGCTCATTTTGATTTTAGTCACACTTTGGGGCGGGCGTTTAGTTTGGCATCTAACCAAACGTAATTGGAATAAACCAGAAGATTATCGCTATGTCAAAATGCGCAAACGTTGGCGCGGGAAATGGGGGCTACTAAAAGCCTTTCTAAATGTCTTTGTCTTGCAAGGCGTGTTGTTAGCCCTGATTGCGTTACCCGTTAGCTATCGTTTGGCTAATCCAACGAACCAATTGCAAGGATGGAATGTCTTAGGAATTGTCGTTTGGGGCATCGGTTTTTTCTATGAAGTTCTTGGTGATTGGCAGCTCCAACAGTTTAAACAGCAGCCAGAAAATCAGGGGGAACTGTTAACGACTGGTCTTTGGGCAACGACCAGACATCCAAATTACTTTGGAGAAGCGACTTGTTGGTGGGGGATTTTTCTGTTGGCTTTTTCAGGGTGGAGCACGTTGTGGCTAATCATCAGTCCGATTCTGATTACTTGTTTGTTGTTATTTGTTTCAGGTGTCCCTCTTTTAGAACGAAAATATCATGAACGCGTCGATTTTCAAGCGTATGCAGCAAAAACCCCTAAATTTTT
>JBKEDL010000038.1:0-2357 GCA_047975385.1 Enterococcus sp. | reverse complement strand
CGGCATTAATTGTGTAAGTTCCATATTCGCCTAAAGTGCCAGTACTTGGTCGAATATAGATTTCTGCTGGTAAACTAAACTCAAAATAATCGCCTTCATGGAGTTGATCAATGATTTCTTCTGGGATGCTCCAAGTATAGTTAATCTCAACATTCGCATCGACCGGAACATTCGTCTGATCTGGATATGGATTGCCATCAGCATCTTTAAAGGTCATTTCAAAACCATCCAAAATCGTCGCCGGTTCAATCTCAGCATCCGTTAAGACGTCCCGAATATCTTGCGGTTCGGTCACTTCTGGTTCTGAACTTGAGCTTGTTGTTTCCGTTGTTGAACTTTCTTCAGCCGCTTTTGTTGCTTCAGTAGCACTTGATTCTTCCGCTGCTTCAGTACTGGTAGTTTCACTTGTTTCACTACTAACTTCACTACTAGATGCAACCGATGATTCCGTAGTTACTGCCGTACTGGTAGTTTCGCTTGTTTCACTACTAACTTCCGTACTTGTCGACTCGCTTGTTTCACTACTAACTTCACTACTTGTCGACTCACTTGTTTCAGTACTTATTTCAGTACTTTCAACTACTGTACTTGATTCCACCACTTCAGCCGGCAAGTCAATTTCTTCTTTCTCATCACCAATTGCTAATTCTAAAGTTTCTTGTCCTACAAGACTTTCCTTTTGAATTTCAATGGTAAAGCTGACATCTTCCTCACTATTTGCGAGAATCTTCATTTCAATTTGATTCTTGTTGGCAACATAACTGACTGAATTATCTGTATTTTATGTCGCCGGGGTCACCTTATTAATGACGACGCCGTCATTAGCTGTTAAGGTTGCAGTTTGTTCTTCTTGTTCTTGATTGACAATCTTTGCATCAACATTAACACTCACTTGTTGGTCATCACTTGCTTGGTCATCTAAACTTATCTTTTTGACCGTAACCAGTTCTGGCGTGATTTCCAACTCACTAGCTGCAACAATTGATGGTACTGTTGATTGCAATAACAAAATGACACTCATCATCCCAAAAATAAACTGCCGAAAACTTTTGTTGTTCATAATTTCTCCTCTTGGATTTATTTACAACAAATTTTCCCATTTACTTTTTCAGACTAACCAACATGAGTAATTTCCCATTTGCTCCTTTCTGTCTTATTTTAAACAATGTCGACATTTTGATACCCCACCCCAAATAAAATATGTTCGCTTGTTTAAACTTTCTCATCATAATATATAGTACAAAAAAGGTGTCTTGTCTACTTTTCTAATAAAATAACATAACCTTTATAATAAAAGAATGAAAACAGTTCCACTTATTCAGTAAACGCAACAAAAACCTAGGTAATTGCTACCTAGGTTCCCTCTTCACTTTAATCTTAATCTAACAAACGACTTTGACCTTCTAATTGCTGAATTTGAGTAATATCTTGTGTCACTTCCAGACACCCCAAATAATCTCCCGCAGAATTGGTCAAGGCAAAGTAGCGAATATAAATCTTTTTCCCGCGCAGATCAATCCAAAAACTGGCGTCTTTGCGGGCTCCCGAACGAAAATCATCCAAAATTTGTTGGACCATATGCATGCTTTTCGGCGGATGACAGTTAACCACTTCGCGACCAATAACAGAATTGGTTCGCGGAAAGACCCGTTCTTGCCCTTCCGAATAAAAACGCACCCGATCTTGTGCATCAACAAACGTTAAATCGACCGGTAAAACTTCAAAAATAGCCAGTAATTGTTCTAGTTGTAAAGAGCCGGTTGGAAAAACAACCTCCTGTTCAAGACTTGAGTCAAGCTTCTCACTTGGCGCTAAATCTTGATTCAACCCCGCCGCAATCCCATCGGTCGTTTCTTTAGCCGTTTGGATGGCTTTTTGACGAACCGCTTCTTGCTCAGCTTCGGTTACTAAGGAATGTGGACTAGCTTTCCATGGTAATGGGTCTGGAATATAAGCAAATCCAATATCATAGCTATCTTGGGCGATTTGTTCCCAATCGGCTAAGGTGAAAACGTCTAAAGTCATCGGTACCATAATCTCTTCTTCTTTAAAAATCATCTCTTCAATTTCAGTTTTTGCGTTTTCCCATAATTCAAACAACGGATTGAAAGCGGCCTTCTCAGTTTGCGCATATGCTACTACCGCTTTAATCTGCACTCTAATATCATCATCAACACCCCACATAACTTTCGGTGGCGCTGAAATGCCATATTTTTCCATATAACTAAAAATCAACGTTTCTTTGCGCATATAATGTTTGTCCAATTGCCCTAAGTCAGTCAGCGCGTTCACCAAGCGCTCTTTTTGCTGCCAGTCGCCTTTTTTGATTTTGGCTAATAAGCCATCGATTTCATCGG
>JBKEDL010000013.1:0-2226 GCA_047975385.1 Enterococcus sp. | reverse complement strand
ATATTTATGGGCGCTTAGTTTATAACGGGAATCAATTTACACCGATTGCGACGATTTCAGAAGCGATTCGTCAAAATACCATCATTATCAACGGTGTTTCAAAAACGTATTCGATGACGGGCTGGCGAATTGGTTATGCCATTGGTAACGAAAAAATTATCAAGGCGATGACCGCGATTGCTTCACAATCAACAAGTAATCCAACCGCAGTGAGTCAATATGCGGCGTTAGCAGCCTTGACTGGCGAACAAGACTCGGTTGAAGCGATGCGGGTGGCCTTTGAAGAACGACTAAATCGTTTATATCCCTTAGTTGCGGCTATTCCAGGAGTTGCTTTAGAAAAACCTCAAGGTGCCTTTTATCTCTTCCCGAATGTAAGTGAAACGATGAAGCTTTGTGGGTATCGTGATGTCACGGATTTTGTCGATGCTTTGTTAGAAGAAGCGGGCGTGGCTTTGGTTACCGGGGCTGGTTTTGGTGCGCCAGAGAACTTGCGCATTAGTTATGCAACTGATTGGGAGACGTTGGTCCAAGCGGTGGAAAGAATTCATGCTTTTGTAGTAAAGAAAAGTGGAAAGTAGCAGCTTTCCTGATTAAATAAATAGATAGAGGAGCGACTTTTGTGGAACAGATTCAAATTATTGACGCGAAAAAACACATTGGAGAAACGGTGAAGATTGGAGCGTGGATTGCTAATAAACGTTCAAGTGGGAAAATTGCCTTCTTGCAACTACGTGACGGAACAGCTTATTTTCAAGGGATTGTGGTGAAAAGTGAAGTTGGCGAAGAAATTTTTCAAGTCGCTAAAAACTTACACCAAGAAACTTCTGTTTGGATTACTGGTGAAATTAGAGAAGATAGCCGTTCAAAATTTGGGTATGAAATCGGGGTCACTGGAATTGAAGTGATTGGCGAAAGTCTTGATTATCCAATCACACCTAAAGAACACGGTACGGACTTTTTGATGGATCACCGTCATTTATGGTTACGTTCATCGAAGCAACATGCAATCATGCAAATTCGAAATGAAATTATTCGTGCGAGCTATGAATTTTTCAATAACCAAGGATTCATCAAAGTTGATCCACCAATCTTAACTGGTTCAGCACCAGAAGGCACCACCGATTTGTTTGAAACCAATTATTTCGAACAAAAAGCGTACTTATCACAATCAGGCCAGTTATACATGGAAGCCGCTGCAATGGCCTTTGGGAAAGTCTTCTCTTTTGGTCCAACTTTTAGAGCGGAAAAATCGAAAACGCGCCGTCACTTAATCGAATTTTGGATGATTGAACCTGAAATGGCGTTTATGCACCAAGAACAAAGCTTAGAAGTCCAAGAACAATATGTGGCTTATTTAGTCCAAAATGTTTTAGACAACTGTGATTATGCGTTAGATGTTTTAGGTCGAGATCGTGCTGTTTTAGAAAAATACACACAATTGCCATTCCCACGGATTTCTTATGATGATGCAGTTGAATTATTAAAAGAAAATGGGTTTGAGGATATTGAGTGGGGCGAAGATTTTGGTTCTCCGCACGAAACGTTTATCGCCAACTCATTTGATCGACCAGTCTTCATCTTGAATTATCCAAAAGCGATTAAGCCATTTTATATGAAACCCCACCCAACACGTGAAGATATCGTGATTTGTGCCGATATGATTGCCCCTGAAGGCTATGGTGAAATCATTGGTGGTTCAGAGCGTGCCATCGATCATGAGTTTTTATTAGAACAAATTAAAAATCATGAACTAGACGAAAATCAATACTCATGGTATTTGGATTTACGTAAATATGGTAGCGTCCCACATGCTGGATTTGGGTTAGGGCTAGAACGGACGGTAACTTGGTTAGCTGGGATTGAACACGTACGTGAAGCAGCGCCATTCCCACGTTTGTTAAACCGAATTTATCCATAAATAACGACTCTGAAGTGAGCGAACCTCTACAAGGACTAAGATTCTTGTGGAGGTTTTTTTACATGAAGAAATTTGAAATAAAGATACGTAGTAGGTAAGGTATGTTTTTAAGATGCTATCAATTGTTAGAAAAATTACATTTTTACTTGATTTTTACAAGAAATTAACGGCTTCTTTGTTTATCTTTGATATAAATAAAATAACGATATCTATTACAAATATCGGTGGTATTATCCAAGGGGATGTGCTATCTTTAGTTTATCAAGAGAAGAGGAGCTGTTCGTATGATTACAAAAAACAAGATT
>JBKEDL010000015.1:0-3068 GCA_047975385.1 Enterococcus sp. | reverse complement strand
CCTAAACGTAATGTCCCACCTAAATTTTCAACTTTTTCTTGATCAGCCATTAAATCGATGATGTTGTGCTTCACATCAGGATGATTTTCAGCGGTATGCGCATCTTCTAAACCAACGACATTTCTAGCAAATTCGACACACGCCATTTGCATCCCTAAACAGATCCCTAAGAATGGTACGTTATTTTCACGTGCATAACGAATCGCTTCAATTTTCCCTTCAACGCCACGATCACCAAAACCACCAGGAACTAAGATACCATCTGCACCTTGCAAACGCTCCTCAACATTTTCACGCGTTAATTCATGAGATTTGATCCAATCGATTTCAATTTCTGAATCATAAGCAAATCCAGCATGTTTCAAAGCTTCGGCGACTGAAATATAGGCATCTTGCAACTCGACATATTTACCAACTAAAGCAATCTTCGTTTTCTTCTTCAGACTCAATACTTTTTCTTCTAATTCGCTCCACTCCGTCATATCCGCTTCTGGCGCGTCAATCTTCATGTGTTCACACACAATCCGGTCCATCCCTTGAGCTTGCAAGGCTAATGGAATTGAATACAAGGTTTCAACATCACGTGACTCAATCACGGCTTCTGGATCGACATCACAAAATTGTGCCAATTTGTTTTTCGTGCTTTGTTCAACCGGTTGTTCCGTACGAACGACTAAAATATTTGGTTGAATCCCTAAACCACGCAGTTCTTTGACGCTATGTTGCGTTGGTTTAGTTTTCATCTCACCAGCTGCTTTTAAGTAAGGGATGAGTGTTGTATGGATGTACATCACGTTATCAGAGCCCACTTCAGCTTTCATTTGGCGCAATGCTTCTAAAAATGGTAAAGACTCAATATCACCAACTGTTCCACCGACTTCAGTAATGATAATATCGGCGTTCGTTAATGTTGCCGCACGCATGATTTTTTCTTTAATTTCATTGGTAATATGCGGGATAACCTGAACAGTTGCGCCTAAATATTCCCCTTTACGTTCTTTACGCAAAACTTCTGAATAAATTTTTCCGGTCGTAACGTTTGAATATTGATTTAAATTAATATCAATAAAGCGCTCATAATGACCTAAGTCCAAATCCGTTTCTGCGCCATCATCGGTAACGAACACTTCTCCATGTTGATATGGACTCATTGTTCCTGGATCGACGTTAATGTACGGATCAAATTTTTGAATCGTTACTTTTAGTCCACGGTTTTTTAACAGTCGTCCTAATGATGCAGCCACAATCCCTTTACCGATTGATGAAACTACGCCGCCTGTTACAAAAATATACTTTGTCATGAATAAGATTCTCCCTTTGCATTTTTTTCTTCGCAGGAAAAGGCTCTAAAATAAAAGAAGCTCCCTATTCACTCATGAATAGGGAGCTGTTTTTTCCAGACCTTCTGACCCTTTCTTTCAAGGGTGCCCAAGCAATATATTACAATCGCACCTTGGAAATGTCAAGAGAATATAAACTAAACGCTTGATTAATTAAATCTCCTTCACACTATTAACCAGACTGATACGCCCTTGATTATCAGCACCTAGAGCGTACCGGCGACTCCTAACTAAATTAGTTGAATTCTTCACACCATCTCCATATTTAACCAGTAAAATAAGCTAACAAGCATTTTATATCATAGCTGATTCAAGGAGATTGTATTTCAATGACAAAATATATTATAGAAATATTAGAAGGCCAACAGTTTACGGCGGGCTCAAAAGCTAAAGAAGATATCGTTAACTTTTTACAGCACAATGGATTTGATAAGCTCGGCATCCAAGTTCCCGATAGCAATTTAAAAAGACTTTTATCTGGCAATCACCAATGGAAAAAAGCATTAAATATCTTACAACCAAACGATATCGTATTTTATCAATATCCCGCCTATAGTCGCCTTTTAGGTGATTTCTTTTTAAAACAAATCAATAAGAAATCGCCTGTCAAAAAGATTCTGATTTTACATGATGTCGATTCGCTCAGACATTACCAAGGTAGCCCCAAAGATATCCAAAGAGAACTTAATTTCTTCAATTCATTTGACGCAATTATCGCTCATAACCAAAAAATGAAAACTTGGCTAACCCAAAACCATGTTTTCCCCCCCATTATTTGTTTAGAATTATTTGACTATCAAGAAGACGCGGCAGTCCACGAGGCAGATAAATCATTACCAATCCTATTCGCAGGCAACCTCGGAAAATCCCAATTTTTAGAAAAACTAAATATTGCTACCCCGTTGAATCTATTTGGGATTAATCAAGCTGAATTCTATCCAGAAAATATTAATTACCTCGGCTCTTATCCATCAAACGAATTAGGAGAGAAGTTACTCGGTAGCTTTGGTCTAGTTTGGGATGGTGATTCGATTCAAGAATGCAATGGTGTTGCCGGCGAATACATGAAATTCAACAATCCCCACAAAACATCCCTTTACCTAACCTTAGGCATCCCAGTGATTATTTGGGATAAGGCAGCCTTAGGGGACTTCGTTACGAAACATAATGTCGGAATTGTCATAGATGACTTATCTAAGCTAGATCACACACTACAAGATCTTTCTGAAACCGATTATCAAGTAATCAAGCAAAATGCCATTGCTCTTTCAAAAAAAATTCGTTCTGGTCATTTTATAAAACATGCGGTACGTGAAGCAATCGACCAAATAGAACATACAGGATAACTCCGCCTACAAGCTAGCGATACGAACCTAGTGACGCTTGTCCATTTGATTATCCTAGTTCAGAAAAGCGCGAGCTAAACTTAGTATAAAAGAAGAGCACTCAATCGTTTTGATTGGATGCTCTTCTTCTATGCCGATTACTCAGCGATTTTCAATCTTAATTGCGTCTTTGTCTAACAATCCAAACAAAATTCCCTCGTCGAACTCTGATAGAAGAAAAAACACCCTCAGGAACATTAATCTCAAGGATGTTTTGATTTCTTAGTACAACTCTAAATATTGCTCTCTTTCCCACTCAGAAACAGTTTGTCTAAACGATGCCCACTCAAGACGTTTCGCTTCAACAAAGCTATTAAAGATATGGCTACCTAATGCATCAATC
>JBKEDL010000068.1:0-59481 GCA_047975385.1 Enterococcus sp. | reverse complement strand
CAACCCACCAGTACCACCAAAGAGTGCCCCTTTCACATCTTGACGAACCATCTCATAAGCCACCTCTTGATCGCAAGCTAAAAAGGTCCCCGTATTTAAACACCATTGCTCTGCTCCCACTTCAAGTGCCACAATCTCCCCTGGAACTTCTGGTGCTACGGCTAGCGTTGCTTCACTAGACAAACTTTTCGCCGTACTAATGAAGAAGCCTTCACCACTCGTCATCGCCCGTCCTAGTGAACTCAAGGCCCCACGCAGACCTTTTTTTCCATTGGCATTCATACTGCCGGCTAATTCAATTTCACCAATTTGATAAACCATGGCGCCTGAATCTAAGGTTACTTGTTCATTTTTCCCTAACTGAATTTTGGCAATTGGTGCAAAGCTATCTTTTTTAATTTCAACGTGCATAAAAACCCCTCCTCAATCTTATAAATAAATAGTTATTTCACTGTTAATTATACATATTCATTCTTGCGTTTACTAACAATCGGCTTGTCAATTCAGTAGCTATTTTTACCAACTAATTGGTGGTTGCGATTGCTGATAAGTTTACTTTACCAAGTAATTCTTATCCCTTTCATTAACCAATTATTAATTGTTTATTAACTAAAAAACCACCCCTGCTAATAGCAAGAGGTGGTTTCTTGATTACGCATTAATCAAAATTGCGATGATAATAATAATGCTGTCATACACATAATGCGTTAAAAATGCTGGTAGAATGTTTTTCGTTTTCAAATAAATATAAGTAAATGGTACGCGAATCAAGCCAATTGCCACAAGACACTGGATCCAATTCCATTGATACGTTGGTAAGTGGAGCGCTCCAAATGCGAAAGAACTGATTAAAGCAATGAAAATGATTGCTTTTTTGCTCACTGGACCTTTTTGCGCTAAATGATGAATCACTAGCGAGACTGGAACGAGCACCAATAGTTCCTCACCCAGTAAGCCTGGAATGAAGAGTAGAAACGTCGATAATCCCGGTGCATGTGTGACTGGGTTGGCGTTCCCCGAAAGATTTAGCAAATACGAAAGAAAGATATAGCAATAACCAATCGCAAAAGCAGATACTACCCCACCCAAAATCAGCCCAATATCTTTGAATTTCATTTTCTTAAATAATGCAAACGGATGACCATAAGCGATTTGACAAGCAATTAGGCCTGTAATGACCAACCAAAATTGTGCAATCGGTCGAATCACCCCGAATGTTAATAATAAATATCCCGCAAACACTAAAACAATTCCGATAAAAATATTCCCCAACGATCTTGCTTGTTTTTCTATTTCCATCTAATTCCCCCTTTTTCCCCTTGACTGATGTATCGTACGGTTCATCAACACCATACATCACAAAACTAACAACCAACTACTATCCTTAGTTTACCAAAATAAAAAGCTCTTCTCAATGAGTTTCATTTATTTTTCAGACTTTTCTGAAAATATTTAAATCCTTCGCAAAAAAAATCTGAGAAATTAACTCTCCCAGATTTTTGATGGCGTTATCAGATGATTTATTCTGTTAACGCTTGGCTCTCTTGGACTTCTTCAGCAACTAATTTAGAATCGGTCGTTTTTACATCCACAGCTTCACTTGCCTCAACTTGAGTTGTCTCTGCGGTGGTTTCTGCCGGTTCTTCCGCTTCTTCACTTGCCTCAGTTGTTGCAATTTCTTCGCTTGATTCGATGATCTCGGTTGCTGCAGCCGCTTCGCTTGGTTCGATGCTCTCGGTTGTTGTAGCTGTTTCGCTTGATTCACTTGTTTCGGTTGTTGCAGTCGTCTTAGCGGTTGCGCTTGGTTCACTTGGTAAAACTTCAGGCTCCGCGCTTTTTGCAACTGACTCTGACGTTGTTGTAGTCGTTGTTGATGACTCACTTGTCACCGTTGACTCTGTAGGTTCACTAGACGCGGTTTCTAACGTTTCTTCCTTGTCCTGAATGGTCGTTGTAGCCGTTGTTGCGCTGGCTTCTACTCCCAAATTCGTCGCATCATCTTCATCGGCTTCATCAGACCCCTCAGCGACATCTCCCTTGATTGTAATCGCTACGGTATCATTGGCTGAAGCAACGGAATACGTTGTGCCATCGGCTAAAACTAAGGCCGCTCGGACATTTAATTTCTCACCACTAGTCAAGTCATAATCAGCAGCGTTTAACACTAGGTGACTACTAGTTTCCGCTAATTTGACTTCTGCATGATTTCCTTGTTGCACATACCAGGCATAACTTTGTAGCGCACTAGGAATCTCACTAACCCCAGTATCGATTAGCGATTTCGCATCAAAGCTCACACTCTCCTCTTGTGTGAGGGTGTTTTGGTTTGCGGTAACGCCAATTCTCGGTAAGCGTTCCGGTGTCGCATCGTGGTCATCAACTAAAACTTTGACGCCCTCTGACTGCGCAATCACTTCGTCAGCAACCGTTGCTCTGACTTGGGTTTCCATCTGACTGAAGGCTTGTTCAGCCGTGTAATGATAGGTCTCACCAATGCCACTTTGGACAAATACACTTTGGTCGGTGCGTTTCGTCCACCATTCAATTATGGCATTGCGCGGAATGTTACTTGAGTCATACGTCAAATCCACTGCACCACCGGTATGCCAATGACCGCCAGTATCTGAAGAAATCCAAATACTTGGTTCACTCGATTGTTCAAAATTGACCACGATTGGTGCTGATTTTGAAACCGTTTGTTCTTCTGGTTCACCAACGAATTCTTCCCCCGGCCAAACATACTTGAAGCTTTCGACATACAACGTCTGATTTTGATGCGCTGCATAGTCTTCGGTCGTATACATAAAGCCACCCGTATCACTCAATGGAATCTCGGTAAAGCTAACACCATCGGCCGCTTTTTGATACCAACGATAGTGAATATACGGATCATAACCACCTGCACGTTCGGCTAAGATGCTGTAAGTTCCCCCACTAATGTTTTGCTCAATCGATAACGCTTCATCTCTTTGAGTGACATATTCTTGCCAATCAGCACTCTTTATGGCTAATTCATGGACTTCGCCTTGACTTGTGACAGTCATTTTGCCGTCTTGAATCACGATGGCCTCTGGTTTCACATTCATCGATGCGGCTACTGAACGAATTTCAGCTGCAAATTTCGTTTGATCACCAGCCTGGGCGACAGGTAAAATCACATCAACTAAAGGAACCGTATGGTAGTGGTCCAAATGCGGATAGACTGCATAGCCATCTTTATATTGGACATCGGCTTCAGCTACCCCATATAGATATGCAACATAGGCTAGTTTTTGTTTGGTTTCTTCAGAAAGCTTTGTTTCTTCAACTGCTACAGCTGTTGTTGGAGCTTCTGATTGGGGAGATTTCACTTGCGTTGTTGGTACCGCTGTATTTGTTGTGCTTGGCTGTGATTTCGCTAAATCATCCTTAAAGATATAATGGAAATGATCTTCATGACGAACCACATAACCATCGGCCGTTTCTGACACGATATCTTCTTGCTTAAACTGATAGCCATCACCGATCTCAGTTGACGCAGTTGCGATCGTTGAAGCTGCTGATTTAGTTGTCGTCACTTTGTTTGATGCTTTCGCGGGTGCGGTACTTGAGTCTGCTGATTTCGCTAAGTCCGCTTTAAAGATATAGTGGAAATGATCTTCATGACGAACCACATAACCATCGGCCGTCTCTTCGACAATATCTTCTTGCTTAAACTGGTAGCCATCACCGGTCGCTGTTGCCGTGACGTTGATATTGGTCGCATTTTGTTGCGAACTGGTTGCACGGTGAGTCACCGGATTGACCGTAACACGCTGCGTGGTTGCGCCCCCAGTATTTTTGAAAATGAAATGGAAGTGATCGCCGTGACGAACCACATAACCGGTCGCTGTTTCCTTCACAATATCACTTGGATCAAAGACATAGCCGTCTTCTTCCTGACCATGAGCCAAAACTTGTAAATGGTTCGTGACATTGGCACTTGTCGGATTCAAGGTCCCACTTAATGAACTCTTGAAAATATAATGGAAATGATCACCATGGCGGACCACATAACCATCGGCCGTTTCTGACACGATATCAGCCGGATTAAAGACATAACCATCCCCAGTGGCTGCTTTTTCAGCTGCACTTACCAGATTCGAGTTGCTCACTTCATAATGGACGTTAGGAGCTAAATCTTTTTTGAAGATGTAATGGAAATGATCGCCATGACGAACCACATAACCATCGGCCGTTTCTGACACAATATCGTCTGGATTAAAGACGTAACCATCTTCTTGGGATGTAGCTAGCGAATGCGTAGAATCAATCGCATCACTATCAGTTTGACGGAGGCTATCACCTTGACTATTTTCTTTTAGATACAGGTAATATTCTCCCTGCCATTTGATAATATACCCATCTTTTACTTCTTTAATGACATCTTTTTGATTAAAAACATACGCTGGATCAGTTAAAATCATCTCTTCACTGAACAAAGAATCGTATGGCACTAAGCCGTTCATATAATGAAAATGATCACCATGTGAAATCACATAGCCATCATCCGTAATTTTAACAACGATTTGTTCAGCATCGATATTTTCCCCATCGATAATCTCTTGTTCTGATTTGGTGCTTACTTTTTTCTGATTGGTTGAAGATTTCGTAGCTACTTGGGTTGATGTTGTTTTAGTCGTTCCCCCATCATGTAACACACCATACGCGGTTCCCCCAACCACGGTGGTTGCTAAGACTGTGCTTAGCAATAAGTATTTGAACTTATTATTTTTCATTTTAACTATTCCTCTTTATTTCATATTTTTTGCAATCGTTTCTAAATCAAACGCTAGATTTTCGATAAAATCTTTGCCATTGGCCGGATCAGTTTCTAACGGACTTAAGACCTTGAGCTGGGCACCGGTTGCATCTTGGATAACTTTCGCGATTTTCGGTGAGCTGTTACTTTCGGTATAAATCACATCCACATGATTGGCCTTTACGAATTCTTCCACTTCTGCTAATTGTCTTGAATTTGGTTCTAACTCATTCGAAACCCCCGCAATCCCTAATTGCTTCAACCCGTAACGCTCAGCTAAATAAGAAAAGGCTGTATGTTGCGTGACAAAATAGCGTTGTTTTTTGTCTTTAAATACTTCTTGATACTTTTGATCAAGAGCAATCATTTGTTGATTGAATTCTTGACTCGTTGCTAAATAATGCTCTTTATGTTCAGCATCTACTTCCGCGAGTTGTTCGCCAATGTTTAACGCTTCTTGACCAATTAATAAGGGGTCTAGCCACGTATGCGGATCGGATGCGTTTTCTAAATCACCAAATTCTTCTAGCCCTTCAACCACTTGCAATTCCAAAGAATCCGCGGCTTCAATACTGGGGATTTCCATTTCCGCTAAATTCACTTGCAGTTCTTCCGTCCATTTCTCAAACGTATGTGAATGATAAACAAACACATCTGCATCATATAACTCCGCAACATCTCTAGTTGATGGTTCAAACGAATGCGGATCGGTATTTTTCATCAAAACCTCGACATCCCCAACGTCACCTACAATATATTTCGTCACTTCATAAATAGGATAAAAAGTCGTATAGACGGATAATCGTTCTTTGGCGACTTCCGTTGCGGCTTGACTTGCGACGTCTTGTTTACACCCCGTCACCAACAAACTACTCAAGAGCATGCCCCCCACCAAAAGTCCCTTTTTCAACTTATTTTTCATTTTGCTTCTACCTTTACTTTTTTTGGCTTAACTTTTAGTTAATTGCTACTTACAACATGTAACTATTACGATTTACAAAACGTAAAACGAAACATTTCCGTTTTGGCTTTTTAGAGTTTACCAAGCACCAGATTAAAAGTCAACTTATTTTTTCAGCAAAAACTAATAAAAAAGCATCACCCACTGAAGCGGCTAATGCTTTTAATCGGTTGATTCAGATAAAACCTTATTGATTAGCCTTTTTTGGCAAATTCTTGATAAATTTTTGCTAACCATTTTTTACGCGTTTGCTCATTACTAGCTTTGACCATATTAAAACTCAGCCACTTCGTTTTTTTCATACCCGATTTTTTAAAAGTTCCTTTAATTAATGCCTTTTGAATCGCATTTCCATACGTGAACTTATAGAGCACTTTCGGGGTATTCATTGTAGTAATGACCGTCGTTGATTTTAACTTTGGTAAGAGCGTTGTCATCCCATACCCAGATTTCGTATATTGATACGTTGCACCTGGAAAAATCACTTTGTCGACAAAGCCTTTCATCATGGCGGGCATTAATTCCCACCAAATGGGAAAAATTAGTACTAGGTGATCAGCTGCTTGAACGCGTTGCACATATTCGCAAGCTTGGGGATCAATCATTTATTGCTTTCTAAACGCCAGCAAATCTGCGCCATTCATCACCGGATTAAAACCATCCGCATCTAAATCAATCACCTCTACTTGATGACCAGCCGCCTGCGCACCACTTTTGACTTCTTCTAGTAATGCATGGCAAAAACTTCCACGATAGGGATGATTATAAACAATTAATGTTTTCATATTCGCTCTCCTTTAAACTTGATGAACCTAGCATAAAAGAAAACAACTCTTCCGTAATTAACATATGTTAATTGCCAGAAGAGTTTTCGATTCTCGTGCGAATACGACTGAGCGAAACCGGGGTAATTCCTAAGTAAGACGAAAGATAAATTTGTGGGACTCGAAGTACAATCCGCGGGTCTTTTTGACATAAAAGTCGATATCGCTCTTCGGGAGTTTCCTTGATGCGCGATAGAAAGTATTTCGTATAAGCAACCAACCGTTGCGCTGATAATTTAGTGATCACCAAGTTTAATTCCGGATACTGCTTACTCAAAATTTCAACGTCGGTTTTCGCTAAAACATAGACCTCGGTTTCTTCTAAACTTTCAATTGAAAAATCACTTGGCTCTCCTAACGAAAAACTCTCAAATGAGCACACTGTTTGATTTTCAAAGAAAAATTGCAAGGTGATGTCTTTTCTGTCAGCGTTATGCCACAAACGTAGTGCCCCGTGTTTAATGAAATAGATTTTCGTTGCCACATCCCCTTCAAAGAGCAAGGTTGTTTTGGGGGCAATTTTTTTAACGGTAGTAATATTCGCTAACTCACTAGCTAGCACTGCATCAAAAGATAATTTTTGAAAGAATTGTTCCACTATTGAGCACCTGCCTCTACCACGAATCATTCTTAATTTTTTTATCCCAAAGATACTTGAATGTAATCTTGGCTATTATATACCAAAGTGATGCGTACTGCCACCAGCTGTCGAAGAATTATTAACGCAAGAAGGCCTTTTAGATGCTGAACATTTTGGTGTTTCGTTAACGGCTAGATTTGGTTATCGCTTAGAAGAACCACGGGGCAAAACACGCCAAACACTAGCCGACGTGGTTCAGTGGATTGACTAATATTCAAAAACCCACCGTTTAATCTTAACAACTTCGCTAGATTATCGTCACACTTTCTTCATATCTTCAGGGTATTATCTATGTATACCAACAAACAACCCTAACACTTTTTCATTTTAACTCCTGCCCGTCAGCCCCCACTGACGGGCTCCTTTTTGTTTAAAAACCAAACAGCCTGAGACATAAATATGTCTCAGGCTGTTTTAACGAATAAACGGTGTTCCAGAAGTTGACTCTACGTTCATTCGCGAACAATTTCAGAAATTTGAAAAGCCATTTCCCAAATCGTTTGCTTATTGCTTGAGTGACGCTTCTATTTCAACCTCTTTTTATTAATCTTGCGGGATTAAATAAAACACACAAACAGACACCTGAAATCATCAGATACTTTTTCATGCCTTCTAACCGTCACCTTGACAGTTTCCTCCTAACTTTTTAATTATTGAAGCACCTTGACCCATCAAATCACCAGTTACCGCTTTCGTTCTAACAGGCTTCTCGCAGAAACAACGAGCTCGTGACTTGCATTTACTCTTCTCATTCATCCGCTTAACTCCATCACTTTCATGATAGTTACAGAAAAATTTGACCCCACCCTTAGAAAAATCTATAATTAATGGCGAAGTTAGATTTTATTTTCAGGAGGAAACATGATGATCGAAGAACGTACCTTAATTTTAGTAAAACCAGACGGAGTGGCAGCAGGCCATATTGGTGATGTGATCTCCCGTATCGAGCGTCGCCGTTTCCAAATTAACGCCTTAAAAGTCGTGACTGCAACCGATGAATTGATTAACGAACATTACAATGAATTAGTGGGTGAACCTTTCTTCCCATCAATTGCCAACTTTATGAAAGAAGGGCCAGTTGTCGCAATTATCGCCAGTGGCACGAATATCATTGATACATTCCATAAAATGGCTGGTGCTACGAAACCATCAGAGGCGGCCATCGGGACTATCCGTGGTGACTTTGCCCGTGATTGGAGCGTTGGCGCGATTCGTAATGTGGTTCATAGCTCAAATAACGTTGAAAATGCGGAACGTGAAATCGCGATTTGGTTTCCGGAAGAAGTTTAATTTTTAAATTGAAGATAGAAAAAGCTGAACCTAACAAAGTGAGATGAATCACTGGATAGGTTCAGCTTTTTGCTTATAGCTAAGAGCTTTAGCGTATGTGAAATGCTTAGTTATTATGAGTATTCGCGGTTACGTCCAGGTATAAATAGCTTAACTATCATTAACGGCTAACTTAGCTAAATTCCCTCTGATTACCGCAATTGATTGCAGCAATTGTTCTTGTTCTAGATCACTTAATGCTGCATTGACCACCCGTTCAACACCATTTTTACCGATAATGGCTGGACGACCATAATAAAGATCTTCTTTGGCATCATACGCCGAAATGGGAACCAACGCGTGGGCATCAGTAAAAATCAATCGAATCAAATCGGTGGTACAACTGGCGATGCCATAACAAGTATAGTGTTTGACGTAAAAAATCTGCCAACTACGCAAACGAACGACCTCTTTTAAATTAGCTAGTTCTTGTGGCGTATATAAGTCAGTAATTGGCCGCCCATCAATGGTTACCGTTGACCAAGCGACAACTTGTGATTCTCCATGCTCGCCATAGACATAGCCTTCAACCACCTGTGCATCCACTGCTAAATCTAGTGCGACGGTCTGTTTCATTCGCGCTGTATCTAACAAAGTCCCTGTTCCAATCACTCGTTGGCTAGGTAAGCCCGTTAGTTTTTGCATATAGGTAGTGATTACATCACATGGATTGGTAATGACAATTAAAATCCCTTTAAACCCACTTTGTTTAATTTGCGGAGCCCACTCTTTTACCATCTGACTCGTTAATTTTAATTCGGAAAAACGGCCATTCGCATCAGTTAAGATACTGATTTTCCCCGGACAAAAAACCAAAATGTCCAGCTCGGCTAATTTTTCAACTGCTTGAATCGTAATTTTAGTTTTGGTTGCTAGCGGTGTTTGCGCATCGACCAAGTCATAAAGTTCAGCACTAGCCAATTTTTCATTTTGCTCAAATAAAACTAATTCATCGACAGTCCCACTGACGACTAACGAATAGGCCAAGGTACTCCCCACATGCCCCAAACCAATAATACCAACTTTCTCCATCCTACACCTCATCATCTGCCATGATTAAATAATTTGCTAAACGATCCATCGCTTCTTCTAAGTCCGCTAAACTAGCCGCGTAACTCAATCGGACATAATTATTGGTCGTCTCACCAAAGGCCACACCTGGGATTAGCGCTAGTTGATTTTTCTCCGCTAAATCGAGACAAAAAGCCATCGAATCTTGATTCTGATGCGTAGGAATCTTAGCAAACAAATAAAATGCCCCGGAAGGTTTTACTACTTCAAAACCAAACCGAGTTAACTTCTCAAATAAAAAATCTCGCCGATGCCGATACTCTGCTCGCATCACTTCCCCATCATTAAGACCTTGAAGAAGTGCAGATACAGCAGCTTTTTGTGAAATCGTAGAAGCAGCAACCACCAAATATTGGTGGACCTTGATAAGTTCGGTCATTAATTGAGCGGGTGCGAAAATAAATCCCACACGCCACCCGGTCATTGCATGCGATTTAGAAAGCCCATTAATTAAGATTGTCTGTTCGGGGGCATATTCAGCAATTGACACATGTTTTTGGTCATAAGTTAATTCACTATAGATTTCATCACTGACAACAAAAAGCTGATGTTTTTTAATCACTTCTGCTAGCGCTTGGACTTCTTCTCTTGTATACGTCACACCGGTTGGATTACTCGGATAGTTTAAAATCACAGCTTTGGCTTGTTTGCCATAAGCTACAATGGTTTCTTCCAACCTTTCTGGTGATAAAACGAAATCATTGTCTGTCGTATCCATATACACCACTTCACCACCTGCGAGTGTAATCATCGGCTCATACCCAGGATATGTCGGGACTGGTAATAAAACTTTGTCACCTGGATTTAAAATCGTTAACAAACTCGTAGAAATGGCTTCAGTTGCCCCAATCGTCACCACAATTTCAGATAAGGGATTATACGCCAATTGATACTTCTCCTTAACAAAATAAGCCGCTGCTTGTCGGACATCTAATAGCCCTGACATCCCCGTATAGTGACTGAAATTTTCTTCGATGGCTTTCACTCCCGCTGCTTTGATATGTTCGGGGGTATTAAAATCAGGTTCTCCAATCGTTAATTTCAAGATATTTGGAATGGTGGTTACTTTTTCATCGAAGACACGGATTAACAAATTTTCAATCTTATGAACTTGCTTATTCAGCCGCTTTGACAAGTTGTTCATCGCACTCACTCCTTAATACGGGTTCGTCTTTAATCAAATCGAAAATCTTATTAGGATTCAGACGCCCTTGAGGATCTAACGCACTTTTGATGGCTCGCATCGTTTCTAAAAGGGCAGGATCGGTATTTTGTTTAAAGAACGCTTTTTTCAATAGCCCAATTCCATGTTCAGCTGAGGGCAGCCCCTTTACTTGAGCTACGTATTGATACATCTCCGCTAAAAAACCGGCTAGTGCGCCCTGCCATTGCTTAGTACTTAGTTGTTCACGCATGATACAGGCATGAATATTGCCATCACCCGCATGACCAAAGAAAATGCCGTTTAATTCATATTTGCTAGCCAAATTCTTCATAAAATGAATCGTTGCGGTAATTTGATTAACCGGGACAACAATATCAAGCGGTTCTTGTTGGCTAACCGCCTCCACACCTGAGACCATCGCACCTCTTAGTTGCCAAACAACTTGAGCAACTTCGGGTGTTAATGGTAAAATTTTTTCCGCTTGGCCTGTTAGAATCAAGCGCAACTGGTCTGCTTGCTCTTGAATTTTCGGTTGATTCTCACCAGCTAAAGTAACTAATAAGTAGGCGTTTCCGGTGATTGTCGGAATTTTTTTAGCTAATAGTTTTTCGGAATAAGCAATCCCTTCTTTTTCAAAAAATTCTAACGTGACTGGTTGTAATCCTGAAGCTAAAATTTGAAAAACTGCCGGCGCTAAAGTGTTTAAATCCTGAAAACTGATCAACAAAGTCTGCTCTAGGGCAGGTTTGGGCAATAAGCGTAATTGTAATTTTGTGATAATCCCCAAAGTCCCTTCTGAACCAATGAATAAGTTTTTCAAATCATAGCCAGAACTCGCTTTGCGATTCAATCCGCCGACTTGAAGAACTTCACCCGACGCAAGCACCACTTCTAACCCACGAATATTGTCGCGCGTGACGCCATATTTCACAGCGCGCATCCCACCGGCATTCGTTGCGGCCGTCCCACCAATACTTGCTTCTTTTGATCCCGGATCAGGTGCGTAAAAATAAGGCGTCTGACTTAAATACGTTTGAATCTGCTGCAAACTAACTCCTGGTTCAACCGTTAAAGTCAAGGTCTCTTCGTCTAGCGCTAAAATCCGATTCATTTTTGCCAATGACACTAAAATCTCCCCTTGCGGAAACGTTGCGCCCGTTAATCCCGTAAAGCCACCAATCGTAATTAATGGCTTGGGGGCTGTTTCTTTGACCAGCTGAACAACTTCTTGCGTCGTGGTTGGTTGATACAATGACTCTGCAAAACCAACTTCCCCGGTTACTTTATTCACTAAAAATTTCGACTGATTCCCCATAAAAAAACTCCTCATGACTCATTTTAATCTGCTTAGTACAATTTAGGTCCAAGAAATTTCATGCAAACGAAATTTCTTGGACCTTCTGCTTAACTATATCTACTATTTCGTATAATAACGGGCAAACAAATCGCCTACCCATTGAATAATTTGAACAATAACTAACAATAGCACGATAATAATCACCAAGATGGCCGTTTCATAACGATAATAGCCATACTGAATTGCCAGATCCCCAATGCCTCCTGCACCAATTGTTCCAACCATTGCTGAATAACCTAATAAGCTGATAATCATTAGCACCACGCCGCGAATTAGGGCAGGATAGCTTTCTGGTAAAATTACCTCACGAATAATTTGTCTAGTCGTTGCGCCCGTTGCAACACTCGCTTCTAAGACCCCTGGATTGACTTCCGCAAAGGCGCTCTCTGAGATTCGAGCATAAAACGGTATGGCTGCAATGGATAACGCAATCGCTCCGCCTAGTGGGGTATACGGATCACCAATTAGTAACGTTAATAGCGGAATCAATGTCACTAACAAAATCAAAAAAGGCAACGATCGTAAGGCATTAACTAAGAAGCCCGCCAATTTATGAACGATTGGGTGTTGACTAAATAATGAATTATTCGCTAAAAATAATAATAGGCCAATTAGCGTCCCTAGTGTCACACCGATTACCGTCGAGATACTAACCATGAAGAAGGTATCCCATAAGGCTTTGGGTAGATGATTTTGTAAAATTTCTACAGTATTCTCCATCTTATTCCTCCGTCACTTGCCGCACAAAATGCACGTTGGCTTTTAGTTTGGCAATAGTCTTTTCGATTTCGGTAAACTTCCCCGTAATATAAACGTATAAAATCCCAATCACATCATGGCGAATATACTCAATTTTCCCATGAACGATGCTAATTGAGACATTGAACTCTTTTGAGACGTTTGAAATCAGCGGCTCTAACGTATTTTCTCCTTGATAACGCAATTCTAAAAGTTCGCCCTGACTTAACTGAGACATGACTTCAGTTGGAACCGTCAAATTCAAGTATCGACCGACTAGTTTTTGCGTAACCGCTTGTTTAGGTTCACTAAAAATTTGATAGGTTGTCCCTTCTTCCACAATTTGGCCATTTTCCATCACAGCCATTCGATGAAATAAACGCTTAGCGACTTCCAACTCATGTGTGATAAAGACGATCGTAATGCCTAATTCACGATTAATTCGTTCCAAAATCCGCAAAATCTCTTCCGTGGTTTCAACATCTAGCGCGCTTGTTGCTTCATCACACAACAAGATTTCTGGTTCATTGGCTAATGCACGAGCTATTCCAATTCGTTGCTTTTGCCCGCCGGAGAGATTATTCGGGTAACTATCACGCTTGTCTTCCAAATCAACAAGTTTTAATAACGCTTGAATCCGTTGACTTCGTTTTTCAACCGGATAATTCCCTGCGTTTAAAGCGAATTCAATATTTTCACCGATTGTTCGATTCGTAATTAAATTAAAGTGTTGGAAAATCATACCAATTTTTTTCCGTGTTTGACGCAATTTGTCCCCGCGTAACTGAGTAATTTCTTGATCATCAATTTTGATACTACCAGTCGTCGGGACTTGTAATAAATTTATGGTCCGAATTAATGTACTCTTGCCCGCCCCACTTAGGCCAACAATGCCATATATTTCACCTGAATTCACTTGTAAGTTAATGTTTTCAACGGCTGTTATCGTCTGTTTTTTTTGCTTAAAAACCACTGATAAATTATGAATTGCTATTTTGGTCATAGGCTATTCCGTCCAAAATGCTGGTTTCGAAAAATCTTTAAATTCAGATTCGGCAATTGCATCTTTAAATTCTTGACTTTCTAACACTTCTGCTACTGCTTGTGAAAAATCAGAATCTTTGTCTTTAGTATTTACAACAAAGACGTTTTTATATTCTTCCGTCAAATCTTCTAAAGCTAACGCATCTGCAGGATCCAATTCAGCAGCCCAAGAGAAATTCCCCGGTACTAACGCTAAATCAACCGTATCTAACGACCGTGTTAATTGTGCCGCCTCTAATGGTTTGAATTCAAGATGCTTTGGATTTTCATCAATATCATCAAGTGTTGCTTTCGTTTGATCAACATCACCTTTGATTGTAATCAATTCATTATCTTCCAATAATTGTAAGGTCCGTGCTAAATTAGAGGCATCATTGGCTAGTGAAACCGTTGTCCCTTCTTTTACTTCATCGAGACTCTCTAATTTATTTGAGTAAATCCCCATCCCTAATGTTGGAATTTGTTGGACCACAGTTAAATCCAAATCATTGTCTGAGGCAAATTTCTCTAAATAGGCCGTATGTTGGAACAAATCAGCATCAATTTGACCGCTTGCTAAAGCTTTATTTGGTTGAACATAATCATTGAAGACTTTTGTGGTTAATTTATAACCTTTTTCTTCTAAAAGAGGTGAAATAACATCCGTTGCCATATCGCCATATGGTCCTGGAGCTACTCCGACCACCTCTTCTTTTACTTTCTGATCGCTTGCTTTCGAACTTTCCTTAGCCTCACTTGTACCGCACGCACCCAATACTCCGACAGCTGCTAATGCTACAATTGTTGTTAATCCCCACTTTTTCATCTTTCCACTCCGCTCTTTTGATAAGTTTCTCGTTCAGTTCCCCAATTTTTTCATGATTCGGCTTGCTTTTTTCGAATTATTTTCAAAGTGTTTTTCATTTTTTTGTAAAATAACCTGAAATTTATTTTTCTCAGTATAGCACCCCTCACTCAATAAAAAAAATTACTTTTTTTTATCACTAGCTATCAATTTTTCTTATACTAACATTGATTTGTTAGCTCCCAATTGCGCAAAAAAAGACCAGCACAATGACTTGTCCTGGCCTTTCCTATCCGTTATTGACTAGTATCCGTTGAATCCTCAGAACCGCCGGTAATTGAATCCCAAATACCGGTAAAGAAATTCTTGATACTTTCCCACAAGCCTTGCGATGTTTCTTCGATTTGTTGTTTGGCTTCGGTTAAATCAATTTCATTGGCAAAATCTTCAAAAATATTATTTTCTTTCATATCACTCATTAAAGTGGTTAACTCACCGACTTGGTCACTCGTCACAATGTTGTCTAAGCCGTTATCTTTCAGTGCTTGCTCCACCGTTGCTTGAATTTCTTCTTGGGTTAGATTCACGCCTTCTTCAGTTTGGGCAGCTAACTCTGATTTGGCCTGTTCTTGCGCTGCATTTAGCGCTTCATCGGAATAACCATCTTTGCCTTGGTTTTCTTCCGTGATTGTTGAGAGAACATCCATCTCATCTTGGGCGACATCCACCCGGTCTTGGTTGATTACCCCACCGGATTCTTCCACGATTTTATACACCCCAGCTAACGCGCCCGAACCATCGATGGGAACGGCAGAGGCCACGGTCAACTTCGCATCGGTAATTCCGGCAGTTGCCGCCGCATTTTGATATTGCTCTTCGGTGATTTTGGTGATGTTATCAGGCGTTGCGATATCAACCGTAATCCCTTCACCATCAGCTAACGTTTGCATTCGCACTGAGCTATAAACCGCCCAATCACTAGTAAACCCTTTATCTGGTAAATAATTCATCAAATCAGTTCCATCGGTTGTATAAATCGGCGTTTCGCCTTGAATTCCTAGTTTATCTAACGTGTACTCTTCTTGCTTTTGCGTTAAGGCATTCCCGAGGGCCACGGCATTGACTTGTAATTGATCCATGCTCGTTTCATCTGCCAAAGCCACAGTTGTCCCCAACAACGCTGGACTAATCAGTAAAGTTGCTACAAGAGCCATTGATTTCTTTTTCATCGTAAAATCCTCCATTACCTCTATCAGGTTGTTCTCATTTTACTATATCTGAGCAAACACGTCCTACGTCTCAAGGCGGATTTGGAAAAATTTAACTTTAATAAAAAAACTACCTGATTGGTTGTCAGGTAGTTCGTAAGCTAAAAGAAGAATGGCAGAAAACTAATGCAATCAAATACGTAATGACAAATCCAACTGACCCATACACTATTTGAACGTTTCCAAATATAGTTTAAGACCAATCTCGTTGGGACAATCGTGATAATTAATTGTAATGGCACGAAACCATAAGCGGGAATGTGCCACATTGCAAACAAAATGGCACAAACAATTGATGCAATTGTAAAATTAAACCCTTTCTTTTGTAAGGCAATCATCACATTGGTACTGATGAGTTCTTCCCCCATCAACATAAACGGTACCCGCAGTAGCACCATCGATACCGTAATCACTGACGCCACATTATTTTCTGTCGCAGGCCCCGCTAAATAGACGTAAAGTTGACCAAAAAGAAGGCCCGTAGCAATCGTCGCTGGAATCCCCCAGAGCAACGTGGTGAAACGAAAATGTTTAAATTGTTCTAAAAATGGTGTACGCATAAAAATGTAACCCACAGCCCCACATAGAACTAAGTTAAACAACGAGCTCAATGGATACGAAAGTACTTTTGGCGTATCCGGTCCGATAATTTTCCCAAGATACTGATAAGCTAACCCGATAATCATTGTTAGAAGCAGTGCAATAATAGCTGCATTGGGTCTGTTTTCTCTATTTTCCATAATAATCCCCCTCACATTTAAATAACTATTGATTTTCATTCTAACAAATTTCTGCATGGAAGAATATTAATTGATTCTTAATTGTTTTGTATTGTAAATGGATATTGAAAATCGAATCAAACATTGGTTCCAAGCGGTTCCTAAACACCTATTTAAATCAATCACGTTTGATTGCCTCTTTGAAAATGAGGCTGGAGCACAACATCGCAGTTTGATTGATTGGTTGTTAGACTAAAAGACAAAATAAGCCCACGTTGATCCCAAAATCAACATGGACTATTTTTTGCTAAATTATCCCCAAACTTCTTCAGCGATACTCTTCACAAGGGCAATCTTCGCCCATTGCTGTTCCTCGGTTAAAACATTGCCTTCTTCCGTTGAAGCAAACCCACATTGCGGACTTAGCGCTAAATACTCCAAGTCGACAAATTTCGCGGCTTCATGGATGCGATCAATGATGACTTGACGGTCTTCTAATTCCCCGGTTTTTGAAGTAATTAGCCCTAAGACCACAAATTTGCCTGGTGTGACTTTAGCTAATGGCTCAAAACCACCTGAGCGTTCTGAGTCATACTCTAAATAATAAGCCGTAACCTTTTCTTCACTAAACAACGGATCGGCTACTTTATCATAGGCGCCACTAGCTGACCAGTGCGAATGGTAATTGCCACGACAAACGTGGGTCGTAACCGTTAAATCGGCTGGCAAATCAGCAAAGACCGCGTTATTGATCGTCACCAATTGTTGCTTCAGCGCTTCACGAACTTCTTCTTCACTGCGACCTTCAGTGACAACACCTGCCGGTAAAGTCGCTACTAACATCCCCCACGTACAATCATCAAATTGAATCACCCGAGCACCGGCAGCATAAAGTTCGGCCACCACTTGTTTATACGCTTTAACGATATCTGTGATTAAATCCACTTGGTTTGGATAAACGGCCGCCACTTCGGCTTGGTTTTCCGGACGTAACAATTCTTTGAAAAATTGGGCTGGCGCTGGAATCGTTTGTTTGACTTCCACGCCTGTTGATTTATGCGCCTGCACAAATTTAAAATCAGCAACCACTGGATGATTTTCACCCGAAATTTTGCCAGTTAACGTGGCTGTTTCAGCACGTGTTTCCTCACCAGCAAATTGATAGCCTCGTTTCGCATCTTTATACGAAACCCCATTGAGCCCCCAGAAGAAATCTAAGTGCCACCAACTACGACGAAATTCACCATCACTAACCGCTTTTAATCCAGCTTTTTCTTGTTTTTGAATTAACGCAATAATCGCTGCATCTTCGACTTTCGTTAACTCTTCACGAGTGATTTTCTTAGCTTCAAAGGCCGCCCGTGCTTGTTTTAAGCTGTCAGGGCGTAAAAAACTCCCCACGGTATCGTAACGAAATGGTGCAGTTGTTCTAATTGTTGTCATAATGAATCCCCCATATTCTTTTTAATTACTAAGCGTATTTTAACATATAGTTAACTTTCCAGCTAATTATTTAATAACTATCGTCTCATTACAAAAGAACCGACTATTCCCCAAATTGTAAAACAATTTGAGGGAATAGTCGGTTCATACGCTCTTGTTAAGCCAATTCGACCGCTTGTAACACCCAATGATTCTCATTCACCTGAACAAAATTCTGTGCTTGTTCTGCGGGTTGATAAATCAACAATTCTTTCTGTCGTTCCTTAATTGGATCAGTTGAAGGAACCGCCGAGAGTAACGCTTTGGTATAAGGGTGTTGCGGATTTTGGTAAATGGTTCGGGCATCGCCGGCTTCAACGACTTTTCCACGATACATCACCACCACATAATCACTAATATGACGGACCATTGCCAAATCATGAGCAATGAATAAATAGGTCAGATTTTGTTCTTTTTGAATCTTACGTAACAAATTGACGATTTGCGCTTGAATCGAAACATCCAACGCAGAGATGGGTTCATCTAACAATAGAAATTTCGGTTCTAATGCCAAGGCTCGAGCAATCACAATCCGCTGGCGTTGCCCCCCAGAAAATTCATGGGGGTAGCGATACAAGGCATCTTGCGGTAAGCCCACTTGATGTAAGAGCTTGGCGACTTTTTGCTTACGTTCCTCCGCATTTTTGGTTAATCCAAAGTTATCGCTCCCTTCAGCAATCAAATCAATCACTTGGAGCCGGGGATTGAGCGACTCGTATGGATTTTGAAAAATCATCTGAACTTCTTTTTTGAAGGCTTGCTTTTCTTTTCGTTTTAACGCGCTTAATGATTGCTCTTTGTAACGAATGTCCCCTTCACTAAATGGGCCAATACCAGCAATCGCTCGGGCAACAGTGGTCTTTCCGCTACCAGATTCTCCAACTAAGCCGACCGTCTGCCCTTGCGGAATCACAAAGCTGACATCATCGACTGCTAAAAATCCTGTTTTACTTTGACCATAACGTACAACTAAATTTTTCACTTCAATTAATTGACTCATGAACAATCGACTCCTCCTTCAAACTGTGATAATACGACCACCGCTCCCCAATCATTTTAGGCGGTTGATAACTTGGACTACGCGTGTCTTGTAACCAACTTTTTACAAAATGAGTTTGAGACACTTGAAATAACGGTGGTGCTTCTTCAAAATCTATGGCTAAAGCAAACGGATTCCGTTTGGCAAACGCGTCACCGACAATCTCTTGGCGCATATTCGGTGGTGTTCCTGTTAACGTAAAGAGTTCTTCACGTTCATCACCATCTGGCACTGCTTCTAATAACCCCCAAGTATACGGATGTTGAGGATGATAAAAAATTTCTTCAGCCGTTCCAACTTCGACAATTTCACCGGCATACATAATCGCCACACGATCAGCAATATTGGCCACCACACCTAAATCATGAGTGATGAAAATAATCGACAACTCGCGTTCTTGCTTATATTCTTTAATCAATTGCAAGATTTGCGCTTGTAACGTCACATCTAAAGCCGTTGTGGGTTCATCAGCAATCAAAATTTCGGGGGTTTCAATGAGCGCCATGGCAATCAACACCCGTTGACGTTGCCCGCCGGAAAGTTGATGCGGATACTTTTGGCTACTTTTTTCTGGTTCCGGAATGCCAACAGCAGCTAAATGTTCCAAAACTTTGGCCTTCGCCGCTTTTTTACTGATTTTGGTATGTTCACGTAACCCTTCAGCAATTTGTGCGCCGACTTTCATCGTGGGATTCAAGGCGCTTAATGGATCTTGAAAAACCATCGAAATCTTTTGTCCGCGGATTTTGCGATAATCGGCTTTTGATAGACTGGTCAGTGATTCCCCACGATAACTTAATTCTTCGGCTGAAACTTGGGCCGTTTTAGGAAGTAGCCCTAAGAGTGCACGTGTCATCACCGATTTACCTGAACCTGATTCACCGACGATGGCTAACGTTTCCCCCTGTCGCAAACTCAAATCCACGCCTCGAACCGCATTTAGTGTTCCTTGACCATCTTGAAAGGAAATTTGTAAATTTTTAATTTTAATAATCTCTTCTGTCAAAGCTAGTTCTCCCTTCTATAATAATGGTAACAACACATCCAAAATGGTCCCTAAAAATAACGAACCACCTAACGTTAATAAACTCAATCCACTTATCTTGCGCTTTGCCAACTGAGGATAGCGTTGCATCATTTTTTCCTTAACTAATTGTTGCTGCGGATTAGGGGTTTTAAATAACATCGTACCCGCTAACACAACTAAACTTAACCCAACCAGCCCCCAACAGATACTATGCGCAACCATCCAGAGAAGTACCATTTTTTCATCCCCTCATTTTTCTATTTTTATTTGGCATATTTGGGATCGAGGGCATCTCTTAGCCCATCGCCAATAATATTGAAAGAAAAAACTAACAACACTAAAATTGCTACCGGAATATACAGTTGACTTGGTTGTTGTAGCATTTGTTGCTGTCCTTCAGAAATCAAAATCCCTAAACTCGTATTGGGCGGTTGTAACCCGATACCCAAAAAACTCAAACCCGCTTCAGCAAAAATATTGGCCGGGATGCTGTGTCCTAAATCTAAAATTAAGATACTCATCATATTCGGGACAAAATGTTTCAAAATCAATCGATGAATCGGTGTATGCAACATCTTGGCAGCTACGACATAGTCTAGACTCTCTAAATGTAAGACCAACCCACGTGCTTGACGAGCCGCGTGAGACCAGGAAGTAATTGTCAACGCAAACAACATTGTTACCATGCTATTGCCCATCACCGTTAGAATTAACATTGTAATCAATAAACTAGGCAGAGAATTCAAGACCTGAATAATCCACATCATCACCCGATCGACTGTCCCACCAAAGTAAGCCATCAACGCCCCATAAATCGTTCCAAAAACGATCGAAACAAAGGTACTAACTAAAGCGATTAAGAGTGAAATTTGCACCCCTTCACATGTGCGAATAAACAAATCGCGCCCCATTTTATCTGTCCCAAACCAATGTTGCGCACTCGGGAGTACATTTTGAATACTAGTATCAATCTTGTCTGGATTGTAATCAAAGAGATGGGGACCAATTAAGGCAATCGCAACAATTGTCGCTAAGATAAAGACCCAAAAAGTTGAAAATAAATCCTTCTTAAATTTACTAAAAATCAATGCGGTATTACTTTTTTTAGCCACGGCCACTGGCACAGTTTCCACATCCGGTTGTTCAAAAAAGACAAAGTGATTTGCTTCTTGATACTCCATCTTACCCCTCCTTCACTAATGAAATTCGTGGATCAATCAACGTATAGAAAATATCAGTAATGAACAGTGTTACGATATACATAGCTGCGAGTAGCGTCGTTTCACCTAAAATAATCGGCACATCGCGTGCTGTTAAGGCTTCAACGAAATACTGACCGACACCAGGAATCACAAAAATACTTTCAACAAACACCGACCCGGTAATACAAAAAACAATCGATAACGGTAATGACGTGATAATCGGCACAAACGCATTCCGAATCACATGTCGTGTGACAATTTTCCATTCCGCAACCCCTTTTGCTCGCGCCGTAATGATATGATCGCTGCCTAAGACATCAAGCATTGAATTTTTTAATAATCTGGCATAGGCTGCGATATAGCCCATCCCACCAGCAATCATTGGTAAAATCGTAAATTCCCAACCACCCCACCATAATTGCTCACCTTCTGGCCAACCAATGATTGGGAACAAGCCTAATTTTCCCCCAAAATAACTTTGTAATAACAAGCCAATAATCAAGCTTGGGACTGAAATTAATAAAAGACTTAAGACGGTCACTGAACGATCCACCCAGCTATTCTTAAAGACGGCAGCCAGAGCACCTAAAAGTAATCCTAGAGGTATCCCGAAGAGTATTTGTTGCAACCCTAAGCGAATTGACGGCGGGAATTTTTCCGCTAAAACCTCCGTTAAACTTTTTCCCGGTGTGACTAAGGATTCGCCAAAATTACCATGGGCAACATTTTCTAATGTAATCACATAACGACTCAATACAGGTTGATCTAAGCCGTAATTTTCATAAAGTTGTTCCCGGATATTTTCGGGCATCTTATCGGTTTGCGCCGAGAGCGCATCCCCTGGAACCGCCGCTAATAAGAAAAACGTGGCTGAACCAATCAAAAACAACGAAACCAGCAGTTCTAAAAAACGTCGAAATAAGGAATATGTTACTGTCATCGCCTAGCCCCCTCATTTTTTACTAGCTAAGTCAAAGCTAATATTTGGTCCAAACACCGGAAACTCTAAGCCATCAACCTTGTCAGAAGTATAGATATGCGTATCCGTGTAAATCGTTGGTGCCACGGCCCAATCTTTCACTAAAATTTGTTTTTCTAACTCACTATATAATTGAATCCGTTCTTTGGTATCAGCGGTTTGATCTAATTTTTCATGCAAAGCATCAAAAGTTTCGCTGCCATAGCCACCAAAGAATTTTTGGAAGCCGCCATTTGATAACCATAAGTCTAAGAACGTTGATGGATCATCAAAGTCACCATTCCAACCATTTGATAACAAGTCATACTCGTTATTATTGCGCTTTTCAATAAACGCTGCACTGTCTGGCTGACCATCAACCGTCACGTTCACACCTAGAACTTCAGGTAAAACTTGTTGTAAGTAAGTCGCCGTATCATTGCCTTCTGCTGAACCAACCGTCAGATAAACTAAGTTCACTTTAGCTAAATCCGTCGATTGCCCCAATTCAGCTAAGCCTTCTTGGAAGAGTTTTTGGAGTTTCTCTGGTGTATCATATTTTGCAGCCTCTTCTTCAAAAATCTCACCAACTTGACTGCGATAGTTTTCAACATCCACGGAAACACTTTCTGGAACAAAGCTGTAGGCCGCTTTCCCATTGCCATTAGCATCAATCTTATTGTAGTCTTCCCGATTAATGGCTAAAGAAATGGCCTGACGGATTTTCGCATTGTCCATTAATTTTTGGGTACCACCATTATGTTGATTAAAAGCGAGAAACGAAACGTGCGCTCCCGGTTGCACCGAACTTTCGGTGCCCTTCGCTTTAGCGATCGCATCAAAGTCGTTAACACTTGCGCCTGATGAAAGGACAGCATCGACTTGACCAGACTGGAATAGCGAAACAATTGTCGCATTGTTGTCTACTGTTTTAATATTGACTTCATCTAATTGGACATTATCCGCATCACGATATTCTTCATTTTTTTCTAAAACAATCTTACTATCTGTTTTCCACTCTTTAATTTTAAAAGCCCCATTGGATAGTTGTGCTTGCCAATCCGTTTTCCACTTCTTATTCCCATCTTTTTCAATTGCATCTAAACGAACGGGATAAAAGACGACCGAAGATAATTTCTTCAAGAAGAACGGGACTTCATGTGTTAAGGTAATCTGGAGTGTTTTTTCATCCAGGGCTTTGACACCGACATCTTCAGCCTTCCCTTTTCCTAAGTTATACGCCTCAGCTCCGACAATATCATAGCCTAAAGTCGCGTAAGCAAAGGCGTTATCTGGATTGATTTCTCGAATAATTGAATCAACATAATGTTGTGCCGTCACCGCCTTACCATCCGACCAATTAGAATCTTTCAATTTAAATGTATACACTGTTCCATCTTCTGAAACGTCATATGATTCGGCCCCCGCTAACTCTAACTCATCATGACCATCTTCAGAACGAACTTTAAACAGACCTTCTTGAGTAGCATTTAAAACTAAAAATTCATTACTATTACGGACATCATTGACATCCACCGTTGTTGGATCGGATTCTTGCACCAAATTTAAAACCTGTTCCGCTTTTTTGGAAGCCTGACTTTCTTCAGACCCACATCCAACGAGTGACAAAGTACTAAGCGTCACCACTGTTATTAACCCTAACGTATGTAATCGATTCAATTTTTTCATTCTATGTCCCCCTTGTTTTCAACCCAATTTCTTGTGTTTCAATGACTTTATCATGAGAACACTCTAATGAATAATAGTGTTTTTTTATCTTTATTCATTATTTTTTACTATAGATATCCTTCAGCTAGCAATTTTGGGTAACTAGTAAAAATGAACCTAGAACATCGTAACCGATGTCCTAGGTTCATAAACTGCATTATTTCTTACTTGCAAAGTTAAAGTTGATACTCGCTCCAAAGACCGGAAACTCTAAGCCTTCTACATTATCTGCGACATAGATATGATCGCTATTGAATAAAAATGGTGCGACTGCCCAATCATCCACTAATAATTTCTTCTCTAAATCACTATATAGCTGCAACCGTTCCTTTGTATCACTCGTATTGTCTAATTTATGATGTAACGCATCAAATTCTTCACTTGCATACCCACCATAGAATTTTTGGAAACCACCATTTGATAACCATAAATCCAAATATGTCGATGGATCATTATAATCACCATTCCAACCATTCGCTAATAAATCATATTCGTTGTTATTTCGTTTTTCAATAAACGCAGCACTATCAGGTTGCCCATCGATTGTGACTTGAATTCCCAAAGTTTCTGGTAAAACTTGTTGCAAGTACGTCGCTGTATCATTGCCTTCGGGCGAACCAACTGTTAAATATGATAAGTTAACTTTCGTTAAATCTGTTGATTTCCCTAGCTCGGCTAATCCTTCTTGGAAGAGTTTTTGAAGTTTTTCAGGCGTATTATACTTTTCGGCTTCGGCTTTGAAGGTATCACCAACTGCATCACGATAGTTTTGATCATCAACGGAAACACTTCCCGGAACGAAGCTATAGGCTGGTTCGGCGTGTTCATTATCAATGATTTTATTCAAGTCTTCACGATTTAACGAAAGCGAAATAGCCTGACGAATTTTTGCGTTGTCCAATAAGCCTTGTGTGCCACCATTATGTTGGTTAAAGGCAATGAATTGAACTAATGGTCCAGCTTGTTCACTCGTTTTGATATGGCTTGATTTCTCGGCAATCGCGTCAAAATCATCCACTCTGGCTCCAGCTGAAATCACTGCATCGACTTGACCTGATTGGAACAACGAGTTGACGGTCGCATCTTCTGACACTGTTTTTAGTTCTACGCCATCTAATTTCACTTTATCAGCATCATAGTAGTCTTCATTTTTTTCTAAAACTAATTTACTATCTGTTTTCCACTCACTGATTTTGAATGGTCCATTGGATAATTGCGCTTGCCAATCGGTCTTCCATTTTTCAGCATCGCCTTCTTTTTCAATTGCATCCAAGCGAATAGGGAAAAAGACAACGTTCGCTAATTTTTTCGTGAAGTACGACACTTCATGTTTCAAAGTGATTTCTAACGTCTGATCATCGATGGCTTTCACACCGACATCTTCAGCTTTTCCCTTCCCCGTATTGTATTCTTCTGCACCGACAATATCATAGCCTAACGTCGCATAAGCAAACGCGTTATCTGGATTTAATTCCCGAACGATGGAATCCACGTAATGTTGGGCAATCACAGCCTTGCCATCCGACCATTTCGCATCTTTTAATTTGAACGTATAAACGGTGCCATCTTCTGACACATCATATGATTTTGCTCCAGCTAACTCTAAACTATCTTGACCAGCTTCAGAACGAACACGAAACAGACCTTCTTGAGTGGCGTTTAAAACTAAAAACTCATTACTATTTCTAGCATCATTGACATCAATCGTAGACGGATCTGATGATTGAATCAAGTTTAAGGTCGCCTCAGCTTGTTTTTCTGAAGCTTGACTTTCTTCTTTGCCACACCCTGCCAAAGACAATGCACTAATCGTTACAACCGTTACTAACCCCAATGTATGTAATCTCTTTAATTTTTTCATTTTCTCATCCCCTTATGTTCTTTTAATCAAAAGTTAGATTAAAAAAACTTTACCACGTGTCATGACCTTTGAATAATTGTGAAATTTTATCGTTACCGATTAAAAATAACTATAATTTCAAATTTCAATTGATCAATCGCAAGAAAGAACACTTCGGCTAGTATTTTTATCCTAGCCAAAGTGCTCTTTTAAATATGAATTTTATTAGTTGACGGTAATATATTTGAAATTATAAGGTGAACCCGCCGCATGTTTTACCACACCACTAACCTTTTCATTTTGTAAAATAGCTGTTTTTTGTTGGTAAATTGGTGCAATAACATAGTCTTTTTGTAGTAAAACTTTCTCCGCTTGGATTAAATCTTCCCAACGTTTGCTTTCATTCGTCGCATCACGATCAGTCGCCGCTTTGATTATCTGGTCATATTTGGCTGAACGATAATTGATATGGTTTAAGCCTGAATCACTTGTGAACATATCCAAATACGTAATTGGATCATAAAAATCAGGCATCCACTGGCCAAAAGCAATATCATAGTCCCCATCAAAATAACGTTCTTGGACGTTGTTACTCGGTAAAGTTTGAATATTAATCGTTACACCAGGCAATGCTTGTTCAATTTGACCAGCTAAACTTTCAGCGGTAGTTTTGTTATTATCCGCATCAGTTGTGATGTAATCTAAAGTAAATCTTGATTTACCGGTTTCTTTTTTCGCTTCAGCTAACGCGGATTTGGCCGCTGACGCATCATAAGTTTGTAACGTGCCACTTTCTTTACGGAAATCTTCAGCTGTCGTTGGATTTTTTGTAAAATCAGTTGGCACAAACCCGGTAGCTGCCAGTGAGCCATCACCTAAAATTGAGTCCACAAATGATTCCCGATCAATAGCCAATGAAATAGCCTTACGTAAATTGACATTTGCTAAGTTTTTATCTGAGCCTTGATTAAAACGTAAGTAGCTAACTTTCGTGTCATTTTGATTTTGAAAATCTGAGCGATTGACCGCTTGTTTGGCGTACTCGCCTTCAAGCACCACACGATCTAATTCACCAGCTTCATATAAATTAAAAGCTGTTCCAGTCGATTTGACGACTGACGTATTAATTTGATCAACTTTCACGTGTTCAGCATCCCAATACTTTTCGTTCTTCGTATAACTCCAAGTGTCAGAATTTTGTTCCCAATCAGTCAAAGTGAAAGCGCCGTTATATAAAGTGGTCGCACTTGACGTCCCATAACTCTCCCCTTGCTTTTCCGCAAATTCTTGATTAATGGGATAAAACGTTTCAAAACTTAAGAGTGAGGTAAAATAAGGAATGGGTTTAATCAAGTGAATCACTAACGTCTGCTCATCTGGCGCTTCGACACTTAATTTTTCAGCAGCTAGTTTGCCACTATTAATTTCAGCAGCATTTTGAATTGAGTCGACAAATAAGCTGGCATAAGATGGTGCCGTTTCAGGATCGACCGCACGTTGCCACGCGTATAAAAAATCACTTGCTGTAACATTTGTACCGTTTGACCACTTGGCATCTTTTCTTAGTGTAATCGTATACGTCTTCTTATCAGCTGAAACTTTAGGCAGACTACTAGCTACAGCTGGAATCACTTCATCATTTTTATCCAATTGATAAAGACCTTCTAGCACTTGGTTTTGCGCATTAAAACTCGTGAAATCTTCTTCTTGCGTAGTATCAAGTGTTAGTAGTTCTGCCGGTTCTGCAAAATTGACCACCTTTTGTTCACTTACTTGTTTGTTTTTTTCTTTTAAATGAACGGTGTTCGTCACACCCCATAATAAAGTTGCCATAACGGTGGCTCCCAAAACCCAATATCTTTTTTTCATCATTTAATTTTTCTCCTTTAAAATTTTTCGCTTGGCATTCATTCACTAAAACAAGCATATTCCAACAAGTATTCCCCAGATTAACAACATGGTCAAAATGAACGTTTTTAATTTCGGTCATTCTATCATGCCGATTCCCCTTTGAAAAATACCGTTTTTTTATACTTAACAATTAAAAAAAACTATACTTCTACTTAACTACAGGAACCACCAAACAATAAAGGAGTCTTTTTCATAAAATTCATTTACAATGAAAAAAAGAGTTTTAAAGATTATCTATAATCAGGAATGAAAAGGAGAAGCTACTATGATTAAACCACCGTTCAACGATAAACAGCGTGCCCCTCAATCTAGTCAAAAAATTCCCGAAACTGACCAAGAATTTCAATCCTTCTTTCACGAATTTCTCGATAAACTTCCTAAACCAATAGCAACAACCCTCCTGAAAGCCTATGACGAATCAAAAGCGTTAGCTGAAAAACAAATCGCTGAAAACAAAGGAAAATTCGAAAGTATCTTTTCCAATTACCTAACCGGCGTGGATCAACCCACTCGTAAGAAATGTCATCAAATTATCCATGCTGCCTCACTCACTGCGGCCATTGTCGGCTTTTCTCCGATTCCATTTTCAGATGCGGTTTTACTCGTTCCTATTCAAATGACGATGATGGCCAGACTGCATAAACTTTTTGGTCAATCATGGACAGCAAGTATTGGCAAAAGCGTCTCCAAAGAATTGGTCTTAGTTAGTTTAGGCCGGAGTGCAGTTAGCAATGTCTTAAAGTTTGTTCCAACAGTTGGCACCCTTGCCGGTGGTGCGATTAATGCCGGTGTGGCTAGTGCGATTACCGAATCTCTCGGTTGGGTCACGGTGAAAATGCTCAATGATGGTGAGGATATCTTTGAACATTTAATGTCGTTTAAAGGACAAGTTGGTAGCTTGTTTAAGCTCGTTCACCCACTAAGAAAAGCCACTTCAAAATAAAAATGAGCGCAACTAGTTCGACAAACAGTCACACTAGTTGCGCTCATTTTTTATGACACTTGACGTTCTTTGATAGTCGCTAATTCTTCAATAAAACGCGCAAAACCGGCTTGGCCAAAGGTATTTCGCTTAAAGACGCCACAGTCTTCTAAGACCCGCGCAAACACTGCACCAACGGCCGCTTGCACGACTTGGGTCACATTTTCTTTAGTGATTGCATGATTCGCTTTGATTTCATCCGCCCAGACCAAATGACTTTCTGCCAATTCGTTTTCTTCAGCTAATAAATACTTTTCAACTTCCACTAGCTCGTCTTTTAAGCGTGGTGGTAGGACTGCTAGTCCCATCACTTCAATTAAGCCAATATTTTCTTTCTTAATATGTTGAACATCTTGATGCGGATGGAAAATCCCATCTGGATGTTCCTCAGAAATATTATTGTCACGTAAGACTAAGTCTAATTCAAATAATTCCCCGCGACGTCTGGCAATCGGCGTAATCGTATGGTGGGGCGTTCCATCGGCTGAAAACGCACGAATATCTAAACTCTCATCCGAGTATTCTTGCCAAGTCTCTAAAATGTGATTGGCAGCAGCGACTAATGCGTCAATTTCAGTCCCATTTAAACGTAAAACGGACAACGGCCATTTCACGATTCCTGCTTGAATCGTTGGAAATTCAGCTAATTCAATTTGTTTTTCAACGGGCGCTTTTTCCATTGCAAACTCATAACGTCCCCCTTGATAATGGTCATGCGTCAGAATCGAACCGCCAACAATTGGCAAATCCGCATTTGAACCGACAAAATAATGCGGTAGTTCTTGCGTTATTTTAAGTAAGCGTTCAAAGGTTTTCGCGCTAATTTTCATCGGGCGATGGTCTTCCGAAAGCACGATGCAATGTTCGTTGTAATACGCATAGGGTGAATACTGTAAGCCCCATTTTTCATTAGCGACATTCAGACGGATAATGCGGTGATTGGTTCTAGCTGGATGATCCAATCGACCTTCGTATCCTTCATTTTCCATACACAACAAACAGCTCGGATAACTAACGCTTGTATGATTAACTGCTGCCGCAATCGCCTTAGGATCTTTTTCAGGTTTGGATAAATTAATCGTAATATCTAAGGTGCCATAGGCGGTATCCGTTTCAAAGACAATATTTTTGGCGATGTTTTTTGTTTTGATGTAGTTGTTATTTTTACTTAATTCAAAAAAGTAATCCGTCGCGGCTTGTGGGTCTTTTTGATAGTAACGCGAAAAGATTCCATTAACCACAGACGGTGCTGGCGTTAATAAATCCGTTAATTTCGCCTCTAAGATATCACGTGCGGTAATTTCATCGGCAATCACGCCATTGTTCACAGCGACTGCAAGCAACCTTTCCGTTAGTTCCAAACCAGTCGCTGAAACAGGTGCAATTTGCGTTTTTTCAAGCGTTGTTTCACCAATTAAACTTAACAAGCGATTTTGTAAATAATTGCGATCGATTTCCGTGCCCACACCATGTTGAATGGCTAGTGTAATGTAATCCGTAACAATTTGACTAATTGACATTGTTTTCACCTCGGTCATCATAACCATTTGGATGACTTTGATGCCAATTCCAAGCGGTTTGGATAATATCTTTAATATTTGTGTATTGTGGTTCCCAGCCCAAAATCTCTTTGGCTTTGGCACTTGAAGCGACTAAGCGTGATGGATCCCCTGCTCGGCGCGGACCAATTTTAGCGGCAATTTCTTTGCCAGTCACAACTCTGGCCGCTGCTAACATCTCTTTGACCGAATAACCATTGTTGCTCCCAAGGTTAAAGACACTGCTTTCGTTGCCAGCTTCTAAATACGCTAAAGCCTTCAGATGCGCATCGATTAAATCTTCCACCTGCACATAATCCCGGATACAGGTGCCATCAGGCGTGTCATAATCATCACCAAAAATCGTTAAGGCATCACGCGTACCATTGGCCACTTGCAAGATAATCGGCACGAGATGCGTTTCTGGCGAGTGATCTTCACCAATTGAAGCATCAATCTTGGCACCGGCCACATTGAAATACCGCAAAGCCACATAGCGCATCCCATAGGCATTGTCACACCACTTCATCATTTTCTCCATCATTAATTTACTTTCCCCATACGGATTCTTCGGATTGGTGGGCGTGGTTTCTAAAATCGGAAACGCCGTTGGCTCGCCATACGTTGCCGCTGTTGAAGAAAAGACAATTTTTTTGACGTCAAATTCATTCATGACTTCTAATAAGACTTGCATGCCATACGTATTGTTTTCAAAATACTTTAAGGGTTGTTCCACCGATTCACCAACTAATGAAAAGGCGGCAAAGTGTAAAATAGTATCAATTTGCTCTTTTTCAAAAACACTGCGCAAAAAACGTGCATCACGCACATCCCCTTGATAAAAACGAGCTTTTTCATCCACGGCTTGACGATGTCCAGTTACTAAATTATCAATTACCACCACATCTTTGCCTTGTTCAATTAATTGCGCGACCCCATGAGAGCCAATATAGCCTGCACCACCTAGAACCAATGTTGCCATTTGCCTACCTCCTAGTAAACTCGATTAGTAAATGTTTTAGTAAATAAAAAGTAACACGCGCTTTCTAGTTTGGCAAGCGTTTTCTTTAAAAATACGTTTGCTTCGCTCCTCAAAACTTTACTTCAAATTAGGTGGCGCGCGAAACCGTCGACTGACTTTCCAGTAGTTGCTTAATGTCTTGTGCTGAAACTTGCGTAATTTCTTCTTTTTTCAATCGGTTTCGATATTGCGTCGGGGTTTCTCCGGTTGATTTTTTAAACATTCGACTAAACACAACTAAACTATTAAACCCAACTTTAAACGCAATTGCTTCAACCGTTTCTTCCGTGGCGCTTAAAAGACTTGCTGCTCGATTGATCCGTACACCAATTAAGAATTCTTGAATGGACATATCGAGATAATTTTTAAAGACTCGCGATAAGTGGCTACGATTAACCGCCAGATGATTGGCGATTTCAGTAATCGTAATTTCTTCAAAATAATGTTGTCGGATAAAATCAACGGCTTCAACCGTCAAACGCGAGAAACGCCGTTGACTCCCCAAATCTAACTGACCTAAGTCATTTAAAAGTACGCCTAAAAAACGATAGGTTAACTCATTGAGCTTCACCTCATTTTCAATTAAGCCTTCCTTATAATCAAAACAAGCCAAAATAATATCAATATAGGGTTTCGTATCGGTGGAAACCATCGTGCACCCATCTGCTTTAAATTCACTGTGCGTGATAATCTCATCGGCAACTTTACCACCAAAAGACAACCAAGCATACACCCAAGGATCTTCGGCATCCGAGCGATAAAAAGTCGTTTCTCCAGGCCGAATCAAAAAAATATCCCCTTTTTTCAAGTGATACTGCTGCTCTTTAACAAAATAAACCCCTTTGCCCTCTAAGACAATATGGAGGATATAATTTTCCCGAATCGCCGGACCAAACGAATGAAACGGTAAGGTTTGGGAAACACCACAAAACAAAAAATAAAGTTCACTCGATAAATAGCGTTGTTCTTTCCTAAAATAAATCGCTTTTTCCATTATGTCCTCCTTATTAACGAATTAGTTGATAAATTTTTTAGTAAATGCAACATTTAGTTAAAACCTTATCACAAGAAACCACTTTCTAGTAAGCGGTTTCTTGTTATGATGAGTTCAACAAATAATTTGTTACCAAGTTTTGCGCAAACTGAAATTGTTACAATAAAAAAGGAGCTTAGAGAAATGAAACAAACAACCAAACAACGTCTCGCTTATGCTTTTGGTGCTTTCGGGCACGACATGTTTTATGTCACATTAAGTACTTACTTTATGGTCTTTGTTACTAGTTCGATGTTTGCCGGTGCGAACGAAGCTACCACAGCCAAAATGATCGGTTTAGTGACTAGCTTAGTAGTTGGAATCCGTTTAGTGGAAATTGTTTTCGATCCATTAATTGGTGGTGTCATTGATAATACCCGCTCTAAATTCGGGAAATTTAAACCTTGGCTCGTGATTGGTGGCTTAGTCAGCTCATTCTTTCTCATCTGTATCTTTACCAATTTCTTTGGTTTAGCTACTTCAAATACTACGCTATTCATTGTGGCTTTTGCAATCGTTTTTATTCTATTAGACAGTTTCTATTCATTTAAAGATATCGCTTTTTGGTCAATGATTCCTGCTCTAAGTACCGAAACAAAAGAGCGTGAAAAATTAGCAACATTTGCTCGTTTTGGCTCTTCTCTTGGTGCTAACGGAACGACATTAATCGTTGTCCCAATCGTGACTTTCTTTACGTATCTGATGACTGGTCAGCACGAACAAGGGGCTGCCGGTTGGTTCTGGTTTGCAGTCATTGTAGCACTTGTTTCTGGTGGTTCAGCCGTTGTGACGTCTTTATTTACGAAAGAAACCAAAAGTGTTATCCGTGAAGAACCCAAAGAAAAAGCCAGCGTTAAACAAATCTTTACAGCGATTGGTCAAAACGATCAATTAATGTGGTTGTCATTAGCTTATATTGCGTATGCGATTGCCAACGTTGCGACAACTGCGTTACTGTTCTATTTCTTCAAATATGTCTTAGCTGCACCTGGTTCATTTTGGATTGTTGGTTTAGTTGCAGCCATCTTAGGGATTATCGCCGTTCCTTTGTTTCCGACTTTAACGAAATTGTTCTCACGTCGCTTTGTCTATATCGGCGGGATTGCTTCCATGACTCTGTCTTACGCCCTTTTTGCTCTTGCTGGTCAAAATTTAGCGATTGTCATTGGCGGTTTAATCTTATTCTATTTCCCACAACAATTGATTTTCTTATCGGCTTTAATGACCATTACCGATTCAGTTGAGTATGGCCAATGGAAGAATGGTGTCCGTAACGAAGCCGTGACTTTATCTCTTCGTCCGCTAATGGATAAAGTTGCCGGTGCCTTATCAAATGGGATTGTTGGTTTTGTCGCTGTCGCTTCAGGAATGACTGGTAGCGCAACGGCAGCTGATATCACCGCTCACGGCATCCACACGTTTAACACCTATGCCTTTTATTTACCCGCAGCGTTCATGCTATTCTCAGCCGTAATCTTTGCTTGGAAAATCACTTTGACTGAGAAAAAACATGCACAAATTGTAAAAGAACTAGAAGAAAAATTAACCTCTGAAAGTCTTGTTACAACTTCCGGAGATGAATTAGCTCTTGCAGAGTAACCCCTTGCGCATAGTAGGAACCCCTGCTATGCGTCAACTTTACACTCCAAGTAAACATTTTACTAAATGAAAGTGAGGAATCTTCATGACTAAGGAATTCACTGTCAACACACAAGCTTTTGGTGCTGGCTATACGCTGATTACCTTAACCAATCCAAATGGAACTTCTTTAAGCGTCACTGATTTAGGCGCTCGAATCGTTAGCTTACAGACCCTTATCGCCGGAACGAAACGTGAACTCGTCTTAGGGTTTGATCAAGCACAAGAATACTTAGAAAAAGATGCTTACATCGGCGCCACCATCGGTCGAACAGCTGGGCGAATTCAAGGTGGGCAATTCACCATTAACAAGCAAGCGTATCAAGTCACCACTGATGAGCAAAACGGTAACAATCTCCATGGTGGTTCCCCTGGTTTTGAAAGTAAAAAATGGTCCTATGAAATTATTGAATTAACCGATGCTCTGAGTGTGACTTTTACATACCAAAGTCCTGACGGTGAACACGGATTTCCCGGAAACTTAACAACTAGCGCAACATATACCTTAACCCAAGAGGATGTTTGGATTGCTGAAATTACTGGTGTTAGCGATCAAGACACGTTGTTTAACCCGACCAATCATGTCTATTTTAATTTAACGGGCGACCCGAGTGTTGCGATTGATGAGCATTACCTCTTTATTAATAGCCAGACCTTTGCTAGTCTAAAACCAGATAGTATTCCAACAGGAGAGCAAATCCCCTTAACAAACAGTGCCTTTGATTTTTCTAGTGAGAAAAAATTAGCTGAAACCTTTGCCGCTGATGACTCTCAAAAAAATTTAGTCGATGGCATTGATCATCCGTTCTTTTTAAAAGAAACGGGCTTAGATCATTTAGCTGCTTCCTTAATTAGTCCCAAACAAGATGTCAAAATTGATATCACCACCACCGCTCCTAGCGTGGTCATCTTTACTGCTAATTTTGGTGAACAGACCCCAGAAATGCATGGGAAAAAATTAGCCCATCATGGTGGCATCACCTTTGAAACCCAGGTAGCACCTGGTGCCGAACAATTTCGTCAGTTCGGCTCAATTGTCTTACCGGCTAACGAAAAATATACCGTAACAACGGCATTTCAAATCACTAAATTCTTACCCCACTAAAATTATGGACTTCGAAAGGAATTTTTCAAATGGAAATCAAAAGAGAATTAAACACAAAATTCGCCGAAATTTTCGGCCCTCAAAAAACCACGCAATATTTTTCGCCAGGTCGCATTAACTTAATTGGCGAACATACTGACTACAACGGAGGCCACGTCTTCCCGGCTTCCATCACTTACGGAACGTTTGGTGTAGCAAGCCCTCGAAAAGATGACAAAGTGTTGGTTTATTCAACCAACTTTGAAGAAATTGGTGTGATTAGCTTCTCAGTCAACGACTTAACTTATAACAAAGCCGACTCTTGGGCCAATTATGTCAAAGGAATGCTTTTAAAATTACAAGAAGCCGGACACGTATTAGATCACGGTTTTGAATTATTAGTGGAAGGGACCATTCCCAATGGTGCGGGACTTTCAAGTAGCGCTTCTTTAGAATTACTAGTCGGGGTAGTTGCCGAAGACTTATTTAACTTGTCGGTCAACCGTTTAGAATTAGTACAAACAGGGAAAAAAGTGGAAAATGAATACATTGGTGTTAACTCTGGTATCATGGATCAATTCGCGATTGGGTTTGGGGAAATCGACAAATCAATCTTACTTGATACCAACACTTTGAAATATGAAATGGTGCCGGTCGTTTTAGACGGTCATGCCATCGTGATTATGAATACCAACAAACGACGTGAATTAGCCGATTCCAAATACAATGAACGCCGCAGCGAATGTGAAGAAGCCTTAGCTCGCTTACAACAAGTCGTTGAGATTAACTCACTCGGTGATTTAGATGAAGCTGCTTTTGAAGAGCTAAAAACGACAATTGGTGATGAGACGTTAATCAAACGTGCCAAACATGCCGTCACTGAAAATCAACGGACATTAAAAGCCAAAGCGACCTTAGTCAAAGGGGATTTAACAACGTTCGGTCAATTACTAAATGCTTCTCACGAGTCCTTGCAATACGACTATGAAGTAACCGGAATTGAGTTAGATACCTTAGTTGCAACAGCTCAAGCTCAACCAGGTGTGCTAGGTGCACGGATGACAGGCGCCGGTTTTGGAGGCTGCGCAATCGCCTTAGTCAAAGAAGAAAACATTCCTGAATTTAAAAATGCGGTTTATGATAAATACTTAGATGTAGTTGGTTATGTACCCGAATTTTACGTGGCGCATATCGGTAGCGGAACAACCAAAATCGCTTAAAGAATAAAAAAAACACGGGACAGAATTTTTCTGTATCGTGTTTTTTTCTATATGAGGATATTCAACCCATTATAAAGATTAATCCCTAAGACCAGCAAAATCACCGTTTGAAAAACAAAAGTAACTTTTTCTGCTGGTAAGACACTGCTTAACCGCGCTCCAAGTAAGCCACCGATTGCGGCCGCTGGTATCACATAAAACAAGATACCTAGGTCATATTGACCAAAACCAATCGTAACAGCGATGGTCGTTAATTTCGCAAGTTGCGAGAAAAAGATAATACCAATCGAGTACATCGTCGATTCCTTAATCGGCAATGAAAAGAGCAACATTAATAAGGAAACATTGATTGGTCCACCACCAATGCCAAGTAAACTTGCAAAAAAACCTAGAATTAAGCCACAAATCAAATACATTCCCTTGGTCCGAAAATGAAAATGCGGCCATTCATAACGCGTGTAGCAAAAAGCAAAGAGCAAAGTCACTATTGTCAGTAAAATTTGCACCAAGGTCACCTGCTCAGCCTTTTCAAAGAACGACAATAAAGAGTCAAAGACCACATTACCTAAAATCCCCCCAAGGACCGCGCCTAGTGATACCCAAATAACAATCGGCCAAGCAAATTTTTTGCCACTAGCTAAGTGACGCATAGTCGAAACCAACGCCATCGTAAAAACAGCCGTTGTCGAGTAAAAAGAGACCTCACTGACACTGTGGATACCAATTAAATCAAAGAGTGGCTTAATTAAGATACCGCCACCCATGCCAGAAATCGCACCAATCGCATTCGCTAAGACAATTACCGTAAAATAAACAACCCCTACCATTCAGCTCACCACGTCCCTTTTCTTTCTATTTTAACAAAAAGATGCAGAAGTAGCTGAGCTACTTCTGCATCTTTTTCCTGTTTTATTCTATGTGCTCCTTTTTTACAAGGAAATTTATTCTAACTGACGATTAGTCTTGGTCTATAATAATTACATCTTCAGCTTTAATATCTGAGCCAAAGAAAGGTTTCAATGTTTCATCATAAGCTTTTTCGAAGAATCCATCAGTAGCTAATTTTTCTATATCTTCATTGACCCAATCTAGTAATTCTGTATTGCCTTTTTTCACTCCTGGGTTGATGGTTGAAACTTCACCGATTTCTTTAATTCCAACTTCATAGTCTGGGTTTTCTTTCACCCAAGCATAAAGGTAAGTATTATCATCAGCTAATGCATCGCCACGTCCATCCGTTAAAGCTTGGAACTGTTGATCTTTCGATTCATATTTTTCTAAGTTGACTTCAGGGTTTTCTTGAGCAAAATATGTTTCTGCAGTAGTTCCTTTATTCACGATTAAGTTTTTACCATCTAAATCTTTAACATCTGTCACAGCGGCATCTTTTGGTGAAACCACACCGATACCGACTTTCATGTACGGATCAGCAAAATCGACGACTTTGGCACGCTCATCGGTTTTCGTGAAGTTAGCTAAGACGATATCGACTTTGTTTGATTTCAATGCATCCACACGTTCTTCGGCATTTACGACTACAAACTCAGCTTTGTCCTCATCCCCCAACAAGTCTTTGGCTAGTTGTTTCCCTAAATACACGTCGTATCCTTGATTTTCACCTTCATCGTCAATATAACCATACGGTGACAAATCACCAAAGACCGCAATTTTTAGCGTGTCACGCTCTTTAATCTCTTCAATTGCTGATTGCTCATCCGTTGATTCTTTGCTGTCGGCAGAACTCGAACTACAAGCTGCCAATGTACTAATCGCTAAAACTGATGCTAACCCTAATAAAATTTTCTTTTTCATTTAAAACTCTCCCTTTTTATAAATTCGTATAATCAAGACTTTGTAAGAAATCTTGGGCACGCTGTGTTTGTGGTTGTTCAAAAAACTGTTCGCTTGAGCCGGTTTCAACTATTTTACCATCGGCCATAAAGACGACGCGATCACTGACTTGTCTCGCAAAACCCATCTCGTGAGTCACTATCAACAACGTTTTATCTGTCTTCGCTAGTTCTAAAATTACCGAAAGAACTTCACGCACCATCTCAGGATCTAACGAAGCGGTGACTTCATCAAACAGCATCATTCGTGGATTCATGCATAAACTGCGGACAATGGCTACTCGCTGCTTTTGCCCCCCAGACAATTGCCTCGGATAATCCTGCGCGCGTTCTTTCAGCCCAACCCGCTCTAACCATTCGAGTGCTTCTACCGCCACCTCTTTGGGATCACGTTTTTGCACTTTGACCGGTCCGATTAACAAGTTTTCTAACACTGTTTTGTTGGGAAATAAATCATAACTCTGAAATACCATCCCAATTTCAGGACGTAATTTTTGCCAACTTTTTTCATCTTGCTTGAGTAACGTTCCATCAAAATAAATTTCACCCGCGGCAATGTTTTCCAAGCCGTTTAAACAACGTAAAAGAGTGCTTTTCCCACTACCAGAAGGTCCGATTAAGACGACCACTTCACCGGCTTCAATGGTTAAATCAATGTCGGAAAGAATGGTTTTCTCGCCGAATTTCTTCACCAAATTTTTGACTGCCATAATATCTGACATACTTACACCCTTTCTTTTTCCAAATACGTTGCTAAGCGCGCTAGTGGATAACATAACATGAAGTACAAGCAAAAAATCAACCCATAAATCCATAAGCTCACGGTCGGTTGCTCAACCGTATAATTTTCAATGATTTGCGTTCCCACGCGCATCATTTCGGCAACTCCGATTAACATCAATAAGCTCGTCGTTTTGATAACGCGCGTCACTAAGTTGATCGTCGCTGGAATGACTTGTTTTAATCCTTGCGGTAATAAAACATAGCGATAAAGCTGCCATTGATTAAAACCAATTGCTTTGCCACTTTCGACTTGAATCTGACTGACATTTTGGATGCCACTACGAACCAAATCACTCATTTCAGCTGAAATCCACAAGACGAAGACCAACACCGAAACAACTTCATTGGAAATTGAAGAATCCGTCATCTCTGGCAAAATATAGTAAAATACAAACAGTAAAACTAACAATGGGACAATCCGGAAAATTTCAAGATAGATTTTGAAAAGCAATTTGACAAACCAATTCTTACTCGTTCGGATAATGCCAAAAATAATTCCCAAAGCTAAGCCAAGTACTAAAGAAATTCCCGATAACTTAATCACCAAAACGACTGAGAGTGCTAGTCGTTCTAGGTTGTTACCTTCAAACAAGACCTTAATGCCTAACTCATGCATAACGGAACCTCCGTTCAAACAAGGTGATAAGTCCAATCATCGGTAAAATGATAATCGCATAACTGACCACCAACAAGAATAGAAATTCTCGGGTCATATAATACATGCCGATTAAGTCTTTGGCCGTGTTGGTCAAATCCATAATCGCAATCGCGCTAAAGACGGATGTCTCTTTCAAAAGAAAAATCGCATTCGCACCAAGGCTCGGAATGGCGAGTGGTAGACCTTGTGGCAAGATAACTTGTTGCGCTAATTGCCAGTTCGTAAAACCTAAGGAGCGCCCAGATTCAACTTGGACTTTGGGAACTTGTTCAAAGCTCCCCCGAAAAGTTTCAGCCATATACGCCCCACCTAAAAAGGTTAAACCCACGATAGCTGTTACCTCTTTGCCCATTGGAATCCCGATCTTTGGTAAACCATAATACAAGAAAAACAATTGAATCAACAGCGGGGTGTTGCGGGCCAGTTCGGTATAGACACTCGCAACCTTCGCCAAAATGGGGACGTGAAAAAAACGAACACACGCTACCAAAAAGCCGACGATTAACGACAAGACTATCCCAATCAAGCCGAGGTAAAACGTCAAGATTAGCGCTTCTTGAAAAGCGGGGATATGTTCTTGGATAACTTGAAAATCCATTTCGTTCTTCCTCTCGTTACATAACACTAATAATTACATATTCATTTGTGAAGCTATTATATAACTCACTGTTTTCTAATACAACAGTTTACGGGATTGCTTTTGCCTATCACTTGATAGCAAATAGCTATAGCGAAACGCTTGACAAAATGAAAAATAACTGAAAACAATTCAGAAAATATTAATGTTTCACCTCGCAAGCTTCAACCGAATGCAGTTCGTTTACTCCTTATGCCAAAAAAATAACCACCCCTACATCAGGATAGTTATTTTTTGAACCAACATTTCTCCGCAACTTAAACGAATCTTAATTACGGTCACTGCTAAATTTTTGCTAAGGCTTGGGTGAGATCCTCAATTAGATCCGCTACATTCTCAATTCCGACTGAAATGCGAATCGCTTCTGGTGTAATTCCTGCTGCCAACAATTCTGCTTCACTTAATTGTGAGTGGGTCGTTGAGGATGGATGGATAATTAATGATTTCGCATCGCCCACGTTTGCTAATAACGAGAAGATTTCCGTATTTCCGCAAAGTTCTTTACTTGCATTCGCACCATCCTTTAAGCCAAATGAGAAGATGGCGCTCGTTCCTTTCGGGAAGTACTTTTGCGCGATATCAAAATACGGGCTACTCTTAAGCGTGGGATATTTCACCCAAGCAACTTTAGGATGGTTTTCTAAAAATTCCGCGACTTTTTGGGCATTTTCCACATGACGTTCCATCCGTAATGACAAGGTTTCTAATCCCAGTAATAACGCCCAAGAGTTAAACGGTGAAATCGCCGCTCCCGTATCACGTAACAAAATGGTGCGTGCGCGAATAATATAGGCTGCTGCTCCAATTGCCCCGGTCCATGAAATGCCATGGTAACTCGGGTCTGGATCAACTAATTTAGGAAATTTACCGTTCGTCCAATCAAATTTCCCCGAGTCAACAATCGCTCCACCCAAAGCAACGCCGTGGCCACCAATATATTTTGTTGTCGAATAAACAGTGATGTCCGCACCATGCTCAAACGGCTTGAACAAGTATGGTGTCGCAAAGGTATTGTCCACGATAACAGGGATTCCAGCTTCATGAGCAATCTCACTGATGGCTTTTAAATCAACAACCGTAATATTGGGATTTCCCAGGGACTCCAAAAAAACGGCCTTGGTATTTTCTTTGATGGCTGCTTTTAATTCTGCTAACTTTTCTGGATCAACAAAGGTCGTCTTAATTCCAAAGTCTGGCAATGTGTGCGCAAACAAGTTATACGTGCCACCATAAATCGTTGAGGCGGAAACAATGTGATCGCCAGCACTCGCTAAGTTTTGAATCGCATAGGTAATCGCGGCTGAACCAGACGCGGTGGCTAATGCCCCTACACCACCTTCTAACAACGCCAAGCGTTCTTCTAAAACCGCGGTCGTTGGATTGGTAATTCGCGTATAGATATTGCCGGGTTCTTTTAGGGCAAAACGGTCGGCTGCTTGTTCGGCATCTTTAAACACATATGAGGTTGTTTCATAAATCGGAACGGCGCGACTGCCGGTTGTTGGATCCACGGTTTGGCCGCCGTGTAATTGGACTGTTTCAAATCTCTGGGTCATGCTTGGTTCACTCCTTAAATTCCTAATTATTATCGCTAGCTTGTGCTAGGTACGATTTGTTAACTGGCAATTTCCTTCACCCGCTTGGCTAACGTCGCCTTAACATTTTCGACAAAGGCGGTGGCAATCGGGGTCGCCATCCGTTTTTCATTGGTTACAACGCCTAACGTATGGATGACTGGATTTTGCAACGTGCGTAAGACGATGTGCTGATTCACAAAACCATCGACAATCCCTAACCCTGAGGCATAGGCATCGGATTCACAAAGTAAATTCATCAAGGTCCCGCGATCATTCGTATATAAAACAGACTGTTGATCATTCACCTCGATGGGATCTTCATCAAAATCCGTGGTTCCTTGTTCTTCTTGCGTAAAGCGGACTTGATGATACAATGCTAAATCTTTACGCGTAATTTCTTTTTTATAAGCCAACGGATGATCTTTCCGTAAAAAAATCTGCGTGGCAAATTCACCTAACGATTCAAAATGCAAACCTTCTTGTTGAAAATAGCGTTCAAGCACTTTACGGTTGCTCTCATCCAAATACAAAATTCCTAATTCACTCGTAAAATCTTGAACACTTTCTAAAATTTTTCTGGTTGTCGTTTCGATGATATGAAAATTTTGATATTGCTCTTTAAACGCTTCGGTTACTTGTAAAAATGGTTGTGATAAGAAGTCATAATGCTGCGTAGCCACCGTAAAACTTTTCTTGAACTCACTCTGATAACGATTTTCTAAAACCGTGACTTGAGACAAAATGCGATTCGCATACGTTAAAAAATCACTGCCTTCTTCCGTCAAACGAACCCCTGCCTTCGAACGTAAAAACAAACTTACCCCTAAACTACTCTCTAATTCTTTAACAGAACTTGAAAGACTCGGTTGTGTTACATACAACGCTTTAGCCGCTTCACTAAAACTCCCCGCTTTAGCAATCGCCACAACATAACGACATTGTTGAATATTCATACCCCTTCCCCCTTTTCAAAAAACGCCCGACGTCCCCCTATGTACATCTAACCAATTAAATTGATAAAAAAAGACTTGATAAACAAGTTATCAAGTCCTCTGGCCAAATTCCACAAACCCACTTATGGATATGCCAAAGAACATGATGAGTCAAGACACATCATGTTGCTACGCATCATCAAGATCAGTAAAACACGGCGATTTCGTTTAGTTTTTCTCATCATTCCCACCTCATCAAAATTTAATTAAGTGAATCATAGCATATTTTTTCTGTTTGTCAACAAATTTTCTGACAAATAAACTCGCCGCTTTTCCGCTACTACCTACTGATTCCGAGCGTTCACCTTCGAAAGTCACTAGCAAAAATTAATTTGAAAACATTAAGAGAAATTAAAAACAATCTAATCGCAACGTTTCGCTAACTAGTTTTATTCATTGCGCAACAAGTGTTTTTTCTTTAGCTTTAATCACTTTTTTCGTACACTAAAGTTAACGACTAACGTGAATCAGGAGGTGCATTTATGAAAATTATCATCGTTGGCGCCGGACCGCGCGGACTTCACCTAGTAGAACGTTTGGTTCATAACCAAAATCAAAAACTAGCGCTCCACCTTTTTGATCCAACGGGGATTGGTGGGACGATTTGGCGTCAAGATCAATCCGACGATTTACTGATGAATAGTATCAGTTGCCAAGTCACGCTCTTTACGGATGATTCCTTACATGGTAGCGGGAAAATCGTCCCTGGACCGAATCTCTTTACTTGGAGTCAAGAATTAGCTCCTGCTTTTTTTGCGAACTATCCACCAAAATTACGAGAAAAATGCTTACAGCTCGCTCAAAATTTAGGCCCCAATGATTGTTGTCCGCGTTATTTTTATGGCGAATATCAACGTTGGTTTTTCACTGAACTATTAAAAAAACAATCTGAAGATCTCACAATTACTTATCATCAAACCGCTGTTAGTAATCTGCGCCCAAAAAACACTGGTTGGGAGGTTATTAGTGATCAGGTAGTTATTGATGCTGACTGTGTTTTATTAGCCCTGGGTCACTTACCCCTAGCGCTCACTACCGAAGAACAAAAACTAGCGGCTTACGCCAATAAACATCACCTTTTTTATCAACAACCTAGCAATCCTGCTGACGTTTCAATCGAACAGATACCACCTAAAGAAAACGTTATTTTAAGAGGGTTAGGCCTAACCTTCTTCGATTACATTGGTCGCTTGTTTTTAGAGCGTGGCGGACGCTTTATTGAAACGAATGGACAGCTTCAGTATTACGCATCTGGTCAAGAAGTCCATTTAATTGTGGGGTCCCGTCGCGGCTTGCCTTATCATGCGCGTGGCAAAAATGAAAAAGCTTTGGGGGAACAAGTCGTACCACACTTTCTCACCTCGGAAGAACTGAAAAGTTGGACCGCCAAACCCGGCAATAGCCAACACTTTTTACAAGCACTCCGCCATGAACTCGAGTATGTTTACTATACAAAATTACTTGCAGAAAACCATACACCACCTGAACAGATTCAACATTTCCAAGAACGTTTTCTCCAAAATCCAGATGACCCGGGAGTGTTACAAGAATTTGCGATGACTAAAGAAGAACAATTAAATTGGGATCAGCTTTTTTATCCTACTGTGAAAAAAGATGAGACATATCATCAATTTATTCGCCATTACCTCCAAAAAGATATCATGGAAGCCAGTAAAGGGACGCTGAATGGACCGTTAGTTGCTGCTTTTGATGCGTTAAAAGATTTACGGGCTCCTGTCCACTTTATCGTTGACCATCAGCTTCTTTTACCCGAAGAATACCTCCAAGATTTTTGGGGAAATTTCGTTAAATTTAATGGCTTTTTAAGTATTGGCCCCCCGTTAATTCGCATCCGGCAATTATTAGCACTTTTAGAGGCGGGCTTCATTACGTTTATTCCAGGCCCCCTTCAAACCAAAACGGTCGCTCATCATTTTGAAGTTGGTACCCCTCATAATCCAATGACTTATCGTGCCGACTACTTAATTGAAGCACGAATTCCAAGCAACGACATCCGCTACAGTCAAAGTGCATTAATCAAAAACTTAGTCCACCAAAAACTGATTCAACCATACCATTTAATGATTAATGGCCGCGAAGAGCACTTTGGCGCCATTGATATTGATCCCAACACGCATCTCGTTAAAGTAAATTCTCAGCAAACTCACCCAAATCTGTATTGTTACGGGATTCCCGTTGAAGGCTTAGAATTTTTAACAGCAGTTTCTAGTCGCCCCGGAACCAACCCACGAGTGATTTCTCAAGCAAATCAAATCGCTTTACACGTCTTAGCGCAAACAACCCCCAAAAAGTTTTAATTACAACTTTTTTTGGGGGTGAGCAATGCAATTTCAACGGCTGTGATTACGCCTTGGAATTATCAGGATTTTCAAAAAAAACTAGAATTGATGACAAAAAAACTAGCCGGTTGCAGGCCGGCTAGTAGGAGAAAAGAAATGAAAAAAAGTTTAATTATTTGGGATGAGTTAAGGATACCTCCCCAATAATAAATGAACCTTAAAACGCCAAAGTTTCGTTAAAGAAATAAATTTAACGAAACTTTGACGTTTTTTAGTGGTTGGAAGCTTTCTTATTCATTCGATTTCAAAGCTTCTATCATATGAATCTGACGTAATTTAAGGTGAGTCACATACATGACAATTGCTGAAAAGACAAACGTCATCACCCCAGAAATCAAATACCCTTGCCAATGAATAATCAATGGGAAGATAATCACATCCGAAGAAACCATCGTCACAATAAACCATGTGAGTGCATTTCCTATTAAATAGCCAAATAAAATACCAAAGAAAGTAAAAATCACATTTTCTCTTACGATATACATCGTGACTTCTCCATCAAAGAATCCTAAAACTTTAATGGTCGCAAGTTCACGTTCTCGCTCTGAAATATTGATATTCGTTAAGTTATACAAAACGACAAACGCTAATGTCCCAGACAGAACGATGAAAATTAAAACAACCATCCCCATACTTTCCGTTGCCGCATCTTGTTTCGCGATCTCGCTACTCCAGTAAGTCGTATTTAAGACTTGATCGGTTGCTAACAGATCTTCGGCTAGTTGGTTTTCTGCTTCTTTGCTCATTTCTGTTGTTTTTACCAGATACGTATTAAACAACGGTTCTTCACCAGTGATTTCTTGATAATACGCGTTCGTCAAGTACACACTATGACCTAGGTAGTTTTCAAAAATCCCCGCAATTTTGACTTGATATTCCTCACCATCAGCGGTTTGAAAATCGGCTGTATCACCAACCTTTAATTCATACAGTTTTGCTAAACCTTGGCTAATCAATGCCCCATCTTGACTTACTTTACTCGCAGAATCTGACGTTTGCGGATTAAACGTCACGTAATCAGCTAGGTCATCCGGGTGATTCAGGACGTACAAACTCGCATCTTGATTACTTTCACCGGCTTTTTTCAAACTAACTTGTTCACTGTAAACCCCTTGAAAATCTTGGACTTGCTCATTTTCGCTTAAAGTTGTTTGGGCAGCATTGTCTTTAGTGGCATCATGGTCTTCATCTAAGGTGACCATCGCTTGATAATGCAACAAATCATTAAACTGAATATCCGCTGGTGAACCAATCGAATCATTCAAGCCAAAGCCAGCCACCATCAGACCCGTACAACCGGCAATTCCTAAAATGGTTAAAATCATTCGTGCTTTGTAACGGAATAAATTGCGATAAGTAACTTTTTGGTTAAAATTCATTCTTGACCAAATCGGCGTTACCCGCTCTAAAAAGACTCGTTTGCCTGCCTTAGGTGCTTTGGGTAATAACAAAGCAGTTGGTTTTTCTTGTAAATCACGCCACAAGACAATCAAGGTGGCGCCCAACGTTGCCATTAAGGCGGCAATAATTGCCATCACAATTGGCGCTACAAAATAATGCGTGGTAAAGGTGGCAAAACTATATTGCGGTTCGAGCATCGTAAAGACAACTGGCGGTAAAAATTGCGAACCGACAAAAATCCCGATACTGGTACCAATCAGCGCTGTAAATAACGCATATAAGACATATTTGCTAGCAATTTCTGCATTGCGATACCCTAACGCTTTCAACGTACCAATTTCTTTGCGATTTTCTTCAATCATCCGCGTTAAGGTGGTAAACGTAATTAAAATCGCAATAAAAAAGAAGAAGACGGGAAAGACATTGCCAATAGCATCCATCTGATCTGACAAACTAGCAAATTCACTAAACCCCGGATTATTGTTCCGGCCATTAATCAAATACGTCGGTGTGGCTAATTCATCCACCTCAGTTTGAGCCTCAGTTAAGTCCGCTTGCCCGGCAGCAAGTTCGGTTTCGTTTTCAGTGAGTGTCGCTTCTTGTTCACTGAGCTCTTGTTCGGCCGTTGCCAATTGTTCTTTCGCATCAGCTAGTTGCTCACTGGCTTGTTCGGCACCAATTTGAGCCGCGAGCGCTTCTTCTTGCGTCGCCAATTGCTCTTTTTGTTCGGCTAGTTGATCTTGGGCTTGGGAAAGTTGCGTTTTCCCATCGTCCAGTTCACTTTGAGCATCACTCATTTTTTGCGCTTCTGCATCTAACTCGACTTGCACAGTAGCCTGTAGTTCCGCCTGGCGCTCCTTTGCGCGTTCTTCAAAGCGATCTTCCAACGTTTCTTCATAAGACAACACTTGGTCATCATATTCATCTGAGAAACTATCCATCGTCGCTAACTGTGGGAAACGAACATTCATTAATGAATACGCCTCTGAATCAAAAACGGCAACTGGGATGTACGCGAACCCGTCGATTTCCCCACTACCGACATTGGTCACACCGCGTTCGTAGTTATCGATATACGCCGCTGATTGGGCATATCCGACCACTTCAAACTGCGTCTCAGTTAGTTGGTCATCTTCAATTGTCAACGTATCACCAATTGAATACGTTGATGCTAACACTTGGTCAACAATTACTTGCTGGTCATTTTCTGGTAGATGTCCTTTGGTGAGCGTCAAACGATTTTGTTTTTGCTTTTCATCATATGAATACAATTGTAAGGTCGTTTGTTCATTCGTATCAACATAAGGAAAACTATAGCCTAGCTCGACCTTGGCATCACCAACCGATTGAACAAGTGCTTGATCATCGGTAGTCAACCCACCCGTCGAAATAATCTGCACATCGGCTAACTGACTTTCTTCAATCGTGTTACTTAAGGTCTGCTCCAAATTCGGACCAATGGATTTAATCCCAATAAATAGTAAAACACCCATTAAAATAATCAAAATAATCGCAATGAAACGGCCTAACCCATGGCGAATATCTTTAAATAGTGAGCGCAGATAGATATTTTTCTTCATCACTCTCACCTACCATTCAATATCATCAACAGACATCGGTTCCTCATTTAGTTCAATGGCACTCACCTTGGCATCATTAATCCGAATCACCCGATCAGCCATTTGAGCAATTGCCGAGTTATGGGTAATAATTAAAACTGTCTGGTTAAATTTCCGACTCGCTGTTTGTAAGAGTTTTAAGACTTGTTTGCCGGTATGAAAATCCAATGCCCCGGTTGGTTCATCACACAACAAGAGTTTAGGATTTTTAGCTAAGGCTCGAGCAATTGCCACGCGTTGCTGTTCTCCACCCGATAATTGTGCTGGGAAATTAGCCATGCGTTCGCCTAAGCCCACTTGATGTAAAACTTCTTCCACATCCAATGCATCCGGTGAAACAGCTGTCGCTAATTCAACATTTTCTTTAGCAGTCAAATTCGGGACTAAGTTATAAAATTGAAAAACAAAGCCCACATCTGTCCGCCGATATTCCGTTAATTGTTTGTTAGAAAAAGTGGCGATATCGATACCATCAATCAAAATTTGCCCTTCACTCGGTGAATCCATCCCTCCAAGAATATTCAAGACGGTTGATTTCCCGGCACCACTTGGCCCTAAAATCACTGCCAATTCCCCTTGTTCAACAGTAAAGTTCATGTCATTATTTGCTACAATGGTTGTCTCCCCCATTTGATAGCGCTTATACTCATTTTTTACTTCAATAAAACTCATTCTTGTTCACTTCCAATCATTTTTTGAACACCCTGTTGATTTCATTTTATATCGTTAGTATAATTATCGCAAAAATAAAAATCAATCAACAATCGACGGGTGGCTGTCATTAGATGAACAAGTGTCCAATATTTGTTGAGGAGGACCTATGCCTGGAATCAAAAATAATCGCCGAACTCAATTTACCATCGCTACTATTAAAGAGACTTTCATCGAGATGCTTAGTGAAAAGGAATTTGCAGCCATTACCGTAACCGACATTTGTAAAAGCGCGGATATCAACCGTGGAACGTTCTATTTACACTTTAAAGATACCGTGGATTTATTTACCAAAATCGAAACGGAGTTATTCCTTCAAATCAGCCCACTGCTGATTATGCAACCGACGGAGAGTCTCTACGATTGGTTACATCGTTTTGTTGTCCTCATCCAAAAAAATGCCACTATTTCTCAAGTCATTTTTGCCGACTATCAAAATAGCTCTGTCTTAGAACAAATTTTTGCCTTAGTCAAAGATACTGCCAAAAAAGAATTTCAAATCGTCTTTCAAGAAGACAATCCTGAAGCACTCAACTATTATTTCACCTATTTTGTTTCAGGAACGATTCAAACACTGAGTACTTGGTTGATCCATGGCCAAGACACCTTATCGAGTGCAGAAATTACGCAAGTATTGACGAAAATTCTAAGCACCTCCACGAGTCAATCTAGCTACGATTCCTCTGGCCTATAAGAAAACGGGCTGCCCTCCAGAGCAACCCGTTTTAAATCTAGCTATGTTCTTTTTTGATTTTGTTCTAAACAGACGGCTACTGGATATTTCACCGCATTCTTCACTAACTTTTCGCGAATAATTTCATCCACGTCAAAATCCAAATTATCCGCTAACATATAGGCATAGATTAAGACATCAGCCAACTCTTCTTTTAACCGTTCCGGCTGTTGTTTGGCTTGGGTTGAGGTTTTCCACTGAAACAATTCTAATAGCTCTGCTGCTTCCAATGAAATCGAAAGTGCTAAGTCTTTCTCATCATGGAATTGACGCCAGTCTCGTTCATCACGAAATTGATTAATTTGTGCTAAAGTATCCATTGACTTCACCCTCCTCAGCCAATTATAGCTAAAGAAGGAACACAACAGCAACCATTAACCATTAAACTGCTGAATCAGCTTGGGTAAATCTTGCAAGGAATCCAAGACATAATCAGCCCCACTAGCGACAAATTGTTCTTTTACTTGTTGTTTTAGTTTCAGTTGCTCATACGTCGAGAGCGCATTGAACTGAGCTTGGGTCACTCCCGCCAAAGAGCTGCCCTCAATCACACCGACTGAAATCACGCCAGCGTTTTTCCCTTCTGCAATATCGGCTAACGTATCCCCGACTTTTAAGACTTGGCGCACCTGATAAGTCTCAAAATACTCCATATTTTTAAAAATCATGTATGGTGCTGGTCGGCCAATACCTAGTGTGTCTTCGGGTGTTACCACATACTCTGGATGATACCCTAAACGACCAGCTTCTCGGCGAATAATCGTCATCACGTCACGGGTGTAGCCGGTGGTACTACCGATATTAATTTTGTTGCGTTTTAAATAATCGACCACTTCTAAGACCCCGGGTTTTACTTCAGCGTGTTCAGGGAGATTTTCAAAAAGATTTTTTTGAAAGCTCTGATACAACGAACGAACCGTTTCGATACTTAAAGGTTGTTGCAACCGACCTTGCCATTGACGTTGGACATGGGGCAATTCCAAGAGTTTTTTGATATGGTCAACTTTTCGAAAGCCCATTCCTTGACGAATCTTTTCATCCGTTACCGAAATTCCTTGTTCTAAAAAGGCCTGTCGCATGGCCACGACCGTCGCAAAGCAACCGTAGTCAACGGTCGTCCCACCCCAGTCAAAAATTACTGTTTCAATCATTCCTACGCCCCGCAATCAACTGATCAATGACTTCAATTACTTGGGGAGTATCTAGGACTGTTGGACTTGATCCAATCAATGATTGCCAACTTTCTTTCATCGAATTAGCTAATGAATCATTTTCAACAGCTGGTACTGTCGAAACCAGTTCTTGACAAATATGTTTAATGATAATTTGATAATCATTTTCCCAAGTATTTTGCGCCTCTGCAACTGGGCTATTCATCTCTGTATTTTGAATGACTTGTTGGTTCATTTGAATCCCTCCCATAATTGGTTATCTGTAATTTCATTATAAGAAGTGGAGTTTGATTTTATGTAAACCTTGTTTAAATTTTAAGTTAACGAATGGTTAAGCTCTTTACAAACAAGGTTTCAATGATTATTGACTTATTGCTCGTTCGTTTCTAAATCATGTAAAAATAAGCCACTTAAAAGCTTCGGCTCAAACCACGTTGATTTTGGCGGCATGATTTTGCCAGCATCAGCGACACTCAATAAATCAGCCATCGCGGTTGGATACATCGAAAAAGCTAAATTCCATTGTGGGCCATTGACTAACCGTTCTAATTCCTCGACTCCTCGAATCCCACCAACAAAATCAATCCGTTTATCGGTACGAATATCATGAATGTCAAAGATTTTTTCAAAGACATATTTTTGCAACAAGGCCACGTCGAGTTTTTCCACCGGATCGGTTGTAATGAGCTCTGGATGAATCGTTAAATTGTACCATTTGTTCTCCCAATACATGCCGACTTGACCAGGGGCTGCGGGTTGTTTTTCAGCAGTCTGCGTTACGTCAAAGGTTGTCGCCAATTGTGCTAAGAAATCAGTAGGAATAGCGACTTGTAAAACGCGATTATATTCTAAAATTGCCAATTGATTATCTGGGAAGATGATGGATAAAAATTGATCCGTTTCGGCATTACTAATCCCTTGTTCACGCTTTTCAATGCCGATTTTCACGGCCGACTCGGTACGGTGATGCCCATCAGCGATATATAAGGCATCAACCTTCGTAAAAGCTTGATCTAGCTGCTCGATAACCTCAATTTGATCAATCACCCACACACGGTGACGAACATCATAGCTATGTGTGAAGTCATAAATCGGTTCGTGCGCATCTTGCCAATTAGCAATCACGTCTTGAATGGTCGCCTCTTCGCGATAACTTAAGAAAATCGGACTCGTATTGGCATCACAGACACGGATATGATTCATCCGATCAACTTCTTTTTCTGGTCGGGTAAATTCATGTTTCTTGATTTTCCCCGTGATATAATCATCAATTGAAGTACACGCAACTAACCCGGTTTGTGCACGACCAGCCATCGTTAACTCATACAAGTAAAATACTGGTTTTGTCTCTTTAAACAACCACCCATTTTCGATAAATTTCGCTAAATTGGCTTGCGCTGTTTGATAAACGCGTGCATCGTACGGTGACAAGGTTGCTGGCAAATCGATTTCGGCCTTATCAATATGAAAATAGCTGTATGGATTATCAATCGCTAAGTCTTTGGCCTCTTGGGAGTTAACGACATCATATGGTAACGCCGCAACTTGTTTCGCTAAACTAGCTTTAGGACGAATGCCCTTAAATGGATGAACTTGAACCATTAATAATTCACCTCCGATTGTTTAATCACACGGACTCGTAAAATGTCAGGATTTTCCCGTAATTTTGCGGCGACCGCTTCAATTTTTTCATGGTGCGTTTCGGCTAAGTCAACCAAGGTATAGGCATAATCATCACGCCCTCGGTTAATCATGTTATCGATATTGATCCCTGATTCGGCAATCGTTGAGGAGATTTGTCCTAATAAATTAGGAACATTACGGTTGATCACGGTAATCCGATATGGCGAATAAAAGGCCATTTCCACGGCTGGGAAGTTAACTGATCGTTTGATGGTTCCGGTTTCCAAAAACTTCTTCAATGTTCTGGCCGCCATTTTGGCACAATTGATTTCCGCTTCTTCCGTAGAAGCTCCTAAATGGGGCAGAACTAAAATTTTATCGTGCCGTAACAATGCTTCGTCGGCAAAGTCGGTCACAAACCCCGCAATTTTGCCCGTATTAAGTGCAGTTAAGACCGCTTCGTTGTCAATAATTTCACCGCGCGAGAAGTTCAATAATTTAGCGGTAGGTTTCATTTGGGCCAATTCTTCGGTGCTAATTAAGTGCCGCGTATTGTCCTTTAAGGGAACGTGAACCGTAATAAAATCACAGCTCGCGAAGACCTCAGCTAAATCCAACGCGCGATGGACTCGCCGCGAAATACTCCAAGCCGTATCAACTGACACATATGGATCATATCCAACGACTTCCATCCCTAAACGATACGCATCGTTTGCGACCATTGCCCCAATCGATCCCAAGCCAATAACACCTAAACGTTTTCCTTCCAATTCATGACCAGCAAATTGTTTTTTATGTGCTTCGGCTTGTTCTTCAACATCAGGACCATACAAAGTTTGGACCCAACTCGCCCCTTTGAGCATAGGACGCACCGATAAAAGTAAACTCGCAATCACGAGCTCTTTGACTGCATTGGCGTTGGCTCCTGGTGTGTTGAAAACGACAATCCCGTTTTTGGTACATTCAGCGACTGGGATATTGTTCGTCCCCGCCCCTGCACGAGCCACCCCCACAACACTTTCAGGAAATTCGTAATCATGTAATTTCTGGCTACGTAAGATGATGCCATCGGGTGTTTCACTTTCATTTAATAAATAATCTTCATGTTCGAAACGATCTAATCCTTCTGGGGCAATGGCGTTGAATGTTTTAATATGAAACATTTAAACTCCTCCGTTTTCTTGTTCGAATTTTTCCATGAAAGCAACTAACACTTTAACTCCTTCTAATGGGAACGCATTGTAGATACTTGCGCGCATCCCTCCTACTGAACGGTGGCCTTTTAAGTTCGTAAAGCCTTGAGCCAAAGCTTCAGCGATAAATTTCTTGTCTAACTCTTCATCACCCGTCACAAATGGGATATTCGTCAATGAGCGACTTGCTTCTTCTACGGGACTCTTAAATAAATTTGATTTTTCAATCGCTTCATATAATAAACCGGCTTTTTCTTGGTCTTGTTTCAAGATTTCACCAAGTCCACCTAGTTCTAATAACCATTCGAAAACCAATTTAGCAATGTAGATGCTATACGTTGGTGGCGTATTATATAACGACTCATTTTTGGCTTGCAACGCATAATCAAGCATTGGGGCAAAAACGGCTTCCTTATTTAATAAATCTTCACGAATAATCACGACCGTTAAACCAGCTGGGCCAATATTTTTTTGTGCGCCCGCATAAATCACGCCAAAATCCGCTACCTTGTAATCATTGGCTAAGATGTTAGAAGACATATCCGCCACAAGTGGCACGTCACCAGTGTCTGGGATGCTCGCAAACGCGGTGCCAAAAATTGTATTATTGGTTGTTATATGTATATAAGCAGCCGATTGATCGACCATGTCTTTGGTTACTTTTGGGATATAGGTAAAGTTTTTGTCCTCACTTGAAGCGATCACTTCCACTTCGACACCTTCAATCGCTTCAGCGGCTTGAATCGCTTTTTTCGACCATGCACCGGTATTCACGTATAACGCTTTTTTCCCTGGGGCCAAGTTCAATGGAATCGCACTAAATTGTAAGCTAGCGCCTCCTTGTAAAAACAATACTTTGTAATTATCAGGAATCGCCATTAACTCACGTAAATCAGTTTCGGCTTTTTTGATAATCTCGTCATATAAAGCGGAACGATGACTCAACTCCATCACGGACATCCCACTATCTCGATAATCTAGCAGTTCTTCTTGGGCTTTTTTTAATACCGCTTTCGGCAAGACCGCCGGACCTGCGGAAAAGTTATAAATAGTCATACAAATTCGCTCCTTTATTAATTATTATGAGCTATTGTAGCACTGATAGTAAGTTAACACAAAGAGTTTTTTCAGAATATTTTAATGAAAATCGCTAGTTGCCCTAACACTACTAGCTTTGCCTTGAAAAAAATTATCAAAAACTGGCTACTGAAATGGTTTCATCACTTCAGTAGCCAGTTTTGCTCGATTATAGTCTAACAGAAGCACTAAAAATCCATTTCATTAGATTATACTCTAATCAAAACAAAAATTTGACTGTTTATTAGAGTATGATCGAACAGTTACTCAGATTCACTGTACCCAATAAGTAGTTTTTCAGACAAGCGAACTTTAACCTCGTCACTTGCAAACGAACCATCGACCGCATTTTGATTCAACTGCTGCATTTCGGCTAAGGTCAATTGGCAATGCTCCATTAGTAATTGATACTCATTGGTTAAATTCGTCGCTGATACCGTGCGATTATCCGTATTGATACAACACTTAATCCCAGCATCTAAAAATCTGCGCAACGGATACTCGGACCATGAAGCAATCGCGTTGGTCTGTAGATTGCTCGTTGGACACATCTCTAGTAAGGTGTCATGCTCCCGACAAAATTCCATCACCGCAGAATCATCTTTCGCTGCCACCCCATGCCCAATCCGCGTGGCACCCAGTTGAATGGCTTCGACCACATTATGGGCACAGCCACATTCGCCTGAATGCAAGGTAATTTGAAGCCCGGCCGCTTTGGCTTTTTTGACGGTACTGGCAATTGCAGAATTGGGAAATTGGGCTTCATCACCCGCAAAGTCAAAGCCGACAATCTTTTCATCGACACCCACCACTTGATCGACCAAGGCTAAATTAGCACTTTCTTCATGGTGGCGCATGCCACAAATTAAGAGATTCCCCACGATATCAAATTCCGCTTGCGCTTGTTTGATTCCCGCTAATACCGCTTCTAGGATTTCTGGCACACTTAGACCGTTTTCTTGATGCAAGAGTGGGGCAAAACGAATCTCAATATAGCAAACATTCTCCTCGGCCGCTTGGCTCATGACATCATAGGCTGCTAGTTGCAGATTTTCTTTATTCTGAAGTAACGGTAAGACATACGAAAAACTTTCTAGGTATTGATTTAAATCGCGACATTTCTCTGGTGCCACAACTTTGTCTAGTTCTTTGGTTGGTCGCCCTAATTTTGTGGCCATTTGCTTTAAGGTCGCCACCCGAATCGAACCATCTAAATGACAATGCAATTCAATTTTTGGATAGTCTTTTACTTGTTGTTCCATCATCTCCACCCTTTCACATTTGCTTTTGATGTTATTTTTACCATTCTAGCGAGTTTGGATGAGAAATACAAGAAATAAGGTAATCTAGATGGACTCTTATCTTTACGACTTCGTTTCCAAGCTTGTAGATTACCTCATTCAAACCAATTAACTGAACATAGTTTTTATTACGGGTTTATGGACACAAAAAGGATTCTTTTTCCCAAAAAAGAGCGCAAAAAAATAAGTGTCCAGAAAGGGGTCATTTTCTGCACACTCACTTTAATGATTACTAAAACTTAATCAGCATTTTCTAAATTAATATTATTTAATAATTCCACTAATTACTCGACTGATATTTCACTATCCCTTTGTTCCACAGAAATAACGCAAAGCTATGCAGGAATATTAGAAAAATCAGTATATAGACGAAAAACAGATAATTAATTTCATTCTTTAACACTAAGACTGGTGCATTATATAGTAAAACAATTGGAATTACCCAAGAAAAAAACAGGCGCATCAAGCGTGGATATACCGTGCTCGGACGACTTGAAATGTCCATCAAGTATTCCGGAATCGCTAGCATCTTACTACTCTTTTCTAACCAGAAAGAAAGCGTCACAATGATTTGATTCAATAAAAAGACCAACCAAACCGCCAGTAAGATAAATAAACTAAAAAAGATTGCTCTTATCGGCGTCCAACTATAATGGATTGCAAATACAAATACCGCAACGATTGAAATCACTAAATTGATAATGCTTGGAAAATCCATCCGATTTAGTGCGTAATAATAAAACGAATTCACCGGCCGTAAAAAGGTATAATCCAACTCACCTTCTACGATGAACTCCGCCAGATTTTCATGTGACACCACAAAAAGCGTTTGATACAAATACGTAATCATTGAAGACACGCTAATTAATAACAGATAATCATTGCGCGTCCAACCACCAATCAAATCGGTATGGTCAAAGTAAACCAGGCCGGTCACAATCTCAATCGTGAAAAAGAGAATTCCAAAAATCATCACGATGATTGAAGTTGCTCTGTAAGATAAGTTTTCTTGAATACTTTGAGCAACCAATTGTTTAAACAATCTGATTGTCATTAGCTCCCCATCCCTTCAAATTTTGCTAAGCCTTTGTGAAACAACAAGCGATATAGCATCCAGAAAAGTAAGCCATAGCAAAAACAAATCAGCGTATTTATGGTAACTGCTTGATTGTTCAACGTACCTTGCAGCGCATTAGATAATTGATATCCTACCATCGCAAAGGGTGTGTATTGGGCAAATTGGAAGATGCTCTCTGGCAATAAATTTAGTGGAAAATATAAACCGCCCAAAAGCAAATAAGCGGCATTCATAATTGGGCGTATCGGCCACATTTGAATCATCCAAAAACCTAATGTACTAATCACAGAAATCAGCAAGAAAAACATCACGAACGCCACCATCGTGTCAGCGAGTAAGAGTACACGCGAACATAAATAATGATTTTCGCGGACAAAGAAGAAATAAAGAAAGCTAAACGAAGCGATATAGATGACCTTTTGTCCCAAAAAGGTTGCAAAGGATTCACCTAAAAGATTTACTGGTCGCAAAAGCCACGTAGTCAATTTACCCGTTCGAACCAAGCCACCTAGCCGCACGATATGTTCACTGCTAAAAATAATGCTTAACAAATTGACTGTTACAATATAGAGCAACATTTTACTTTCGGTATACCCACCAATGGTCGCATGTTCTGGTTGAAAGGCGAAAATTGATTTCCAAACAAAAAATGAGATGATGACCGAAATCAGATTGGAAAAAATCCCTGTCAATAAATTCAATTTATAAGTCAGGGTCACACTCAAATTATTTAAAAAGATCGAAAGATAACTTTTCACTTACTCCGCCTGCTTTCGATTAAAGATTTGATAGATGATTTCCTCAAATTTTGGTGCATCTTCAACGAGACTTTCAATTTCTTCGAGTTTTTTAGGCGTCAAGCGTTGCAAAACCTCCGCAAATTCAGCTTTTTCAAACTCAATCGTTTGGCTTTCCACTTGACGATAACCTTCTAATTCTTTCGGGATATTAGACTTAAAGGTTAAGCGGTACTTCTCTGAAAGTGAAAATTGTTTTTTTAACTGCTGAATCGTCGTATCTTCTACCTTTTCTCCATCCATCACAATCACGATTCGCTCGGCCAGTGTCTCGATATCTTTCATATAATGACTGGTCAAAATAATTGTTGTTTCCATCGTTTGATTGATTTCGCGTAAGAATTGGTGGATATTTCGTTGGCTCGTCAAATCCAACCCGATTGTGGGTTCATCTAAAAACAAAATTTTTGGTGAATGAATCAAGGAACAAATAATTTCAAACTTGATACGCTCACCTAAGGATAGTTTACGCACAGGGATATTTAATTTTTGTTCCAAAGACATCAACCCGACCATATATTCCAAGTTTTTTTGGAAAGTTTCAGCTTCTATATCATAAATAACTTTAAGCATATTCAACGTTTCAAGTGGGGGTAAATCCCACAATAATTGACTCTTTTGGCCGATGACTGCACCGATTTCTTTCAAATAGGCCTTTTCTTTTTTGTAAGGTGTAAATCCATCACACGTCACGGTACCTCTCGTTGGCGTTAAGATACCACACAACAATTTAATCAACGTAGTCTTTCCAGCTCCATTTGGACCTAATAAACCAATAATTTCTCCACTTTGAACTGTGAGATTAATGTTTTTCAATGCATGTTGGACCGTCTTATTTCGTTTGCGAAAATCTTTTAGTGCACCAAACAAACCCGTTTCTACCGCATACGTTTCATACGTATACGATACATTTTCAATCTTAATCATTTATTTTAAACCTCTCTAAATTTGCTAGTCTTTGAATAAGGTAATTAGCTTGCTTCTCACTAACATAGCCACTAATCACAGACTTACAAATAATAATTTCTTTAAGTTTAATGTTACTATTTGTAAAAAAAGTATACAGCTTTTGAATTTTCCCATCGATTATTTCTTTAGTATTAACAGTATTTTGGTTTTGAATATATTCTCTAATTAATAAATAAACGCGCTCATTTTCTTTTCTGAAAGATACGCGACCACCATAAGTTCTTCTAAGAATATGATTTTTATCTCTTAGAAACCGTTCGTATTCATCTATTGATATCTCAATTTGAACTTTTTCCCCACTTATATCATCACTACTAAAATAGTCTAAATCAATGCTTAAAACTGCAGCCATGTTATTAATCCCCACAAAATCATTTTCTATATTCGTTTTAGTGAACTCATAACTTTGCTTGCTATTCTTTGATTTAACGGTATATAGGTACACCTTGGAATGAAGTCAATACCTGAGACAGAAATTTCAGAGAGTTTTTTCCAAAAATTCCACTCCGGGAGTGTTCCAGAGTTTCAATCAACCCTCAAGCCAAAAACGCTTGACCGTTGATTGAA
>JBKEDL010000062.1:0-67829 GCA_047975385.1 Enterococcus sp. | reverse complement strand
TTCAATCAGCGGTCAAGCGTTTTTGGCTTGAGGGTTGATTGAAACTCTGGAACACTCCCGGAGTGGAATTTTTGGAAAAAACTCTCTGAAATTTCTGTCTCAGGTATTGACTTCATTCCACACACTGAGCGAATCATCTCAGAGAAATTTTGAATCATTACTTAGAATGGGCTAACTATCAATTTAAAGACTACTTAACTTGCTCATTTTTATCATGAGAATTCCTACGAAAATTGCGAAACTAGCCCGTGACTACTACAAGAATTCCGGTCATTAAAAACAATGTCACTCTGATTATTTGAACTGGAACTTTAATCCTATTGATACACTTCATTTGCTCATCACTCCAAGTAAAATTTATGTTATCCTTGAAATAACAATACCAAGGTTTAAGACCAGATCCATATTATTGGAATATATGAAAAAAAGGATGTGTTCACTATAAATAGAACCTCAGGCGAAGTTATAAAAGCGTTTCGTAAGAATAAAAATATAACTCTATCGATTGCAGCTGAAGGCCTCATGTCCCCTAGTCAATTATCCAAATTTGAACGAGGAGAAACCGAAATAGTTTTTCAAAAAATGGAAGGATTATTAAATAACTTAAATATTACTTACGATGAATTTCAATTAGCAAAACTAGGTTATCTTCCAAACGATTTTCAAAACTTACTTTTGAAAATAAGAAAGTTTTATTCGGAAGGCAATCTGGCGCGGCTTAATGCCCTCAAGAGAAATGAAGAGTATAAGTACGAAAAAGATAACAATATCACCCATAAATTGAATTCAATCTGTATCAGTGGTTATTTAGTCGATTTAGCTCCAGATAATCAGTACATAAAAAAAAGTGAACAGAAACTCTTAGCAGACTATTTATTTTCAATTGATGAATGGTCTAAATATGAGCTCTTGCTTTTCAGCAATACCTTATCAATTTTATCGATAGATGCAACAATTAGTCTGTCCAAAGAAATGATTAATCGATTAATCGCTTATCAATCGATTGATACCTATAACAAAATGATGATACAAACACTGATTAATGTCTGTATTCAATGTATCTTAAAAGATAGACTCAGTATGGCTGATTTTTTTATACGAACTATTCATAATCAAATTATTGATGAAACATACTTATACGAAAAAAATACTCTTAGGTTTGTTGAAGGTTACTATGCGTATAAGATAGGCCATTTCGATACTGGAATTAAAAAAATGAATGCTTCTATTGACGTCTTTAAATTATTAGATAGTGTCAATCTTTCCGAAAATTATTCTGAATTTTTAAATAATTTAATTTCCGAAAAAAAATAGCCCGTTTTTTCATATATTCAAATTTTCTCACGCTAATACTGGAGATACATAGAGGTTTAGATTTTGTAGAATGGCCCATGCTAACACTTGCTTAACACCAAATATTATAGAGCCATAAAAGCCCCCAAAACCGTACGAATAGGTTTTGGGGGCAATCTTGTTAAAATAGCGTTCTGAAAATATCTAACCCAGCAATCAAATTGCCGATGGCAGCGCCTAAGCTAGCTAGAATGAAAATTAAGCCGATTTTTAAGACCTTGTTTTTATAGACACCTTTGACTGACCGAATGTCTTCATCCATGGTCATGAAATCTTGTACCGTCGGCTTGTTAAACCAAGCTTCCGTTAACGCAGAAAAAACACCGACTGAAACAAACGGCAATAACGTCCCTAACGGTGCAAAGACAAAAGTAACCAGTATCGTAATTGGATTAGCAAAAGTAAACAACGTGAATAGGACCGCCACGCCACCATTCCACAACCACCATCGGATTAATTGGCTCAGCCCTTCTTGATAGCCTTGAACAAAAGAATAACCAATCAATAAAATAATGATCCCTGGCACAAGATATTCCAAGATTCTCGTGCCTATGGTTTTTGCTGGGATTTCATTTAATGAATCAAGGTGACTTGTTTGCTTAGCGACAATCATTTCTGAAACATCTTCTAAGTGCCCTCTCCCTAATACCGCCAGAATCTTGAAAAGGTTGTTGGAATATCACGATCAATTAATGCCACTTTTGCATTCACTTCGTTTGCACTATGAACGGCTTGCACAAATTCGCCACCGACTACGATATCTGGTGACTTAGCCAAATTCTTTTGGATAAGTTTATAGATGACCGTCACAATCAACGTAATTAATTTCTTTTCTTTGATGATTTTGATGATGTCCGTCTCGCCCCACTGATTTGGGAACATATTCTTCTCATATCTTTTTTGATCCCACTCAATACAAACCACATCGGGCCGTTCCTCTAAAATGACTTGTTGCGTCATTTTTACACTTTCTGGATCCACGTGGTTGGTGCCCACTAAAATTATTTCTTGATTTTCTACTTGTAACCTTGTCACATTTTTCAATTTCTATCTCCTTATTCCCAAGTTATTTTTATCAATATAGTACATAATTAGAAACTGGATGGCTCAAATTAGGATTACTCTTCAGAATTGCGGCGATTTGAATTTGTATCAGGGGGCGTTAGGACTTTTTACCGAATACCTGCAAGCAAAAAAAAGCGGCACAATCACAAGGACTGCGCCACTTTTTATTTATTCATTCGCGTCAATTAACACGCTGCTATCATTTAACACTTCACGATCCAAAGTTCCATTATTGGCACTGGTTACCACACCGGCAAGCATTGAATCACTGACATTTACGGCGGTTCGAGCCATATCAATTAACGGTTCCACTGAAATCACCAAACCAACAATCGCAACCGGTAAGTTTAACGCACCTAAGACGATTAATGACGCAAAGGTTGCCCCGCCACCAACACCAGCAACACCAAACGAACTAATCACAACAATCGCAACTAATAATAAAATAAATTGCACAGAGAAGATATCAATCCCCGCCGTTGGTGCGACAATCGCTGCTAACATCGCAGGATAAACCCCCGCACAACCGTTTTGGCCGATGGATAAACCGAAACTTCCGGCAAAGTTAGCCGTTGTCTCATCGACACCCAATGATTCGATTTGTGTGCGAATGGTTAATGGTAATGTTCCGGCACTTGAACGAGAAGTAAAAGCAAAACTTAAAGCAGTTGCTGCTTTTTGGAAATACGTTAATGGATTGACTTTAACAGTAACTAAGATTAATGCATGGACGATTAAGACTGCAAATAATGCGCCATAAGATGCTACCACAAATTTTCCAAGGTTCAGAATCGCCTCCACATTACTCGTCGCAATTACTTTCGTCATTAACGCTAACACCCCATACGGCGTTAAGCGTAAGACTAATGTTACAATGCGCATGGTGATTTTATAAGCCACATCAATTAAATCGGCAAAGAGTTGGGCTTCTTTTGGTGATTTACGTTTTACACCAAGATAAGCAATCCCGACAAAGGCTGCAAAGATTACGACACCAATAGTACTTGTTGCACGCGTTCCCGCAAAGTCGGCAAAGACATTCCGTGGAATGAATGACACGATTTGTTGAGGAATCGTTAAGTCTTGAATCTGACTTTGTTTTTCCGCAAGCTCAGCAATCCGCGCTGTTTCAGCAGCCCCCTTCGTAAAGGTCGCACCTGCCAAACCACTCAGCATCACCGCACCAACTCCGATTAACGCTGAGATTGCTGTTGTGCCCAGTAAGGTCGCTAAAACACCAAAACTAATTTTCCCAATATTTTCGCTGACTTTTAATTTCGTAAATGCCCCAACGATTGAGACAAAAACTAACGGGATAACCAACATTTGTAACAGTGCGACGTAACCATCACCGACAATATTGGTCCAACTTAAACTTTGCGTGGTCACCTCATGCTCAATACCAAACGCGAGATGGATAATTCCCCCAAATAAAATCCCGACACCTAACCCGGTAAAAACCCGCGTTGAAAACTTCACGTGGCGTTTTTGTAGTTGATACAACCCAAAAATAATTGCTAAAAATACTAACACCACACCGACTGTAATAATACTAGTCATTTTAACTCCTCCTTTTATCATTAATCACCCATCACTTCCCCAAGCGACGGCTTCCTGGTTTCAATTGAAACTTGGTGATGAAACTGAGTATAGCGAAAATTTTCAGCAAATCCAATAGTTTCCGTGATAGTTAAATCGGTAGGGAGATAGGGAAATTTTATAACGAGTTTTTTTCTCCTTGATACTAGAACTTATCGAATTAACTACACATAAAAAAACATTCTCAAACGTAGCGAACTACTTCAAGAATGTTTCTGTTAGCTATTCATCCAACTCAATTTGAAAGCCATCAAACGTCTCACCATCATAATACCGTAATAATTGCTCCGGCGTTAATAACGAGGAAGTCATCTCTTCTGACTCTTGGGCTTCATGTTGCTCAAGCCATATTTCATAATTTTGCGCTAGTTGGCGATACATTTCTTGTTTCGAAAAGCCCTCACCAGTAATCGTCGGTAGTTCTCTTAAGAACCCACGATAAACCGGACGACCGCCTGCATCAAATTCAACCGGTAATTCGGTGACATTCAAGTTTAGTTCATCAAATGTTTGATACATCTCAATCCCTACTTTCTTTAGCCTTCGATTTCAATCACACGATCAACAAATGATTCATAGAAATCTTGTTCATGGGAAACGACAATTACCGTTCCGGGGAACTTCACCAGACTTTCGCGCAAGTTTTCTTTGGCTTCTTGGTCGATGTGGTTAGTTGGTTCATCTAGAATCAAGAAGTTACTCTTAATCATTGTCATTTGGGCCAATTTCACCTTCGTTTGTTCGCCACCACTTAACATTTTAAAGGGTTCTTGAGCCAATTGATTCACCAACCCTGCTCGTGAAAGTTGACGCCGTAAGTCTTTAATGGTTGCTTTCGGGAATAAATTACTTAAATACTGTAATGGGGTTTCTAAAGGATTTTCCCACACTAAATCTTGTGAAAAATAGTTAACTAAGGTATTGGCTGGGAAATGGAAATCACCATTAATTGCGGGAATTTCTTCAATTAAGGTTTTTAACAAGGTCGATTTCCCGATGCCGTTAAAGCCACGAATCGCAATCTTTTCACCATAACGCACGGTTAAATTAATCGGTTTTAATAATGGACGCTCATAACCAATTTCTAGTTCGGTCGTTTCTAGTGCTAGGCTCGTCACAATTGGTTTATGCGGGAAATCAAGGTTTGGTTTGGCCGCATCACCTGGTGGCGTTAAACGATCGACTTTTGCCAATTGTTTCTCCCGACTTTTAGCCATCGTTGAACGCGAACCCGCTTTATACTTACGAATGTAAGCTTCCGTTTTTTCGATGTGTTTCTTTTGTGATTCATATTGACGCAAGTACGATTCGCGATTTAATTCTTTTTGTTTTAAAGCCCGCGTTAGATTCCCGGTATACTTGGTTAGTTTGCCAAATTCAATATCGGCAATATGCGTCGTAATATCATTTAAAAAGGCCCGGTCATGCGAGACCACTAAGAAGGTACCATCAAAATCTTGCAAAAATTGGGTCAACCATTGGATATGGGTGTCATCTAGGTGGTTGGTCGGCTCATCCAAAATCAAAATATCGGGCTTTTCTAGCAATAGTTTGGCTAAAATGACTTTTGAGCGTTGACCACCACTTAAATTTTTCAATAAAGAGTCGATTCCTAGGACACTAATTCCTAGTCCACTGGCCATCTCTTGAATCAAGGTATCCATTTGATAGAAAATGCCTTGATCGAGTTCGGTTTGCAAGCGACCGGCTTGTTCTAGCAATTTGTCTTCCATGGTTTCAGCATATTTCGTATACAGATCGGTAATCGCTTGTTCTTTATCTAACTCTTTTTGAAAAGCTGTTTTTAAAAACTCATAAATCGACTGCTCTTCATTGACTTCGACGTATTGATCCAAATATCCCAGTTGCATGCTTTTCGGACTTTCTACGCGTCCTTCATCCGGTAAAATTTCACCGGTAATAATTTTAATTAGTGTACTTTTTCCGGCGCCATTTTGACCAATTAAGCCCACATGCTCACCTTTATTCACCTGTAAATTCAAACCTTCATATAAAATCTTATCGCCAAATTGTTGGGTGATATCGATTAAACTTAACACTCAATCCCTCTTTTCTGAAAATTTCCAGTCATCATTAGTAAAAAGAGAGTGAGACAATTTTGTCTCACTCTCTGAAAATCAATCTCTCAGCCACCAAGTCTAACACCTAGAACTGAAATTGTCAAAATTCTTATTCTTCCCACTCAGCAACTTTATCTTGGTTCGCATTAACCCATTCTTTCGCTGCGTCTTCAGGATCCATACCACCATTGATATCCAACATTACTTCTTCCATATCGGCTTGTTCCCAGTGGAAATTATCAATTACTTGGTACGCTTCGGGCATATCTTCTTCTAGTCCTTGGCGAGCAATTGTATGGATGCTTTCTTCTGACCCCATTGTTCCTTGTGGGTCTTCTAAATATTTCAAGTCATATTTAGCAAACATCCAATGTGGTGACCAACCGGTAATCACGATTTCTTCTTCATTTTGAATGGCTTGACCTAAAGCGACGGTCATTGCCCCTGATGATGAAGTTGATAACGTCCAATCAGCGAGATTCGGATATGCACTCACCGTGTCTTCCGCCGCATTGACCACACCAGCACCCGGTTCAATCCCAACAATGGTTTGATCGGCTTGATCTGTTAAATCTTCAATCGAATCAACATCCATGTAACTAGGAACAACTAAGCCTAATTTGGCACCTTCGAGATTTTCACCCAAATCAACAATTTGATCTTGGTACTGCTCATATTGCGCTTGGTGTGTGCTTGGTAACCAAGCCGAAACCATCGCATCCGATTCTCCGCTAGCAATTGACTCCCACATAATCGCATTATCTAAAGGGGTCATCGTGACCTCGTAGCCCATTTCAGTGAGCACTTCCCCTAACACGTGGGTTGAGGCAACTTCTGTATCCCATTCAACATAAGAAAGATTAATCTCGCCTTTAGTCTCAGTCGTTGGTTGTAAAAAGACTGACCCTAAAATCAACAGCGCGATAAGGGCAACAATTCCACCAAACAGTTGTTTTTTCTTTTTCGCTGACATTTTAGCCCCACGTTCATGTTTGGGTTGGTTTAATTTTTGCGTGAAGCGGTCCATGATAATCGCTAAGATTACTAACGCTAACCCATTGACGAATCCATTCCCGACTTGGGCTCTTTGTAAGGCCGAAAGTACGCCCCGACCAAGTCCGGGTGCCCCGATCATTGAGGCGATTACCACCATGGATAAAGCCAACATCGTCGTTTGATTCACCCCGGCTAAAATCGTACTTTTAGCGAGTGGTAACTCTAATTTAAATAGTTTTTGCTTGCCAGTCCCCCCAAAGGAATCCGAAGCTTCCACTAGCTCGGTTGGAATTTGGCGAATCCCCAAATTCGTAAAACGAACGGTTGGCGGCAAGGCAAAAATAACAGAGGCAAAGACCCCGGGAACCATCCCGATACCAAAGAAGGCAACGGCTGGAATCAAGTAGACAAAGCCTGGCATCGTCTGCATAAAGTCCAAAATCGGTGTGATGATACTTTGCGCGCGATCACTTTTGGCCATCCAAATCCCTAATGGAATCCCAATCACAATCGACACCACACTCGATAACACAACTAAAGTGACGGTATTCATCAAATCAACCCAGAGACCTTGATTATAAATAAACAATAAGCCAAAGAATGTCAGTAACGTTAACCCAGGTTTTTTCTTTGAAATCCAAAAAGCAACAACACTTAGTAAAATAATGAAGACCAATGGTGGAATCAATAATAATGTATTGGTCATTAAATCCATAATGAACTGTCCTGATGTCTGCAAGGCCGAGAACAATCCAGAGAAAGTCTCAGTCATCCACGCAGTAAAACTTTCGACCCAGTCAGCTACCGGTAAAGGGGTTTGTAAAAAATTATTCATCTTCAGTCACTTCCTTTTCTGGTGTTGAATCTGCTAGTGCTTCAATCACGCTACCACGAATAACAACGCCGATTAAGCGACCATCTTCCACCACTGCCAGTGGCGCGGGTGAATCAACAATCTCATTGAAAATATCGGTGACTAACATGTCTTTTGGAATGACTTTGACGTTTTCTTCTAGCACGTCGGTTAACGGTAATTGCTTCTTACGCGCATTTAACGCATCCAAAGCGGTAATACTTCCTTTTAACTGACGCTTGCGATCAACGGCTAGTAACATACTAACGCCTTCTTTACGCATCCGATTTAACGCCACGTGCGGACCATCGACCTCAATATTGGTCGTAATTGCTGGAATCATAATATTTTGTGCCGTTAAGACTTTCGAACGGTCAACATCTTCGACAAACTCACGAACAAACTCATTAGCTGGGTTGGTTAAGATTTCTTCACCGGTCCCAATCTGCATGATTTTACCGTCTTTCATCAACGCGATACGATCACCAATCCGTAACGCTTCATTTAAATCATGGGTGATAAAAATAATCGTTTTCTTCACATTTTCTTGTAAATCAAGTAATTCATCTTGCATTTCGCGCCGAATCAACGGATCCAAAGCTGAAAAGGCCTCATCCATTAATAAAATCTCTGGGTCATTGGCGAGTGCGCGGGCCAAGCCCACTCGTTGTTGCATCCCACCAGATAGTTGCTCGGGATACTGGTCTTTAAATGATAATAAGCCGGAATTTTCTAACGCTTTTTCCGCGCGTTGTTTGCGTTCTTCTTTTTCAACGCCACGAATTTCTAAGCCATATTCAGTATTTTCCAAAATCGTGCGATGAGGAAACAACGCAAAACTTTGAAAGACCATGTTTAATTTATGACGACGAACTTCACGTAACCCTTCTTTATTCAACTTCGCAATGGGTTGCCCATCAATATAGATTTCACCATCGGTTGGATTAATCAGACGGTTCAATAAACGAATCAATGTCGACTTCCCACTACCGGAAAGCCCCATAATTACAAAAATTTCGCCTTCTTGGACGTCAAAATTTGCTTGATAAACCCCAACGGTGGCCCCTGTTTTTTCTAAAATTTCGGTTTTACTTTTTTCTTCTTTCATCATCGTTAATGCTTGCTGATGTTTTTTGCCAAAAATTTTAGTTAAATTTTCCACACGTAATTTACTCATTTTCTTCCACTTCCTTTTCTTTACCGCGTAAGTGCCAACTTAACATTAACACCGTGTGGTCAGTTGTGTCAAAAAAAAAGCAAGCAAAAAAGCGCTCTGAAAACGGTACCTTCCTTGTTGCTTCAACCTTAAAAAAAATTTAATTATTTTTTTCGGTGGGATAAAAAAAGTTATGCATCCGTTGAACTGCCAACTCGCTACCGACAAACAAAATATTGTCACCGGCGACAAATTTGGCATATGGTCCCGGAGATAATAACAGCTCTTGGTCTTGTTGAATCGCCACAATCGTTGCACCAGTCGTATGCCAGAGATTTAATTCACTAATCGTTTGATTCAAGTGACTCGCTTCCTTGGTTAAAACTAACTCATAGGGGATAAAGGGGGTTGCATGCTGCATTTTTTTCGTTTGTAAAACGAGCTGATCTAGTAATTCAGAGAAATTTTCTAGTTCTTGCTTTTGCTGATCGACACTCGCTAAGATATCAGATTTGATTTCTTGAATTGACTGGACCTCTTGATATTGCGCCAAATAAGCGATGGCTTTTTCCTTTGATGCGACATAGGCACCAACCCCATGACGAACTTGCATAATCCCTAAATCGACCAATACGTTAATTGCTTTTCGCGCAGTCTCTGGTGATACATTAAAATTACTAGCTAAGGTTGAACGGGCATGAATTTTTTCCCCTTCGACATAACGATTGTCTGCAATTCGCTCGGCTAATTCCACTGAAATTTGTTGGTACCTTGGCAACATGACTTTTGCTTTTGTTTCTTTTGCCATTTCAAGCGCTCCTTTTGTTTTATTGTAGCTAAATCATACCACAGACCTTCACTTTTTCACGGCTTTTCTTCTCTGTCGTGCTTATTTTTAGAGACAAACACTTTGGGTGAATTTGTTAGTGCTTACTCGTTGAAAATTCGCTAAGTTTTTTTACCCATTTTCATCATCTGTGGTGCATTTGCTTACCAAACCCGCTATTCTTTTTTGAGGTACCTTTTTTATGAATGACGTAAATCGTTTTACGTCTACTAGAAATTAATTTGGGGAGGATTATTTTGCATTATTTTATTGGGATTTTAGGATTACTATTAATTTTGGGCGTCAGTTATTTGATTAGCTCCGACAAAAAAGCCATTAAGTTAAAACCGTTAGCGCTGATGTTAGTACTGCAATTACTTTTTGGTTATTTCTTATTACGAACGACACTGGGCACGACAATTGTTGGTTTTTTAGCTGATCAATTTGCCGCCTTACTTAGCTTTGCTAACGAAGGGGTTGCCTTTGTTTTTGATGGCATGGCCAATGATGGCACAGCCCCATTTTTCTTAACAGTTTTAATGCCGATTGTTTTCATCTCAGCTTTAATTGGTATTTTGCGTTATCTTAAAATTTTGCCATTTTTCATGAAATGGGTCGGCATTGGCCTCAGCAAAGTCAACGGCCTAGGAAAATTGGAGTCGTATAATGGGATTGCTTCAGCGATTTTAGGACAATCGGAAGTGTTTATCTCACTAAAAAAAGAATTGCCTTTCTTACAAGAAAAACGCTTAATGACGATGAGCATCTCTGCCATGTCAACGGTATCAATGTCGATTGTTGGTTCATACATGGCCTTATTAGATCCTCGCTATGTCATCACCGCACTCGTCTTAAACCTTTTCGGCGGTTTTATTATCGCAGGAATTGTAAATCCTTATGAACTTTCAGCCCAAGACGATGCCTTGGTTGTGGAAGAACAACAAGAGCAAACGTTTTTCCAAATGTTAGGTGAATACATTTTGGATGGCTTCCATGTTGCAATTACTGTCGCTGCGATGTTAATCGGTTTTGTCGCATTAATCGCTTTAATCAACGCCTTGTTTGCTAGTGTGACTGGTTTGACCTTCCAAGAGTTACTCGGTTATCTCTTTGCACCACTGGCCTTTTTAACGGGAATCCCTTGGAGTGAAGCCGTTGATGCTGGAAACTTGATGGCCACGAAACTGGTCACGAATGAATTTGTGGCCATGACGCAACTTTCGCAAGGAACGCTCGTCTTTAGTGAACGAACAACGGCCATTCTTTCCGTATTCTTAGTTTCTTTTGCCAACTTCTCCTCGATTGGTGTCATTTCTGGTGCGATGAAAGGCTTGAATGAAGAAAAAGGCAATCTGGTTGCCAAGCATGGTTTAAAAATCTTATTTGCAGCGACCTTGGTAAGCTTTTTAAATGCCGTCATTACCGGTCTCTTGATGTAAAAAAGGGAGTTGGGACAAATTTTTGTCCCAACTCCTTTTTTTTGCATTAATCATCTAGTTCTGTCTCTAACACATTCCCGGTTTGCGCATCTAATTTGACACTTGTTGAGGAGCGACCAGTCTGGACATCCACTTCCCAATGAATTACATCATCATCATCATCTAATTCCCATTTGATTGCTTCGCCTTGCCCAACTGTTTCGACGGCTCGCTTGGCTGCCTCTTCAACAGTCAAAATACCTGAAGTCATTAATACGTCATCATCATCGTCATCACGCGTCTCTTCTTCTTCCTTAGTTAACTCACCGGTTTGGGCATTCACCTTTACTTCATACTCTAACGATTGGTTTTCGCCGCTGATTTCATAGTAATAGGTTCCTCCTGATGCTTCGAGTTCGACTGAAGTCACTTCGGTACTAGAGTAAGCATCTTCGACTACTTGAAGCGCTTCATCCAAGGTCACATCAATCATCGCTACTGCTTGTCCTTGACTAGCACTAGTTGACTGATTAGTTACTTGGCTACTCGTTGCGGTAGATTCTGCGACTTCAGCTGCATCATCCACGTCATCCGTATCGTCACTTGCTACGCTTGATCCGACTTGGCTCGTCTGACTGGTACTCATACTCGACTGACTTTCAGGCAATTCATTTTGATTAGATGTACATCCTGCTAAAAACAATCCGGTCATCATTACGCCAACTAAACTTACTTTTTTCATTTTTTTCGCTCCCTTTGTCGTGTTCTTTTGATACTCTAAGATTATCAGAGAAACGAAAAAGAATAGCCAAACCAATTTAAAATTAAAATGAAAAATTCTTCATTCTTTTTTATTTTTCAATATCACTTTAAAACGACTGCCAGAAGGGACGTTATCATCAACTTGAATGGATCCTTCATACAACTCCAGTAATTCTTTGACGATTGCTAGACCAATCCCTGATCCGGTCACTTCACTCGAGCGCGACTGATCGACACGATAGAAGCGTTCAAAAATATGCGCTTTTGCTTCATCAGGAATGCCAATCCCGGTATCAAGAACTTCAAAAATAATGGCTTGGTCTTCTTTTAATAGTTTGACCGCAATTTGGCCATCAGAAGGTGTGTATTTGGCAGCATTTTCCAATAAATTACGGATAATTTGACGAAAATGCTCCGGATTGCCAGTGACTACAATCCCTTGTTGAATTTTCACAGCAAGTTTTTGTGGCATCATCACCGCTAATTCAGCCAACGTTTCATGCAAAACCTTGCTTAGATTAAATTCTTCATTGCTCACTTTACGTCGACCAAGCACTAACAATTGTTCGACCATCACACTCATGCGTTTTGATTCACTATCAATAAATCCCAGCGATTTAGGAATCACTTCCGGATGTTGCTCACCACGTCGTTTAATTAAATCCACATGGCCACGAATGGCGGTTAAGGGCGTGCGCAACTCGTGCGAAACATCACTCACCAAACGCTTTTCACGTTGCAAGACTTGCTGTTGCTCCTTCATTAACTCATTAAATGCTTCCGCAACATATTGGACCTCATAAGGTGTCTTCGGTACACTCAATTCACCAAATTCTTCATGTAAACTTGCGATTTCTTGATGCATCTTACTCAATGGTCGGGTGAATAGGTCGGCAAAACGATACGTAAACACGACCCCCAGAGCAACGAAAACGAGCGTTAAAAGCAGACTCAGCAGAATCACGCGCTTGAGCAAAGCGACTTGGCTGTTCATATCCACAAAAATGCCAACCGTTGCCCCATCTTTTTGAAGTGAAGTATAATAAAATAATTGGCCCGTATCCGTCCAAAGTACATGATCCAAAAAGAAAAGTTGTTGCATATTAGAAAAGTCATCAAACAATGCTCGCGCACCGTGTGAATAAATCACTTCATCCGTTGGTAACACCACGCGAACCAAATAAGGAGATGTTTCACCATAAGTATAGGTAGCTAAAAAATCGAGCCATTCTGCTTGCGTAGCGGTATCAGCTTGTTCAATGGTACTACTTAAATAGTCCGCTTGCTGTTCAGTCGATTCGTAAGACTGACGAACGAGAACTAAGACAATCGATGCACTGACTAACATAATGGCCAGTGATAGCAAGACCGAAAAACGTAAACCTAATTGATATCTTGAACTTTGCTTTAAACTAGCCTTCTTTTTCATATGTTCTCCTTAAAAGATAGCCAATCCCCCGCGCTGTTTGGATTAAGCGCGCTTCTTTTTTATAGTCTAATTTATTGCGTAGCGTTCGAATATACACATCGACCGTATTGGTTTGACCAAAATAGTCATAACCCCAGACCTCATTTAACAACTCATCTCGTGAAATAATTTCTTCCGGGCGCTTCATTAAGGCTAAAAGCAACGTAAATTCTTTTTGGGTTAGCGGAATTTCTTCGCCAAATCGCCGCGCTAAATGACTCGTCGTATCCAATTCTAAATCCTGGTAGCTATAGATCGTTGGTGCCTTGGTTAAAGCGACTAATTGTTCTTGGCGCCTTAAAATCACCCGAATTCGCGCCAAAAGTTCTTCAATTTCAAACGGTTTCGTCAAATAATCATCCAGTCCCGCATCAAGACCGGCCACCTTATCACTGACTTGATCACGCGCAGTCATCCTGACACTCCACACGACTAAAGTCGTGGGGTTCTTAGGTAATAGCACCCTTGGTGCAGTGCTAAATTTACTAAGCGATCCCCGAAAGTCCTTCGGTTTTAATATTGATACTTGCGTTGGTATCTCTGTCGTGAACCGTACCGCAATGACTACAAATCCATTCACGCACACTTAAATCCTTCTTGCCATCATTCTGACCGCAAGTCGAACAAAGCTGTGAACTAGGGAAGAAACGGTCAACCTTAATTAAGGTTCTACCCTTCCATTCAGCTTTATAGGTTAATTGTCGGACAAATTCACTCCAAGAGACATCGCTAATTGATTTTGCTAATTTATGATTGCGTACCATTCCTTTGACATTTAAGTCTTCAATACAAATGACTTGGTTCTCGTCAGTTAGTTTTGAAGAAAGTTGATGCAAAAAGTTGTTTCTTTGGTTCGCAATCCGTTCATGGATTCGAGCAACTTTCAACTTTTGTTTTTGGTAGTTTTTACATTCATCGAGTTTACGATGGTGTTTTTTTGCTACTTTTAAACGTCGTGAAAGTTTTCGTTGTTCTTTTGCTAAGCGTTTTTCTAATGAACGGTAAAACTTCGGATTTTCGTATTTTTCACCTGTGGAAGCTATACAGAAATGAGTTAAGCCTAAATCTAATCCAATTGTTTCTTCGACTGGTTCTTTGATGAAATTTTCCGTATCAACCAAGAATGTGGCAAAATACTTCCCAGACTTTGTTTGACTGATGGTTACGTTCATGAGTTTCCCTCTAAAACGCAACGTTTCCGCCATCTTGACCCAACCAACTTTTGAAACATAGAAGTACTTACCATTGACTTTTATTCCCATGGCAGTTCGATAGGATTTTTTGGCATACTTTTTCGCCTTAAATTTTGGAAAGCCAAAATTAGATTTGAACGTATTTTTGTATGCTTTGTTTAAATCCGTCGCCACTTGACTTAATGGTTGGGCTTCGACTTCTTTCAGCCATTGATAGTCTGCTTGTTTCTTTAAATTAGCATAGGTTGTTTTGTCTGGTTGAAAATTCTCGTCTGCTTTCTTTCCTTGATAATTTGAGATACGTTGGTCTAACAGGAAATTCCAATAGAATCGAACGCACCCAAAGGTCTTTTGAAATTGGACAGATTGAACCTTGTTTGGATAGATTCTAATTTTGTGTGCTTTTTTCATTTTTGTTCACCCCCAGTATAATTAACACCGAACGTTCGTTCCCGTATTGATTATACTGAAAATTACGAGCAAAATCGAATAACAAGTATTTAAATTAAAACCTTTAAACTTTTCTTAATCATGTAGAGTTTGTTCAACTAGGTGCGCGACTTCCTAGCCAGTTCTCTGATGAACTTCTTACACTTTCATGCAAGCACAGACTATCTCTTATCCGTTGACTTTACTCAGTACGGCGAAACCACTTCGAGTCGCTTGACTCTACTCCCCTCAAGAGGGATAGTCGTTGAACCTTCCTATTTCTAGGCTTGGCTGCTGATTGCCGATTGTTACTAGCTTTTAGGATTTAACCTTGAGCAATCTGATTGATTTTTTCTACTTTCGTCACCTTCACGCTTGGGTTTAGCTATCCCTACGTTGTGGTTCAATCAGCTTTACGGATTTCCAGCAATTCAGTTTCTTGGTTGGACGATACGAGTATTTGTATCGTCACTACATGCAAGTTTCCCTACACGCTTACAATTCATGTTACGAGCAAAATCTGTCGCTCGCAGACAAATCGAAAGACTTGCCTTAGAGCGAACTCGGTTTCATCCCACCACTAAAGTAGTGGGTTTTCTCACTCGTAACTTCTATAATAATCGGCACTTGGCTTTTTTTGCGAATCCTTCGCGCAACGGTCAGGCCATCATACTTAGGGAGCATCCAATCGAGTAAAATCAAGGTAATCGTTGCTTGGTTTTGTTCAAATAACCGGAGTGCCTCCTCGCCATCTGGTGCGTACAAAACGTGATAATCCTCAAATTTTAATTCTTCGGTGATAAAACTTGCCACACTACTTTCGTCTTCGACTAACAAAATAGTTACTAAAGACATCCTCATCCCTCCTTAAAAAATAAACCGCTAATCACAGCCACGTGCAATTAACGGTGAGTTGATTTATTTGGTAACATCTGAATCTAGCGTCTCATCCAACTGCCCCATCACTTTGGCTAGGACATCGTCGAGAATATCTTGTTGGGTTAATTTTTGAACAGCTTGGGCTAACAAGGTTTCATCAATTCCAACAATATCATTGGCCTGTAAATTGTTTTCTTTTAAAAACTCTTCAGATAATGGCAAAACTATCCGATTATCGATTTCCATTAAACGTTTCTTGCGTTTTTCCCCCATAGTTTCACCTTCCTATCTTATCTATTATAGCATAGCTGCTAAGATTACCTAGACTTAACCGCCGAAAGTTGGCCTTTTTCAAGTTCTGCAAAAGCTCGGAACGCTGGCATTTGCGTCTCTGGCTGATTTAAAACTTTTTGCATCCAAATCACGCCATGCCAAGCATTAAATTTAAAACCGATCTTAGGAAAAGTGGCCACCTTTTGATAACCAAACTTTTCGTGAAAGCGGACACTTTCATAATTGCCATCATTAATGCACGCTGTTAAATTCACCACATGTTGCTTCGTTAAATAGGCTTCTAGTTTTTGGTACAAAGTCCGCCCCACACCTTGCCCTTTGGCTTTGGGCGCTAAATAAATAGTGACCTCAACGGACCAATCATAAGCCATCCGCCCTTTGTAACTACTTGCATAGGCATAGCCTAAAAGTTCACCTTGCTCATTTTCGGCAACTAGATACGGATACTTTTTTAGCGTCTGACAAATCCGCTGGCCAAATTCGGCTTCTGTCGGTACGCTACATTCAAAGGTGATCGTGGTCTCATTCACATAAGGAGCATAAATCGCAACGAGCGCTTTGGCATCTGTGGGTGTCGCAATTCGATAAGTTAGCACAACCTTCACTTCTTTCATTTAGTTTATCAAAAGTATAGCGTGGAAAAGCGCCTCTTTCAATTAACTTTCTGAAAAAATTCGCAATGAATCGTTCAAGCAAATCATTTTCTTCTTTGCTTGATAGACCTTATAGTTAAGTTGTAATCAAATTTGAGAGGATGAAGAAAATGTCTAAAAAAATTATGATTTCGACGGCCATTAATTCCGGCGGTCGTGAAGGGCACAGTCAATCGGTCGGTGGTTCGCTTGATGTTAAAACAACGATGACGAGAAAAGAAGGCTTTACCAATCCGGAAGAATTATTTGCTGCGGGGATTTCAGCTTGTTTTAATGGCGCGATGGTCTTTCCTTTAGAACGCGATGGTTACGGTGATCGCGAACGAAAAATCCGGGCGGAAGTTACTTTATTAGGAGACTTGCCCGATTACACTACGTTGCATCTTGCTGTGACACTCATCGGCAGTATTGATGGTCTCACCGGTGATCAAGTACTTGAATACATGAAAGAAACGGAACACATCTGCCCCTATACTAAAGCCATCAATGGCAATGTTGAACTAACTTTAAAAGGCGAATAGTACCCAAGTGATGATTATCCTCATGATAATCATCACTTTTTGCTTTTATTTTGTAAGCAGATTGTTTTACTAACTTAAAGTAAGTAGATATACTAGCCCTTGTAAGCAACAAAACTAAAAAACAAAGGTGGAATACACATATGACAAACTTTTTAGCTTCAATTAAAAATCGCCGTTCTATTTATGCTTTAGGAAGAAATGTAGCGCTAGAAACAAACGAAATTGAAGGAATTATCAAAGAAGCCATCAAAGCTAGCCCGACAGCTTTTAACGCCCAATCACCCAGAGCCGTGATTTTATTTGGTGAAGCTCATGACAAATTATGGGCGATCACCGAAGCGGAACTCAAAAAAGTTACCCCGGAAGCGGCGTTTGCTAATACGCAGGCCAAACTAGCTGGGTTTAAAGCCGGACTTGGAACCGTCCTTTTCTACAAACACCAAGATACCGTAACTTCTTTACAAGAACAATTTGAGTTATATGCTGATAATTTCCCCATTTGGGCCGAACAATCAAACGGCATTGCGACCGCCAACGTTTGGGTAGCACTTAATGAAGCTGGTCTAGGTGCCAACTTACAACATTACAACCCACTAATTGATAACCCAGTCGCCGAAGAATTCGCAATTCCTAACAATTGGGTTTTACGTTCACAACTAGTCTTTGGTTCCAAAGAAGGCGAAGCCGGTGAAAAAGAGCACCTAGCCGATGAAGAACGCTTCTTAGTGGTAAGATAAAACGCCAATCCTCATTGGGGGCATATTTTCCTATTTTGTTTTTCAAACTTCCAAAACGAACACGCATCCAGCTACGAAACGACTGTAAAACAGATCTATAAATCAGTTGATTTTAAAATCAACTGATTTATAGATCTGTTTTACAACTTTTGAGCGGTATTCCTCTTTTCCTTTTGGGGAATTGATTTTTTCATTACTCTCGATTGAAGCAAACACTATTTTTAATTTCCAACAAGAAGATAACGACGAGGTGGAAATTTTCTGAGTGTTGAATCGGTTATGCTAAAGTACAAAGACCCCATCTAATTGTTCACGAACTTTTTCACTGAGATTATGTGTAATCATGATCACTGTAATATCTTTTCTGTTGATTAAATAACTTTCGATTGCTTCAGCTGTGGGTTGATCCAAACTTGGAATGAAGTCAGTAAACATCCTTTCGCTCGAAACAAAAATGACTTAGCAAAACCCAAATCATTTTGTCTGAATATCATTGAACGATACGAGACTAAATTATGGCCGGACTAACACTTTCAACGCTTTTCGTTGATCCATTAACTGATATCCCTCTGGTACACCAGCTAAATCCACAGTCACATCAAAGACTAATCCGGGATTCAAACGACCATCCAAAATATCAGGCAATAACTCTGCCATGTACGCTCTCGTTGGTGCCGGTCCGCCCGTTAAGGTTATATTACGACCAAATAAACTCGCAAAGCCAACAGGAGCTTCTGCGTATTGCGGCACCCCTACACGGCTGATCGTACCACCAGCACGAACCGCACCTAAACTCATTTCATAAGCGGGCATTAGCCCTACACACTCTAAGACCACATGCGAGCCTTCACCATTAGTTAATGCGCGTACTTTTGCGATTCCTTCTTCGCCACGTTCGGCAATCACATGAGTTGCTCCGAATTGAACCCCTAAATCGGTCCGTTCTTTGTGACGCCCCATCAAGATAATTTGTTTGGCACCTAATTTTTTAGCTGATAGTACCGCTAATAAGCCAACCGCACCATCCCCAATCACCGTCACTGTTGTTTCTGCGTTCACACCACCCATTTTGGCCGCATGATAGCCCGTACCATAAACATCGGATAAAGTTAACAACGATGGAATCAAGGGTGAGTCATCTTTGATTTCAGCTGGTAATTTAAACATCGCCCCGCTCGCTTGCGGAACCCTTACATACTCCGCCTGACACCCGGTCATAAAGCCCCCATGAACACAAGACGTCATCAATCCTTCTTGACAAAAAGCACACGTGTTGTCACCATAAGCAAATGGGACAATCACTAAATCGCCTTTGTTAAATCCCGTCACACCATCGCCTAACTCTGTGATTCGACCTAAGACCTCATGCCCCATCGCATCACCTTCACCATGTTCATGCGCATGCATATGATGATACGGATGCAAATCACTACCACAAATACAAGCTGCCACTACTTTAATCACGGCATCGCTGGTTGCCTCAATTTTCGGAATTGCAATTTCTTCAACCCGGACATCCCCGGCTTGATACATAAAATTAGCTTTCATCTAGTAACGCTCCTTTCATTGATGATTTCAGTCTACAACTTGAAGTGGGCTCTAAGTCAAGAGATTAACCTAAATAGCAAATTTTATATTATTGAGCATCTTCACTCGTTCCAAGTCGCCCATTTGATGAAACAGACTCTTTTGGGTATCTAATTGTTGGATTTTTTCCAGATCAGACGCATCAAGTGTAAAGTCAAAAATGGCGCTATTTTCAATGATTCGTTCCACCCGAACCGATTTAGGAATCACGACAATCCCCCGTTGCACCAACCACCGTAAAATAATTTGCGCCACCGATTTGTGATGTTTTTCAGCCAACGCAACCAATGTTTCATTGGTAAAAATATTTAGCTTCCCTTCTGCTAAAGGTCCCCATGCCTCGGTCTGAACGCCCATTTCTTTTAATTCTTGAACGGCGGCTGTTTGCTGATAAAACGGATGATTTTCAATTTGATTGATTACCGGTACCACTTGATGGTTCATGATTAAATCAAGTACGCGGTCAGGTTGAAAATTACTCACACCAATACTTTTAATTTGCCCTTCATGATAAAGCTCTTCCATCGCTTTCCACGAACCATAGACATCACCATACGGTTGGTGAATCAAATACAAATCGAGAGAATCTAATTGCAGTCGTTCCAATGATTTCGCAAAAGCGGCTTTGGTTGCTTCATAACCGGCATCTTGAACCCATAATTTCGTTGTTATAAAAAGTTCTTCACGAGGAATGCCACTTCGTTTAATGGCCCGTCCGACTGCCTCTTCATTTTGATAAGCGGCAGCCGTATCAATCAAACGATAGCCATGCATTAACGCTTGGTAGACGCACTCTTCACATTCTTTCGCATCATTAATTTGAAAAACACCAAAACCCAGCAGTGGCATTTCTAGTCCGTTGTTTAGCGTAATTGTTTCCATTTTGATTCCTCCAATTTAAATTTGACTGACCGTGATAATTCTCAGCCACCATAAAAATACGCCGCCGTTGCACCACCATCAATCAAAAAGTCAGCTCCTGTAATGAATGCGCCTTTGTCACTTAACATCAGTTCCGCCACATTGGCCACTTCATCCGCCGTTCCCGGACGACCAGCCGGACTTTTCGCAAACATCTTTTGATAAAAATCACCATTGGGTCCATTGAACTCATCTAATGCTAAGGGGGTCACCACAATTCCTGGTGAAATCGCGTTGATTCGTGCACTTTTTTTTCCCCAGTTAGTCGCTTCAAACATCACGCGTTTGCCATTTGCTCGTTTGGCCAATTGGTACGCGTGTAACGGACTTTGAATTTGGGCTACTTGTAAGAAATCAAGGGCTAATAATTCTTCTGTTGGCGTGGTGGCTAGTAATTCATCTGCTTGTGCGCTTAAGGCCGGCATCCGGTAACCAGACTGGCTTGAAACGGTCACTCCAACACCACCTGGTGCGATTACTTTTCCGACTTCTTCAAGCAACACGGCAGTCCCGTATAAATCAACTTTTAAAATCTGTTCAATTGGTGCCTGACTCGGCGAAATACCGGCCGCATTAATTAACATCTGGATTGGCCCATAGCTTTGTGCTGCGTTGATACTTTGAACGATTGAAGTTCTGGAAGAAATATCCGTTTCAAGCGCGGTCACATCAAAACCAGCCTCAGTCATTATTTTTGCGATTTGTTGCGCATTGGTAATATTTTTATCACCGACCACAATTTTTTTACCATATCCTACTCGTCTGGCAATCGCTAGCCCAATTTGGCCGGCGCCAGTCCAAAAAATGACATCTTTCATTGCTTCCACTTCCTTTAATTTAATAAAATGCGGGTTTTGCCCAATCTGTATTCGGTTCGCTCACGCCCAAACTGGCTTTATGATAGTTTTGATGATCAGCAATTAAATCTAAAATCAATTGCGCAACAGCTTCTCTCGTCACTTGCGCACCTACAAACGGTTCTCCTTTTTGTGTTAACATATAAGCGGCATTTTCGGCTTGGTCATATAACCATGTCAAGCGCAATAACGTATAATCTAAGGGTGAGTTCTCAACGACTTGAGCCGCTGTTTGATAAGCCTTTGTATACGCACCCACCATCCGTTTATTCCAGGCACCAAAAGCGCCGGGCACTTCATCATAAATTCCTAAAACCGTCGCACCGATCAGACGTGTAACTTGTGCTTTTTCCATCGCCTGAACAATCGTCTGTGTTGCTTTGACATCGGCCATATCATTGAGATAGACCAGATCTACGCCTTGCATCGCTTTTACTAATTTATCGACTTCTAAAAAGTCCCCATCTATCAATGTTACGCGTGAATCAGTTAACGCTAAGCGAGAGCTCGCATTACGGGCGTACAAGACAATGGTGTGAGCGGTTTTGGTCAACAGTTGCTTTGTCAATTGGCGCGAAATACTTCCGGCAGAACCTAAAATTAAAATTTTCATGTATTCATCGACTCCATTCGTCATTGTTAAAGCGAGTATAAACCTTAAAGTTCACTTCAAGTCAACCCATAGGCAACGAAAATATTTAACAGGCTGCAACCTATAAAAAAAGGTTGGAACAGCCTTGTCCCAACCTCATCATTGCTTATAGTTTTGCTAAAATATTTTTAACAATATTTTCCACGGTCAAACCATTTTCAGCTAATAATTCATTGACTTGGTACCGATCATGGAATGCTTTAGCGATGCCGTAGTTTTGAACGGCGATTGCTCGATTTCCTAAATAACTTGCCACTCGTTGACCGTAGCCACCTTCAAGAATCCCATCTTCTAACGTCACGACCACCTGATGATTGCTCGTTAGATCATCTAATAACTGTGTATCTAAGCCCGTGATGAATTTCGGATTAATCAGTGTAGCTGTGATTTGATGGTTGGCTTGTAAGTTTTCCGCCACTTCAGCTGCCAAATGATAAAAATTTCCCAAGCCGAATAACGCCACTTGCTGACCGGTCTGAGTGATTTGATTTTTGTTCAATAACGCGTAGTTCGTCGTATCAGGAATCCCCGTTTCTTTCACCGCGCCAACTGGCATCCGTACAGCTACCGGATACTCATTTTGTTCCAATGACCAATCAAGCATCGCCAAATATTCTTCCTTATTGGTTGGTGCTAGATAGACCATGTTCGGAATATGGCTTAAGAACGGAATATCAAAAATTCCGAGATGACTTTCATCGTTCATCCCATAAACAGAAGCTAAATGAACCAAAATCGTACCTGGTAAATTATTTAAAGCTAAGTCATGTGAGAGTTGATCATAGCTTCGTTGCATAAACGTTGAGAATACCGACCAAACCGGTTTGGCACCATTTTTAGCTAACCCAGCTGTCATCGTTGCCGCTTGTTCTTCAGCAATGCCGACATCAACAAACTGTTTGCCGACAATTTGTTTTTGTTCATCGTTAAATAAAGTCATAGGTGTGCCTGCACTCAACGCGACAACTGTCGGATCTTGCGCCATTTTAGTCATTAAATAGTCCGTTGTCAGACTATTGTACGTTGGCAATGTCGGTTGAACGAAGTATTCGCCGGTTTCTAAACTAAACGGCCCGCCGGCATGAAATTTGCCACGATTTTCTTGGGCAAACTTAAAGCCAAAACCTTTAATGGTGTGGACGTGAAGTAATACCGGTTTGGGCGTATCTTTGACCGTTTTAAATAAATCCATTAACGCACCTAAATCATTGCCGTGTTCTAAATAATGATAGTCAAACCCAAGCGCTTTAAAGAAATTGTTTTCAGCTTGACCATTATTTTCGCGTAATTCTTTAAGATTTTGATACAAGCCACCGTGGTTTTCAGCAATTGATTGGTCATTATCATTTACAATCACAATCAAATTGCTCCCTTGTTCGACAATCGTGTTTAACCCTTCATAGGCCATCCCACCTGATAAAGAACCATCACCAATAACCGCAACAACATTATAATTTTCAGCTTTTAAATCGCGCGCTTTGGCCACGCCACTTGCCAGTGACAATGAGGTTGACGTATGGCCCACAGTAAATAAATCATGGTCACTTTCTTTGGGATTCGTATAGCCAGACACATCTTGAAAATGTTCTGCTGCTAAAAAGGCTTGCGCACGCCCGGTCAACATTTTATGGATATACGTTTGGTGTGAGACATCGAAAATTAATTTATCTGTCGGGGAATTAAACACCGTATGTAACGCCACGGTCATCTCAACCATGCCGAGATTCGGACCACTATGTCCACCTTTTTGGCTGATTTTGTTCAGCAGTGCCGTCCGGGCTTCGTTGACGACCGCTTGTAATTCTTCCTTGGTTAAGTTTTTTAAATCATTTGGGTTGCTAATTTTTTCTAACATGCAAAACATCCTTTTATTTATAATAATTAAGCCAAAGTCCATTGGGGGCAATAACTTCGACTTTTTGTAACTGAAATGTTTGAAACTCGGCTGGCAACTGCGTTTCGATTAATGAAACGCCATCCACACTTCCTGTTAATGTCGGCACAACCACGAGGCTGAGTTCATCGATTAACCCTGCTTGAAAAAACATACCATTAATTGTTCCGCCACCAGCAACCATGAACCGCTCAATTCCCAGATATTGATGGAGTTTCAGCAAAGCTTGTTGCCACGAAAGTTCGTGCGTAGCACCAGCGAACAGATAACTTACACCAATCTTTTGCAGATAGGCTAAGTAGGCATCCGAAACTTGTTCACTTAAAATCGTCACAATGTGATCTCCGGCTCGTTCAGGAAAATCATCTCCAATAGTATTACTCAGCCACCCTAATTTCCCCGTAGGATCGACCGCAATAGCAAAAGAATCCGCTCGCTCTGGATGCAGATAATCAATGCGAGGGATAACACGATCCTTAAACGGTGTCAAATCAAGTTGATTTTCGGCAGTAAAATGTTCTGCAAATGTTTTGCGGCCACAAATCCAATTATTGGTTTTAGTCGGCAACATTTTTTGATAATAAAACGCTTCGTATGGTTCCAAGCCATCTTCGTTTAAAAACTGACCGGAAACACGACCGTCTAACGAAGTCAGCATATGGCATACTATTTGAAATTTAGTCATTTGTGCTCCTTTCATTACACCTCTCATACTGTAAACCTTGAAGTCCACTCTAAGTCAAGGGAAAAACTGGCTTTTACTTGAAAAATTTAGCATTTTTAAAGATTTTCACAAAGAATCACTAGCTCCTTGTGACTTAATACGTACTGGCAATTGACTTAGTAATTTTAGGGCTACCCGCAATAAGTTCAATCGTTAGTTCTAATTGAAGAAACCACTTTCCACGCGTCCCATAAATTTGTGCATCTACTTGATTACGCCCCACAACCATCGCCTGATTCTGTTTAATTGTTACATTTACGGTTTCTTCTAAATAAGAAAAATAGTTCATTTGATTCCGACTTATATCGTTTAACCACTCGGATTTACTTTGCTTGATTCCGGTCATATGCGTGAGCGTAAACTCACTAGCTAACAAATTATCCAAAACTTCAATCTCCTGATTCACCATGGCTTCATATTGCTGACGATATAACTTGATACACTGCTGTTGATTTAGCATTTTCTGCTCCTCCATTTAACTATTTTTAAGCGGTAACTTTTTCAACTTGGTCGCCAGTACAATCAAAAAGACAACCGCCAGAAATGCGAGTAATAACAAGAGCGTCGCCCCTTGCATCGCAATATGATAGGCTTGAGTCACAGTTGTTGCCTTTTGCGCTAGGGCCACAATGGCTGACATCCCAATTGAGCCACCCACTTGGTGAACCATATTCACCACGCCAGAAGCAGCACCGGTATCTTCCTGAGAAGTATTGGCTACGCCCGCTACCGTCAAGGGACTTAAAGTCAACGCTTGACCGATTCCCATCAAGATCATCGGAGTGGCAATTCCCAGCCAATAGCCTTGCTCTGGTTTAAAGAAACTAACCAAAAAGACCCCCAACATCGTCGTTACTAAGCCTAGCAATAACAGTTTGGTATTTCCAAAGCGTTCGGTTAGATGATTGACCCGAATGGCAATCACAAAACTAACAATTGTTAATGGAAAAAAACCTAGTCCTGATTGTAAAGGACTGAAACCTAATTGTGTTTGCATCACTTGTGGCGTTAAAAACCAGAAACTTAACATTGCTCCTAAAAAGAGAAATCTAGCTAAGTACGCACCTAAACGTTCTTTATCTCGATAAAGATGTAAAGGCATCATTGGATGAGCGGAGTTTGCTTGCCTAAAAATAAAGCAACTTAAAAAGAAAATCGCACTGAGTAAAGCTAACCCCTGGTATTGCTCACCGACTAAACTATAGACCAAGGAGACTAAGCCCAATACCGAAGTAATCGCACTTACTAAGTCGAGCGTTTCTTCTTTGATAACTGGTGATTTAGGAATGAACTTCGCCGTTAAAACAAGCATCACCAACGTTAATGGCACATTAATAAAAAAGCCATACCGCCAAGATAACAAGCTAGCAAAAATCCCCCCAATTACTAAGCCGATACTCGCCCCAATTCCCGCTGTCGCACCATAAGCCGCAATCGCTTTGGTTCGAGCTTTGCCTTGATAATTATCCATTAATAAAGCCAAGGTCGATGGTGCGATGATGGCTGAACCAATCCCTTGAAAAGCTCTCGCCCAAATCATCAAGAGTCCACTCGTCGCTAAACCGACGAATAATGAGCCTAAGCCAAAAATGACTAAGCCGACAGAAAACACTTTTTTTCGCCCAAAAATATCGCCAGCACGTCCACCCAATAAAAGCAAGCCACCAAAAGTTAACGCATACGCATTGCTAATCCAAGAGAGCGAAACTTGATCGAGGTTTAATTCCTCAGCAATTTTTACGGTTCCAGTAAAGATAATTGAGTTATCCAATAAAATCATAAAGTAACTTAACAAGATAATCATGAGCACCAGATCGCGTTTTTTATTTTTCATTCTTCATACTCCTTTGTTTTAATCTTGTTTCACTTTAAACCTTAAAGTAAACTCTAAGTCAACTAGTTGATGGCACTTTTGACAAAATAATTTTATGGTACAAATCAATCCATCTTAAAAACCGCCGACTGATTCATTTGACTGAACAGCCGGCGGTTTTTAAGATTAAACGATTACTTTATTATAATTTTCAATTTTCATTTGCAACCGCTCCACACAGGCTTGCATTTCAGCAATTTTTTTCACTAGTTGCTCATTTTCTTCAATCAAAATATCACGTCTGGCAATCATGGTCGTATCGCCTTCACTATATAAGCGGATATATTCGATTAAACCTTCAATCGAAACACCGGCTCCACGCATACAAATCGTAAAATCAACCCAACGCAAATCGGCTGCTGTATAATCACGAATCCCCCCTTTTGTTCGATTGACTGGTGGAATGAGCCCAATTCGTTCATAATAACGTAATGTATCGGCCGAAATATTTTTTTCTTGGCTGACTTGTTTGATGTTCATTTGTCTTCCTCCTTCCTTCTTTTGCCTCAGTATATTCCTTAAAGTAAACTTTAAGTCAATCAAAAAAGACCTTCTTTAGCGAGAGTCTTTGATGTGTTTATTTTTTTAGTGATTTTTCAAATGGGTTGAGATGGCTGTCGTAATTTTCTAATTTAAATTCTAATCGCGCCAAAGCTTCTTCCATCGTTTGGATTTTTTCTTTTAATTCAATAATTTGTTCCCCAATTAATTCTTTTCTCGCCGGAACGGTTCGATCACCTTCTTGAAATAAACCGACGTACTCAATCAAGGTTTCAATTGATAGACCCGCGTTGCGCATTTGTTTGGCAAAGTGAATCCACTTTAAATCTTCGTCATCAAACTCACGAATGCCACTTTGATTTCTTTTGACTGGATGAATCAAGCCAATCCTTTCATAATAACGGATGGTTGCGGCCGAAACACCACTAATTTCACTTGCTTTTTTGATATTCACTTACTTCAACTCCTGTTCTGATTATTCGTGCGTTCCCGTCTAGTATACTGCGTTTTTCGCTAAACTTAGTAATCATTTGCTAACATCAGCCTACACCTTAAAGTGAACTTCAAGTCAACCAAAAAACATCGCGCTAATCTCAGGATCGGCTGCCTCCAGACGTCTAAGACCTAACTTAGACTCGCCAATCGCTGTGATTATCGCGATGTTATTCACAAATTTTATTTTATCATGACTTACGCGTTAGCTGCTTGTTCTTTCTTCAACTCTTGCGCTGTCGCAACCTTAACAAATGGTAGATAGATTAAGACGGACAGTAATAAGTTAACCGCTGCTAAAATCCCCCCTGAAATGCTACTTGTTGCTAACACCCCGCCGATAATTGGTGGTGTTACCCATGGTGGCATAACTGTTGCTGCTGGAACTAAGCCCATTGTTGTCGCAAAGTAAGCCGTACTTACTAAAACAATCGGTGTTAAGATGAACGGAATAAACATAATCGGATTTAACACGATTGGTAAACCAAACATTGTTGGTTCATTGATGTTAAAGATTCCCGGTGCAATCGAAAGGTTCGTCACCATCATGTACGGTTTGTTTTTCCGACCAACTAAGTAAATGGCGATTAATAAACCAAGGGTTGCCCCAGTCCCACCTAAGTTAACAAAACTATCAAAGAATGGTTTGTTAACGACAAACGGTGCATCTTGACCAGCAGCTAAAGCTTTGATGTTGGCATCAATCGCTGGTGCATTAATAGTTTGCATTAATGGGTCGATCATGTTGGCACCATGTAAACCAAAGAACCATAAGAATGGTGAGATAAACGCTAAAAGTAACGCTGATGGATAAGAGTTCGCTAAGCCCATGAATGGCTCTTGAACCGCTGTATAGAATGCGCCAATAATATCAGTCACACCATTGGCAGAAAAGATTGCTGAAATTAAAGCAAAGAATGAGATTGTAATCATTGATGGAATCAATGCCGCAAAAGCTTTCGCAACTGCAGGTGGTACCCCGTCTGGCATTTTGACAATTAATTTTTCATTACCACTTAAACGAACAAACATTTCAGTCGAAACAATCCCGACAATAATTGCAATAAACAAACCAGTTGAATCCATTCCTAATGCACCACCTAGGGCAAAGAATGAACCTAATGAAATAACCCCGGCTGAAACGCCATCTTTTTGATAGCTATTTGCTAAGTGGTACGCTAATAGATACGCAATTAACACGGACATAATGGCAAAGGTTCCTGCCCAAGCCGCATTCCCAAAATCTTTCCATTGTTCCCCACCAAAGATTGAAGTCATCAAACCTTGGAACCCTGGAATCGGTAAATTATTTACCATCACCGCTAAGGCTCCCAAAATCATCAATGGCATACTAACCATAAACGAATCCCGAATCGCTACTAAGTGTCGTTGTGCCCCAATTTTTGAAGCGACTGGGATAAAATGTTCTTCCATAAATGCAACAAATTTATTCATTCCTATTCCTCCTAATTAATACTAACTAATTTACTGCCATGCGGCGGTGTAGTTCCACGATTTCTTTAGCTAAATCGGTAAAGGCGATCGCCGTCATCAAATGATCTTGGCTATGAACCGTCAATAACGTCACTTCCATATGGTTGCCTTGTGCTTCTTGCGTTAGCATTCCTGTTTGAGCATGGTGAGCTTCCACCAACGACTCTTCTGCTGCTGCAAGTTTTTCTTCGGCTAATATAAAATCATGGTCCTTTGCGGCCGCGATTGCTTCCATCGCATCGCTTTTGGCGTTACCACCGTAAATAATTAGTCCCATCACTGCTTCTAAGTTCTCTTGTGTTTTCATTAAAGCGCCTCCAATTATTTCATTAATGCTTCTGCTTGAGCTAAAACTTTAGGTCCATTCATCATGCCATAATCTTGCATGTTAATCACATCTAAGGGAATTCCTTGTGGAGCTAATTTTTCTTTAAACTGCGCTTGCATGAAGCGAACTTGTGGGCCTAAAAGTAAAACGCTAACATCTTTGGCCGCCAAGTGATTGTCTGCTTCTGAAGCCGACACAGCGAAAATCTCATAGTCCTTATTTTGCTCTTTTGCTGCTGTTTCCATTTTTGTTACTAATAAACTCGTGCTCATCCCTGCTGAGCAAACCAACATGATTGTTTTTTCTGCCATTGATAATTCCTCCTTGTAATCTACACTTTTATATAAGCAAGTAGCGTGCCAACTTTTCAAGCGATTGAAACCGTTGCCACGAAAGCGTTTTTACAAAATGCTTACTGTGTACACACTAATTATAAAATTACACACATTATCTTTAATGTATCATGCAAACTGTCCTAAAATTATGAATTGACTGATAAGTCTCAACCTTCAAAATTAATAAATACTTTCTTTCTTTTCGATTACTAAATAAATATTAATAAAAATGTGCTATCATGAATTAATAAGGTATATCAAAATGAATTGATTGACCATTATTAGATTGGAGGCATTTTATGAGTACCACAAAAACGAGCACAATGAAGTTTATCTTCTTTTCTCTCTTAGGTTTTATTCTCTTTTTAGTTCCATTTAGCGTGAACGGTGAAAGTAAAATCTTTATTTCACATTTTGTTGATTTTATTTATACCCTTTACGACCCGTTTCTGATTTTCACGGAAATTATGGCCAGCATTGTCATTTTGGGTAGTATTCTCTTTCAGTTTTATTCGGCCAAGAGCGCGTTTCTAAACGAATTGTTCAAAGCATCTCCCTTGAATTTCTTTACTCGCGTCACGGGTTCCTTGCTTTATTTAAGCGTGATTAATCAATGGTTTGAAGGAACAGCCTTTGGTAATTTGATTTTAGATCCCAATACTGGCGGAACCATGGCCGGTGACGGTGGCTTGTTAACCACGTTGTATATTACTTTTTTCATTGGGGTTTTAATCTTGCCGCTAATTACCCATTTTGGTGCGGTGGAGTATATCGGAACGCTCTGTGCCCCAGTTGTTGAACGGGTCTTTAAAGTTCCAGGTTATTCCGCGGTCGATGCGATTGCTTCTTTTGTTGGTGATGGCACAATTGGATTGGTAGTAACTGATCAACAATACCAACGTGGCTATTACTCCAAGCGAGAAGCCTATGTCATTGCAACATCCTTTTCAATCGTTGGGATTGCCTTCGCTTCTGCGGTAGCCGAAGAATTAGGGTTTGGTCAAATTTTCTCTATCTTTTATGCGTCAATTGCTATCGCGGTTATCTTGATTGCTTTAGTTAATGCGCGCATGCATCATCCTAAATTTCCAAATACGTATTATAATAACCAAGAACCGAAAAAACACCTTAAGCCCACGCATCTTAGCACGCATCAGCATGCGGTAGACTTAGCGGTGAAACAAGCGGACAGTGTTTCGTTTAAAGAAGTGTTCTTATCAACCGCCAAAAGCATTCTTAATATCTATATTGGCTTCATCCCAGTGATTATGCTCGTTGGTACAGTCGCTTTAATTTTGGCAGAAAAAACCGCCATCTTTAACATCATTGCTTTACCTTTTGTCCCTCTTTATCACTTACTTGGTTTTAGTAATGAAGTTGCTAAAGAAATGGCGCCAGCTACGATTGTCGGTTTTGCCGATATGTACTTACCCGCACTTTTTATTAAGAGCTCAGCTTCAGAAGCAGCACGCTTTTTCATCGGGGTCCTTTCTTTTACTCAGTTAATTTTCATGTCTGAAACCGGTATGGTTTTATTAAAAACCAAAATCGGCCTTAATTTCTGGGATGTGATTAAAGTCTTTGTTTTTCGTACCATCCTCTCCATCCCGATTGTTTTAGGTATTACTTATGTTGTTTCCTTAACAGGACTCATCAGTTGGTAAATCAAAAAACCGTCTTGAAACATAATGTTTCAAGACGGTTTTTTTGACTTGTGTTTTAACTATTTCGCAAATTGACTGTTGTATAAATCAGCATAAAATCCTTGTTGAACTAATAATTCATCATGGTTTCCTTGCTCAATAATATCGCCTTGCTTCATCACTAAGATTTGGTCCGCATTACGAATCGTTGATAAGCGGTGAGCAATGACAAATGAGGTTTTGCCTTCCATCAAACGATCCATCGCTTTTTGAATCAACTCTTCGGTTCGCGTATCGACTGAGCTGGTTGCTTCATCTAAAATCAACATTGGTGCTTGTTTAATTAACGCTCTGGCAATCGTCATCAATTGTTTTTGCCCCACTGATAATTCAACACTGTCATCTAAGACGGTCTCATAACCTTTTGGTAAGGTTGCGATAAAGTGGTGCAAGCCAACAGCCTTACAGGCGTTAACAACGTCTTCATCACTCACGTCTGTTTGATTAAAGATTAGGTTTTCTTTAATTGTTCCTTGCATTAACCAAGTATCTTGTAATACCATACAGAACTGATCATGAACTTCTTGGCGCGTCATATCATGGATTGATTTGCCATCAATTCTGATGTCTCCATGGTTAGTTTCATAAAACTTCATTAACAAGTTAACAATCGTGGTTTTCCCAGCACCAGTTGGCCCAACAATAGCAATTTTACTCCCCGCTTTGGCTTCAACTGAGAAATCATTGATAATGGTTTGCCCTTCTAAATAACCAAATGTTACATTTTTAAATTCAACATCACCTTTTGTATCAACTAACTGGCGTGTTTTACTTGTTTCGTCTTCCATTTCTTCCTCATCCAAGAATTCAAAGACGCGTGCTAAGGCTGCACTAGCTGATTGTAATGCTGCAAAAGCTTGCGCTAATTGGCCTAACGGATTGGTAAAGAGACGAATATAGACCATAAAGGCGACAATCACACCAAAACTAATCACATCGTTTAAGGCTAAAACCGAACCGACCACACAGACCATCACATAGCCAAAATTCCCAATAAAAATCATCATCGGTTGCATCAGACCAGATAAAAATTGAGCTTTCCAAACACTGCCATATAAATCGTCATTTAACTTAGCAAATTGCTCTTTAACTTCGTCTTTCGCACTATACGTTGTAATAACACTATGCCCCGAATAGATTTCTTCGGCATAACTTGAAACCGCACCTAATTTGCTTTGTTGTTCACCGAAGAATTTTTGTGATTTCCCTAAAATTAAAGCCATCATCACAAAACCAATCATGACTGAAGCAATCGCGGTTAAGGCTAAATGCCAATCACTATGAAACATCATAATAATCGCACCGACCAACAAAGTAACCGATGGAACCAATGAACTTAAACTTTGATTCAATGATTGACCGACAGTATCTAAGTCATTGGTTACGCGTGATAAAGTATCCCCTTGGTTATGGGAATCAAAATAATTTAATGGCAAGCGATCGATTTTTTCAGAAACATTTTTACGTAAAGCTTTGGAGAATTTTTGCGTAATAGTTACCATGATAAACCCTTGGAAGTAACTTAAAATCGCACCTAAGCCATATAAACACGCCAACGTAACACAAATACCAACGACTTTCTCCGTATCAATACTTGATGTTAAACCAGCTAAAATGGTATCCGTAATTTCACTCAAACGATCTGGACCTAAGATCGTTGTAATACTACCTAAAGTCGCAAAGATTACCGCAATGAAAAATGGTAACCGGTAACCGCCAGCATATTTTTTAATATTTGCCCATGTTAAATGTTGAGAGGATTCATCTTTTTTCTTTTTACTCATTTTCTAATTCCTCCTTCGATAATTGTGAATAGGCAATCTCTTGATAAACTGTATTATTGGCTAACAACTCTTTGTGCGTGCCTTTGCCAACAACTTTCCCTTCATCAAGTACCACAATTAAATTCGCATCCATAATCGTGCTAATTCGTTGGGCAACGATTAATTTTGTTGTTTGTGGTAATTTTTCTTTCAAGACATTCCGTAATTTGCGGTCTGTTCGATAATCAAGCGCTGAGAACGAATCATCAAATAGCAAGATTTCTGGTTTACGAGCAATCACGCGCGCAATGGCTAGCCGTTGCTTTTGGCCACCGGAGAAGTTGTTCCCGCTTTGAGCGACCCGCGCTTCTAGTTGTTCTGGTTCATTTTCAACAAAATCTTTCGCTTGAGCAATCTCTAGTGCGTTATAAATTTTGCTTTCATCAAGCGGTGTTTCAAAACTTGAGCCTAATTCGATATTTGAGCGAATCGTGCCTGAGAATAAAACTGGTTTTTGTGGAATATAACCAATGATATTATTTAGTTCAGCTTGACTAAATTCTTTGATATCTTTGCCATCTAATAGAATTTGTCCTTTTGTTGCATCAAATAAACGTGGAATCAATTTAAGAATCGTACTTTTCCCACTACCAGTCGAACCGATAAAGGCAATCGTTTCACCCACATTAGCTGAAAAACTAATATCTTCTAAGACTGATTCTGATGCGTCAGGATAGGTGAATGAAATATCGTTAAATGAAATCGTACCCGTACTTGGTAGATTCGCTTGTTTTGCATCCGTAAATGGAACCGAAGAATCTTTGGCTAAAACTTCATTAATTCGATTCGCAGAAACCATTGCTCGTGGCAAGATGAAGAAAATCATCGTCATCATCATGAAGCCAATTACAACTTGCATCGCATATGACGTAAAGACCACCATGTCAGAGAACGTGGTCAGTTTATCCATTCCAACTGCATCTTCAATTAAAAAGGTTCCTAACCAATAAACACCGAGCGTTAAGCCACTTGAAACCAACGTCATAATCGGATTAAACATCGCCATCATCCGACCAGTAAATAAGTTCGTATTGGTTAACGTTTGGTTGGCTTGCTCAAACTTACTTTCTTGATAAGCTTCACCATTGTATGCGCGAACCACCCGAATCCCTGTTAGACTTTCTCTCGTCACGCTATTTAATTTATCCGTTAAAGTTTGTAAAATCATAAATTTAGGTCGGACAAAGACTAAAATAACCGTAATAAAAGTTAACATCACCGCTAAGGCGCCGAGTGTCAGCATTGTCCATTCAAAACCTTTACCAGCAATTTTGGTAATCGCCCAGGCTGCCGTAATCGGTCCTTTAATGACGACTTGTAAACCCATGGCAATTAACATTTGAATTTGCGTTAAATCATTAGTTGTTCGAGTCACTAAACTCGGAACCGAAAACTGTTGAATTTCATGAGTTGAATAACCCGCAACTTGATCAAAAACCGCCCCACGTACTCGTCTTGTTAGCCCCGCTGCAATGCGAGCTGCAAAGTATCCCACAATGATTGAGGCTGCAAAACTGGCTAGTGATAACCCAATCATTTTGATACCAACATCCATCACATCAGCAGTCGTTGTCCCATCTAACTGAAGCATTTCGGTAATTTCTGACATGTAGTCAGGGATTTTTAAGTCCATCCAGACTTGTAGTAAAATAAACGCGATACTTAGTAGCATCAAAACGCGTTCAACTTTACTCGTTCGTTTAAAAATTTTAAACATCTTGTTTCCTCCTATTTATATTCAATTTAAATGAACTATTAACTATTTTGAAGATTATGCTTAATTTTCTCAGTAATCTGTAGAAACTGTTCATGTTCTTCTTGGGAAATATCACGTGTCAGCTGTGCTTCAATATCAAAAAGCATGGTTTCAATATTTTTCATTGTTCGATTTGCCTTATCCGTTAAAACAATTTGCTTTAAACGTTTATCACGTGGGGAAACGACCCGCTCAATATAACCGTTTTCTTCCATCCCGTTTAACATTTTTGTAATGGAGGCTTTTCGTAGTGCCAATTCTTGTTCGATATCTTTTTGATAAATTTTTCGTTCAGAATTGTAAAAGACAAAGCGTAAAACTTTCGCTTGCGGACCGCGGATATCTTTTAAGCCTAACTTTTTTGCCTCACTATCAATTGTCCGTCCCATCAAAATATCTAACTCACGAATGACATAGCCAAAATAGCGTTTGTGTTTATGCATAATACTCCTCCCTAAATAGTTAACCCGTTAACTATTTTACGTAAAATTCCTTAATTGTCAATGGATTAACCTTTTGTTTTCGTAAATTTTCTGTGATATTTTCATAACTAATGATAAACTTTCATTCGCAAAAACAGCTCAAAAAAGATCCTTATAACTTCTACAGACGTAGGCGTTACAAGGATCTTTGTTTTCCGTTCTAAGCGTCAAGCATTGATTGAATCAACGACTGCTGATGATTTCTTTCACTGCTGGCGTATAGTTATGTGTATCTAAAAATGCCACAATCTCGTCAAGTTCGTTCACACAAAACGTCACCCGTTGACTTCTGACCAATTGTTTAAAGGGAAATCCTTTTTTCTGGGTTTGATACACATAGCAGCGATCATTTGCAACCTCGATCGGAACGACTTGTTCCACATTATTTGCAACGAGGGCAAAAAGCGTTTGCCAATCCAATTTTCGACACATCCTTTTCACTTAATCAATGACTAGATTATAGTAGATTTACTTAGAAGATGCTAGCTATTTTTTCTTAAATATTTCAAAACTTTTCTTTTCTTTTTCACATCATTTTCAATGCAGATTTTAGTCTGAAATCACGGCTGAATTCCGCTGAATACGACCTAAAAATGCCCGTGAAAACGGCCCGACCAGTAACAACTGATACGGTAACGCCACGATAAAATTCATTACCCAAGTATGCCGATAAACTTCTAAAAAGTTAGCCGGGATGCCACCTTCAATAATCATGCCAAAAATTGACATAAATGTCACCATTCCTAAAATCATTAACGTCGAAATCGTCAAAATTAAAAGTCCTTTATTCGCTTTAGCAATTGGTAATGTAAAGGCAATTTTCTTTGCAATTACACCAACCACAAAGACATCTAAAATAAAAGCTACGATAAAACATGGGACTAATCCTAATAACAACGAACTCAAATGAAAATCATCATGAAGCACTAAATTGTAACAACTCATCCCTAACACCATCAAAAAACACATCGTTGTTGTAAAGATAATTCCTTCTTTTTTATTTCTTGGCACTGTTCTTTCCCCTCTCTCTTAGCTTGATAGCCGAAACTTACGATAACACAAATCAAATTTTCTCGTAAGTTTTTTTTTTGAAATAAGCAAAAAAGAGCTGAAACAGTTAAAATACTGTCCCAACTCTTGTAGCGCTTTTGCTAGTCTTTCTTCAAAACGATATTTGTGTAAATCCAAGTGGTTAAAACATAGTACGCAAAATATAGAACAAAGAAAATCGCAAATGGAATCCAAATTCCAGCATAGGGATCTTGCATAAATAGTTTAAACATCTGGAGTCCAAACAAAACATGGACCGTTCCTAACATGGCTGGCAATGCGAATAAGACGCCAATTTCTCTACGGATTGATTGTTTTAAAAGTTCAGTTCGAGTACCGATTTTATTCAACATTTCATAGCGACGAACATCACTATGCGCACCCGATAAAATCTTAAACATCAAGCAGCTAGCTAACATTGTTAAAAAGGCAATCCCTAAAAAGAAGCCCATAAATTCAAAACCAGAAAAAATACTATTAAAATTCACATAGGCATTATACTTTTGAGCGTATGAACCAGTAATTGCATCAACCTGGTTATTTTCTTCGTTACTTAAAACAAGGTCTTTAATCGCTTGCTTTTGCTCCATAAAGTCTGCCACTTGAACAACCTGTACACTCTGAGACTCACCAGCTTGTTGATTAAATTCTGTTTCAGAAAGTACAACCATTTCTTTGGTTTGGTTTTCAGCAAATAATAACTCTCTGACTGCGTTGCGTTTAATCTTATCTGCGACTAAGTCATCCCCATTATGTTCTTCGTATTTCAACTCCCCTTTAAAGCTTTCAATTGGAATCTCAATCACAGGTTTTTGATCGTATTCTTCCTTAACAATATAGACATGCGTATCATCCGTTTTGTAATGATACGTCTGATTGAGCGTTGGCTGAAGTTCTTCAACATCAGCTTGTTCACTACTTGATGGCTGAATCAAAATCAGATCATACGCGGAAGTGCGATCGGTCATCGCCGGAATTTCATTACGAAAACCCAGTCCCGCTGTACTTGCGCCTAATGCTAACGCAAACAAGACGGCAATTAACGCCAACATTTTGGTATAATCACGAATACGGAAACTCAACTGTGATAAAGTAAAATTCGTCAATTTTTTAAAGATGACCGCATCTGATTTTTTCAATAACGATAAAACAAAAATAACAACTGAATGAAACATTAAGTAAGAACCAACTAAAATTGTTCCCATGGCGATAAAGATAGCAGCAACCTGCATCGTCTCTAGTTGTGTCATAAACCAATACCCTGCTGCTAACAGAGCGATACCACTAATGACTTCGACCCCTAAAATAATTTTTTTCGATTTTAAATGATGTGGCGTTTCATTTGAACGTAAAATTTTTAAAATGGGTTGCTTCACAATTTTACGTGCATTCACCATGGCAGCTAATAAAAATAAAGCGGCATAAAAAATCAAACTGATTACAATTGCTTTTAAACTAAACGGTGAATAATGACTGATTGCCAATTCCAAATTACTCACTAATAAATTGTTAACGACTGTTGTCAAACCAATCCCAAGGCCAAGACCTAAAACCGTTGCTAACAGGCCAACAAAAAAGGTCTCGATGAAAATCATTTGACCAATTTTTCTGCCTTTCGCACCCAACATCATAAACATCCCATAATCCTTTTGTCGCATCGCCATTAAAAAGGAATTAGCATAAAAAATGTAGAACAACGTGATAATTCCTAATAAGACCGATCCCACTTGAAAGACCATTGTTGTCGCTGAAATGGGCGAATTACTTTGTAAAAAAGCCTCATTTGTTGCCAGTGATTCAAACATATAAAAAATAGCCGACGACAGCATTAAACCAGAAAACAAAACAATGTAATCACGTAATCGACCTTTAATCCCTGTTAATGATAATTTCCAAAGCATCTTTTTTCCTCCTTACTGTTCCAGATTTCCAAGTATTTGTAAAATCTGACGATAGAAGGTTTCACGTTCTTGGTCTTCACGACGAACTTCTTGATGAATAATTCCATCTTTAATAAATAAAATTCGATTACAGTAACTCGCTGAAAACGGGTCGTGAGTAACAAGTAAAATTGAAACGGCATCTTGTTTGTTTAACTCATCCATTGTATCTAATAAATCCCGGGCACTTTGAGAATCCAAAGCTCCAGTTGGTTCATCCCCTAAAAGAATTGTTGGTTGTGTGACCAGCGCGCGGGCGGCTGCCACCCGCTGTTTTTGCCCACCAGAAATTTCAGAAGGATATTTATTTAAGATATGATCAATTGATAAACGTTGCGCGATTTTTTCAATGCTTCGACGAATCACTTTGGGTTTTATCCCTTGTAAGGACAATGGCACGGCAATGTTTTCCGCTGCCGTTAAATTCTCTAGCAGGTTAAAATCTTGAAAGATAAAGCCAATTTCTTTGCCCCGAAAATCGGCTAATTTATTGCCTTTTAATTTGGTGACATCCATCCCATTAATCTCAATCGATCCAGTGGTTGGTTTGTCTAAAGTTGATAAAATATTTAACAAGGTTGACTTCCCAGAACCAGACGCCCCCATGATTCCAATAAATTCACCCTTTTCAACCCCAAAAGAAATTCCTTTTAATGCTTTGGTTTGTTCCTCGTTGGCTTTACCATACGTTTTTTCGACATTTTTGATTGCTACAATCTGACTCATTATTTCACTCCTTGACTTATTCATTGATTTGATAACCTTAGTTTACGCAAAGATGGTATTTTAGGCCATGGCTTTGACTCACAAAGAACGAACAGTTTTGTCACATGAAAAAAGAGCTCCCCACTTTTAGCAGTTGAGCTCTCAATCGCTTATTTAATTTTCTTAGATAAAGTGACCATTCGCATCACCGTTTCTCCTGCCAACACCAAATTCATTTCAACCTCTTCAATGGCTTCGTTCAAAGTCATGGGTCTGGGAAGAATTGGTAACACTATGTCCACACCCGACTCATAAACTAATCCCAAATCTGTCGTCCGTCCTCCCACTAAAGCAATCACAGGTATCTGGTACTTCTGAGCAAGTCTCGCTACACCAATCGGGGCTTTACCTGCAAGCGATTGGCCATCGATGCGGCCCTCACCAGTAATCACCAAATCAGCGTCCTTGATGACATTTTCAGCCTGGAGTAGAGTTAATATTTCGGCAATTCCTGAAGTTATTTCCGCTTGACAAAAAGCAAGTAAGCCGCCGCCTAATCCACCGGCTGCACCAGACCCTAAAACTTGACTAATCTCAACTCCGACATCACGGCTAATGATTATTGCAAAGTGGCTCATCCAGGCATCGTATTTAGCGACCAAGTCTTGCGGAACTCCCTTTTGCGGCCCATAAACGGCAGTGGCACCATTCATCCCGATGAACGGATTTTTCACATCAGCCAAAATTTTAAAGTTCATTTTAGCAATTCGTGAATCCATGCCACTGATATCAATCCGGCTGACTTGCCCAATCCCTTGAAGACCTGCAGAAACCGGTGAATCATCTGCTTGATAAAATTTGACACCTAGGGCTTGGGCCATTCCCATGCCACCATCGTTGGTTCCACTTCCCCCCAGACCTAAATAAATGGTTGTTGCCCCTTCATCCAAGGCCGCTAAAATTAATTCCCCCACACCATAAGTCGAAGCTCGCAAAACATCTTGTTCGGATTGTTGCGTATACAACAATCCACTAGCTTGCGCCATTTCAATAATGGCACTTTCTGCCGTCAGCATCCCAAATTGGGCATTAACCAATGTTCCTAAAGGCCCCTGAACTATTTTTTCTACGACATATGCATCAGGAAAGCCATGCATTAAGGCTGTTAAAGTCCCCTCACCACCATCAGCAATCGGGACTTTGATAAGTTCAACATCGGTCTTTACCCGTTGAATACCTTGTGCTACACAATTGGCTGCCTCAAGACTTGAAATACTGCCTTTAAAAGAGTCCATCGCAATTATAATTCGTTCAATTTTCATAACCTTCTCCCTCTAAAAAACGCCGCAAAACAATAGCTTTGCGGCGTTTACGCTTATTTTTAGTGATGAACATGATCTTTGGCTGGATCAATTCCTGGTGCTTTCCCTAATTTGGCTTGTAACATCCAAATTTTCTTCTCGATATCTGTTTTGAACCCGATAAAGATATCTTGCGTGCAATCATCACCTTCCGCACCAGCAGCTTCGACCCCTTCTTGATAAACACTCGCCAAGTAGCGATAGCCATCCACTAAGATTTCCATTCTTTCTGGAATCGTCCGTTCATACGTACCAATTTCATCTTTAATACCTGTGTGGTCTGCAAATTCACGTAGAGTTGAGAATGGTGCACCATCTAAAGTGATTAAACGTTCAGAAACCACATCTAGTTGTTCATTTAACTCATCCATGTAGGTATCCATTAATGGGTGTAATGTTAAAAATTCTGGTCCGCGCATGTACCAATGTGTTTGGTGAACAACCACAGACATTTGGCTTAAGTCCGCCACTAATTGATTTAAAATTTCTTTTGTTTTTTCAAAATGCATACATCATCAACCTCCATTTTTCTTATACAAAAAGCATAAAATAAATTTTGCGAAAAGTACAACAATATGGGCTAACTGAGAAGACTTTTCATATTCACAAATTCTTATAATCTTTGCGTAAATAAGTAAGAGAAACTAAAGGAGGTTTTTTCATGACGTTTATTCTTGGTACCCTTTTTGGTTCATTCTTTTGTCTAGTTGCTCAACGTGTCCCGCAAAATCGCTCCATTTTATTTCCCGCTTCCCATTGTGATTTTTGTCAGCATCCATTAACTTGGGTCGAAAAAATTCCGATTTTTTCCATTCTCTGGCAAAAATTTCGCTGTCGTAATTGCCAACACAAACTTTCAGTACATTATTTATTGGCCGAAATCACTTGCGGGCTTTTATTTTATTGGTGTCTGACTAACCCTAGTGACTTCAATCAATGGCGACAACTTTTTTGGTTAGCGAGTGTTTTTGTACTCGTTTTAACAGATATCTTTTATATGGTTGTTGAACCGAAAATTTTTTATCCCAGTGTCATGATTTTATGGCTCTGGCAATTACTAAACCAACAACCCATTCATTTTACAACAGTCATTTATTGCTTAGTCATTACCTTCATCTTCTTACTTTTTTTCCGTGAAAAATTTGGTTTCGGCGATATTTTATTACTTCTTTCTTGGAGCCCGTGGATTCCTTTAACCGACTTTGCCTTATTGTTAGTTGGTGCTAGTTGTTTGGGGTTACTCCTTTTTGCCATCTTACCCCAAATTACACAAAAACCAATGCAAGAACTGCCTTTTGTTCCTTGTTTAGGTCTCGCACTAACCGTTACTTTATTAGTCTAACGAAAAAACCATCCACTAAATCACAATGAATTAGTGGATGGTTTAATTTGCTTACTCTTGCTCGTTTAAAGCATCTTCAGCCGCCATTTGTGCTTCGATGTCTGAAATACTGTAGACATTTTCGCTCACAAGGTTGACTTCTTTTGGTTCCATGTTACGGTAACGAGCCATACCAGTACCAGCTGGGATGATCTTACCAATGATAACATTTTCCTTAAGACCAAGTAGATGATCTTTCTTGCCGCGAATCGCCGCATCCGTTAACACACGTGTTGTTTCTTGGAATGACGCTGCAGATAAGAAGCTGTTTGTTTCTAATGACGCTTTGGTAATACCTAATAAGACTGGACGTGATGTCGCTGGAACACCGCCAGAAATTAGCGTTTTGTAGTTACGATCTTTAAAGTCAGCGATATCTAACAAAGTACCTGGTAAGATTTCTGAATCACCTGGATCCATGACGCGAACTTTACGTAACATTTGACGAACCATTACCTCGATGTGTTTATCCCCAATTTCTACCCCTTGCATCCGGTAAACGCGTTGCACTTCACGTAACAAATAGTTTTCAACTGATAAGACATCACGCACAACTAACAATTGTTTTGGATCGATTGACCCTTCAGTTAATGGTGCGCCACGGTGAATTTCATCACCTTCGGCCACTTTCATGCGAGCAGTAAATGGCACGGTATACGTACGCGTATCGGTTTCACCTTTAACAGTGACTTCTTTCGTACGTGTTGCACCGTCTTCTGAGATATCGATGACAATCCCTGTAACTTCGGTAATGACCGCTTGCCCTTTCGGATTACGGGCTTCAAAGATTTCTTGGATACGAGGTAAACCTTGAGTGATATCATCACCGGCAACCCCGCCCGTGTGGAACGTCCGCATCGTTAACTGCGTACCTGGCTCACCGATTGATTGGGCCGCAATCGTACCGACTGCTTCCCCAACTTCAACCTCTGACCCAGTGGCTAAGTTACGACCATAACAATGTTTACATACCCCATGCTTGGTATTACATGTGAATACTGAGCGAATTGACACCGTTTCAATGCTAGCATCAACAATTTGTTTTGCCAAGTCTTCGGTGATTAAATCATCGCGACCAACAATTACGGCACCCGTTTCTGGATGAATCACTGATTTACGTGTGTAACGTCCAATTAAACGTTCTTCTAACGATTCAATAATTTCATTACCTTCACGGATTGAATGAATGTCTAACCCGCGATCAGTCCCGCAATCTTCTTCACGGATAATCACATCTTGAGCAACGTCAACCAAACGACGCGTTAAGTAACCAGAATCGGCTGTCTTAAGGGCCGTATCGGTCATCCCTTTACGAGCACCGTGAGTTGAGATAAACATTTCTAAGACAGATAATCCTTCACGGAAGTTAGAAATGATCGGTAATTCCATAATACGACCATTCGGAGCGGCCATCAATCCACGCATCCCAGCAAGCTGAGTAAAGTTGGAGATGTTACCACGGGCTCCAGAATCTGACATCATGAAGATTGGATTTTTCGCATCCAAACTTTCCATTAAGGCAATCTGAATTTTATCTTTGGCTGCATTCCAGACGGCAATTACTCGCTCATAACGCTCATCATCAGTAATCAATCCACGGCGGAATTGTTTCGTGATTTTCGCGACTTGATCATGGGCATTTTCGATAATGTCGTGCTTCGCTTCCGAAACAGTGATATCGGCAATCCCTACAGTAATCCCGGCATGCGTTGAATGTTTGTAACCGAGGTCTTTCATTCTATCTAACATCATTGAAGTTTCGGTTACGCGGAAACGTTTGAAGACTTCAGCAATGATATTTCCAAGATTTTTCTTCTTGAATGGTAAAACTAACGGTTGCTCTTTGATGAAGGCCGGAATATCAGCACCCGCTTCAACGAAGTACTTATCAGGTGTTTGCACCGTTAAGTTAAAGTCCGTTGGTTCATTCAAGTAAGGGAATTCTGGTGGCATGATTGAGTTAAAGATAACTTTACCAACCGTGGTGACCATCAGACGTTCCTTTTGTTCCGGTGTAAATGGTTTGTCACCTAACGTGTTGGGATTGATTCCGATACGTGAGTGTAAGTGAACATAGCCATTACGCCAAGCTGTTACCGCCTCGTTCATGTCGCGGAAGATCATCCCTTCCCCTTCACGTCCTTCATCTTCCATTGTTAAGTAATAGTTACCAAGGACCATATCCTGAGACGGAGTAACAACTGGTTTCCCATCTTTTGGATTCAAAATGTTTTGGGCCGCAAGCATTAACATCCGTGCTTCCGCTTGTGCTTCTTCATTTAGTGGTACGTGGACGGCCATTTGGTCCCCATCGAAATCGGCATTATACGCTTCACAAACTAATGGATGCAGACGAATCGCACGGCCTTCGACCAAGATTGGTTCAAACGCTTGGATACCAAGTCGGTGTAACGTTGGTGCTCGGTTAAGTAACACTGGGTGTTCACGAATAACATCTTCTAAAACATCCCAGACATCATCTTCTTGACGTTCAATCTTACGTTTCGCATTTTTAATGTTTGACGCCAGTTCACGTTTAACTAATTCGTGCATCACGAATGGTTTGAATAGTTCAATCGCCATTTCTTTAGGTAGACCACATTGATACATTTTCAAGAATGGTCCAACAACGATAACCGAACGACCAGAATAGTCAACCCGTTTACCCAGCAAGTTTTGACGGAAACGACCTTGTTTTCCTTTTAACATGTGAGATAAAGATTTTAATGGACGGTTACCAGGTCCAGTAACTGGACGGCCACGACGACCATTATCAATCAACGCATCAACGGCTTCTTGGAGCATCCGTTTTTCATTTTGCACGATAATGTTTGGTGCATTTAAGTCTAATAAACGTTTCAAACGGTTATTCCGGTTGATTACACGACGATATAAATCATTTAAGTCAGAAGTCGCAAAACGACCGCCTTCTAATTGAACCATCGGGCGTAAATCAGGAGGAATAACAGGAACAACATCCATCACCATCCAGCTCGGCTTGTTGCCTGAGGTACGGAATGCTTCTAAGATGTCTAAACGACGAATCGCACGCGTCCGTTTTTGACCTGAAGCAGTTTTCAGTTGTTCTTTTAATTCAACAACTTCGCCTTCTAAATCAACCGTGTCTAACAATTGTTTAATAGCTTCAGCACCCATCGCAGCACTGAATCCTTGACCATATTGGTCACGTTTTTCACGGTATTCACGTTCAGTTAATAATTGCTTCTTCTCTAAACCAGTGTCACCAGCATCAATGACAACATAAGAAGCAAAGTAGATAATCTCTTCTAACGCACGTGGACTCATATCTAAAACAAGACCCATCCGTGAAGGAATACCTTTGAAGTACCAGATGTGTGATACAGGTGCAGCTAATTCGATGTGACCCATTCGTTCACGACGAACTTTAGAACGAGTAACTTCCACACCACAGCGATCACAGACGATACCTTTATAACGAATCCGTTTGTACTTTCCACAAGCACATTCCCAGTCTTTCGTTGGGCCGAAAATACGCTCGTCAAACAAACCTTCACGTTCAGGTTTTAATGTACGATAGTTAATAGTCTCTGGTTTTTTTACTTCACCGTATGACCAGCTTCTGATTTTTCCGGGAGAAGCCAAACCTATTTGCATACTTTCGAATTTATTTACATCGATCAAAAGGGGTTCCCTCCATTTCATTTCATGGCTACAAGTTGCGCATAAGAAAATCAGCAAATTGAGGTCACTAGCAAGTATTTTCTTACTAGTGACTCAATTTAACCATATTAGTCTACACGATCTTCTGCAGTTTCAATTTGTTGCTCAAGTTGTTTTTGCGCTTCTTTGGCTTCAGCCGCAGCTTTTTGTTCTTGCTCTTTCGCTGATTGTTGTTCCGCAAATTTTGTTAACGCATCAACCGTGATTAAATCATCATCATCTTCATCCATGTCACGAAGTTCGATTTCACCATCTTCAATATCAAGGACGCGCATATCTAATCCTAATGATTGCAATTCTTTCACCAATACGCGGAATGATTCCGGCACACCTGGTTTTGGAATTGGTTCACCTTTAACAATGGCTTCATATGTTTTCACACGACCAACAACGTCATCTGATTTGTACGTTAAGATTTCTTGTAAGGTATAAGCAGCACCATAAGCTTCCAGTGCCCAAACTTCCATCTCACCAAAACGTTGTCCACCAAACTGGGCTTTACCACCTAATGGTTGTTGGGTAACTAATGAGTACGGTCCGATTGAACGAGCATGTAATTTATCATCAACCATGTGGGCTAATTTAATCATATACATGACCCCAACCGAAATCCGGCCATCAAACGGTTCCCCTGTTCGACCATCATAAAGAACGGTTTTGGCATCTCTTGCCATTCCAGCTTCTTTCACAGTTGCCCAGACATCTTCATCATTGGCGCCATCAAAAACAGGGGTTGCGACGTGGATACCTAACTGACGCGCAGCCATCCCTAAGTGCAACTCTAATACCTGACCGATGTTCATCCGTGATGGTACCCCTAATGGGTTTAACATGATATCAACTGGCGTGCCATCTGGAAGGAAAGGCATGTCTTCTTCAGGCATAATGCGTGAGACAACCCCTTTGTTTCCGTGACGTCCGGCCATTTTATCGCCTTCGTTGATTTTACGTTTTTGAACGATATAAACACGAACTAACATGTTCACGCCTGGAGATAATTCATCACCTGCTTCACGCGTAAATATTTTCACGTCATGAACGATGCCATCACCACCGTGAGGGACACGTAATGATGTATCACGAACTTCACGCGCTTTTTCACCAAAGATTGCATGTAAGAGACGTTCCTCAGCAGAAAGTTCCGTTACCCCTTTAGGAGTGACTTTACCTACTAATAATTCGCCTTCTTTAACTTCAGCACCAATGCGGATAATCCCCATTTCGTCTAAGTCTTTCAATGCATCTTCCCCGACATTCGGGATTTCACGCGTAATTTCTTCAGGTCCTAATTTTGTATCGCGAGCTTCTGATTCATATTCTTCAATATGGACAGAAGTATACACGTCATCTTTGACCAGACGACGGCTCATGATGATCGCATCTTCATAGTTGTAACCTTCCCAAGTCATGAATGCGACTAAAACGTTTTGTCCTAGTGCCATTTCGCCTTGTTCCATTGACGGTCCATCAGCTAACGTATCACCTTTGTCAACACGTTCGCCAAGGCCAACTAATGGGCGTTGGTTATAACTTGTCCCTGAGTTTGAACGACGGAATTTCGTGATTTCGTAAACGTCTAACGCTCCGTTGTCGCGACGAACGCGAACTTCAGTCGCATCAACGAATTCAACCACACCATCGTGTTTACATAGTAAGGCAGCACCTGAGTCATGGGCTGATTTGTATTCCATACCCGTTCCGACCCACGGAGCTTTAGGATTGATTAGTGGCACCGCTTGACGCTGCATGTTGGCACCCATCAAGGCACGGTTGGAGTCATCGTTTTCCAAGAAAGGAATACAAGCGGTAGCGACTGCGACTACTTGTTTCGGTGAAACGTCCATGTAATCAATTTTATCGATTGAAATTTCCAAGTTTTCACTTGTTGCACGAGCCATTACGACATCGTTGACGAAAGAGCCATCTTCATTTAAGCGGCTGTTTGCTTGGGCCACAACATAATGATCCTCGATATCCGCAGTTAGATAATCGATTTGATCGGTTACGCGACCAGTTTCACGATCCACACGACGGTACGGTGTTTCGATGAAACCATATTTGTTAACTTTGGCATAAGAGGCCAAGCTATTGATTAACCCGATATTCGGACCCTCTGGCGTTTCAATCGGACACATCCGACCATAGTGAGAGTAGTGAACGTCTCGGACTTCATAGCCGGCACGATCTCGCGTCAAACCACCAGGCCCTAAGGCTGATAGACGACGTTTGTGCGTTAACTCACCTAATGGGTTGGTTTGGTCCATGAACTGTGACAGCTGAGAAGAACCAAAGAATTCTTTGATTGATGCCACGACTGGACGGATGTTAATCAATTGTTGTGGTGTCAGTGTTTCTGTGTCTTGAATTGACATTCGTTCACGAACCACACGTTCCATCCGGGCTAAACCGATACGGAATTGATTTTGTAATAATTCACCGACTGAACGGATACGACGGTTACCTAAGTGGTCAATATCGTCCACGTTGCCGATGTTTTCCATCAAGTTAAAGAAATAACTCATTGAAGCAACGATATCTGCTGGACGAACCGTTTTGACGGTTGTATCAGGGTAACCATTACCAATCACGTTAATTTCACGTTCAGGATCTCGTGGTGAGAAGACTTTAATCACTTGAATGGTCATTGGGTCTGTAACTACGCCATCTTCACTTGGATAGTGGGTCACTGAATTTAAACCATTGACTAAATGCTCACCTAACGTTTCCATAACTTGGTGTGTTAAAACGGTCCCTTTTTCAACGATGATTTCGCCAGTTTCAGGGTCAACCAAGGTTTCAGCTAAGGTTAAGTTTAGTAAACGCGTCCGTAAATCTAGTTTTTTGTTGACTTTGTAACGACCAACATTCGCTAAATCATAACGTTTTGGATCAAAGAAACGTGCATTTAATAGGTTACGCGAGCTATCCGCTGTTTTAGGCTCACCTGGGCGAAGACGCTCATAAATATCTTTTAAGCCTTCTTCGGTACGAGAATCAGTTGCATTTTTGTGTAAGTCTTTTTCGATGGTATTGCGTAATGATTCGCTATCACCAAAGAGTTCAAAAATAGTGTCATCTGAACCAAAACCTAACGCTCGAACCAAAACAGTCAATGGAATCTTACGTGTACGGTCAATCCGAACATAAGAGATGTCTTTGGCGTCTGTTTCCATTTCTAACCATGCGCCACGGTTAGGAATCACCGTTGAGGCAAAGCCTTCTTTACCGTTTTTATCCACTTTTCCATGGAAGTAAACACCTGGAGAACGAACCAACTGAGAAACGATTACTCGTTCTGCCCCGTTGATAATGAATGTTCCTTGTTCCGTCATTAATGGGAAGTCTCCAAAGAAAACTTCCTGTGCTTTAATTTCACCTGTTTCACGATTCGTTAAACGTAACGTCACGTGTAATGGTGCTGAGTAGTTTGCATCGTGTGATCGTGCTTCAGATACTGTATACTTAGGCTCTTTTAGTTCATAATCAACAAATTCCAGCGATAAGTTGCCGTTAAAGTCGTCGATTGGCAAGATGTCTTCAAACATCTCTCTTAATCCTTCATCTAAGAACCATTGGTAAGAGTCTGTTTGAATTTCGATCAAATTCGGTAATTCTAATACTTCACTGATTCTGGCGAAACTTCTACGTTCGCGATGTTTTCCGTATTTTACTACGTGTCCAGCCAAGCTCTCCACCCCTTATAAATTTCTTTCAAAAAGGCTATCCGCTAAGATTACATTTTCGTTACAAAAATTACACTTTAGTAACAAGAAGCATTTTTTGCGGCTTTTGGGCATAAAAAAAACCAAAAATAGAACGTCAAAATTTTGTCATTTCTACTTTTGTTCCCTTGACACCAAGCCGAAACGGACAAGATTTCGTTTCTGCTTACGTATTTATCAGATAGTTTTTGCAAGTAGTAATTTTACAGGCAAAAAGCCAATTTGTCAAGTTTTCATTGCCAGATTGAAAATTTTGTGCTTCTTGCTAATGACAACATTATTTCCTACTTTGCTAGTTCCATTTTATCTCAATTTATTAGGAAAAGATGCATAACTAGCAAAAATTTGCTAGAGTAAAGAAACATAGACTACGACTTAGTTCAACTGAAAGTGAGGTTTACTGAATGACCACTAGAGACAACGTGCTAACCTTATTAAAAGAAAGCGGTGCGATCTATTCTGGCGCCAAATTGGCTACCCAGTTAGGCGTTTCCAGAACGGCTATTTGGAAAGCGATTCGTGAATTAGAAAAACATGGTTATCAATTTGAACATACCCCTACTGGTTATCGTTTCTTAGCCGACGACCGCCTCGATGCACAGGCCATCAAAAATGAAACCCTTTCGTTTCTAAATGTCAAAACTTTTGCTGAATCGGAATCAACCATGAAAGATGCCAAATTAGCCGCCTTACAAAAAGAAAATGCTCCGCTACTGTTTGTCGCAGACACACAAACAGCCGCACACGGCCGTTTTGGTCGTCCTTTTTTCGCCAACAAAGGGCAAGGGATTTACATGAGCCTGTTACTAAATCCCAAACAAGCGTTTCAGGAATTGCCACAGTACACGGTTTTAGCGGCTGTTGCCGTCAGCCAAGCCATCGATGAACTGACCGGCTTTACTACCCAGATTAAATGGGTGAATGATATTTATTTAAATGATAAAAAGATTTGTGGCATTTTATCAGAGGCGATGAGTGACTTTGAAAGTGGAACAATTTCACATGTGGTTATTGGTATGGGAATTAACGTTTCCATTCCTCAAGTGGATTTTCCTCAAGAATTACAAGCAAAAGTCACATCCCTTTATCCAACTGGAGAAGCTGAAATCACTAGGAACCAATTAATTCAAAAAATTTGGGCCAATTTTTTTACACTAATCAACAATTTAGATGATCAAAGTTATTTAACTATTTATCGCCAAAAATCCTATGTCCTTGGAAAAAAAGTTACCTTCAGTCAACAAAATCAAACCTATCAAGGACTAGCAACAAACATCACGGATACGGGTGAATTAGTCGTTGAGACGCCCACAAAAACCTTTATTCTGTCTTCTGGTGAAATCAGCTTAACTTCAATTGAAAAATAGAGGCCGCTTCTAGAACACCGTTTATTCATAAAAAAAAGAAGCTGGGACAATTTTTTGTCCTAACTTCTTTTTGGCTAATACACCGGCTATCCTATTTGCTGCCAAATAATTGATAAAATTAAACTCAGCGCATACGCACTATTAAAGAGCACCATGTTTTTTAACGAATAAACAAAGCTCCGGGGCTCCGGCAAGCAATTTCGATGCGCTTTTAAATTTTGACGAATTTTAGGCAACGTCCCTCCGACTAATAAAACCGGCCAAGAAAAAATCCCCATAAATACACCCATTGCTAAAACCACATAACAGGCGTGCATCAACCACGAAAACAACTGCACTCCATGTTTACGGCCGATATAATAAACCAACGTGTAACGATGATTTTTGATATCTGTTTCCAAATCTCTGAGGTTGTTTGCTAGCATAATATTGGCAATTGTAAAAACTAAGGGTAATGCCGCCCAGACAATTCCTGCTACTGCCCAAATACTACCGGTTAAAGAGAACTGATCGTGCTGAAAATCTAAAGTTAAGAAAAAGGCTTGGGTATTGATATAAACGACCATGGAAAAAATCCCTAAGCCCATCGTTACCCCACTAAAAACTTCTCCTAATGGCATGCGCGATAGCGGAATCGGCCCAAAAGTGTAAAACACACCCACAAAACAACAGGCTGCACCCATAAAAAGTAATAACCAACCAGTCCGGTAAGCCAGAACCAAGCCAATGATGAGCGTTATCCCCAACATCAATCCAATCATCCCAGCCACTAATTTGGTCGATAAATTTTCTCGACCAATCACATTTTCTTGATACTTATATTCTTGTGACTTGGCTTTATTAAAATCCATAAAATTGTTAATTGCGGTAGTTGTCATATCAAAGATAATCATTCCCACAAAAAACAAAAAGGTATTGAGCGCTTGAAATTCCTTAAAATAACTCAAAGTAAATAATACCCCGATTACAAAAGGGAATAGACTAGCAATCTTCGTTTTAATTTCAACAACTTCTAAAAAATTTTTTACGGTCATCGTTGCTCCTTTATTTGATTTCACTGACATCACCTAGGGTATAGTTAGAATCTTTGGCTAATTGGAAGTTATCCTGCAAGCCTTGCGTGAGATAGACCCGATCATCTTTTGTAACAAAAATGGCTTGCGTTCCCGCTGGAGCCTGATTTTCGACATAAGCTAATCCGGCTTCCAAGCCTTTAGAGAAGACTAACGTTGTTAAAGCATCCGCATCTAACGAACTATCAGTAATAATTGAGACACTGGCTAGCTCATTATCGATTGGATAACCCGTTTTAGAATCAAAAATATGATGATATTTTTGCCCATCAACTTCTAAGTAACGCTCATAGATTCCCGAAGTCACCACTGTTTTGTTACTTTCTTGGACAGTACCTATTACTGAACCACGAGCCTCATTTGGATCTTGAATCCCAACGTTCCAAGGAACGGCTTCTCCTCGGGGGCTATTTCCCATTACGAAGACATTTCCACCTAAGTCAATAATCGCCGTCGTCACTTCTTGTTCTTGTAAAACTTTGACCACTTCATCTGCAATATACCCTTTGGCAATCGCACCTAAATCCAGCAGCATTTGTTCATCTTCAAGATAAACCGTTTGTTCCTGGTCATTAAAAATTACTTGATGGTAATCAATATGTTTTAATGCCTCATCAATTTCCGTTTGAGTGGGTTTTTTCGCATCATCAAACCCGATCCGCCACAATTGAGTAATCGCGCCAATCGCCATATTAAACCCGGCTTCTGATTGATCACTGTACTCATACGCTTTTTGCAACAGTCCGTACACGTCTTTACTCACTTTGACCGGTTTGACCCCCGCCTGCTCATTTATCGCATCAATTTCTGAGCCGGCTTGATTGATGGTGATTTTATCCCCAAGTTCTTCAATCCGATCAAACGCTGGTTTCAACGCCGCTTTTTTCCCTTCATCATAAATCCGAATCTTAGTATATGTCCCTAATAAAAACTCTTCTTCTTGATAGGGTTCTTCTAATAAGTTTCGTGAATCGTGTTCTTGACTACACGCAGTCAAAAAAAGGATGCACAATAATCCCACTAATATTCCAATTCCGTAACGCTTTTTCACCGACTCGCCCCTTTTCTCATTCGTTGCTTCACATACTTAAATATTGTAAGTTATCCCTCAAAGATGTCAACCGTTTCCAAACTAAAACGAGCAACGGTCCTCATTTATTGCCTTTCAACTTAAAAGGATGAGAAATTCCTGATAAGTCCTGAGCAAAATTAGACATTTTAGTAATAAATCGCTATAATGAAAGCGATTGTGAAATTATTATCAGATTCAAATTTAGCTAAAGGAGCGAATCTAACCATGACCAAAAAAAGAATTGTCGTTGTCGGTGCTGGTTATGCCGGAGTTTCCGCGACCAAACTGTTAGCAAAAAAACTAAAAACCGATAAAGACGTCGAAATAACATTAATCGATCGTCATTCGTACCATACGATGATGACAGAACTCCATGAAGTAGCCGGAGGACGAGTAGAACCTGACGCAATTCAATATGACTTACAACACCTCTTCTCTCGCCAAAAAAATGTCAAACTGGTAACAGATACTGTCATTAGTATTGATAAAGAACATAAAGTAATCAAAACGAAACGCGGTAGCTACGACTTTGATTATTTAGTTATCGGTATGGGCGGTGAACCCAATGACTTTGGTACCCCTGGTGTTAAAGAACATGGATTTACTCTTTGGTCATTCGAAGACTCTTTGCGAATCCGCAAACATATCGAGCATACGGTGGAAAAAGCCGCGCTAGAACCTGACGCGACTTTACGTAAAGCAATGCTAACTTTTGTTGTTTGTGGTTCTGGTTTTACCGGGATTGAAATGATTGGTGAATTAGCCGAATGGAAAAACCGTTTAGCGAAAGAATACAAACTAGATCCAAAAGAGTTTAGCTTAAAAGTGGTTGAAGCCATGCCAACAATCTTAAATATGTTGAATCGCAATGACGCCGCAAAAGCGGAACGTTATATGAAAAAACAAAATATCGAATTAGTGTTAAATTCACCGATTGTGAAAGTCGCAAGCAATCACATCAAGCTAAAAGACGGCTCAACGATTCCAACGCATACGTTAATCTGGACTGCCGGTGTCAAAGGAACTACTGACGCAGCTGATTTCGGTTTAGAAGCGGCTCGTGGTAATCGCTTAGTTGCCAACGAGTTTATGGAAGCAAAAGGTTACGAAGACAAAAACATCTATATCATCGGCGACTTAGTTTATTACGAAGAGCAACCAAACACACCGACTCCACAAATCGTGCAAGCGGCGGAACAAACGGGTCATTGTGCAGCCAGTAATATTGTTGCGGCCATCAAGAGCAAAGAAAAACATGCATTCAAGAGCAACTATCAGGGGTTCATGGTCTCAATTGGGTCAAAATGGGGCGTTGCTGAATTGTTCGGTAAGATTCATTTAAGTGGTTTCTTAGCAATTATCATGAAGCATATCGTCAATTTAAAATACTTCTTTGATATTCGCTCAGGGTATTATATGTTCCAGTATATGATGCATGAATTCTTCCACATTAAAGATGAGCGGAATGTGACTCGTGGTCATTCTTCTCGCTATGGCAATGTCTTATGGAGTGTTCCCTTGCGCATTTTCTATGGTTTAGCTTGGTTTGTGGAAGCTTTCAAAAAAATTGTTGGTAATGGTGAGGTGTTTCAACCAAGTACTTGGTTTGGCGACGGCTCGTGGTTTACCGGTGACAGCGTCTTTCCTTGGACCGTTGATTATGTCCAAGCCGCTGATGTGGCTAGCGGAGCTTCTGAAGCCGCTGATACGGCCGCTTCTACGGCTGATGCAGCAACACAAGCCACTCACTTTGGCCTAACCTACGCGTTTGGTGAACAACCCATGGCCGTGATTGACAAATCACCCGATTGGTTTAATAACATCATGCAAGTTATTATGCCTAATATGGATGTGGCAATGTTCTTCCAAAAATTCATGGTCTTCTTTGAACTAGCATTAGCGTTAGCCTTAATTGCTGGGTTATTCACTTGGTTGTGTAGTGCAACAACGATTGTCTTAGTCGCAACTTTCTGTTTATCAGGGATGTTTTATTGGGTCAACATTTGGTTTGTCTTTGTAGCATTCGCTCTAATGAATGGCTCAGGTCGTGCAGTCGGACTTGACCGTTGGGTAATTCCATGGATTCAAAAAACTCTAGGTAAATGGTGGTACGGCACACCAAAATCGCTTTATGAATCAAAATCATAACTAAGAAAAAAGGAGCTAGGACAAAAAATTTGTCTCAGCTCCTTTTTATATGAATAAATGGTGTGCCAGAAACTACTTCACTAAATTTTGCTTCACTAAATTAAGACTTTACTTAGACCCTATGCTAAAATTAAGAAAGCGATAACTAAATGAAGCGTTCGTTTTAAATTCGCTGCAATAAAGTAAGTGAGGCTGCTACAATGAATGAATTTATTAAAAAAACTCGCCTAAAGCCCTGGGATGGTATTATCATCTTGTTACTCATCGTTCTATCTTTTATTCCTTTGATTTTCTTTAGTTGGCAACAAGGAAACAATCATGCAACGAGTAAAGAAGCTGTTTTAAGAGTGGATGGAGAAGAAATTAAAACGTTCCCACTAAGTGCGGGACAAGAAAGTTATACGTATCGTTTTCAAGATGCCGATGGCGATTCCAATCTAATCGAGGTAGCTGGCGAAAAAATTCGCATTAAAGAAGCTGACTGCAAAGATCAAGTCTGTGTTCGACGCGGATGGGCGTCTAAAACCGGTGAAACCATCGTCTGTCTCCCACACAAACTCGTGATTGAAATTATAGCTACCGGAGGTGAACACGACGAATTAATCTATTAATTCGTTACTGCCATGAGTCGTTTACAAAAATTAATTTTTATCGCTCTTTTAGTTGCTCAAGGGGTCGTGATTGGCTTAATCGAAAACATGATTCCCTATCCGTTTGCTTTTGCGCCCGGTGCTAAACTCGGCTTAGCCAATTTAATTACCTTGATTGCCTTATTTACGCTACCTAAAAAAGATACATTTCTCTTAATTTGGCTCCGCTTAATCTTAACAACCTTACTTGGCGGAACGATTTCAACTTTTCTCTATAGTATGAGTGGTGCGATGTTGAGCTATGTCGGGATGTTAAGTGTCAAAAGGCTCGGACCGAAACGAATTAGCATTGTCGGAATTAGCGCAACGGGTGGCTTTATGCATAATGTTGGACAACTCGTCACCGCGTCTTTCATTGCCCAATCTTGGACAGTGATGCTTTATTTACCTGTTCTTTCTTTTTTAGGCATTCTTTCAGGAATTGCAATTGGGATTGCGGCCAATTTTTTAATTCAACGCGTCCAAACATTACAAAAATTTCAAAATGACTATGCGAGACAAACGAATCAATATTGGTTTAACTAAAAGTTTCGCATGTATTTCATGTCACAACCAAGGAGGCTTGCAATGAAACTGCACCCAATTTGGAATGAATTTCCAAGTTTAGAACCAGAATTAACGGCTACGATGCATTTAATGAAACAAAGTATCCATTTAAAAAACAAACCAGTTGAACAAGCTCTTTTAGAAATGATTCAAGCCGGTGGTAAGTTACTCCGCCCAGCCTATCAATTGCTCTTTAGTGAATTCGGTCCTGAAAAAGATTCAAAAAAAGCACAAGCGTTAGCAGCTGCGATCGAAATGCTACATACTGCCACCTTAATCCATGATGATATTGTTGATCAAGCTGATGTCCGACGTAATTTAACAACGATTGCACATCGCTTTGGTAATGATGTCGCCGTTTACGCCGGTGATTATCTTTTTATCTGCTGTTTCAAAATTATGGCTAATTACGCAACTTCAATGAAAAGTTTACAGCTCAATTCGCAAAGCATGGAAAAAATCTTAACCGGTGAGCTCGGACAGATGGACTACCGCTATGATACAACGCTTTCGATTGACCAGTATCTGGAAAATATTTCCGGTAAAACCGCTGAACTTTTTGCTTTAAGTTGTTCAATCGGTGCCTTTGAAAGTGGCAGTAGTGAAAAGTTTGCCCAAAAGGCGGCAAAAATCGGTCTAGAGATTGGCTTAGCCTTTCAAATACTTGATGATATTCTTGATTATAGCCAACCGACCACTCAGATTGGCAAACCCGTTTTAAAAGATGTCCGCCAAGGGGTATACTCTTTACCATTACTGTATGCCTTAAAAAAAGCACCGCAAGAATTACTGCCTTTATTGGGAAAAAAAACTGAGATGACCGATGACGATTGTCAGAACGTTTATCAGTTGGTTCAACTTCACGGCGGTGTAGAACAAGCTCAAAAACTAGCAACTACTTACACCGAAAAAGCCCTCGCTAAAATTACGAAGTTACCGGAGACACCAACCAACACCAAGGAAAACTTGGCACGCTTAACGGCAATGATTTTACAACGGACGAACTAAAACAGAGTAGCTCCCATCCGCTTGGGAACTACTCTGTTATTTTATCTCATTGTCACAAATTCTTCGGCTCCAGTTGGATGAATCGCAACCGTATTATCAAAATCGGCTTTGGTCGCGCCCATCTTAATCGCTACAGCAAACCCTTGTAACATCTCATCGACTCCAAGGCCAATCCCATGAAGTCCGATAATTTTTTCTTCTTTTCCTAAACAAACAAGTTTCATTTCACATTTTTGCCGCACCTCATTTAGCGCAAAATACATCGGCGTAAAGCGTGAACGGTAGACTTTGACTTCTTTACCGTATTGCTCGATGGCTTCGGCTTCTGAAAGCCCGATTGTAGCAATCGGTGGATGCGTGAAGATGACCGTGGGCACTAAATGATAGTCTAAATACAACTCGCTTTGACCGTTAAATAAGCGTTCAGATAAACGACGCCCTGCCGCAATCGCCACCGGTGTTAAGTCAAGCTTACCAATCACATCACCCACCGCATAAATCCCGTCAGCTGTCGTATTTTGGAACTTGTCGACTTGAACAAAGCCTAATTCATCCAAGGTTACGTCAGTATTTTCTAAGTTTAATTTATGCGTGTTCGGCAAACGTCCACCCGCAAACAAGACACATTCGCCACTGAGCATGGTGCCATTTTCAAAATGAACCTCATAGCCCGTTGGCGTTTTGACGATTTCTTGCGCCACGTGATTGGCATGGGTTTTTATCCCACTTTCTTGATACATTTCAACCAGATTATCACTTAACATTTGATCAAAGGTCCGTAATGGACGTTCTTTGCGATAAGCCCAAGCAACGTGGCTGCCCATTTGTGCAATCACACCTGCAAATTCAGCCGCAATATACCCCGCACCTAAAACAACAAACGATTTTGGTAACGTGGTCATAGCAAAAAAATCATTCGAATCAATCGCATACTCGCCACCAGGAATTTCCATCTGACTTGGTCTACCACCGGTCGCAATTAAAATATGGGCTGCGTGATACGTTTCACCGTTGACGGCAACACTATGATTATCCACAAAGGTCGCAGAGCCACTCACGACATCGACCTTGTTGCCATCTAAGCCGCGCTGATACGCCCCATGTAAAAATTCAATATAGGTTTCACGCCGTTCAACTAATTTGCTAAAATCAAACCTTTGTAGCGGCGCGTCAATGCCATAACTACTCAAATCACGTTTAAGCATCTCTAACATCTCACTAGCTTGCCACATCACCTTTTTGGGTACACAACCGACGTTTACACACGTCCCGCCTAGGTTTTCACCTTCAATTAAAAGCACCTTGGCACCATGCATTCCCGCACGATTGGCCGAAGCAATCCCACCACTGCCCCCACCGATAACAATATAATCATATTTCTTCATATGTTCCCTCCTATTAGTTAGTTCCCCAATGGACTACGACAAATCCCGATTGAAACTTTTTCAGTCTCGGAAATTGCTTGTTTAAGTAGTGGTAGCAAACTTTTCCCCTCCGCTTGCTTCATCGTAGCAGAAACATTTATCGGTAAGGTGTGTGCTTTAAAACTGAGAATATCACTAAACCATTGATCAAGCGCTTCTGGGTAAACATTCCCCCAAATAGAGGATAAACGATTGTACCCTACAGAAACTTTATATTCTAAATCGTTTTCTCCACCAGCATAGATAGCTAAATTTTTTTCAACTTTGTTTAAAATAGCTGCAATTTTTTTAGGATCGCCAGCTTCCTTAATCCCAATCACTCGTGAATCGCCTAATAAATCAACAATACTTTCGACAGTTAAATCAAATCCTGTTCGGTTAGGGTTATTATAGATGATTACTGGTTTATCAACTAGTGAGACAATCTTTTTAAAATAACTCAACGCTTCGGCTTGAGTGGGTAACAAATACGGTGAAAAACCAACCAATACCGCCTTAACCTTCGACGATTTGTGAATAAACACAGCTAATTCCTCGGCAGCTTTTTGCCGAATATCTGAAACTCCAAATATTAATTCAAAATCTTCCGGCAATTCAGTATCAATTTCAAATGCACGAATCAATTCAAATTTTTCATCATTAGAAAGACTGTGCTGTTCCCCTGTAGAGCCAGATACCAATACAGATTTTACCCCATGTTGATTTAAATATTTTACATGTTGGATGGTTCGCTCAATATTCAAACTCTCATCTTGATTAAATGAAGTAGGAACGGCTACATGAAATTTTTCTTTAAGCATTATAAATTATCCACTTCCTTTTCCCTAGGTAGTCAATGATCAAAAGTAAGCCATCAAAAAATAAAGTCGTTCAGTTGATTTACAAACGCTTAGAAAAAATAGCGTTTATGAGAGCGATTAATCGGTACATGCTCTTCCAATAATTAATACTTGTTCTAAGCTTACGCAATTTTTGTATAAATGAAAAGACAAAAGTCCAACAAACGAATTTGCTTTAAACTTTTGCCTCAATTTTTGTTTAGCTAGTTAGCTTTCTTGCGGATCATGTCGCCGACTTTTACGGCTTGTTTGACCGGCATCGTTAAAATCATCATTGGATTTGGCGCCCGATCAATCGATTCCCCCTCTTCGTTATGCATCACTTCAACACTTTGGTGGAAATGCTCAAAACCAGGTCCGTAAAACTCAATCTCATCACCGACTGAGAAATGATTACGCTGACGAATCGTAGCGATTTGCGTGTCTTCATCATAGGCCATGACTTCGCCGATAAATTTGTATTGCGGAATTTTCCGGCGCGCACCGAATAATTGTTCTTCTTCGGTTGGCGTCCGGTAATAAAAACCGGTCGCAAGTTCACGTTGAGCAACCTTCCATAACTCATCGACCCACTCTTGTTTGCAGATGTAGTTTTCCGGATCTTCCATGTAGCTATCAACCGCAGCCTTATAGACATTTGCGACCGTTGAAACATAATGAATGGACTTCATCCGACCTTCAATCTTGAAACTATTGACGCCATTTTGAATTAGGTCAGGGATATGTTCAATCATCGACATATCGACCGCACTCATTGAAAATTCTTCGTTAACTTTTCCTTTGTCGGTTAGACTTTGGTGTTGTTCAGTTCCAAATGGCATATCATACAAATCATATTTCCAACGACAAGATTGTGAACAGCCACCACGATTGGCATCACGCATCGACATGTGATTTGATAGGACACAACGACCCGAATACGAAATACACATCGCGCCATGAATAAAGGCTTCAATCTCAACATCGGTATTTTTACGGATTTCCGCAACTTCATCCATTGAAACTTCACGAGCTAAAACGACGCGTTCTAACCCCTCTTCTTTCCAGAATTCTAAGGTCTCGAAGTTAGTTGCTGACGCTTGCGTTGATAAATGAATCGGTAATCCGGGCGCTTCTGTGGCACAAATCTCAATTAAGGCCGGATCAGAAACGATGACGGCCGAAATACCCACATCGCGTAATTCACGGAAAAATTCACCCGCCCCTTCTTGATTGCCTTCATGCGTTACCATGTTGGCGGCGACATAAACCTTGGCTTGGTGTTTTTTAGCAAACGCCACACCTTCAGCCATTTGTTCATGGGTAAAATTCCCTGCTCGATTTCTTAAACCATACGCATTGCCACCAATATACACGGCGTCTGCGCCATAATGAATCGCTGTTTTTAATTTTTCTAAGGTTCCAGCTGGTGCTAGAACTTCTGGACGGGTTAATTTTTCTTTAGGTATCATTGCTCTCTCCTTATTTAATTTCCGTTGGGTCAATATAATAAAAACCAGTATCTAAACCACGTTTTTCGGGGTGTAACTGTTTTACTTTTGCATCAAGTTCTTGGGCCTCTTTTTGCGTGAAGACGCCAGCTAAAATCGCTTCTTTGGCGGTGGCAAAGAGTGCCGCAATTTTGACAAAGTTCGCTGAACAAAACAGTCCGTCTAACTTCCACGTTTTGTAATTTGCCACATTTAATTCTGCTAATTCCAACATTAAATCCAAATCATTGTCAGCAAAAACATGCGTCCCATGAGAATCTTCATAAATTGAGTAATGCGTCTCTTCTTTTTTAGGTTCTGATAGGAACAGTCCACGTTCTTTAGTGACACTTTCTTCTTGTTGCGTATAGTTATAGTAATTTTGTAAAAGTGGTCGTTTGGAGTGATGGATACACGTTGGTCCATAGACCAAAACTTCGACCGGTACATCAACCGCCTTTGTTAACTCTTGCATTTCTCCAAAAGGAACTTCGCGTGCTAAAACAGCTCCAATCGCACCTTTTTTCTGCCAAAAATTAATTTGTCGTGCACTTGTAACGATTGTTGCTGCATCAAAGATAAAAGGAATTTTTAGTTCAGGATTTTTTCTCATGACATAAACAATCCCAGGATCACCAACTACAATTTGGTCAACTTGAATTTCTTTTAGAAATGCTAAATATTCTGGCACAAGAAGCATTTTTTCAGGATGCATAATTGCATTCATCGCAATTGTGACCTTTTTCCCTTTTTGATGCGCTAAAGTCACCAGTTCTTTTTGTTCCTCTCGAGAAAAATCACTTGGTAACCGTAAGCCAAATGTTTCTTCGCCAAAATACAAAGTATCCACGCCTACCTCAAGTAGCTCTTTTGCTTGTGTGAAAGATTCCACCGTCGAAATCAATTCTATCATCTTGTTCCTCCTTGATTATTAAACAAATAAAAAAACCTAGCGCAAAAAAATGTTCCTTTCACCTTCTTGCACCAGGTTTCTATTGTATTTTAAACTTCTTGTAGTTCTTTTTTAGATTTATCCTTAACCGCCAAGGTAACCTTGCCTTTAGAAGCACCAATGGTTACTTTATCACCGACATGAACTTGACCAGCCAGTAACGCTTCACTTAGCCGATCTTCGACTTCTTTTTGTAAAGCTCGGCGAATTGGACGTGCCCCGTACTCGGGATCAAAGCCAGCTTTGCCGATAACTTCAATTGCCGCTGGAGTAATTTTAAGTTGAATTTCTTGCTCTGTCAATCGTTTAATGATTGACTTACTCATAATTTTAACAATTTCATCAACTTCTTCTTTTTTCAATGAGTGGAAGACCACGGTTTCATCAATTCGATTTAAAAATTCTGGACGATATGCTTTTTTCAATTCTTCCAAAATTCGTTTTTGCATTGCTTGATCATCTTTAGTCAAATCTTTGACATTAAAGCCCACACTTTTTTCTTCCCGAATCTGACTAGCGCCAATATTGGATGTCATTATCAAGATCGTATTTCTAAAATCAACCTTGCGTCCTTTGGCATCTGTTAAATGCCCATCATCTAACACTTGTAATAACAAATTGAAGATATCTGGATGGGCTTTTTCAACTTCATCCAATAAGATGACTGAATACGGATTGGAGCGAATTTTTTCGGTTAATTGACCACCTTCGTCATGACCAACGTAACCAGGAGGGGAGCCAATTAAACGACTAGTGGTATATTTTTCCATAAACTCAGACATATCAACCCGCACGAGCGATTCTTCGCTACCAAACATCGCTTCTGCCAATGCTTTAGCTAACTCTGTTTTTCCAACCCCTGTGGGACCTAAAAACATGAATGAGCCAATTGGACGATTGGGGTCTTTTAATCCACTACGCGCACGGCGAATGGCTCTTGAAATAGCTTTCACCGCTTCATCTTGCCCAACTACTCGTTGATGCAGAAGTTTTTCCAATTCAAGCAGGCGAACACTTTCTTTTTTCTCTAATTGCTGTAAAGGTACTCCCGTCCACTGTGATACCACAGCAGCTACATCTTCTGCAGTTACTCGAGTAGCAAAACCGGCAGTTTCTTTGGCTTCAGCCAATGTTACTTCTGCCAATTGCTGTTTCAGTTCTTTTTCTTTTTGCCGTAACCAAGCAGCAGTCTCAAAGTCTTGGCTATGGATTGCTTGTTCTTTTTCACCGATTACTTGCTTTAATTCATTGTGCAATTGAACATCTTGGGCCGGAGCATTCGCTTCATCTAACCGAACTTTCGCTGCCGATTCATCCATTAAATCGATTGCCTTATCTGGCAGTTGACGTGCATTAATATAACGAACAGATAGCTGAATTGCCGCATGTAGCGCTTCATCGGTAATTTCAACCCCGTGATGTTCTTCATAACGGCCACGCAAGCCACGTAAGATTTCTTCGGCTTCTTCTGGCGTTGGTTCATTAACTTGAACACGCGCAAACCGACGCTCTAAAGCCGAATCTTTTTCAATATATTTTTGATATTCATCTAATGTTGTCGCACCAATGGTTTGCAATTCACCACGTGCCAAGGCTGGTTTTAAAATATTAGACGCATCAATAGCACCTTCTGCTCCACCAGCACCAATCAGCGTATGCAATTCATCAATAAACAAAATAATTTGTCCATCCTGATAAATCTCATCGATCACTTTTTTCATCCGATCTTCAAATTCTCCGCGATATTTCGTACCGGCAACTAAAGCCCCCATATCTAGCATCATCAACCGTTTGCGTTGCATGTCCTCAGGCACTTCGCCATTGACAATGCGCTGTGCCAAACCTTCAGCAATCGCCGTTTTCCCAACACCTGGTTCACCAACTAAAACGGGATTGTTTTTCGTGCGGCGACTTAAAATTTGAATGAGACGTTTGACTTCTTTACTTCGACCAACTACTGGATCTAAGCGGTTATCCCGTGCTAATTTCGTTAAATCCCGTGCTAAACTGTCTAGTGTCGGCGTACCTTGCGTTTGACTAGGTTTTGCTTGTTGTGGGCGACGACGATTAGTATTTGCTGTTGTCTTCGCTTCATTTAACCCCATTTTCTTTTTTAAGACTTGGCGAACTTTTGTTAAACTAATTCCTAAATTCAACAAAATGCGGGTCGCTAAAATTTCTTCATCTCGCAATAAGCCAAGTAATAAGTGCTCGGTGCCAATCTGAGGTGCGTTTAGGCGCTTAGCCTCATCTCCACCATAGGCAAAAATTTGTTTTGCTCGAGGAGAATACGGTAAGTAGGCACCTAGCGGATAACTTTTCACGGTTCCATAGCCTGTCAATTGTTCAATTTCTTCTCTAATATCAGTTACGTTAATATGTAACTCTCTTAATACTTTACCGGCAATCCCATTTTGCTCAATCACTAAGGCCAACAACAAATGCTCTGAACCCACCGATTGATGTTTAAAAAGTTTTGCTTCCTCTTGAGCAACGCTTAAGACCGCCTTTGCTCGCTCTGTGAATAGTTCATCCATGGCAGATCACTTCCTATCTTCGTAACTTAATCGTTCTAACACTGCATGTAATAAGGTCGCACGAATTTGATCTTCTGCTTCATATTTTCCTAAACTACTTTTAGATAAAGTTGCCAATACTAAATTGCCTTCAGGTTTGGTGAGGATCGCTTCCTCATATAATTTCTGAACAATGGCTAGTGCATCTTTTTCGCTGAGTTCTTCGTCAAATAACTGAGACACTTTTTGTAAAAAATGATGGCTATCAGTAATTTTTACCTTCTCAATGCGAATGTAACCTCCACCACCACGCTTACTTTCAACAGTATATCCACGTTGGATTGTAAAACGCGTATTAATGACATAGTTAATTTGTGAAGGAACGCAATTAAAAAGATCGGCCATCTCGGCTCTTCTGATTTCAATGATTTCGCTATTTTCCAAAATATTTTTTAAATATGCTTCAATCAAATCAGAAGTATTTTGGTGAGACATTCCCCATCCCCCCTTGACTAATACTGACCTTAATTATACCTAATTTTAGTGAATATTAAAAGAAACATGAATTTAGAAGAGTAGAATTTCAATTTCTTACAACTAAATTTAGTAAAAGGAGTGTTTTTCTGCTTATCTACATCAAAAGAAATTTATTTTTTTAATTTTCTTCAAATTGTTGATTGATTAAAAATTTTCGCAATAGATAATCATAATACATCAACAGTTCTGGATGTTGACGGATTAGTGAACGATAATCAGGAATTTTCAATAAAAAAGTCTGATTTAATTGGACCGTTTCTTTCAAATACCTGTGCGGATGATCAATCATTAAGAACAACGGCCCCACAAACAAACGGCAGAATAGATGTACGCGAATAATTTCCCTAATCAGCTGCTCTCTTTGAATAATTGGTTGAAAGAGTTTATCGATTGGAAATATTTTTTCACCCAATAAAACGATTTCATTCTTGTTAAAAGGCCAATATTGTTCACAACCTAAAATTTGTTTCCATAAAAAAGGAAAACTTTGTTCACTAATTTGATAATTAAGGAACTCTGAACAATAGTCTGTTTTGGTATTTTTTGTTTCGGGAATGATAAAACCTAACGAACGTCGCTTTTTTAAAACGATTGCCATTTGTTTAAAACATTCTTGAGGATGGTTAATCATCGTTTTACCTTGAGAAATTAGTTGTAAATGAAACAGCAATATACGAATTTGAGTTTCATCGCCCTTTAAATAAGGTCGTTTTTCAAAATCAAGTGTCAGTTGATACTGAGCTAGAAATGGTTTAAGCTCGTTAAATCTTCTGGTAACCGTTGCACGGCTCAAAAAATGTTCTTTAGCTAAAGCAGTCAAGCTAGTATACGGGAAGTCGAACAGACCTTGCAATAATTCTATTTTCGAACTCTTTTTGAGTAAATACGCTAGTAGCTGCGATTCATCAAATTCAGCTAGTTTCATCAACTTAATTCTTTTTTGATCGATAATAAAATCAACACCTAAAAGAAAGTGCTGCCCTTCAGCTCTCCATTCATGACAAACCCGTTTGATTGTACTCAAAGAGAAACTAACTTTCTCACTGAGTGCTTGAAGTGACATGGCATTAGGATAGACATCAAACAACAAGTGATAAATCGTCAACAAACAATAACCATTTTTATCTAGTATATTTTGATACATTAATATGCTCACCTCTTTATAAATAAAATACCATATTTTTTCAAAAAATATCGGTCAATATTTTCTAAAAAAAGGACACTTTTTGGTAAAAACAAGCACATTTATGATAAAAAGATTGATTTTAGATGGCAAAAAAGCACCTATTTATTAAAAACCGCTGCAAAATGAGCGTGCTCTAATTTTTCTTTCATTTTTCGCTTTTTTCCCTTTTATAAAACCAAAAAAGAGGTAAGATATCAGTGTGATATCTTACCTCTTTTTCATTAAGAATGCACCCAAAGGGAGTCGAACCCCTAACCTTTTGATTCGTAGTCAAACACTCTATCCAGTTGAGCTATGGGTGCTTAGTAAATCGGATTGTAAAATAAAAAAAACTACTGTCAGTAGTAAGTAGTATCGGGAAGACAGGATTCGAACCTGCGACCCCTTGGTCCCAAACCAAGTGCTCTACCAAGCTGAGCTACTTCCCGAAAAATATGCACCCAAAGGGAGTCGAACCCCTAACCTTTTGATTCGTAGTCAAACACTCTATCCAGTTGAGCTATGGGTGCATCTATGCTATTCAAATAAAAAAGTGCCGAGGACCGGAATCGAACCGGTACGGTGATCACTCACCGCAGGATTTTAAGTCCTGTGCGTCTGCCAGTTCCGCCACCCCGGCGTTATATAAAAGGCATAAAGCGGAAAACGGGGTTCGTACACGCGACCCCCACCTTGGCAAGGTGCTGCTCTACAACTGAGCTATTTCCGCATAGTTATACTGCCGGCTAAAGGATTTGAACCCTCGACCCTCTGATTACAAATCAGATGCTCTACCAACTGAGCTAAGCCGGCTAAAACTATTATAATGCGGGTGAAGGGACTTGAACCCCCACGCCGTAAGGCGCTAGATCCTAAATCTAGTGCGTCTGCCAATTCCGCCACACCCGCAAAGTGAGACATACAGGGCTCGAACCTGTGACCCTCTGATTAAAAGTCAGATGCTCTACCAACTGAGCTAACGACTCATATGGAGGTTAACGGGATCGAACCGCTGACCCTCTGCTTGTAAGGCAGATGCTCTCCCAGCTGAGCTAAACCTCCAAATGAAAATGGTAAAAATAAAATCGCGTGGCGACGTCCTAGTCTCACAAAGGGAAACCCTTCACTACAATCGGCGCTAAGAAGCTAAACTTCTCTGATCGGCATGTGAACAGGTGTATCCTTCTAGCTATCGCCACCACACAATTTAATTGTGTGATACACTCAAAACTTGAATGAAGAAAATTACTATCAAAATATGCAAAGAAATTCACTTATCTAATTGTTTAAGTCCTCGATCGATTATTATCAGTCCGCTCGATACATCACTGTACTTACTCTTCTGACCTATCTACCTGATCATCTTTCAGGGATCTTACTTTCTTAAAGAAATGGGTAATCTCATCTTGAGGTGGGCTTCACACTTAGATGCTTTCAGCGTTTATCCCTTCCCTACATAGCTACCCAGCGATGCCTCTGGCGAGACAACTGGTACAC
>JBKEDL010000046.1:0-5416 GCA_047975385.1 Enterococcus sp. | reverse complement strand
AATGATTATCCAAGCATCCAACAATTCAATTAGCCCAATTATCAGTCTTTATATTAGAGACTTACTTCATGGACACGGAAATGTCACGATGGTGAGCGGGATTATCGCTTCACTGCCCGGAATCGCCACCTTAATCGCCGCGCCACGTTTTGGTCGTTTAGGTGATCGCATTGGTAGTGAACGCATCTTAGTGATTGGTTTAATTTTAGCCACGATTGTTTATCTTCCGATGGCATTTGTTACCAATGTTTGGCAACTAGCCTTTTTACGCTTTTTAATCGGGATTTCTGATGCTTGTCTACTCCCAGCAGTCAACGCGCTACTGACGCGGCATTCACCACAACAAGCAGCTGGCCGCATTTTTAGTTATAACCAATCCTTCCAAGCCGGTGGGAATGTCTTAGGTCCAATGATTGGCTCGACCGTTTCAGGATTCTTTGGTTATCGTGGTGTTTTTATTTCGACTTCACTGCTAGTTTTATTGAATTTAGGACTTGTCCGCTACAATACGGTTGACTTACGTAAAAAACAACCCGTTGAAACACTTGATGCCTCAGAGGTTTCACAAAATTAGCCACCCTGCCAAAAGAGGTTGGGACAGAAGTGTTATGCCTCAAGAAATAAGCGAACAATCTCAGAAATTGCTTTCCAAATTTTTGAGATTGTTCGCTTATTTCCGTAGAGGTAGCTTCTGGGACACCGTTTATTCGGCAAAAAGGATCCGGGACATCTTTTCGTCCCGAATCCTTCAATCTTACACTCAAAATTAAGTTAGTCTGGTCAAATCAACTAGTTGCCACCTAAGAATGTTGCCACTTTGGTATTGATCAAATCGATAGCAACATGGTTTTCGCCACCTTCTGGCACAATAATATCAGAATAGCGCTTTGTTGGTTCAATAAATTGATGATACATCGGTTTAACAACGGACAAATATTGCCCAATCACCGAATTCAATGTCCGACCACGTTCCTCCATATCACGTTTGATACGACGGATAATCCGAATATCATCATCCGTATCAACATAAATCTTGATATCCATCAAATCACGCAAGCGCTCATCTTCAAGGATTAAAATCCCTTCTAAAATGATAACTTCTTTGGGTTCTTGAATAATTGTTTCCTCACTACGTGTATGCTTGACATAATCATAGACTGGTTTTTCAATCGTTTGATAAGCCAATAATTGCTCTAAATGTTCAATTAACAAATCCGTATCAAAGGCAAACGGATGATCATAGTTGGTACCTAGACGTTCTTCGAAGCTCAAATGGCTTTGATCCTTGTAGTAAGAATCATGCTCAAGCATCATAATTGAATGATCTGGAAATTTATTTAAGATTGCTCGGCTAACACTTGTTTTCCCACTACCAGAACCACCAGAAACACCAATTATAATCGGCTTGTTTTTCGTCATTACAAAAACCTCTTTCTTTTCTTTACACTAAAAACCATTATATAGTTTTTTCAGAAAAAAGCTATAGTTTTACATACATTATCCCGATAATATCTCATAAATTTCATCAAGTTTACAAATTTGATAAGTTGGCTCAATGGCGGTTGTTTTCTGTGAGGCATTATTTAACCAGATAGTAGCAATTCCGGCAGCGTTCCCACCTTGGATATCTGAAACCAGTGAATCACCGATAATAACGGTCTCTTGTGGATTGAAATTGGGAATCCGGGCAAAAACATATTCAAAATATTCTTTCATCGGTTTTTGATAACCGGTTGCCTCAGATACAAAGATATCTTGAAAATAGGGCAACAATTGGGCATCTTTCAATCGTTGATACTGCGTGGTGGTCCCACCATTCGTCACCACATAAAGATCAGCTTTTCGTGCCAAATCCGTTATGATTTGTTGACTATTTCCTAGTAAGTGGTGCCCTTGTTTTAAGTAGTTACGATAACTTTTATCTAAAGCAAGACTATCAACCGTCATGCCCAATTGGCTGAAAAACAAACCAAAACGCGTATCCGTCAGTTCTTTGCGACTTAACTGCCCTTGTTCAAAGTCTGACCAAAGTTGTTGATTCACTATGTGGTACCGCGCCCTCATTTCAGTCGTTAATTCGATTCCTAGCTCACCAAACAATTGCGTTAAAGCCCAGGCTTGTGTCGCTTGAAAATCGAGTAAAGTATCATCGACGTCAAATAATAATGTTTTATATTTCATTTTTCAATCCTTTCTTAGCGAAAATACGGACGGAGGGTTTCTAATTCAGCTGGCGTAAGCTCGCGATACGCGCCTTCTTCTAATTCACTTGGTAAGACGAGCGGACCAAGTTGAATCCGTTTCAGCTGAAGTACTTTTTTCCCTCGCGCCAAAAACATTTTTTTCACTTGATGAAACTTGCCTTCTTGAATCGTTAATTGCACCTGGCTGACGGACCCTTGAATCTGCAAAATTTCTAATTTGGCAGGCTGACAAGTCACACCACCAATAAAAACAATTCCTTTGGCAAAAGCTTTAATATCTTCCGCCGTCACAATATCATTAATTGTGGCCTGATATATTTTGACTACTTTCCGACTGGGATGAAGCAACTCATAACCTAACTGTCCATTACTTGTCAAAAAAATCAAGCCGGTGGTATCTCGATCGAGGCGTCCAACCGCATAGACATCTCGCTGATTTTCCGGCAATAAATCGGTCACCGTTTGATGCTCTTGATCAGAATTGGCCGTCACCACCCCTTGAGGTTTATTCAGCAAATAATAAACTTCTTGCGTTTGTAACGTTTGCTGCTTGACCGTAATCTGATGAAGCTGGCTATCGACATTACGGTTGGTTTGCACTTCTTTTTGGTTATCCACGAGAACGTGTCCCATCAAAAACAAGCGTTTCATCGCTTTACGACTGGTTTTTAATTGAGTTTCAATTAGTTTATCTAAACGCATAGCTCCTCACTTTCTGATGTTCATTATAGCTGATATTTTAGTATTTGAAAAAGTTCACGAATTGCTTATCCTTGACTTTTAAAAACAATAAGCCTATCGTTGAATATAAGTAAATCCTGTTTCTCATACACAGCGTTATGTCTGGTGGAGAAAAGGTTCTACCAACCTTTCCCAAAAGTAGCTGTGATTAGCTACTTTTTTGCGTATTTTACGCATCACTTAATGTGCAAGGGTAACAAAATTTGCTCGAAAGACTTGTTTCTAACAAGAAAATTTAGGAGGAATTGAGTTATGTCAGAATCATTAGTTGTTCGTCCAAGAAACCTTCGTCCCCGTTCATTACGTAATCAACTACGCCACGAAGGACAAATCCCCGCCATTGTCAATGGTTATCGCATCGAAAGTACGCCGATTACCGTACCTGCTAAGGCGCTCGAAAAAATCTTACGCGCGCACGGAACAAATACGGTCATCACGCTCGAGTTAGACAATAAAAAAATTAATACGTTGTTACGCCAAACCCAAACCGATACCTTTACTGGGTCTTTCATCCACGTCTCCTTTCAATCAGTCAATTTAGCTGAACCCACGGAAACAGAGGCGGATATTCTTTTAGTTGGTGATGCCCCTGGAGTCAAAGCTGGTGGTGTCTTAACTCAACCAACCCATCAACTATTAGTTTTAGCAACCCCAGAAAATTTACCTGAGCATATCGAAATCGATATTAGTCAACTTGAAATCGGCCAAAGTTTGAGTGTTGCTGATATCCCTAAAAATTCAGCCTACACCATCTTAAGTGCTGAACAAGAGCTGATTGTGTCAATTAATGACGCCCCCGAATTACCAGAGGAAAATCTTGAGGCCAGCGAACCAGAAGTAATTGGTGAAACCAACGAATAACCATGCCTCAGCCAATCCAAGCTCAATAAAAAAGTTCCCGACAACATGCCGGGAACTTTTTTTAGCTGTAATTATTTGCCTTCTTCTAATAAGACTTTTCTTGAAAGATTCACGCGCCCTTGACGATCAATCTCAGTTACTTTCACTAAGATTTCATCGCCTTCTTTCACGACATCTTCAACTTTATTCACACGTTCATTTGCTAATTGCGAGATGTGAACCAAACCATCTTTGCCTTTAATTAAGTTAACAAACGCACCAAATTTTTCAATCCGAACAACTTTACCTAAGTAAACTTCACCGACTTTGACTTCTTTGGTTAAATCTTCAATGATTTGGATGGCTTTTTTGATCATTTCAGCATCCGCTGAAGCAATTGAGACATTACCATCTTGATCGATATCGATTTTCACACCGGTTTCTTCAATAATCCCGTTAATGGTTTCGCCACCTTTACCGATAACTGTTTTAATTTTATCTGGTGCGATTTGAATCATTTCAATCTTCGGTGCATACTGAGAAAGCTCTTCTCTTGGTTGAGCTAAGGTTGAAGTTAATTCTTCTAAGATTTCTAAACGTGCTTGTTTGGCTTGGGTTAAAGCTTCAGTCAAGATTTGTTCGGTAATCCCTTGAATTTTGATATCCATTTGTAACGCAGTGATACCAGCTTTTGTTCCAGCAACTTTAAAGTCCATATCCCCTAGGTGATCTTCTAGACCTTGGATATCGGTTAAGATAGTATAGTTTTCACCATCTGAGACTAAGCCCATTGCAATTCCGGCTACTGGTGCTTTAATTGGCACACCCGCATCCATTAAGGCTAATGTTCCCGCACAAATTGACGCTTGCGAAGAAGAACCATTTGATTCTAATACTTCAGCCACTAAACGAATTGTGTAAGGGAAGTCGTTCTCATCAGGAATTACTTGGAATAAAGCACGTTCGCCTAAAGCACCGTGACCGATTTCACGACGCCCTGGAGAGCCCGCACGTCCAGTTGACCCCACTGAGAATTGCGGGAAGTTGTAGTGATGGATGAAACGTTTTGATTCTTGGACGCCTAAACCATCAATGATTTGGTGTTCGCCTAATGGTGCTAGCGTTGCGATTGATAAAGCTTGTGTTTGGCCACGAGTGAACAACCCCGAACCGTGAACGCGTGGTAAAACGCCAACTTCAGATGATAAGTGACGGATTTCATCTAACTTACGACCATCAGGACGGATTTTGTCAATCGTGATTAATTCACGAACCACATCTTTTTCAAGATCTTCAGCAATTTGTTTCACTTCTTTATTGATTTGCTCTAACTCTTCAGTCTCAGCAAATTTTTCCGCGTACACTTCTTTGACCGTTTCTTTGACTTTTTCAATCTCGTCTTCACGCGCTAATTTTTCTTCTGTTAATACAGCCGTCTTCATTGTTGCATAGTAAGCGTCAAAGATTTCTTTTTTAAGCTCCGCATCAACTTGCAATAATTTGACTTCCATTTTTTCTTTGCCGATTGCCGCAACGATTTCTTCTTGGAAAGCAACTAATTCTTTGATTGCGTCAAAACCGAATAATAACGCACCTAACATATCGTCTTCCGAGACTTCTTTCGCTCCTGA
>JBKEDL010000019.1:0-2350 GCA_047975385.1 Enterococcus sp. | reverse complement strand
TTCTTCACTTCTTCTTTTAATTGATAGATCTTTGAAGGCCGCCCAATGCCAGCTGGACGTTCGCCGACTTCATCAAAACACTGCAACATAGCTTTTTTATAATTCGAATGGTCAATCGAACGAAAATCAATTCCTAGAAATTTCGCAAAAACTTTTCGGGCTTCGGCAATGGTGAAATCTTCACCGAGAACTTGTAAGACTAAGGGTTCGTGATCCATTTTATTGACGATGCGGTTAAAGGCCTTGATGATGATTTCACTATGGTCAAAGGCTAAGGTCTCCTTGCCAGAAGAGTGGCCGGTTTCAAGGTTTAATGTGAGTTCGATGTCATCATTGGTTAGGTGGATGTTTTTACCAATTCGTTCCATATTAAACCAACGCACTTCATTTGCATCATCACCGGCAATAAGGGGTTCTTCACCGATGAATGCTAAATAACTGACGGTTACGACCCAACCACGAGGATCGCGATTTGGTCGACTAAAGGTATGTAACTGCTCGATATTATGCGCCGCAATCTTGACGCCCGTTTCTTCACCGGTTTCGCGAATCACACTTTGGCCGGTCGATTCATTCGGTAAAACAAAACCACCCGGTAAGGCCCAAGAATTCCGATATGGATGCGATTTACGCTTAATTAAGAGGGTTTTGATTTGATCAGCTTCTTTATTATAAGAAATTAGGACCATATCGACCGTCAAGGAAGGGCTGACGTACTCAGGATGTTCTTGTTTTTTGTACCAGTTTAAAAAATCGGCTTCACTCGCCACTTGTTCGTAATAATGTTGTTCTTCAGCTGGAGAAGAGAACTGATTCATTTGGACACCTCAAATTTATAAAGATTTATTTGTGTTGCAAAGCAGATTTAGTTGAAAAGATTGGGTAACAGTAAGTTGAATAAAAAGAAAATCAAGTAAAAAGGTAGCGCGCGATTCATCTTATCACGAATACTCAAGAAACCGCTAATGGCAATTAAGCAGACGAAAGCACTGCGACTAAAAAAGACGGCCTCTAAGAAGGGTGCTAAGTGGTCTTGCAGATTAAAATAGCCATAAAGCCAAGGATAGTAGGCGCAAAAGATAGTATGAATCACTGTTAAAACAGTGATTAGGATAATTAAAGTGCGATGTTTTTTGTTCATAGAAAAACTCCGTAAGCTAGTATTTCCTTTATTGTAACAAATTTTTACGGAAGTGTCTTTTTTGCTTGGATAAATCACGGATTCAGTGAAACCTCTGCTGGATTTATGGTATACTAGCAAGGAATGAATTCACGCTTTGTGAAAAAGGAGGAACATGCCCGTGGCTGAAAAAGGGACTTTTTATATTACGACGCCGATTTATTATCCAAGTGGCAAGTTACACATTGGAAATTCTTATACAACAATTGCTTGTGATGCGGTTGCCCGCTACAAGCGTTTAATGGGATTTGATGTTTTTTATTTGACGGGTGTTGATGAACACGGTCAAAAAATCGAGAAAAAAGCCGCCGAATTAGGTGTTGAACCACAGGAATATGTCGACAAAATGGCGGCTGATGTGCAAAAATTATGGAAAACTTTGGATATTAGCTACGATAAATTTATCCGCACGACCGATGATTACCATAAAAAAGCGGTGCAACAAATCTTTGATCAATTATTGGCTCAAGGAGATATTTATCTAGGCGAATACGAAGGGTGGTATTCGGTTTCTGATGAAGAGTTTTTCACTGAAACCCAATTAGCAGAGGTCTATCGCAATGAAGACGGCAAGGTCATTGGAGGAAAAGCGCCAAGTGGGCATGAAGTTGAGTTAGTCAAAGAAGAATCGTATTTCTTTAAAATGAGTAAATACGCCGATCGTCTACTCGCTTATTACAATGAGCATCCCGAATTTATCCAACCAGAAGCTCGTAAAAATGAAATGATTAATAATTTCATTAAACCAGGTTTAGAAGATTTGGCTGTTTCTAGAACGACTTTCAACTGGGGGGTTCCAGTGAATGCTGATCCAAAACACGTTGTTTATGTTTGGATTGATGCCTTATCAAACTATATTACCGCTTTAGGTTATGGTTCAGAAGATCAAAGTTTATTTGAAAAATACTGGCCAGCAGATGTGCACATGGTTGGTAAAGAAATCGTGCGCTTCCATACGATTTACTGGCCGATTATGTTGATGGCACTAGATATTCCTTTACCGAAAAAGGTCTATGGTCATGGCTGGTTATTGATGAAAGATGGCAAAATGTCAAAATCAAAAGGCAATGTGGTTTATCCAGAAATGTTAGTTGAACGTTTCGGTTTAGATGCTTTGCGTTACTATTTATTACGTGCAGTGCCGTTTGGTAGCGATGGGGTCTTCACACC
>JBKEDL010000014.1:0-13294 GCA_047975385.1 Enterococcus sp. | reverse complement strand
GTAAAGTCATTTTTCTTGATGTAACCTAGTAAGAACTTGATGGCAATCACCGAAACGACAAAGGAAACCACAGTTCCGGTAATTAAGATGATCGTACTTTGTAAATCAAAGCTGTTCCCATCCAGCACGAATTTCAAGATTTTGATGCCACTAGCACCCAACATCGTGGGAATTCCCATGAAGAAAGAAAATTCCGTCGCGACAAAACGCGAAGCACCGATTAAGAGTCCACCTAAAATAGTTGCACCAGAGCGCGAAGTTCCAGGGACTAACGCCAACACTTGGAAAAAGCCCATCAGAATCGCAGCTTTATAAGTGAACTTGGTTAAATCCGTACAACGCGGTGTTTTGGTCTTGTTGTAACGCTCCACGATAATAAAGGCAATCCCGTAAATAATTAACATCAAGGCTACAGGGACGAATGCGTGAAAATGCGCTTCGAGCCAGTCATCTAAGAAAATCCCGATGATCCCTGATGGAATAATCGCAATAATAACTTTAAACCACAGTGTCCACGTGTCTTTTTTCTCAATCTCATTTTTAGTTGGTGAGAAGGGATTTAATTTGTGGAAATAAATGTAAACAACGGCTAAAATCGCACCTAATTGAATCACGACGTTAAACATCGACATAAATTCGGGGGATTCATTTAATTTAATAAATTCTTCCATCAAAATTAAGTGGCCGGTACTACTAATAGGCAACCATTCGGTAATTCCTTCGACGATTCCGAAAATAATTGCGCTGATAAAGTTTGCAAAAAACATTTTTTCATTCCTTTCTTAATGCAATCTACTCATTAGTATACCTTTAGGACTAAAAAAAACCAATGATAATTTGGCTCTAGCTAAACAGAAAGACCTGATTCATAAATTTTCATTAATTTATGAATCAGGTCTTGAATTTTTTGAGAAAAAAGAGTGTTTTTCGTTGGGTTCATCAGAGTGACTACAGTGTTTTTTTAATCGCTGCTTCAGTCAGTTCTTTTCCTTTTAAGATGTAATCCACGGAACCGATTTCGTCGATTGTAAACGTTCCATTTTCATAGGTTAAGCGCGTGACACTCCCGTTATCAAGGCCGGCACGCACTGGTTGTTTGGGATCAATTAAGTTGAGTAAAAAGGCGATCGTAAAACCATGACAAACGACCAATGATTTTCCGCCACCATTTTTTTCGACCCGATGTGCGATATCTTCAAACCCATTATAAACCCGTTCTTTAATCTTTTGATAGGGTTCCGCCCAATTAGCGGTATCAGCGGCATAAACGGCATTGGCAATGTCTTCAAAAGTGATGCTAGTATCAAACATTTCATCAGACGTTTTGAAATTTAGCACCCGAGGAATCACGCCCCACATCTCTGCGTCATAGCCACCTTCTAAAGAACCCCAGCACCATTCACGAAGGCGAGGATCCGTTGCGTAAGGCAAGGTTAAGCGTTTGGGATTTTGTTCCAAAATGATGCGGGCCGTTTCAATCGCTCGACCGCTATCACTTGAAAAGGCCGAAACAAACTCGATATCTTTCATTCCTAAAGCCAGTTGATGAATGCCTTCACGTCCTGCTTGGGTTAGTGGGGTATCACACCACCCTTGGGCACGTTGCATTGTATTGAACATTGTTTTTCCATGTCTGACAATAAATAATTCGGTTTTACTCACTATAAAGACCTCCTAATTTTTGAATGGATGAAAAAAGGGATTGGTTTGCTTTTCGGCTAAAATGGTCGTAGCATCACCATGTCCCGGATAAACAGTCGTTGTATCAGGTAAGATAAATAATTGCGAACGAATACTTTGTAAGAGTTGTTCGAGATTGCCCGTGGGCAGATCCGTGCGGCCAATGCTACCTTTAAAAAGGGCGTCACCGGAAATCACGAAATCATCAAAAACAAAACTGACACTCCCAATCGAATGTCCTGGTGTTGGGACGACCGCAAAGGTAAATTCATTTAAAGTATACGTTTGATAGTTGAATAATTCTGCCGGTGTTTTGACGTAAATGTCAGCGATGTCATCATGACGTGGTAGGCCAGAGAGGTTCATCAAAGGATCTTGTAACCAACTTGCTTCTAAAGGGCTCACATACAGTGGCACTTGATAGCGTTCACGCAATTCATCGACTGCACCAATGTGATCATAATGGGTATGCGTTAATAAAATCGCAATCGGTGTTGTGTTGGTGGAAGCGATGATTTGTTGAATCTTGGCACCTTCAGCACCAGGATCAATGATTAAACAGTGCTTTTTATCAGAAACAATATAACAATTTTCGGGGATTGGACCGGTTAAAATTCGCGTAACTTGCATCTCTTTCCTCCTAGCTTGTTGGGTTACTTTAAGTATAGCTCAAATTCAACCAACAAACAAAATGTTCCTGCAATTCTTTGGCTTTTTCCGCCTTTTTTTTCGTTAGATAGATAGAAAGGAGGGGAGAAAATGGTTGATTGGGAAATCTTGTTTGCAGAACTCCGGGAACAAAAAGTGCTCTATGTGTTGGCCTTACTAGCTTTTGCGATGATGCTTGATTTTTTGAGTGGCTGCTATTTGGCGCATAAAAAGCAGCTGATTTCATCAAAAATTGGCATTAATGGTATTATCAGAAAGATTGCTAGTATGGTGTTACTTTTGTTTTTCTTGCCATTGGCGCTATTATTGCCGGTTCAAACGGGCAGTGCGATGTTGTTTGTTTTTTACACGGGGGATTTGGTGATGGAGGTACAATCGATTTTAGAAAACTATCAACAAGTGGGCATCGAAGTGAAAGTGTTCCAAGAATTTATAGAGCTAATCAAAAAGAAACGATAATTACATTATGTAAACAAAAAAGACGGTGCAGGCCGTCTTTTTTGTTTTGGTGAAAACTTAGCAGCTTGTTCGGTATTCAAGCCAGGCGAAAATCCTTATAATGAACAATGAGAGTAGGTGATGGAATGGATTTTGGTAAAGTTTCGGTTCGGAAAATCGTTGAATTTGTTTTACGACGTGGGAGTATTGAGCGTGGGACGAATAGTCAGCATACTGCACTAGCGGGTGCCCAAATTCATCGACAACTTCAAAAGGCTGCTGGCCCAGATTACCAAAAAGAAGTCTTTTTAAAACAACGGATTGAACTGGGGGCCGATCACCTAACGATTGAAGGGCGAGCCGATGGTGTCTTTCAAGAAGGGGGATGGGTGATTGATGAGATTAAAACGTCAGCAACGCCTTTTTTAGAACTGGCACCCACGCAAAAGGAACAGTTTTTTCATCAAGGGATGGTTTATGCCTATTTGTATGCGTATGAGCATCAGTTAACGGAAATTGCGGTCCAATTGACGTATTTTCAGACGGTTGAAGAAACAATCACTCGTGAAAGAAAAACGTTCACTTTCGAAGAGTTAAGTAACTTTTTTAATGAGTTGGTTAATGGTTACCACCGGTGGTTGCTCTTACAAAAAGAGTGGGTGCATCAACGCAATCAAGGGTTAAACCAATTGATATTTCCCTATCCTGAATATCGCAAAGGGCAACGGGAATTAGCCGTTGCGGTCTATAAGACCTTTAAAACCCAGCAACAATTGTTTGTTGAAGCACCGACAGGAACCGGCAAGACGATTTCGACCTTGTTTCCAGCGTTAAAAGCCTTGGGAGAAGGGGAAGTTACGCGGCTTTTTTATTTGACGGCCAAGACCATTACGCGCCAAGTCGCCGAAGACTCCTTAGTCGAATTAGCCAAACACGGTGGTGTGGTGAAAGCAGTCACCTTGACTGCGCGTGATAAAATTTGTGTGCCTGAAAAGGGGAAGTGTTCACCAGAAAATTGTCCGTATGCACTAGGCTATTACAATCGTTTAAATGACGGTTTGTGGGACATTTTAACGCATGAAACTTTGATGACGCGCGAGGTAATTGTCGCATATGCGCAGAAGCACCAACTCTGTCCGTTTGAGTTTTCGTTAGATGTTAGTTTATGGTGTGATGTGATTATTGGGGACTACAACTACGTTTTTGATCCAACGGTTTATTTGCGTCGTTTTTTTGAAGAGAATAATGAAGAATATTACTTTTTGGTTGATGAAGCGCACAATCTCGTGAATCGTGCGCGGGAAATGTATTCTGCCACGCTGACGAGAAGTGGTGGCAGGGCGTTGAAAGAAAAACTTTCAAAAGACTTTAAAAAGCTTCAACGTAAATTGACGCGTGTCGATCGCGAGTTGGCTGATTTAGAACAATTGAGTCGCGATGAAGGCTGGGAATTTAAGCACCAACAGGCCCAAGGCGAGACCTTACTGAAACATTTGTACGCTTTAAGTGAAGAATTAAAACTTTTTTTAGCTGAAGAGCCTCAGAATTCTGCCCATGAAGTGGCGATGGCTTATTATTTGGAAGTTTTGCGTTTTCTAAGGATGAATGAGTTGTATGATGAACATTACGAGACGACGATTACGAGAAGTTATCAAGATTTAACCATCAAAGCTTTTTGTATTGATCCAGCTGCTTTTTTGCAAGCGACGTTTGCAAAAGCGAAGAGTAGCATTGTTTTTTCGGCGAGTTTTTCACCATTAGCGTATTATCAAGCGGTTTTGGGGGCAAAAGAGGACGCACTTCGTTATAAATTAGCAAGTCCCTTTGATGCGCGACACCAGCGATTAGTGACGACTAGCTACATCCAAACGACGTACAAAAAACGGCAAGCAAGTCTCGCTGATTTAGTGGAAGCAATCGCTGCGACCACGCAAACCAAAACCGGTAACTATCTCGTCTTTTTCCCTTCGTATCAGTATTTAGATGAAGTTGTTGCCCGGTTTCAAGAACGATACCCGCAAGTAGCCACCTTCATTCAAGCAACGCAGATGGATGAACGCGAACGAGAAGCTTTTTTGGCGCATTTTGTTGTCGATCCGCCTAGGACGTTCATTGGTTTTTGTGTCCTTGGTGGGATTTTTTCAGAAGGAATTGACTTAAAAGGCACGCGGCTAATTGGCTCGCTGATTGTCGGTGTCGGCTTGCCCCAAATCAATCATGAACAAGAATTAATCCGCACGTATTTTGATCAAGCAGGGAAAAATGGCTTTGATTTTGCCTACCGCCTACCAGGAATGAATAAAGTCTTGCAAGCAGCTGGGCGGGTGATTCGTGATGTAACTGATACCGGGGTCGTGGTGTTACTCGATCAGCGCTTTACGACTGCGCAATATCGGCAACTATTTCCACCGCATTGGCAAAACGGACACGTGATCTCATCGAGCCAACAATTAGCACAAACCCTTACTGATTTTTGGCAAACAAGCGATTGAATGCAAAACGCACCGGGACCCAGTCATTGAGTCACGGTGCGTATTTGTTACCGGTAGTTGGTAAATTGGAGTTCAATTGGTAATTCAAGTTTGCGTAAGAGTTGGATGACTTCTTGCAGTTCATCTCGACTCTTACCAGTGACGCGGATTTGGTCATCTTGGATTTGGGTTTTCACTTTTAACTTCGCATTTTTAATGGCCGTGGTCACTTTTTTGGCGTTGTCCTTATCAATCCCACTGACTAAATCAGCCTTTTGGCGTGCTTTGGCGCCAAGCGCGTGTTCAGTAGTTGAAAATTGGATGTTTTTCGTTGGCACGCCGCGCTTGATTAGTTTGGTAACTAAAACATCTTTGATTTGCTCGATTTTGAATTCATCATCACCAACCACGATTAGCTTGTTGTTTTCCATGGTGATTTCTACCGTTGAATTTTTAAAATCAAATCGACTCGTTAGTTCTTTGCTCGTCATCTGAATCGCATTTTTTACTTCTTCCAGGTTTACCTCTGAAACAATATCAAAACTTGCATCTTTTGCCATAAAATCCTCCTAAGTGACCAATGATTGGTCATTTTCTAAGCTAATTATAACAATTTTTGGCGAATTGGAAAACCAGTCGCGAAACTTTCATAAAAGAGTATGCAATTTAGAGAATACCTGTTATTCTTAATAAAAAAAGCGAAGGAGTATTGCTAGTGGTATCAGAAGAAAAAAAACATCTACAAATTGAGACGGCCAAAAAAATTGCGGTTGTTTTGATTACCGGTTTTCTGTGTGCTTTATCATTGAATTTCTTTTTAACACCAGCCAAAGTAATGTCGGCTGGAATGAACGGCGTTTCGCAAATTGTGGTGGCACTTGGTGATCGTTATTTAGGAATTCACCTGAGTGTAGGGCTGTTTATTTTGTTATTAAACATTCCGATTTTTGTGATTGGTTTTCTTAAACTTGGGAAAGATGCGACTTTTTGGAGTTTCATGAATGTCGTGAGCGTCTCAATTATTACGATCTTTTTCCCAATGGGTGAAATCACCAATAATATTTTGATGAATGCGTTAGTCGGTGGTTTGCTCATTGGAATTGGTGCCGGCTTATCATTGAAAATGGGGTTTACGACCGGGGGCTTAGATATTATTTCGCTCGTCTTATCCAAAACAACCGGTAAAACCGTCGGCAATTATATGTTTTTATTGAATGGGATAATCGTTTTAGTCGCGGGTCTGACAATTAGTTGGGAGAGTGCCTTGTACTCAATTATTTCGATTTATGCGATGAGTTATATGGTCGATGTGATTCATACGAGTCATCAAAAAGTAACGGCCATGATTATTACGAGTCAAGCAGAAGCGGTCGCACAACATGTTTCGCAACGTGTTTTTCGGGGGATGACCTTAATTCCTTCGATTGGGGGCTATTCCAAAGCGCAAAATCAAACCATCATGATGGTGATTACACGCTATGAATTGTATGATTTGGAACAAGCAGTGCAAGAAGCGGATGAAAATGCCTTCGTGAACATCTTGCCAACGCAATCGATTCTTGGCCGTTTTGCTTCTGAAGATGACCAACGCGCGTTCAAATCAACGGGTGTCTTCCCGGAAATTCAAGTCAACAAGAAGAAAAAATAACAATCTGTGGCGGGCCTAACAAGGCGCGCCGCTTTTTTAATTTTTCTGAAAAAATGACTAGATGCCGTTCGTTCACGTTTACAAAGCGCAAAAAACAAGGTATGATTTGAAAAGAATCAATAAAGGAGGCGGCTGCATGAGTCAGCAATACACTGAAGAACAAGTAACTGAGATTAAAGACCGCATTTTAACTGCCTTGGAAACGGTCATCGATCCCGAATTAGGAATTGATATCGTGAATCTAGGTTTAATATATGAAATCGAATTTGATGGTGCGACGGGGGAGACCGTGATCAAGATGACATTAACGACGATGGGTTGTCCGTTAGCCGATATCATTACCGACCAAATCCTCCAAGCGTTGGCCGAGGTGCCGGAAGCGAAGAACCCGGAAGTCAAACTGGTTTGGTACCCAGCGTGGACCACCGATAAAATGAGCCGTTATGCTCGAATTGCATTAGGGGTTCGTTAATCAGAAAATAGGAATAGTCGATTGGGAAAGTACGAGAGCAATCTCGTGCTTTTTTTGGGTTAAACTCGCTATAATGGAAGTAGTGAAGGGTGTAGTTGTAAGAACAAAGGAGGAAGTAGGATGAAAAAAGTTTTAGTGATGGGTGGTACACGTTTTTTTGGTAAATATTTGGTTTGGAATTTGCTTGAGAGGGGCCATCAAGTAACGATTGCCACTCGGGGGCAAACCTTAGATGAGTTTGGCGAACAAGTGACGCGGATTATTTTTGACCGCCAAGATCCCGAAAGTATTAAAGCTGCTTTTGCAGGACAAGACTTTGATGTGATTTACGATAACATCGCCTATACTTCAATGGATATCGTGAATTTTTTGGAAAATGTGACTGTTAAGCGCTACATTGTCACTTCATCAATGGCCGTCTATCCGCGCTTGCATTGGGATCTAAAAGAAAATGATTTCGTGGCCAATCGCCCGTACGAATTAGTAACGAGTGAACAAGTCAATTACGCGGAAGGCAAACGCTCGTTGGAACGTGTGATCGTGCAAAAGTATTTAAATGATGCGGTGATGGTTCGCTTTCCGTATGTGGTTGGCATCGATGATTATACCGAGCGTTTAAAAAACTACGTCGTGCGCACGTTAAATCAAGAAGCACAAGCGATTGATAACTTAGACGCACAAATGGCTTTTGTGAATGCGCAAGAAGCCGGAGCATTTTTAGCCTTTTTAAGTCAAGTGAATTTTACTGGGGCCATCAATGGCGCTTCCAGTGGCACGGTTTCCTTAGCTGAAATTCTGCGTTATGTCGAAAAACAAACCGGTCAGGCACCGATTATAAGCACCGAGGGAGTGCCAGGTGCGTACAATCATACCCCGGAGTACTCACTGAATAATGACCGTGCGCAGCAATTAGGGTTTACCTTTAGTGAGTTAAAAGACTGGCTGTATCCATTACTCGATCATGAAATTGATCGTTGGCGTCAAGGATAAGCTCTAGCAAGAAGTGAGGGGAATCTTCACTTCTTTTTTTAGCAATTGAAAAAATACTGAGAGAATATGGTATACTATTCTTTCGTTGTCTGGTTGAAAACAGTGTAATAACGTTCGTTTGATATGACGAATAGTCTGGACTTCGTTAAAATAAAGAGGACCGTTTCGTTGTTTCATTCAAAATTTGGCATAGTTAAAGTGAATCTGGGGAAATGTTGGCAGGATTGATTCAAGGAGGATGACTATGAAAAAAACGTATACACGTAAAGAAGTTTCACAAATCTTAGTCGAGGATAAGTATTATACGAAAGGGAATTGGTGGACGAAAATTTATCAGACGCTGATTGCACTTTTGGGATTTGGCGGAATCTTTTTTGCGTTTGGTTGGGTTTTGATGCCGCTGTTATTTCCTAAATTGTTCGATCGTTTAGGATTTGAAGTTTTTACGGGTGAATTAGTAGCACTGCAGATTTTAGCGATCTTTTTGGGTGTCTTATTCATTATTTTTACCATCGTCTATATTGCGTTGACGATCCGGAACAACCATCAGTTCAAAAACTATTTGCAAAAAGAAAAACTTCACGATGAAGAACGGCTCGAAACACGCAAAGCTTTGATGGAAGCCGCCTATACCGAACGTTTCGGTGCAGCTGAATTTCGCCATTCCGTCCGCTATTACTCGGTCAAAGAAGAACAAAATCTCGATACCGAGTTTGTTAGAGAGCTCTATAAAGAAGGCGGGGTGGACTTATGATTACCTTAGTTCACACCGGAATTCCGTTTTTAGATGTGGTGTTAACGCTGATGTATCTGGTTTTGATTACCTATCCGATTTTGGGCGCCTTTGCCTGGTTTATTGGCGTCGTATGTTACACCTTCTTGTTTAAGTACAAACAAGAAGAATGGGTCGATATCCCACTAGAAATCGAGCCGTTCATCACCATCATGGTGCCCGCGCACAATGAGGAAGTCGTGATTGAAGATACGATTGAATACCTAATGACTAAACTGAATTATACGAACTATGAAGTCTTAGTGACCGAAGATGGCTCGACCGATAGCACGCCCCAAATCTTAGAACGCCTGCAAGAAAAATATGCGAATTTGCGGGTGTTGCATATCGAAAAAAACAAAGGCAAAGCGCATGCCTTTAACATTGGTACGGCGTTTGCCCGCGGGAAATTCATCTTAAGTAATGATGCCGATACCGTGCCTGAACCGAATGCCTTAAACAAATATGTGAACTACTTAATTCGTGAAGATACCAACAATATCTCCGCGATTACGGCCAATATGGATGTGCAAAACCGCTCGCGCATCATCGGCAAAGCTCAGACCGTTGAGTTTTCGAGTATCGTCGGGATTATCAAACGGACCCAGCTCGGGGTATTAGGCAGTCTGTATGCCTATAGTGGCGCAAATACAATGTATCGCAAAGACGCGTTAATCGATGTGGGCTTGTTTCGTCAAGACCGTGCGACTGAAGATATTAGTATCGCGTGGGATCACCAGATGGAAGGCTGGTTGTCGTTGTTTGCACCGCAAATTATGTTCTTTATGGAAGTACCAGAGACCTTACCGATGTTGTATCGGCAACGCAAACGTTGGGCCAAAGGGGGCATTGAAGTTTGGTTAACGAATTTCAAAAAAGTGGCCTTACATCCGATTAAAAACATCGGGCATACGGTGATGTATATCGACCAAAGTTTTAGTATCATCTGGTCGTTCTTCTTCTGGATTTCAACCATCATCTTTTTCATCAGTATGTTGATTTTTGCCCTCCAAGGTGATACGCAATTGATGTATCGGATGTTCACAGTTTCGATGATTTTTGTTTGTTTTGAAATGGTTGCCGGTATCATGCAGTTGTTAGCCGCGATGATTGTCGATGATCGTGGGCGAAAAATCAAGTATCTGCCATTTGCGCCATTGTACTTGTTGTTTTATTGGATTGTGAATGCCTTGACGATTGTCACGACCTTCATTCCAGCGGTTAAAACGATTTTAGGGTGGGGTGAGGGAACGTGGGTCTCACCAGAACGCATTGGGCGCCGCAATTTTGACGAAGACGAAGAGTGAGAATAAGCATGAGCGGTCGACGTTAGCCTCGACCGCTCGTTTCAAATATTTCAAAGCCATAGCCGCGAATATGGTCTTTTAACAGTTTCAAATAAGTTTTGGCGGTTGGTGAGAGTTCTTTTTGTTGTTGCTTGAGCCAACCTAACGTGATCGTATCGTCGTGTTCTAAGGGAATGGCGACAATTTTATCGTCGTTTAACTCGCTACTGATAATCCCTGAGCTGATGGTATAGCCGTTGAGTCCGACCATCAGATTGAAAATCGTCGCGCGGTCACTGACTTTGACATTCATCTTCCGGTCCCAAGTGCTCAAGATTTCTTCGGCAAAGTAAAACGAATTGTTTTCTCCTTGTTCATAGGAAAGGTACGGGTAATCTTCTAAATCGCTCAATGTGAGTGATTTTTTTTGCGTTAAGGGATTGTTGCGGCTGACGAAGACATGCGGTTGGGCGTCAAAGAGCGGGGTGAACTCTAAGGAACGTTCTTTAAAGAGTTTGCGCATGACTTTTTCATTGAACGAGTTTAAATACAAAATCCCCAACTCACTCTTGAACGTCGTCAAATCATCCAAGATATTCTCCGTTTCGGTTTCGCGTAACACAAAATCGTATTTCTTGCTATTGGTCAAACGGATCAATTCAACAAAGGCATGCACGACAAAGGCATAGTGTTGCGCCGAAACGGAAAAGGCTTGTTTGCGGGTCTCGGTATGTTTGTATTTTTCTTCTAAGAGATTGACTTGATCTAAGATTTGTCGGCTATAGGTCAAAAACTCGCGGCCTTCCACGGTTAAAGTCACGCCGTTTTTACTCCGGAGTAAGAGTTGAATGCCCATCTCGGCTTCGAGCTCTTTGATAGCGCTCGATAAACTCGGTTGCGTCAAGAAGAGCTCCTTGGCTGCGACGTTAATCGAACCGGTTTCGACGATTTTTTCTAAATAAAGTAGTTGTTGTAGTCGCATCGTATGTCCCTCCAAGCGTCGTTATGTCTTTGATTATACCAAACGATGCCGCGCTGACTAGTGACTTTTGAATTAGATTGCAACAAATTCGGCAAAGATTTACAATGAAAGAAAAGCAATTTCAGAAAGAAGGGCTTGTTATGAACGACGCACAACTATTTTTTGATAATTTACCGTTATTTATTCCGCTAATAATTTTAGAATTGGCCTTAATGATTACCGCACTGCTTCATGTTTTACGCCACCCGCATTACCGTTTTGGCAACAAAATCATGTGGCTTTTGATCGTGGTCTTATTCCAAATCATTGGTCCGGTGATTTACTTTGTCTTTGGTCGAGGCGAAGACTGATGACGATTTTAGCAATCCATCAGCTCACCAAACAATTTGGTGCCACGACGGTGCTCGATGAATTGAGCTTGCAGGTGCCAAGAGGTTCGATTTTTGGCTTCGTGGGAGAAAACGGCGCTGGGAAAACCACGACGATGAAGTTAATCTTAGGCCTAGAAAGTCCAACGAGTGGCACGATTACCATTAATGGTGAAGCGGTCAAATTTGGGGCGACCCCAACCAATCGGATTACCGGCTACTTACCGGATGTCCCCGTTTTTTACAACTACATGAACGCCTCAGACTATCTGCAACTTTGTGGTGAAATCACCGGCATGGAAAAACAGTACTTAAAGCAGCGAATTGACGAGATGCTAAAACTGGTCGGGCTACACGGTGAAAAGAAAAAGATTCGCGGTTTTTCGCGGGGGATGAAGCAACGCCTAGGAATTGCCCAAGCTTTGTTAAATGAACCGGAACTCTTAATTTGTGATGAACCGACATCGGCCCTAGATCCAAGTGGGCGCAATGAATTTTTGGAACTTTTGGCCTCGTTGCGTGGTCAGACGACGATTCTCTTTTCAACCCATATCTTACCCGATGTCGAACGCATCTGTGATTATGTCGGGATTTTAGCTGAAGGCAAATTGAAAGTCACCGGCACCATCGAAGAACTCAAAGAACGCTTCGCCACACCACAAATCGAAGTTGTTTGCGAAACGTCAGCCGTTTGTGAGCGTTTGTTAAACGAACTGGAAGCAAGCAACTATGAAGCGATTCAACGTCTCACACCAAGCAACCAAACCTTAACGATTAGTTATCAAGGTGCGTATCAAGCACTTGCAACCGAATTGTTTGCGACCTTTGCCAAGCGAAACATCTATCCAGTGGCGGTTAAAAAAATCGATCCGACATTGGAAGATATCTTCTTGGAGGTGACCCAATGAGCCATTTACTGGTCTTCACCAAAAAAGAAATCAATGAAAGCTGGCGCACCTCGAAGTTCTTGATCTTAGTCATTATCTTTTTACTCTTTGGGGTGATGAATCCTTTAGTCGCAAAATTCACCCCCGAACTACTAAAAATGGCGGGCGGTGGGCTCAAGATTGAGTTGCCGGCACCGACCTCGATGGATTCGTGGACCCAGTTTTACAAAAATATCAACCAGATGGGCCTCTTTGTGCTGGCCTTACTCTTTAGTGGTACGGTCAGTCAAGAAGTCAGCAGTGGCACCTTGGTCAATTTGGTCACCAAAGGCTTGAAACGCTGGACGGTCATTTTGAGTAAGTTCCTCAACCTGTTCGTGCAGTGGACGATTTGTTTGGCCTTGTGCTTTGGCGTGACGTGGGGCTATACCGGGTATTACTTCCCGGATGATTTAACGCCGCATTTAGTAGCCGGCGTGGTGCCCGTTTGGATCTTCGGTGTATTTTTACTAGCCTTAATCATCTTTGGCTCAACGATTGCTAGAAATGCGTATGAAGGCTTACTGATCACAGGGGCTAGCGTGGTGCTGTTAGCGATCATCAGCATCCTTCCGAAAACCAAGTACTACAA
>JBKEDL010000005.1:0-20572 GCA_047975385.1 Enterococcus sp. | reverse complement strand
TCACACGGTTGGTGTTAGTTTTTTATTTTTGATGAACGTTAATTGGGATTTGATAATAGCGCCAAACTAAGTAGGTTTCTCTTAAAGCGAGGTATAAAAAGACTAAAGAAGCTAAAAAGATGGTTTGGTCGCCAATTGTATGAAAGCACCAGACAGCTGCGATAATTCCTAAGATGAAAGCAATGACTACTGAAAAGAAATGGTAAAATTCAGCTAAAGCGGCTTTATTTTTTGAAATAAAGCAATCATAGAATGAAGTCGCCATCCCTTTTAGATTACCGGTAGTAAATAAATTGGTGTAAGCCAAACCGTTGATTTTATCAAAAATAACCCACATAATTGCCGCCGAAAAAGAAATGGTGGTCGTGACAATTAATGGATGTTGATTGATACTTGGTAAACCAACTAAAAAGAAGGCGAGTGCTTCAAAATAAAGAATGAATAAACGCCAATAGGTAATTTTTTTCGCTTTAAAATAATTAGTTAAATACTTAGCGATAATAATTCCGAAAAGAAAAAAGAGCGTTGATAATAATTTTTTGCCGACGTTTTGCCATTGCCCGTCCCCAGCTTCAATGATTGCGAGTACGATGTTTCCCGTCTGAGCAGATGAGAAGGCGTTGTAATGAATGTACGTATAGCTATCCATAATTCCACCGATAAAAGTTAAAAGTAACCCCACGGTGCGTTTTTCATGGAAAGTTTTTTGCATGAATTTAACCTCACTTTTAATAATTTTTACGAATATAATCCTACCATATTTTTTTCTGTTTCTGAAAGAAATATGAGATTTTTTGTAAAAAAACGTGAATCCCATTAGTTAGTCGGGATTCACGAAATTCAAAGCGTTATTGGATAAGGGCTTTTAACTCTTTAGCAAGCGCTATTTGATCTAGATGGATCAAGGCTTCAATAATCCATGCAGCGGAGTCAGGGATAGCGGTTAAATTTTCTTTTTTCATGGTTAAGATGCCGGCAAAAAATTTAGCTGACATTCGATGGAACAGTTGCGGATATTCAACTGCTAATAATTCAAGCTGGCGAATTAAAACTTCAGCAATATCTAGCTCGTTGATTTTAAGCGTGTGAGCAATTAAATTAACTAACATCCCACAATAGATGTCTCGACCGCGATCATAGGCGGTATAATATTCGACTGTTCGAGAAAGGCGGCGAAAAAAAGTGAATTGCAAATCTGCATCGATCCACTCAATGGTATTCCCGTAAAGATGGACTTCTTGGAGTGTCCAAGTTTCCGTATTTCTAAGGTATTCTTTGACAATTTGGGCATCATCTTTATTAACAATCTTGGGGTTGTACTCATTTGTTTCTTCGAGGTGTTTCAAAATTGCTAAGCGAGCACGTAATTCAGCACAACGAACTTTGGTGATTGGTGTTTGTTCTTTGCGTGAAAATTCGACGAGCAAGCCTTGGATGCCAGCAATATCATGCCGATTCGCATATTTTGCATAGCGATAAATATAGTCGCCGTACTCATCTAAAGTATAACCGCGATGGATAAATAGTAATTCATCAAAATCGACTGATAGGCGGTTCAAGATGGGGACTAATAAATCGATTGATAAATGATGTTTGTTTTGTTCAAAGCTAATGGAATATGATTTTGAAATGATTCCATTATAGGTTTCTTTTTGAGAAAAGCCTTTTTGAATACGGATTTTTCGAATGGTCTCTCCTAAGTACATTACGAGTCACTTCCTTTGATAAAACGCTTTAATGCTATTATAAAAAATAATCAATGTTTCGGCAAATAAAATTAGGAAATATTTAACGAAATATCTACAAAGCGTTTACGATTAAAGGGGCTACTATGCTAAAATAGTAAGAATAAAAGGGGATTGTGAGGAGAACAAGTGCAAAAATTATTAAAAAACGCGAATTTTTATTTGTTTTTAGGTTTAGGGATTATGGCGCTTTTATTTTATAGTTCTTCACAAACATATGCTGAACAATCTCAAATTGAGCTACTCAAAACGCTGTTTTCAAGACAGCCATTCCATGATTTTTTAAGTGGGATTTCTTTTAATTATGGCGGTGAGGAGCAGAGTATCGCAGCCCAAGGTTACTACTCCTTTATTGAATTTTTTATTCGTAAAGGCGCTCATTTTATGACCTATTTTTTATTGGGTGGGAGTTTTTGTTTGGCTTTGTATTGTAAGCAAAAAAATTATTGGTGGGCGAGTTTTTTTGCTTGGTTAGCCGCAACTGGTTATGCGGGAATCGATGAGTTCCATCAAATGTTAACTGGTGGACGGACGCCGTTATTTCAAGACGTCATGTTAGATTCAGCGGGGGCATTAACGGCCGTTCTTTTGCTAGGGATATTCTTGTTAATCCAAAAAAGAAGTTTTTGAAAGTGAAGCGACCATGATTTATTGGTGTAAAAAACGTCTAGTTCCCCGCTTTGTAGTGGGGAACTAGACGTTTTACTTATTTAAAAACTAAAACGGGGGTGCCAACTTCGACCATCCCATAAAGTTCTTTCATCACGCTTGGTGGTGTATTGACACAGCCGTGTGAACCGTTTGTTTTCCAACGGTCACCGCCATATGCACTTTGCCAACTAGAGTCGTGGATACCAACTCCCGTCCAGTCGATGGGCATCCAATAATCTACCGGGCTTGCATAATCCGAACCATCAGCATTTTGACCTTTTAAGGTCGCATCTTCTTCTTTTTTCCAGACATAATCAACACCTTCAGGGGTTTCAGATGCCGGTTTTCCAGAAACGATATCCGTATCTAGTTTCAAGTCTCCATCTTCATAATACCACATGTGTTGATTGGTTAAATCCACTTCGATATACGTATCGCCAACGAGTGGTTTATCAGCAGTTGTACTACCACTAACAATTGGTGAGCGGGTAAATGATTCACCAGCTAAGATTTGTTCAGACAATGCGCTAGCCTCTTCGTCGGTTTGAATAGTCCAACTTAAAGTTCCGGTTGGCACGGTTACTTCACCTTGTTTTGTACTGTTGAACGTCGTATCGTGAGTACTAGTATTGTATTGCTCACCTAAATCGCTAACATAAGCGGTGACTTGCTCTTGATCAATGGTCACTTCTTGATCTTCATAACTAATCCACTGGTTAATCGTCGCTGTTGGGATTTGGAAAGTGTCGCCGTTGATTGAATAGTTGGCATCAATTTGTGCGATAGCATTTAGTTGGGTCAACTCTTCATTTAATTCTTTATCTGTTGAGGTAACAGCTGGTTTCTCTGTGTAGGTAGTCAGCTCTAAAGACGTTTTTTGCTCAGTTACAGCCTCTTTTAAAGCCGTGGCAAATTTGTCAGCGTCGATAGCTGTACCATTTACTTCTTTCGTGATGCGATAACCATCTTCGCCTTTTACTAGGGAGGCATTTTTACTTTTAGTTTTCTCGTCATTTGCTTGATCAACTTCATCTTTGACTTCATTGACTTCGTTATTTAAGGTTTTTTCGTCTAAAACAAGGCCGTCTAAGTCGTCGTGATCGGAGGCAAAGACATAAGCGCTTCCCCAAGACCATTGATTTTGGGAGTTTTTAATTTTTTCTAACTCTGTAGTGAAATCGGTTTTGAGACCTAAATCAGTTAATTTGATTTCTTTCCAAGTATCTTGATTATCAGTAATCGTAAACACTTGATGATCTGCAGTCCCTTTTAATTTTTCATTGGCTTCATCGATGGTTAGGTTGCTAATATCAATCTCGTTAATTTCAGTATTGGGCAAAAAGTGATTAGTATAATGAGCGCTCTTGATCGCATAACCAGTTAGGCCGACGATTGCTACGCCCAGAACAGAATAAATGATTGGTTTAATTGTTTTTTTATGTCGGGAGGCTCGAGTCATATGTATTACTCCTTTTTATAGATATACAGAGCTATCATAGCACATAAAAAGAAAAATGGGAGACTTCTGCTTACAAATAAGGAGAATCTTAAATAAATATTAGCTAAATCTGAGAATGGTTAAGGTGAATCGGATGAAAAGAGACCATGGATCAATGAAAGAAGGTTTTGGGGATAAAAAAAGAGACACCATAAAGATGTCTCCCAAAATTAATTAGTCTTCTAAGTTTGCAAAAGCTGCATCTAAGATGTCTTTTAATTGTTTAGCTGAAGCGTCCATTTTTTCTTGTTCGCTATCGTTTAATGGGATTTCAACGATTTTTTGGATACCGTTCGCATTGATAATTGCAGGTGCGCCAATGTAGATATCGTTCAAGCCGTATTGACCTTCCATGTAAACTGATAATGGTAATACTGCATTTTCATCATCGAAAATAGCACGAGTAATACGCGCTAAGGCAACAGCGATACCATAGAAAGTTGCGCCTTTTTTCTCAATGATTGTGTAAGCTGCATCACGAACACCAAAGAATAAGTTAACTAAAGCTTCTTCATCAACTTCTGGGTTATCTTTCACCCATTCAGCGATTTGTAAACCAGCAACGTTAGCGTGAGACCATACAGCAAATTCAGAGTCACCGTGTTCACCTAAGATATAAGCGTGGACGTTACGAGCATCAACGTCTACTAATTCAGCTAATCCTTGACGGAAACGAGCTGAATCTAGTGAAGTACCAGAACCGATTACGCGCTCTTTAGGGAAACCAGAGAATTTCCAAGTAGAGTAAGTCATTAAGTCAACAGGGTTAGCAGCAACTAAGAAGATTCCGTTGAAGCCTGATTCAACAATTTGTGTTACAACCGATTTGTTGATTTTAAGGTTTTTATTTACTAAGTCTAAACGAGTTTCGCCTGGACGTTGAGGAGCACCAGCAGTGATCACAACAAGGTCAGCATCGTGTGCATCAGCGTAAGTTGCTGCGTAGATTTTTTTAGGAGAAGTAAATGCTAATGCGTGTGATAAATCAATCGCATCTCCTTCAGTTTTAGCAACGTTAAGATCGACGATCCCAACTTCTTGAGCGATATTTTGAGTAACCAATGCAAAAGCGTAGCTAGAACCTACAGCGCCATCTCCAACAAGAATTACTTTTTGGTGTTTTTTTTCTTGACCAGTCATTTGTGTATCAATCCTTCCTTTTGTTTGTTCTACCACTCACAATCCTATCATGTATGAGGGGGCTTGTCATCTAAAAGATGTCGAAATGTAACAGTTAAAATCGCTGTTACCGTTTTCATTTTTGGTTTTTTTGAAAAAACTTTTTCTGTGAAAAATTAGCATGACCGATGAGGTAGGAAATTTAAGAAAAAATTAGCGCTTCAAAGCCTTTATTGGTACGTTTCCTGTGTTATACTTTTCAGTATCAATAAGTCACACAACTGGACCAGCAAAATTGGGGGTCCGGCCTTTTGTGTTGCTTTCATACGAGTTCGTGTGATACGAAGATTAAAAAGGAGTGCTAGTAATGAAGATGATTGTCGGGTTAGGAAATCCTGGGAAAAAATATAGCGCAACAAAACATAATGTTGGCTTTATGGCCGTCGATTTGTTGGCTGAAAAAAATCAAACATCGTTTAAGAAAAATCCCTTCGAAGCCGAAGTAGCAGAGTTTTTTTGGGGGGGAGAAAAAGTGTTATTAGTTAAACCACAAACATTTATGAATGAATCAGGTCGTGCAGTGGGACCGTTAATGACCTATTATGGTTTGACATTAGAAGATGTTTTGGTCATTTACGACGACTTAGATTTAGCTTTGGGTAAGATTCGTTTGCGCCAAAAAGGGAGTGCGGGCGGACACAATGGCATGAAGAGTTTAATTAGTCACTTGGGATCTAACGTGTTTGCACGAATTAAAATCGGGATTGATCGGCCACTTGTCAATCAAAGCGTGGTTAGTCATGTGCTCAGTCCGTTTGCGAAAGAGAATCAAGTGATTATTGCGACCAGTGTAGCGGATGCTTGTGCTGCATGTGAAGACTATTTGGCAAATCAAGATTTTGTGCAAACGATGAATAAATTTAATTAAAGGAGTTTATGCCATGAATTTGGTAGAACTATTCAATCAAACGCCACTAATCAACGAGTGGCAGCAACAATTAAACAAGCAAACGCCAAGGCAACTGGTGACTGGTTTATCAGGCTCAGCCAAGTCCTTAGCCATTGTTGGAACGTATCAAAAATTGCAAAAAACGATTTTAGTTGTAACACCTAATTTATACTATGCCAATCAGCTAACGGAAGATTTGCGTAGTTTGACTGAAGAGGTCTTTTTATTTCCGGTAGATGAGATTTTAGCTGCTGAAATGGCGTTTTCTTCCCCTGAAGTCCGCGCTGAGCGAATTGCTACATTAAATGCGATGAGTCAGCAACAAAAAGGAATTTATGTTGTTCCGGTAGCCGCCTTGAGAAAAAGGTTGCCAAGTCCAGACATTTGGCGTAGCCACCAATTGCATTGGCAACAAGGTGCTGAAATTGATCTCAATCATTTGGCGCAACAATTGGTATTGATGGGTTATGAGCGCCAAGGCATGGTGGGGAAACCTGGGGAATTTAGTTTGCGTGGGAGCATGATTGACATTTACCCCTTGACTAGTGAATACCCAGTACGAGTGGAATTGTTTGATGTGGAGATTGATTCGCTACGTTATTTTGATGTTGAAACCCAACGCTCGGTCGAAACGCTGAGCGAGGTTACGATTTCACCGACGACCGAACTGGTTTTTTCACCAGAAAATTTAATAAATGGCAGTCAGAAAATTAACGGATTACTCCAAAAGCGTTTAGCGGTTACGAGCGATCAAACGCAAAAAAAATTTTTAGAAGATTATTTTGGTCAATTGATTGCTTTATGGCAAGCTGGAATCCCGGGAAATGAGTCTCATTTGTATGCGGATTTACTTTACCCTAAGCAGTATACAATCAGTGATTATTTTGCTGCGGATAGCTTGCTGTTTGTTGATGATTACGCGCGGATGATGGAAGTGAACCGTGAAATTGACCGGGAAACAGCTGAATGGCAAACGCAAAAGCTTGCTGAATTACGAATCTTTTCGGAACAAACTTTTGGTATCGATCTACATCATTTTTTTCAAAAGACAGGGTTTGTAACGACCTTCTTTTCATTGTTTCAAAAAGGTTTGGGGAATTTAAAGTTTCAAGCCGTGCATAATTTCCAATACCGCGCAATGCAACAATTTTTTAGTCAAATGAGTTTATTAAAAGTTGAGATAGATCGTTGGGAAAAGCAGCAACAGACGGTTGTTTTTTTAGTCTCAGATGAAGAACGCGCGCAAAAGATGGTTAATGAGTTTCAAGATTTTGATATTTATGCTGTTTTGACTGAGACCAACCGCTTAATAACGGGACGCAGTCAAATTGTAATTGGCAATTTGCAAACGGGATTTGAATTACCTCAAGATCATTTGGTGGTGGTCACGGAACGAGAAATTTTCCAAAAAGTGAAGAAAAAACGAGCACGGCGGCAATCGATTACCAATGCGGAGCGCTTAAAAAGTTATAACGAGCTAAAGAGTGGCGATTATGTTGTCCATGCCAATCACGGAATTGGGCGTTTTATGGGGATGGAAACCCTAGAAGTGGATGGGGTTCATCAAGATTACATGTCGATTGTGTATCAAAATGAGGATAAATTGTTTATTCCGGTCACACAACTGAATTTGATTCAAAAATATGTGGCCTCGGAATCAAAACAGCCTAAAATTAATAAATTAGGCGGTAGTGAATGGACTAAGACTAAGCGGAAAGTCACGAGTAAAATTGAAGATATTGCCGATGATTTAATCTTGCTCTATGCCAAGCGTGAATCAGATCGCGGCTATGCCTTTCAAGGTGATGATAGCTATCAAAAAGAATTTGAAGATGCCTTTCCTTATAGCGAAACTGAAGATCAATTACGTAGTAGTGAAGAGATTAAACGCGATATGGAAAAAATCAAACCGATGGATCGTTTGTTGGTTGGTGATGTTGGTTTTGGTAAAACGGAAGTTGCTTTACGCGCGGCATTTAAAGCGGCTAAAGAAAGTAAACAGGTAGCCATTTTGGTACCCACCACGATTTTAGCGCAACAGCATTATGAAAATCTCGTCGACCGTTTTGAAGGGTTTCCGATAAACGTGGGTTTATTAAGTCGTTTTAGAACGAAAAAGCAACAAAATGAAACAATCGAAGCGATTCGGACGGGGCAAGTTGATGTCATCGTGGGAACGCATCGCTTATTATCAAAAGATATTGTTTTTGCTGATCTGGGCTTACTAGTTATTGATGAAGAACAGCGCTTTGGGGTGAAGCATAAAGAACGTTTGAAGCAATTACGTTCAGAGGTGGATGTACTAACCTTAACTGCGACCCCGATTCCGCGAACGTTGCATATGTCAATGCTTGGGGTAAGGGATTTGTCAGTCATCGAAACACCACCTGAAAATCGTTACCCAATTCAAACGTATGTGATGGAAACAAATCCCGGTGCGATTCGAGAAGCGATTTTACGAGAAATGGCGCGTGGTGGCCAAGTCTTTTATCTATACAATCGCGTTGATACAATTGAACAAAAGGTTGATGAACTTCAAGCGTTAGTGCCGGATGCGCGAATTGGTTACGCGCATGGCCAGATGACGGAAGTCCAATTAGAAAATACCTTGTTTGATTTCAATGAAGGCCAATTTGATGTCTTGGTGACCACGACGATTATTGAAACGGGGGTTGATATCCCCAATGCCAATACCCTCTTTGTCGAAAATGCTGATTATATGGGGCTTTCGACCTTGTATCAATTGCGCGGACGTGTGGGGCGAAGTAATCGAGTCGCTTTTGCTTATTTTATGTATGAGCCACAAAAAGTACTCAATGAAGTCAGTGAAAAACGACTTCAAGCGATTAAAGACTTTACGGAGTTGGGCTCTGGTTTCAAGATTGCGATGCGCGATTTATCAATTCGCGGAGCTGGCAATCTTTTAGGAGCGCAACAACATGGATTTATCGATGCAGTGGGCTTTGATATGTATGCGCAAATGCTCTCTGAAGCAGTGGATCGTAAACAAGGCAAAAATACTCAAGTGGAAAAATCAGCGCTTGAAATTGATCTAGGGGTCGATGCGTACTTGCCGGGAACCTATATCGAAGACGAACGGCAAAAAATTGAGATTTATAAACGGATTCGGGAGTTAGAAAATGAAGAAATGCTGGATGAACTGCAAGATGATCTTTTGGATCGTTTTGGTGAATTTCCAGCAGAAGTCTCGCATCTATTAACGATTGGTCAAATCAAGATGGATGGTGAGCGTGGGTTAGTCGAAACGCTCAGAAAACAAGGAACAACGATTTGCTTAATTTTAAGTAAAGCGGGCACCAAAACTTATTCAGTGGAGCAATTGTTTGCCGCGCTCAGTGCCACGAAGCTAAAAGCGACGTTAGGTGTGGAAAAAGAACAAATGAATATTAAATTGACCGTGCCACCACAAATGAATGCTAGTGTTTGGCTGTATGAAGTTCAAAGCTTTGTGCAAGCGTTGCGACAACAAAAATATCAAAAAACAGCTCAAAAATCAGAGGGCGGCCATGGCTAAACGACAAATGAAATCGCTGATGCGCGGTGCAGTGATTTTAACGCTCGCCGCTTTTCTCGCAAAAATTTTAAGTGCGATTTATCGTGTGCCGTTTCAAAATCTGGTTGGCGACGTTGGTTTTTACGTGTACCAACAGATTTATCCAATCTATGGGGTGGCAATGACCCTGGCGTTGACGGGGCTGCCGCAATTTATTTCAAAATATATTGCGGAACAAGACACGTTGGAAAAGCAAAAGGAGAGTCTTGCAGAACTCTTTCCCTTGTTACTTTGGAGTGGTGTTGGCCTATGGGGGCTTACTTTTTTTGGTAGTGACTGGATTGCTCGCTTGATGGGGGATGCTCATTTAGCTTCGTTGGTTCGGGTCGTCTCGTTTACGTTTTTATTAATCCCACCCCTATCGCTTTATCGCGGGGTGTTTCAAGGAAATTTGGAGATGATTCCAACAGCGGTTTCTCAAGTCTTGGAGCAAATTGTTCGTGTTGGGGTAATCTTGTTAGCGGCCCTTTTGTTTCAACGGTTTCAACTCTCTGTGTACCAAACGGGTTCTTTAGCGATGAGTGGGGCGTTGTTTGGTGGTTTGTTCGCTTGGGGTGTGCTCGGTTATTATGAAAAGAAAATTTTTCTTGGGAACTTGGCACTGACGAAAGGCAAAAGTCTCAAAGTGACCAATCGTAACCTACAGCGAAGATTTTTATTAGAAGGTGGTTTGCTGTCGATTTATAGCGGGCTGTTAATTCTTTTTCAGTTGATTGATTCGTTTGGTGTAACGAATTCGTTACAAACTTTGGGCTTTGAGCAAGAAGCGGCTCAAATTGCTAAAGGCGTCTATGATCGAGGGCAACCCTTGGTGCAATTGGGATTAGTTGCAGCTATGGCCTTAAGTGCGAGTTTTTTACCGACACTAACGCGGTATTTGATGCAAAAAAATCAGCGCAAATTTTTAGAATCGGCGCGGATTTATCTGCGGTTAACGATTGGGATTGCATTACCCGCTTCGGTCGGATTAGCGTTGTTACTCCCCTACATTAACTATGCGTTGTTTACAGATACCTCCGGAACGCCGACCTTAATGATTTTTGTGTTCTCGGTGGCTTTGATGGCTTTAATTCAGGCATATCAAAGCATCGCTCAAAGTAAAAATCACCTAAAGGCCTCATTTAAAGCGGCTGGTATTGGTCTAGGTCTAAAACTCGGCTTGACCTTTGCTTTAACCATGACGTTAGGGACGATCGGCGCAAGTTTGGCAACAATTATTGGTTTAGCGGCCGTATTGGTGATGTTAGTTAAGAATGAAAGTACGGAGTTAAATGCGTTTTGGCAAGAGCGGTATTTTGGCTGGCGTTTAAGCGGCTGCTTAGTTTTAATGAGTGCGAGCATAATTGTATATTGTGAAGGTGTTGTTTTATTAACTGGGAGTCAATTTCATCGCGGAACAGCTTTAATAATTAGCTGTTTTGGTGTGATTGTAGGTGGTGGCGTCTTTTTAATCAGTGCGCTCAAACTGCGGTTACTAACGATTCAAGAATGGCTCTGGTTACCTGGTGGTAAAAAAATATTACGATTTGGAAAGAGGTAAATGATGCGTTTAGATAAATTTTTAAAAATTTCAAGAATTATTAAGCGGCGTGCGGTCGCTAAAGAAGTGGCCGATAAAGGGCGAATTCAAATTAATGGCAAGTTAGCAAAATCAAGTAGCGACGTGAAAATTAGCGATTTGGTAAAAATTCAATTTGGGAATAAGCTCCTAGAAGTGAAAGTTTTAGCGCTACATGAATCGACGAAAAAAGAAGATGCAGCCCAGATGTATGAAATCATTAGTGAAATGCGTCAAGAAAGTCTTGATAAATAGATTAGACAAGCAATCTGGATGTTGGTATAATAAGAAAGACAATCACAAAAATGGAGGCATTACAATGAAAGGCGAACAAAAAGGGAAAGTGACAGCACTTGATACGGATTATGCCAAGAGCCAATATGCTAAGTATAAGGAACAACAAAAAAAAGTTGTTTTCCGCCGTCGACGTTTGGGTTTGCTTTTTGGAGTAGCGCTATTGATTTTTGGGTTTGTAGGTGTTCAGTTATTCCAAGATTATCAACGTTTAGAAGGTCTAAAAACACTGAAAGAAGAAGCGATTGTTGAGCGGGATGAAGTAAAAGCGGATGTTGCCGCATTAAAACACGATGTCGCACTTTTGAATGATGATGAGTATGTCGCGAAACTCGCTCGTAGTCGTTATTTTTATTCAAAAGATGGCGAACTCGTGTATCCTTTACCGGAAGTTGGTAATCAGGACGCAACGACTGAATCCACCCAATCATCGACTGTGGAGTCGTCAAATAATTAATAAATGGAAATCATTTTAGGAGGAACAATCTTTATATGTCAATCGAAGTAGGAGCTAAACTACAAGGAAAAGTGTCTGGAATTACAAATTTTGGAGCGTTTATCGATTTAGGGGAGAAAAAAACAGGTCTTGTTCACATTAGCGAAGTTTCAAACGGTTTTGTGAAAGATATCAACGAAGTTTTAAAAGTTGGTGATGAAGTCACTGTTTTGGTAACCACCATTGGAAATGACGGGAAAATTGGTTTATCCATCCGTAAAGCGCAAGAAGAGCAACAAGAAAGAAAACCTTTTGTCAAAAAAGAGCCAAGAAATCGTCCGGCACAAAAGAAACCTTTTACCCGGGCCCAAAGTCCGAGTCCTAAGCAAGACTTCGATTCATTAATGAGTTCATTTTTGAAAGATAGTGACGATCGCTTGTCATCACTGAAACGTAACACTGAAGGAAAACGTGGTGGCCGCGGCGGTCGCCGGAATTAACCGTTAAGAGTTTGGAGCAGAACTGTCGACTCCAAACTCTTTTTATCTTTATCGAGCTTGTGGAGGGAAACATGGAACAAACTGTGCAGCAATTGGGTCAAAAATTTGATTTGTGGCAACCAAAGAAGAAGCTCTTAGTGGCTGTTTCGACCGGCGTGGACTCGATGGTTTTATTGCGGATACTCGAACATTTGCAGCAAAAGCTTGCTTTTACCCTAGGAGTGGCACATGTCAATCATCGCTTGCGAGAGCAATCGGAAGAAGAAGCTCTTTTTTTGGCGAATTATTGTCAAGAACATCAACTGGCGTTTCATTATCGGGTTTGGGAAGAACCGGCTAAAAGTGGCATCGAGGCTGCGGCACGCCAGTTCCGTTATACTTTTTTTGCAGATACCATGGCTGCTCAGGGGTACGATACGTTAATAACGGCCCATCATGGGGATGATCAAATTGAAACCATGTTAATGAAGATGATTCGCGAAGGAAATTGGCACAGTAGTATCGGTATTAGAGCGCAACAAGCATTTGCTGGCGGTCAACTCGTACGATTACTTCTGACCTTTTCCAAAGAGGAATTAGTGGCCTATGCCGCCAAACATCACGTAACGTATTTTGAAGATGCGAGTAATCAAGAGTTAAAGCAACAACGTAATCGCTTGCGTCATCAAGTCGTTCCCTTGTTGAAGGCGGAAAACCCGCGCGTATTGGAGCATTTTCAACAACTTTCACAGCAGCTATTACTGTTAGAAAATTGGTTAGCTCAGGAGCAAGAAGCGTGGTTTATGAAACAGGTAACTTGTTATGAGACGACTTGGCTTTTTGATTTGCAACCATTTTTACAATTAACGGCTACCCAAAAAGAGCTCTACTTGAATCATTTCTTTTTAGAGGCACAAAAGCAGTTTAAACTGGCGGTCAGTGAAAAACAACTGCAGCAGTTGTTGGAGTTGTTAGTTACCGGTCAGACCCAGTGGCAATTCAGTCTAGGGGGGGCTTGGCAGTTTGAACGTCAGTATCATCAAGTAATGCTTTTAAAAAAGCAAACCCCAGTACCAACCAAAGAAATTCTGTTACAATTAGATGAAGGGCAATTTCTTTCAGAAACGGAATGGTTGGGAGTATTTTCGAGTCAAAAAAAAATTGCTGTGCCTGAAAAAATTGCTCATTGGCAGACATTTAAACAAAAAGTTTTAAATGATTTTCCGCAACAGGTGTTGGTGAGAAAACGTCAAAAAGGTGACCGTATTCAATTGACACCAACGCTGACTAAGAAGGTGAGCCGCTTATTCATCGATCGAAAAATCCCGAATAATCAACGAGAAAAAACGTGGGTAATTCAAAACGAACATCAAGAGGTGCTATTCGTTTTACCAATTGCAAGTTCTTATTTGAGTATTGCTTTAGAAACTGATAAAATACACTACATACTTCTATATAAGTATTGGAAGTGAGATTGGAAGGAGAAAATTATGTTAGAAAAAGATATCGAAAAAACTTTAATTTCAAAAGAAGAAATTGCGGCTCGCTGTGAGGAACTGGGTGCCGAACTGACAACGGAATATCAAGGGAAGAATCCTTTAGTGATTGGTGTGTTAAAAGGTTCGATTCATTTTATGGCGGACATTGTTCGTTCGGTGGACTGCCCGTTAGAAATGGATTTCATGGCGGTTTCTAGCTATGGAAAAGCAACCGTTTCATCAGGTGAAGTGAAAATCATCAAAGATTTGGATACGAATGTTGAAGGGCGCGACTTGTTGATCGTCGAAGATATCATTGATAGCGGTCGAACGTTGGCGTACTTGGTGGACCTATTTAAATACCGTAAAGCGAATTCAGTGAAGATTGTGACTTTATTGGATAAACCAGAAGGTCGGGTAGTTGATATCAAAGCGGATTATGTTGGTTTTGATGTTCCAAATGAATTTGTGGTGGGCTATGGTTTAGACTTCGCTGAACAGTATCGAAACTTACCTTATGTGGGGGTTTTAAAACCGAGCGTCTATCAATCAAATTAATGACTGAATAAATTCTTGGTATGGTACAATATAATGGTCAGGATTGATAAGAAAATAACCAAGGAGGTCTGGCATGAACAAAAAAAATAATAATGGCATTGTCAAAAATGCCTTGTATTATGTACTTGTACTCCTTGCGATGGTCATGGTCGTGTATTTCATTTTTGGAAATGGTAGCCAACAGTCGCCGGATATCGAGTACTCAACATTTACAGAACAGTTAGAAGATGGGAAAATTAAAGAATTTTCCGTTCAGCCAGTCAATGGCGTCTATCAAATTACGGGAGAATATAACGAAGAACAAGAAGTTAGTAACAGTAATGGCTTAAATGTCTTAGGCAACACAACTTCTGAAACAACCAGTTTTTCAACAATTATTTTACCGAATGATGCCACACTGAATGAAGTTACACAATTAGCTAAAGACAACGACGTCAAAACAACAATTATGGAGCAATCATCAAGTGGGATTTGGATTTCCTTGTTGGTTAGTTTCTTACCATTAGTCATTATCATCTTCTTTTTCTACATGATGATGGGGCAACAAGGTGGCGGCGGTGGCGGCGGTGGCCGTGTAATGAACTTTGGGAAGTCAAAAGCCAAAGAAGCTGATAAAAAAGCCAATAATGTCCGTTTTTCTGACGTTGCTGGTGCCGAAGAAGAAAAACAAGAGTTGGTCGAAGTAGTCGAATTCTTAAAAGATCCTCGTCGGTTTGCTGAACTAGGCGCGAGAATTCCCGCGGGTGTCTTATTAGAAGGACCTCCCGGAACCGGGAAGACGTTACTGGCTAAAGCTGTAGCCGGTGAAGCGGGGGTACCGTTTTATTCAATTTCAGGTTCAGACTTTGTTGAGATGTTCGTTGGGGTCGGTGCTAGCCGCGTGCGTGATTTGTTCGAAACAGCGAAGAAAAATGCACCAGCAATTATCTTTATCGATGAAATTGATGCAGTCGGTCGTCAACGTGGCGCTGGTATGGGGGGTGGACACGATGAACGTGAACAAACCTTGAACCAGTTATTAGTTGAGATGGATGGTTTTGGTGGTAACGAAGGCGTAATCGTCATTGCCGCAACCAACCGTTCAGACGTCTTGGATCCAGCGTTATTACGTCCGGGTCGTTTTGACCGTCAAATTTTGGTTGGTCGTCCAGACGTTAAAGGTCGTGAAGCGATTCTGAAAGTTCATGCGAAAAACAAGCCATTAGCCGATGACGTTGATTTGAAAGTCGTGGCGCAACAAACTCCTGGTTTTGCTGGGGCTGATTTAGAAAACGTCTTAAACGAAGCGGCGTTAGTTGCGGCTCGTCGTAACAAGAAGAAAATCGATGCTTCAGATATTGATGAAGCTGAAGATCGCGTGATTGCCGGTCCGGCTAAGAAAGATCGCGTTGTTTCAAAACGTGAACGCGAAATGGTCGCTTACCATGAAGCAGGTCACACCATTGTCGGTTTAGTTTTAAGTCGTGCGCGGATCGTTCACAAAGTAACGATTATCCCTCGCGGAAGAGCAGGCGGCTACATGATTGCTTTACCAAAAGAAGATCAAATGTTAATGACGAAAGAAGATATGTTTGAACAAATCGTCGGACTACTTGGTGGACGCACAGCCGAAGAGATTATCTTCAATGTGCAATCAACGGGGGCATCCAATGACTTTGAACAAGCAACAGCGTTAGCGCGTAGTATGGTGACGGAATATGGGATGAGCGACAAATTAGGCCCAGTTCAATATGAAGGCAATCATCAAGTGTTTGTTGGTCGTGATTATGGTCAAACCAAAGCGTACTCTGAATCAGTCGCTTATGAAATTGATCAAGAAGTTCGTCGTATTTTAGTCGAAGGTCATCAAAAAGCGCGTGCGATTATTGAAGAACACCGTGAGCAACATAAATTAATTGCTGAAAAACAGTTAGAGTATGAAACACTCGATGCGAAGGCGATTAAGTCATTGTTTGAAGATGGTGTGATGCCAGCTGACTCTGAAAATAGCGAATTTCCAAGTGAAAAAGCGCAAACTTTCGAAGAAGCCAAACGTGCTTTAGAAGAAAAGGATGCGAAAAAACAAGAAATCGAACAAGCTGAAGCGGCTGGAAAGTCAACAGATGCGGATGCTGAAGAAAAATAGTTAATCTTAAAATGGGTTGGGACAAATTTTTGTCTCAACCCATTTTTATTTAGTCAGCGAAACCTTGCTTTTCGGTTAAATAGGGAGTGGATAGTTGAAAAAAAGTTCTTCAGCTAGTATTATTCATTAATGAGTATAAAAGGAGCGATAAGAAAAAAATGGAAAACTATTTAGTAAAAGCTTTAGCTTATGATGGCTTTGTTCGCGCATACGCGGTGTGTGCGACTGACGTAATTAGCGAAGCGCAAAGACGTCATGATACATGGAATACAGCCTCAGCAGCATTGGGGCGTGCGATGGTTGGCGGATTATTGTTAGGAGCCACTGTTAAAGGTGAAGACAAATTAACCATTAAAATCCAAGGTGACGGCCCAGCCGGTGCAATTATCATTGATAGCAATGGTCATGGTGATGTCAAAGGCTATATTAAAAATCCGCAAGTGAGCTTACCATTGAATGCTCAAGGGAAATTAGATGTTCGCGGTGCCGTGGGGACAGATGGGATATTTACTGTAATTAAAGATTTGGGCTTGAAAGAACCATTTTCCGGTCAAACACCGATTATTTCTGGTGAATTAGGCGAAGATTTTACTTATTATTTAGCTGTTTCAGAACAAGTTCCTTCAGCGGTGGGTTTAAGTGTTTTAGTTGATACCGATGACTCCATTAAATCAGCTGGGGGCTTTATGCTGCAAATTATGCCTGGCGCAAGCGAAGAAATTTTAGATGCAATTGAAGATAAATTAAAAACAACACCGAAAATCTCAACCCTTTTGGATGAAGGACAAAGTCCGGAACAAATTTTACAAGATTTACTGTCAGGAACAACCGTTGATATTTTAGAAAAAATGCCTGTTCAATTTAACTGTGATTGTTCAAAAGAAAAATTTGGGACAGCGATTATCACTTTAGGTGCGGCTGAAATTCAAGCGATGATTGATGAAGATCATGGTGCCGAAGCCGTTTGTTCATTCTGTGGCAATAAGTATCATTTTGATGAAGTGGAATTGGCTGAATTGAAAGCTGAAGCTGGAGGGAAATAATGAGTAATCAAACCTGGAAAATTGGGAATGTTGAAATTCCTAATCGTGTTGTGGTCGCACCCATGGCTGGGATTACCAATGCCGCTTTTCGTGTCACGGTGAAAGAATTTGGTGCGGGATTAGTTGTTTGTGAAATGATTAGTGACCAAGGAATTCATTTTCGTAATAAGAAAACCTTAGAAATGTTGTATATTGATGAACGCGAACATCCATTGAGTGTCCAAATTTTTGGCGGAAACAAAGAATCTTTGGTTGAAGCTGCGCAATTTGTCCAAGAAAATACGAAGGCTGATATCATTGACATCAATATGGGGTGCCCGGTAAACAAAGTAATCAAAGCGGAAGCCGGTGCGAAGTGGTTACTAAATCCTGATAAAGTTTATGAAATGGTTGAAGCCGTTGCTGCTAGTGTTGATATCCCGGTGACGGTTAAAATGCGGACTGGTTGGGATGATAAGCATATTTTTGCGGTTCAAAATGCGCAAGCTGCCGAAGCTGCAGGTGCGGCAGCCCTTGCGATGCACGGAAGAACCCGTGTCCAAATGTATGAAGGGGTAGCTAACTGGGAAATTTTAAAAGAAGTCAAACAAAGCATTAAGATTCCTTTTATGGGCAATGGAGATGTTCGAACACCAGAAGATGCTAAGCGCATGCTCGATGAAGTTGGTGCGGACGGTGTGATGATTGGGCGTGCGGCCTTAGGTAATCCGTGGATGATCCATCGGACGCAACACTTCTTAGAAACCGGCGAATTAATTGCTGAACCTACCGCTAGAGAAAAGATTGAAACAGCCAAAGTTCATTTGAAACGCTTAATTGACTTGAAGGGTGAACTAGTGGCAGCTAGAGAGTTTCGTCAACATGCTTCTTATTACTTGAAAGGTATCCCGCGTGCCGCCAAGGTTAAAGTAGCGATTAATCAAGCGGAAGACCAACAAACGATTATCGATTTATTAGATGGTTTTGTTGAAAAAACAGAACAACAACCGATTCTCCGTTAAGTAGCGGAATTGAAAAAATCAAGCTGAACCTATTATTCAGCTTGCTTTTTTATGTTATGATAAGCAATATAAATAAGAACCAAGAGATCAGAATGGAGGAAAACTCGTGACAGAGCAACAACACACACAAGAAGAATTAAATGACCAAATGCTGGTTCGCCGTCAAAAGATGGAACAGTTGCAAGCCCAAGGGATTGATCCGTTTGGCGCTCGTTTTGAACGTAGCCACAACTCGCAAGAACTGCATACAAATTATGAGGAACAGTCAAAGGAAGAATTGGCTGAATTAGGTGCAACAGCTAGTATTGCTGGCCGAATGGTAACCAAGCGTGGCAAAGGGAAAGCTGGTTTTGCGCATTTACAAGATCGTGAAGGCCAAATCCAAATTTATGTTCGCCAAGATCAAGTTGGTGAAGCGGCTTATGAAATTTTCAACCATGGCGATTTAGGTGATTTCTTTGGTGTTACTGGTGTGATTATGAAAACTAATACCGGTGAAATTTCAATTAAAGCGCAAGAAATTACTCTTTTATCAAAAGCGTTACGACCATTGCCGGATAAATATCATGGCTTAACCAATGTCGAACAACGCTACCGTCAACGTTACTTGGATTTAATTAGTAACCGTGAAAGTTTTGAACGTTTCACCAAGCGTAGTCAAATTATTAGTGAAATTCGTCGTTATCTCGATGGCTTAGGCTATCTTGAAGTGGAAACGCCTGTCTTACACAACCAAGCAGGGGGAGCTGCAGCTCGTCCGTTCTTAACGCACCACAATGCTTTAGATATGGAACTTTATTTGCGAATCGCTTTAGAATTACATTTAAAACGTCTAATCGTTGGTGGCATGGAAAAAGTTTATGAAATTGGCCGTGTTTTTCGTAATGAAGGAATTGATACGACACACAACCCTGAGTTTACGATGATCGAAGTGTATACAGCGTACACTGATTATCGTGATATTATGGACTTAACAGAAGGAATCATTCAAAATGCTGCGCAAAAAGCGTTAGGTACAACGGTTGTTTCTTATGAAGGATTAGAAGTTGATTTAGGTGCGGACTTTGCTCGTATTCACATGGTTGATGCGATTAAAGCACATACAGGCGTTGATTTCTGGCAAGAAATGACTCCAGAAGAAGCACAAGCCTTAGCTAAAGAACATCATGTTGAGGTAACCAAAACCATGAGTGTAGGTCATGTCATTAATGAATTCTTTGAAACATTTGTTGAAGAAACGCTACAACAACCAACTTTTGTTTATGGTCATCCCGTTGAAGTGTCACCGTTAGCTAAGAAAAATCCAGAAGACGGCCGCTTTACCGATCGCTTTGAGTTGTTTATTGTTGGTCGTGAGTTTGCAAATGCCTTTACCGAATTAAATGATCCGATTGATCAAAGAGAACGTTTTGAATCACAAGAAAAAGAACGTGCTGAAGGTAACGATGAAGCACACGGTGTTGATGAAGACTTCTTAGAGGCGTTAGAATACGGTATGCCGCCAACTGGTGGACTTGGAATCGGGATTGACCGTTTAGTGATGTTGCTCACTGATGCCCAAGCAATTCGTGACGTCTTATTATTTCCAACGATGAGAAATTAACAAGTAACTTGTTGCGAAGCTGCCCCAGAATTCAGGGAGCAGCTTCTTTTTTTGGTATTTTTTGTTTTGCAGAATGCCGATTATCATCCCCGATACCGATACTTTATCCACTTACTTTTCTTGTAATCACGAATGATATTCGATTGTTTAGTTGTAACAGTCGGATACGAAAAAAAGTTGTGAAAAGTGTAGGAAATTCGTTGACCAAAAGTGATTTACTTGGTATATTATTACTTGTCCTTATGAGACATCCGTAATTTCGATTAAGAAAAATAAGACTGATAAAAAAACTTTCAAAAAGAGTTGACAGTCCTAGTTATTCTTGATAGAATAACGGAGTTGCTAAATTAACTTCTTAAGGAATGTTGATTTACCAATAAAATAAAGCAAAAAAGTTATTGACAAATAACACTTCGCTTGATAAACTAAATGAGTTGCTAAAAGCCGTCGCGTTTTTTATA
>JBKEDL010000066.1:0-2256 GCA_047975385.1 Enterococcus sp. | reverse complement strand
GTATGCGTCATCGTTTCTTCAAAAAACGGGATATAACTTGGATACTTCTCAGCAATAATTTCTTTGGTCATTTTTAAATCTGCAATATTATGGTTATGCTTATAGTGTGACCACGTATTTTCAATATAATAATTGCGTTTTTTAGGCAAAATCACATCGACTTCTTCAAAGAGTTTAGCTAACGTTTCTTCTTGAACCGGTAAGTGTTTATCCTTCAAGTCCATAAACAGGCGACGATAATGAGTAATCCCAACATACTTAGCATCCAGATTTTTCCAAGCCCAATACATTGCTGTCAATTCACAATAGTTAGGATTTTTTTCAGCAATATTGACTCCTTCATCATCACGATAGGCATGATGAAACTGCAATTGATTTTTATTAGGTCCAACCAACATTGGAATGTATAAGGCTGTATCTGAGGGCATCGGAGCTTCTTTATGTGTAACAACTAACATTTTAATGTCTTCATCTACATTCACTTCCATCAATACGCTCCTTCTTGTTTAAAAACTTGAACGGCTGTCATCAAGACCGTTTTAGTATCAAAAGTAATGCTCTCTTGGTCACAATAACTGGTTTCTAAGAAGACGCGGTCGGGATAGCCAACCTCACTACGGCCAGAAGTTTGCCAAACACCGGTAATGCCTGGTTTCATACTTAAAAAGGCATTTTCTAAGTTCTCTTTACGATATTCTTGTAACTCTTCTTCAACGATTGGTCTTGGGCCAATTAGACTCATTTCACCTTTAATTACATTGATAAATTGTGGCAACTCATCAATACTTGTTTTGCGAATAAATCGACCTAGGTTAGTAATTCGTGGATCTTCTTCAGGTTCTAATTTATAACCACTTTCAACATACTTTTCATATAATGCCTCGTCAGATTTCAAGATGGAATCTGCATTAACTTTCATTGAACGAAATTTATAAATTTGAAATAACTCACCATTGCGGCCAATTCGCTCTTGTTTAAAAAACATCGGCCCTTTATTTTTTCCTGTTTTGTATGGAATCACTAAGAAAATCAGAGCAATTGTCAACGGAATCAAACCAATAATTCCTAACAAAATATCAAAAATTCGTTTTTTCACACGGTAGCTTCTCTTTTTCTTGATTTTTGCATTGTTAGTTCTTGTATCGATCATTTCTTTCTCCTTTAAAATAAAACAAAGCGTTTTTTCTTAATTTCTAAATAGGTTGGATAGTTGATATCGTCCCCATTAACTAAGTCTTTTGCGACTTGCTTCATTTGTTGAATCTTCTCTACGCCAAAATCTTTTTCGATTTGGTGGTAGGCTTCTTTCAAATAAAAAGTTCGCGAGTTGATACTGTGTGCATCAGAAGCAACTAATTGAACAAGATTAGCTGCGACCATCTCCTTCGCTGTTTTTTGAATTGCTTTTCCAAAAACACCCACATAACTCGGCGCCGTCAATTGAGCCAAGGCCCCCATTTCTAAAAAAGTTGCTAAATAATTAGGGTCTTCTCTAAATTTCGCATTGCGCTCGGGGTGAACAATCACCGGAATTTTGCCATGATTAAGCAATTCAAAAAAAACTTGCTCAGTATACGCTGGAATACTCGCTGTCGGAAATTCAATTAGCAAATAGCGATTGCCAGTATCAGTGAATAGTAAACGGTCGGCTCGCATTTCCTTTACTAAATCGCCGGTAATCCGAATCTCTTGACCTTCTAAAAGAACTAGATCCAAATTACGCCGGGTTAATTCTTCTTGAACTTGAGTAACTAACGATAACACCTTAGCTTTTTCATTCGTGTATTTGCCATTGTTATGATGAGGGGTACAAAGGATATGAGTAATTCCCTGGCGAATTGCTTCTCTAGCCATCAAAATACTCTCTTCCATTGTTTGAGCACCGTCATCAATGCCTGGTAAAATATGACAATGCGTATCAATCATCACAGCACCTCCTTACTTACCTTAATTACCGTAATAATAGTTATAGCCTTGATCACTACTGTTTTCAACGCCATTATAAACAACACCCAACATCCGGGCATTAACCATTTTCAATAAGTGATTGGACTTGGTTAATGATTCTTTTTGCGTAACATTTTCACGCACTACTAGAATTGTTCCATCCACTTTCGAAGCCATGACTTGCGCATCGGTTACAGCTACAATTGGTGGCATATCAAAAATCACAATATCAAACTCCGCTTTGGCTTCAGCAATAATTTGATCCATCCGCGGTGAACCTAACATCTCAGATGGATTTGGTGGTTTCGG
>JBKEDL010000026.1:0-31994 GCA_047975385.1 Enterococcus sp. | reverse complement strand
AGTGTGGTGGCGATAGCAAGAAGGATACACCTGTTCCCATGCCGAACACAGAAGTTAAGCTTCTTAGCGCCGATTGTAGTGAAGGGTTTCCCTTTGTGAGACTAGGACGTCGCCACGCGATTTTATTTTTAACCATTTTCCTTAACAGGAGTCGTTAGCTCAGTTGGTAGAGCATCTGACTTTTAATCAGAGGGTCACTGGTTCGAGCCCAGTACGACTCATTTTTATAGTGTGGTGGCGATAGCAAGAAGGATACACCTGTTATCATGCCGAACACAGAAGTTAAGCTTCTTAGCGCCAAAAGTAGTGGAGGTTTCCCTCTGTGAGATATGGACGCTGCCATGCAATGGACAATCAAGAATTTCTTGGTTGTTTTTTTTTGACTTCAAAGTCAATGATTAATCGTACGTTAAATTCACTTTAATTATCCGGTGAAAGGGAATGATTTTTTAGTGGAATTGATGATTTTTTCCTCATAAAATTGAATTTTAACAGGTGAAATAACACTTTTTTTCAAGAAAATGCTACAATAAAAAAGAAGAATAAATGAGGAGGATGACTATGTCTGAGGAAACTACAACATCTACCCCAGAATCTGAAGTTTCAAGAAACACTTCCCAGTTCAATGAAATTAAGGAAGTGGCTTCGAAAAATATTGGTCAGATGCTACAAGATTTGCAAGCTTTTGAGGTTGCGATTGCTGAGGATAACATTCCAGATATTTATCGGATTTATAATGGTCGCTTACACGAGGAATTGAAGCGTACCTCAAATACCAATCATGAAATTGATCAGCTGTTAGCCCAAAAAATTCATGACGGTTTTATGGAAACTTTTCCTTTTATGGTACATCATGCGAAGATTTCAGAAACGATGAATTACTATCGGGTGGGAAATTATTATCGCGAAAGACCCGTCATCGGGATTGATTCCAGCGCGCCAGAGATTTTTATTATTCCGAAAATCGATGAAGAGTGGGCGAAATTTAAAAGCGGTAAACAAGATGTGTTAGCCTCGATTGAGCGTCAAATGGATGAACTATCAGCGAAAGTTATTACAGCTCAAGGGGAAATCACCAAATTCGATGAGCAAATCAAAAAGATTCGCCAAGAAGAAAAAAATGTGACGGATGCGAAAGGCTTCTTTAATCGGAGTAAAACCGATGAAGAATTAGAAGCGTTAGAAAAACAAGTGGAAGAACTTGAAGCCAAAAAAGCAGCTTGGATTCCGTATGCTGAAGATCGCTCAAAAGTTGGCAAGGAAAAAGAAAAATTGGAATTAGAACGCCAAAAAATTCGCTTAGAAAAAGCAGTGGTCGAAAAAGAATTCCGGTTAATCGAGCGCTATTTTGGTGGGTTAGAAGGAATGCAAGAACAGATTATTAGCTTTTTAGCGAGCTATTTGAAACCGAAAGGGGAGGCGTCAGATGACCAATCAGCAAAAAAATAGTCAATCAGAGCTGAAAACTGACTCTTCGAATACCACGGAAGAAAAAGTTGCAGTCAAGAAAGACCGAATTGTCCGCAAGGGAGCCTACACGCCTGAAGACAATCCGTATTATCAAATGAAAACAAATGATCATGATGAAGTGGTCGGGTTAATTCAAGCGGCTGAAATCGAGTTGGCTGATTTGAAATTGCGTAAAGCATTAATGGAATCAGATTTCAATGAGTTGTTAACGAGCTATAAAGGCTTAATTGTCCCGAATGTTGAGATTTCAGCGATTGCTAAAAAGACGTTATTAGAATACTTTACGTACGAATTATTACGTCCATTGACTTCAATTGGTTTAAAACCCTCAGAGCTAGGGTATGATATTTGGGAAAACAAACATTTCCTAACAACCTATCAATTAAACGAAGACAATGATTTAGAGTTGAGTTTTAAGCTAAATCCATTAGAACAACGCTTTACAACGGAATTCATGCCGTTTATAGCCATTTCACCAGAGACGATGGAAGTCAAAATCGCCGATGATCAAGCCTTGGAATTAATTCGTTTGTGGCACACTGATCACGTCTTTTCAAGAAATCAACTTTCGTTAGTGAATTATGATATTAATCAACTGTTAAATCATTTTAGAGAATTAGGCTTTACGGTTCATCCAAGTTTATTTGATAACACCCAACCGTTGAATGTGGCTTTAGAAAGTGAATTTTCAATGGAGACTCAAGTCTTAGATGAAATTTTCATCACAACGATGGAAAATCCCGAATATGATTTTGAAAAGACCGGCCAAGACGCCTATCAAGTCTTGTTAGACCAAGAACAAAAAATGGATATCAGAAAAAAAGAAAACGATCATACAATGCTCTTAATCGATTCCGAAAATCGAAAACGTTCAATTTTAGATTTCTTTACCAATTATCCATTCTTAGTTCCTTTGATGGTTCGTTAACCGTTGCAGCATTAAACAAATCAATCAAGCTGGAGTTGTTTTCTCATGAAAATTACTTCAGCTTATTTTTTAGGAGGAAAGATGAGCGAATTACATGAGCTTACAGCCTTTTGGGATGCGTTTGCTTTAGAATACGAAGAAAATCTTAACGAGCAAAAAAGCCCCTTAGCCGAAATGGTGGCGCAATTTTTACAAAGTAGAGGGATTTTGCCAACGGATGAGTTACTCGATCTTGCCGGTGGTAGTGGTCGCTTTATGGTGACGTTACAACCAGCAGTGAAAGACTATACTCTAGTAGATCTCTCGCAAAAAATGTTGGACCTAGCACAAGCCAAAGCACTGGGCCATAGTCAGTTCATTCGCAGGGAACAGTCGGAATTTTTAGCAACGAGCCCTAAACAATATAGTGTGGTTTTTTCGGCAATGAATCCGACCTTAACACTAGCCACGCTCGTTCAAATGCAGCGGCTTGCCCGTGAGTGGGTCATTCTTTTGCATTTTAAAACGAGTCAAGACCAGTTGTTTTCACCTTTGGAAGAACAATTAGGTGAAAAACAAGGATTAGAATTAACGGATTATCATCAGTGGTTAAACAAGCTAGGGATAGATTATTTTTGTCAACCATTCTCTTATACCAAAAGTGAAATGGTGAGTCGCGCGTTTTTTAAAGAGTATTTTAGTGCGGAATTTTCTCCAGCTGATTTAGAAGCAATTACCACAAGGCTGTTTGCTGCATCCTCGACCAAAGAAAACGTCACAACGCTTTCTTTTGAACTATTGTATTGGCAACCGGCACAATTACCACTCAAGATGGATGGACAAACGTCTTGAAGTAGGGGATAATAAATAGTGTTATTTTTAACTTAGAAAGGAATGAATCATTATGTGGCTTGATTTTCTTTTAGTCACCGGCTTATTTGGGATCGGGATGATAGTAGTGAATCTACTAGTCCTCCTATTACGCAAAGGAAGCTTTTTAAAAACCACGATTGCGTTAACGGTGGTGGAATTAGTCGGCTTGGCAGTCTTCTTGTATGCCACGTTACCGAGTAAAAACTTATCCAATGTATTGTGGTTAAACTTGTTAGGGGCCTTAATTGCTGCGAGTATTCAATTATCAATTACGACTGCGTCAACCGCCCAATCAAAGGTAAAACAAACGATTATTGGTGGCCCACCGCAAGAAAAACAGTCGTTATCAGCTGTTGGACTAGTGGTCGCAGGCATTGTGGTGGCGATGGTTGGGTTAGGGATTTTTAGCAGTGTCTCACGTATTTTTGCAATTAATAATGTCTATGAGACAATTCCCGCCCAAACCCAAACGAAATCAGAAGTCTTATCATCAACCGAAGATACGCCGATTGCGATTGCCCCAGATATGGCCAAACGCAAGATGTTACAGAAGTTTTCGGTGATCCCTAATTCGAATATGTTCACCTTAGATGGTATTACCGCCCAAACGTATCAAGGCGACTATGTCTATGTGGCGACTGTCGAATATAACGGTTTTTGGAAATGGTTAAAACTTGGAGAAATTCCCGGGTATTTCGTGATTAGTGCGACCGACGTGAACGCCCAACCAGAATTTATCACCGAACCGTTAACCTATACACCATCGGCCTTCTTTAGCCAAGATGCTGGCCGTAAGATTTATGCGGCCTTTCCAGGCTATGCCTCCACGGGCAAAATCAATTTAGAAATTGATGAGGATGGGACGCCGTATTATGTGCAAACCCTGTACAAAGAATATGGTGTAACTGGGATGATGCATTACGATGAATTCAAAACGGCTGTGTTAAATGCGCAAACGGGTGAAACCCAAATTTATGATAGTCAAGATGCCCCTAAATTTATCGATGCACCAATTACGAGTGCCGCAGCTAACAGTATGAATGAATACTTTGGTCGTTATGGTCAAGGATGGTGGAACCAATTTATCTTTGGGGCCAAAAAAGATGTCAAATATCCGACTGACAATGGGATTTATTCTTCGGGACAATTAACACCATTGATTGCAAGTGATGGTCAATTGAATTACTTCACTGACTTTACGAGTGGCGATGATGACCAAGATTCTGCGTTAGGTTATTCGTTAATTGATGCGCGGACAGGTGAATTAACCTATTATCGTGACCCGGAACTAGGAATTATGGATAGTGATGGGGCGATCTCAATTGCTTCTAAAATTTATCCAGAGAAAAAATGGCAAGCTGAAATGCCGGTCTTGTACAACATTGATGGCGTCCCAACATGGATCGTGTCATTAATGGATAGTAAAGGGATCTTCAAGGAATATGTCTATATCAATGCCGTTGATAACGATATCGTCGTCGATGGGGAGTCAGCGCAAAGTACGCTAGATGCCTATCGGATTGAATTAGCAACGAAAGGCTCTAACAATCAAGATTCTGAAGACAGTAACCTAGAAACAATTGAAGGGACCGTTTCGCGGGTAGCGATGATTCCTTCTGGGGAACAAACGGTCATTTCTTTCTTATTAGAAGATGATCAAACGGTTTATAGCATCAACTCAAACAATAACCCATACGCAATCTTTATGAAAGTCGGCGACAAAGTGAGCTTTGAAGCGAATGTGACGGCCGACGCAACGGCTGCGAGTATTGAGTCCTTAACGATTGAGGGCGTCACGGCTGAAAAGACCGCAGATTAAGGTCAGTTGAAACAATACAAGGCTCGGACACTAGTTGTTCGAGCCTTTTTGACGGGGAGTTAAATTAAAATTAAATGTGGCTTTTGTGAACTTATTGTTAGACTGTTGGTCGTAAAGTTGCTACACTTAAGTCAGTAAGAGACATCCATTTTTTCTTTCTACCTCCGGTGCACGTTGATCCGCGTGCACTCTTTTTTTCGATTCTTTTTACTTTATCTGTCGGGGTAATCGTACTATAATTATTACGAGAGATGGAGTAATTCTGGAGGTGAGCTTGTGATTAGTAGTGATGGCATTCGCGGCTATAATGATGCAATTGTCTTGGCACTTTTACAAGAAGGAGACTCTTATGGCTACCAAATAGCCAAAGAAATCAAGCAAAAAACCCAAGCGTTGTATATCATGAAAGAAACCACGTTGTATTCGGCGTTTACACGCTTGGAAAAACTAGGCTATATCCAGTCATATCCAGGGGAGATCACTCATGGCAAGAAACGAACCTATTACCGTTTAACCGATCAAGGCGCAGTTTTTCTAGCACGGAAACAATATGAGTGGGGGCAAACAAAAATTGTTGTGAATCAGTTTTTAGGGGAGGGCTAAAAAATGGAAATTATTACCAGCTACATCGAAAACTTGTTTTTACAAGTTCCAAACAACCTTGAAACACAAAAGGTGAAACAAGAGTTGTTGGCGACGATGGAAGATCATTTTCAAGAATTGTTACTAGAAGGCAAAAGCGAGGCCGAAGCGGTAGGATTAGTTTTAAACGAATTTGGCTCACTGGATGAACTGTTAGACGAATTGCAAATCAAACCAAAAGCAGCTGAAAATGAGATTCAGTTGGTAGAAGCCTTAGCTTATCTTGCTCATGTGCGCAAATTTTCATTGGCAATTTCAACCGGGATTTTATTGTGTTGTGTGGCTTTAGGTGGTTTGATTGCAAGCATCAATGCTCGTTGGATAGGCTTTAGTGTGATCGGATTCTTTTTCTTTGTGGCCATTGCAGTTGCGTTGTTTATTACAAGCGGCTTAACACACACGCAAGTGAAGCAAACATTAGATGACCGTCCCTTTACAAGTGAAGTCAAACAGCATTTTCAAGGAATTGCACAAGACTACCAACCGAGTTTTACCGTCTCGTTAGTAACAGGTATTATGATGTGTATCTGTTCATTAATTCCTTTAATCGCTGGGACGGCTTTAGGACTGTTTGGGAATGAACAAATCGGCGTGGGGTTATTTTTAGTGTTTGCTGGGTTAGGGACGTTTTTGATTGTTTATGGGAGTATCATTTTTACTGAAATCAAGAAAATTGAACGTAGTGAATTTTTTATTTCTAGTAGCGACGCTCCTGGACCGAGAGCGAGTGAGGAGCTTTACGGCGAAAACTATCAAACGGCACAGTTTGTCAAAAGTATCTATTGGCCAATCATTATCGTCATCTATTTTGTTTGGTCATTTCTCTGGGGCGCTTGGGGGATTAGTTGGTTAATTTTTATTGTTGGTGGGATTTTAGAAGAGGTTATCTTCAATTTTTTAAAAAAAGGAAAATAAAAGGAGCGTCAGGCTCTTTTTATTTTGAGAAAAAAGCTAGATTATGTAAACTGAAATAACGGGAATTCCTCATAAGTTTTCTTAAAATCTTCTAAAAGATTACTAACCGTGCGATTGGCAAGCGAATGTTACAAAACGTCTTCGTTATATTAAAAAAAGGTTACAAGTCCGTCTGAGGTTGTACTTTCGTCCTGAGAGAAGCTATAATTGCATTATGAACTTTGAGAACAAGTATGTAGAAAAGATTTTAAAGCTTAATGGAGGGCAAAATATGTTTGGTTATCGAACACGTAGCGAAAGACGTCAAGCGAAGAAAGATTTGAGTTTTTCAATTAACAAAAAAAATATCGTTCCACTTTTAGGAACTGGATTAGTGGCTGTCCCGGGTGCATTGGCACTAATGCCAACGCAGGTCGCAGCGGCAGAAGATACAACTTCAACGAGCTCTGTTGCTAATTTCATCAATCAAATCGCGCCTTCCGCAACGTCTGTCGCTAACGCGAACGACTTATATGCTTCCGTTATGATTGCCCAAGCATTATTAGAAAGTGGCAATGGAACATCGCAATTGGCATCAGCGCCGAATTATAACTTATTTGGGGTGAAGGAATATGGTTCTGGCCCGGCTGTCTATATGACAACCCAAGAATACTTGAATGGGCAATGGGTCACTATGAATGAGCCGTTTCGTCAATATAGCTCTTATTGGGAATCGTTTGAACACCAAGCATACGTGCTCCGTTCAACCAGCTTCTCAACAGGAACTTCGCACTATTCAGGTGTTTGGAAGAGCAATACGTCAAGTTATCAAGATGCAACGGCGTATCTAACGGGTCGTTACGCGACGGATCCGTCGTACAACCTGAAACTAAATGATCTGATTCAGCGTTACAATTTAACGCAGTATGATACACCAGCTAGTGGCTATAGCCAAACGACAACGGAGACCTCAACTTCAACCCCGACGACGACAACACAAACAACTAATACGACAAGCACGACGAGTTCGGCTTCGTTAACCGGGGGGACGTATACGGTCGCTTCTGGTGATACGTTGTGGGCGATTGCCAATGCTCATGGGTTATCAGTCGATCAATTAATGGCGGCTAACGGTTTAACGAGTGAAACCGTGATGGTCGGTCAAACATTATCCGTCTAGTTGCTGCACTGACTTTCAGCGATCACGCTTACTCTGACCTAATTGAGGAAAAGAGTAAGCGTGGTCGTTTTTTTGTAGGGTCTATAAGACAAAATAGTCGCATCAAACGCTTACTTTGAGCTATGATAAACATAATCTAGCGAGGAGGAGTTTCTTATGGCAAAACCTTATCATTCAATTACTGAGCTCGTTGGGCACACGCCGATCGTCAAGCTCAACCAGATAGTGCCCAGTACGTCAGCGGAAGTCTTTGTGAAACTTGAATTTTTTAATCCCGGCAGCAGTGTCAAAGATCGCATCGCCTTAAGTATGATTACGAAAGCCGAAGAAGATGGCTTATTAACGCCAGGAGATACGATTATTGAACCAACTTCTGGCAATACTGGTATCGGTTTAGCGATGATTGGCGCAGCCAAAGGGTATTCCGTGTTAATTGTCATGCCTGAAACCATGAGTATTGAACGGCGGCAATTAATGCAAGCGTATGGCGCCACACTCATTTTGACACCAGGCGCTGAAGGGATTTCCGGAGCAATCAAAAAAGCAACCGAATTAGCTGAAACGCATGGATACTTCATGCCGCTCCAATTTGAAAATCCGGCCAATCCTGCAGTCCATGAACAGACTACTGGAAAAGAAATCGAAGATACGTTTGGCACGCATGGGCTAGATGCCTTTGTTGCCGGGATTGGCACAGGTGGGACGATTTCAGGTGCGGGGCGTGAATTAAAGCGGGTCTACCCGCAGATTAAGATTGTCGGCGTTGAACCAGCAGAATCCGCGATTTTAAGTGGCAAACATCCCGGACCGCACAAAATCCAAGGCATTGGGACAGGGTTTGTACCCAAAACGTTAAATATAAATGTTTATGATCAAATCATCGCTATTTCCAGTGAAGAGGCGATGGCGGTTGCTCGGCAAGTAGCAACCAAAGAAGGGATTCTAGTCGGCATTTCTTCTGGCGCAGCCATTGCGGCGGCCATTCAAGTTGCTAAGGAGTTAGGTGTAGGTAAAAAGGTCTTAGCGATTGTGCCGGACAATGGGGAACGTTATCTATCGACAGCACTCTATCACTTTGAAGAAAAATGACCGTTGCTCCAAATGAGTGGGTTGAATTCCCCTCATTTGGAGTTTTTGCGACTTGACGATTTTCATAAATCACACTAGAATTTTGGGTAAGATAATAGTATGATGGACGATAGAGAATGCAAGGAGGAGCATCATGACAAATGAGTTAGCACAAGCGATTGAGCAGTTGCGGCAAGAAAATATCCGGATTACTCCTCAGCGTTATGCGGTCTTAGAATATATTATTCACTCGGAGTCTCATCCGACAGCCGATGAGATTTATCAAGCGTTAGTCGCTGAATTTCCCGGCGTCAGTGTGGCCACGATTTACAATAATTTGCGCACGTTTAAAGAGCATGGGTTGATTCAAGAAATGAAATTTGGTGATGATTCAAGCCGGTTTGATACGATTTCTAAACCACATTATCACGTCATTTGTAAAAAATGTGGGCAAATTCAAGATTTTTACTATCCAGGACTTGTCGATGTTGAGATGGCCGCTGGTCAATTAACTGGCTTTCTCATTGAAGAACATCGCTTAGAAGTCTATGGTCTTTGCCCGTCATGTCAAAAGGAGGAACACGTGTGAAAACAATCCAAACAAACAAGGCGCCACAAGCGATTGGCCCGTATGTCCAAGCGAAAGTGGCCAATGGCTTTTTATTTGCTTCAGGGCAAATTCCCTTAGATCCTACAACCGGTGAGATTGTCGGGACAACGATTGAGGAACAAACGACTCAGGTGTTAAAAAACATTCAAGCAATTTTAGCGGCGGCGAACATCACGAGTGATGAAATTGTGAAAACAACTTGTTTCTTAAAAAACATGGCGCACTTTACCGCGTTTAATGATGTCTACGGTGCCTTTTTCACCACCGAATTACCGGCTAGATCAGCCATTGAAGTGGCCCGTCTACCCAAAGACGTTTTGGTGGAAATTGAAATTATCGCACTCGTTGCGTAACGATTAGTTACTATCCGAACTATTTGCCAAAGTGTCATTTGCTTTGGCGTTAACTAGTTCGGATATTTTATTGTTATTTTTAGAGAAAAATTCAATTGGCTATGGCCAGTCGAACGAGAAAGAAAGTAGGTTAGGATTTGTGATACCTTTAAAAGACTTTTTAGAGAGCGGACAGACCGTGCTCTCAAATTTAATTTTGATCAATTATCATCGCCTTGGGATGACCAATGACGAATTCTTATTTTGGTTGCAATTGTATCGTCACCATCAAGTCGGTGAGGATTTCCCGGATTTAGCCCAGATTGCCAACGATATGGGCATGGATCAGGGGCGTATTTTGCAACTTTTAAATGGCTTGGTTCAAAAACAAATTATTGCGATTGAAACAGTGAGTGATGCGAACGGCCGGCAAAAGGATGGCTATCGCTTTGATTTAATTTTTGAAAAGCTAGCGGTCTTGCAAACGCAACTGGCTGAAAAACAACGCGAACAAACCCAAGAAGACAAGGTGACGACCTTATTTAAAACGTTTGAAGAAGAGTTTGGCCGCGCGTTATCTCCGCTTCAATACCAACGAATTGCGCAATGGTTGGAAGACGATCAGTATGCCCCTGAAATCATTTTACTGGCCTTGAAAGAAGCGGTATTAAATCAAAAATACAATTTCAATTACATTGATTCGATTTTGTTGAACTGGGAACGTAACAACATCAACACCCCGCAATTAGTCGATGAACAACGAAAACGACGCAAGCGAGAAATCATGCAAAAAGAAGCGGGAAAAACGATGAAAAAAGTTGTCCCGAAAATCTCTTTACATAACGTTTGGGAACAAAATGATTAGCCAAGAAAAAACATTGCTCGCTTTATCTAGAATGCAAGCAATGTTTCCTAACGCTCAAGGCGAGTTAGAGTATCAAACCCCGTTTCAATTATTAATTGCCGTCATTTTAAGTGCTCAAGCCACCGATGTTTCGGTTAATAAAGTGACTCCGGCATTGTTTGCGGCGTTTCCAGATGCCACAAGTTTATCTCAAGCCTCAGAAGCTGCAATTAGTGAAAAGATTAAAAGTATCGGTCTGTATCGCACGAAGGCTAAAAACATCAAACGGTGCGCCCAACAGCTGTTAACCGAATTTAATGGCGAAATCCCGCGCACCCATCAAGAATTAATGACCTTGGCAGGTGTAGGCAAAAAAACGGCCAATGTGGTTTTGGGGGATGCCTTTAACATTCCCGGGATTGCTGTGGATACGCATGTCGAACGGATTGCTAAGCGCCTAAGGATTTGTAAGTTGGATGCGAATGTAACTGAAGTAGAAAAGACGTTAATGCGGAAAATCCCGCAAGAACTCTGGATCGATGCCCATCATACGATGATTTTATTCGGGCGCTATCACTGCACGGCACGTAATCCGCAATGTAGTGCGTGTCCATTACTTGATCTTTGTCAAGAGGGCAAGCAGCGGCTGAAAAATAAATAAATTGACACTTCTGGAACACCGTGTATTCGTTAAAAAAAACCTGAAACATCATGTTTCAGGGTTTTTTGGGGTATTCATTACGCACCATCTGAATTTTCAGCCGGTGGTGATGGTGTAACGTTTGCGGCTGGTTCACTGCTAGTCACCGGTTCGTTACTGGCCGCTGGTGGGGTCACTGAACTGCTAGCCGGTGGGGCTACCGAACTACTAGCTGGTGGGGTCACCGAACTGCTAGCAGGAGGCGTCGAACTACTCGGCGCGGTCTGACTTGGAGCGACGGACTCACTGACACTGACACTGGCTTCTGAGCTCTCGGTGCTCACGGAACTTTCGACACTCGTACTACTTGCGCTAGTCGAACTTTCACTGCTCACACTTTCGCTGCTTGCTGGTTCACTTTGACTGACGCTTGGTTTCGTGGCAGGAGTTGTGCTACTAGCAGGTGGTACGACCGTTTGACTCGTTGCCGGTGTTTGAATCACCGATGAACGGGTTGTCGATGCTTTTTTCTTCGCTGAGCTTGGTGGTGTGTAATTCTCTTTAAAATAAAGCTCAGAGCCGACTTTGACTAAATCATCAGGTAGCGTCCAATCTTGATCACCGATTTCAGCGGAAACATATTGCATTAATTCGCGGTAGACATCAGAGGCGACATGGGTGGCATCGCTCGTGATCGGGGTTAATTTTTCATTGTAACCTGTCCAAACTGAAATCGAATAACTTGGCGTGTAACCGGCGTATAAGATATCAGGGGAGACAGTGGAACTGGCATTGATCTGGGCTAATTCTTCATCGGTATAATTGGAGGTTCCGGTTTTACCAGCTTGGGTTAAGCCTGGAATAACCGCATTGCTACCAGTACCGGCTGGATCGGTTAAGACACCTTTTAAGATATCCGTAACCATATAGGCCGTCCCTTCAGACATCGCGCGTTCGCCTTCTGGTTCAAAGGATTCTTTCGAGCCGTCTTGGTAGACGATCTCCGTTACATATTGCGGTTGATAGTACGTCCCACCATTGGCAAATGCCGCATAGGCTGCTGCCATTTTTAAAGAAGAGATCCCGTATTTCGTCCCATCTTGGGTTTCAGTATTACTCGAAATGGCGTTTGCTTGCGTGATGTTTTCATAATCAATGCCTAAACCATTTAAGAATTCTAAGGATTTATCCGCGCCAACTTCATTAAATAATTTGACGGCCGGAACGTTTCTCGATTGGACGAGTGCACTCCGAAGCGTCAAATTCCCTTTGTAAAGGTGATCCCAATTGTAAACATCAATATCGGTGCCTTCGTATTGGTAGGGCTCATCTTTTAAGCGATAACCCGATGATAATTTGAGATTTTCAAAGGCCGGGCCGTAATCGGTAATTGGTTTAACGGTCGAGCCAAAGTCGCGCGCCGTGTTGACGGCTAGGTTATTACCAAAAACGACATCATCGGCGATATTGCGCCCGCCGATTTGTGCTCGTACATAGCCAGTCTGAGTATCAATCATCGTACTAGCAACTTGCATCTCTTCGTCTGGATAATCAACGTATTGATCGGAATTAACGATTTCGTATAAACGTTCCTGGGCATCCATATCTAAAGTCGTGTGGATTTCCATGCCATCGGTATAAACGTCCTTACCGGTTTTGTCTTCGACTTCAGCAATTGCTTCTTTTAGGAAGTTGTCGGCAATTTTACTCATCGCTGAAGTGGTTTTTAATGGCTTCAAGCCCTCATCAATCGGAACTTCGATTGCTTCATCGTATTCGGCTTGCGTGATTTTCTCGTTATCTAACATCGTATAAAGCACCGTATCGCGTCGTTCTTTGGCGGCTTCGGGGTTTTCATACGGATCATAGTAACTTGGTGCTTGTGGCATGCCTGCTAATAGCGCGGTTTGGGGCAAGTTTAACTCGCTCAGCGTTTTGCCGTAATAAGTTTGCGCGGCGGTTTCCATGCCGTAGATGCCGTTAGCCATATAGACTTTGTTGATATAGTAGGTTAAGATTTCTTGTTTGGATTTTTTTTGTTCCAACTGAATCGCTAACCAGGCTTCTTGGGCTTTACGTTTGAGTGTTTGATCAGATGATTTGGTTGAAAAATACGAGAGCTTCACTAATTGCTGGGTGAGGGTACTCCCACCTTGGAGGCTATCACTTGTTAAATTGGAGACGACTGACCCCATGATGCGGACCGGATCGATCCCGATATGGTTATAAAACCGGCGATCTTCCACGGAAACGACGGCGTCTTCCAATAGTTGGGGCACGTCTTGTGAAGCGATTTTTTCCCGCTTTTCAGATCCGAGATCAGCGAAAATCTCGCCATCGGACGTATAAAATTTAGAAGAAATCGGCGCATCTAATTTGTCATCAGAAATTTTGGGCGCATCTTTGGCATAGTACCAAAATAACCCAACGCCGGATAAAAAGGCGAGACAGATTAGAAAAATCAAGCCTACGAAAATCTTCAAAAAAATGGCACCAACCGAACCTTTCTTTTTAGGTTTTTTCGGGGCCTTTTTGGAACGCCGTGTTTGAGACGGTTGCTCATTTGCCATAGTTACTGAACTCCTTTTTGTTCGAGATATTGGTTGACCGCGTCTAAATAGGGGATGCGCGGGGCAATTTTGGGGATGATTTCAATCCCGATTTCTTCAATCAGTGCAAGCGGCAATGATTTTTTATTGAGTGTTTCTTGACGGTGCCAATAATCAATTAACTGTTGGCTATCCAAAAAGAAACAACGATTTAGACTCGAAAACCATAATAAAACAAAACAAAGCCCCTGTTGCATCAAACAGTGTTCCATATGCTCAATTTGGTGGGCATGAAAATTTTTGAAAGGGAACGACGTTTTATTTTTGGTTTCCTTGGCTTCAAAATCCAAATAATATCCTTGATAAACACCATTATAATCGGTCGTCGAGGCTTCTTTAAAATAGGCTTCTTTAATGACCGCGGCACTGCGTTTGGGATAATCGACGGTCACGATTTGAACTGGGGTTGGTTTTTTATGAATCACGGCCATTTGGTGCGCTAAATAATACGCATTGCTTTGATTGATGGCTTCTTCAAAGCGCATCCCTCGGTTGGAAAAACTCATTTTTTGCAAGGGTTGCACTTTGGCTGTTCCTTGTTTATGCTTAGGTGATTGGTTGGGGGCGTGATAGACACGTCCATTTGGGTAGCGAATCGCCATTTTCTCACACTCCTACCGTTATAGTATACCAAAAACCATTTTAGAAAGGAATGGACCATTCAATGACTGCGTTAAAAACGATTTATTTGACTGGCTATAAAAGCTTTGAGCTAGGGGTTTTTACGGACAAAGATCCGAAAATTCAAGTGGTTAAGAATGCGTTAAAAAATCACTTGTCTCAGCTGGTGGAAGAAGGACTCGAATGGGTGATTGCGGCCGGTAATCTCGGAGTCGAACTCTGGGGGGCTGAGGTCGTCTTTGAGTTGCAAGCAACGTATCCGGAGTTAAAACTCGCCTTAATCTTTCCGTTTGCTGAATTTGGTAGCCAATGGAATGAAGCGAATCAAGCGCAATTGGCAAAAATTAAGGCCCAAGCCGCTTACGTGAATACCACGAGTCAACGACCGTATCAAAATCCGCAACAACTAAAAAATCACACGCAGTTCTTGTTGACCCATACCGATGGTGCGCTTTTGGTCTATGATGATGAGTTTGAAGGGAAAACTAAATTTTTTCTAAAGGATGCGCAAGATTTTGCTGAGAAAAATGAGTATTTTGTGACAAAAATAACAATGGATGACTTACAAAATACAATAAATGAATGATTGTGTTGGAATTGTTCTTGTTTTTTGTTAAAATGTTTTAGAGAAAAGAATTATTCGATTCCAGTAAAAAAACGAGGTGTAAGAATGGCTAATTTAATTTACAGTCCCAAAGATATTCTACAACAAGAATTTAAAACCAAAATGCGTGGCTATGATCCAGTTGAAGTGGATGAGTTTTTGGATGATGTAATCAAGGATTACGAAAGTTACAACAAAGAGATTTTAACATTGCAAGAAGAAAACGACCGCTTGAATGCCAAAATCGCCCAATTATCAAAAACGCAACCAGCGACACCAGCAGCGCGCACGCAAACAGAAGCGCCAAAGAGTCAAACGGTGACCAACTTTGATATCTTAAAACGTTTATCAAATCTTGAAAAAGAAGTCTTTGGTAAAAAATTAGATCAAGAAGCACCAAAAGTTGAAGTGAAAAAAGCTGACGTTAGCGAGAACTATACGACCGCTGATGAGAGTGACGACAACGAAAAAACACGTCAATTTTAATTAAAGAATTTTGTGATTTTCGGATAATCGCGGTCTAACTAGATTAGGCTGAGGAAAGTCCATGCTCGCACAAGCTGCGATGCTTGTAGTGTTCGTGCCTGGCGAAAAAATAAGCCAGGGTACATGAGAATGTAACGGCAGGAAAAACGGCTAAGGCTTTGCTATGCCCGAGTACCCTTGAAAGTGCCACAGTGACGAAGCAACTAGGGAAACGTAGTTGGTGGAACGCGGTAAACCCCTCGAGCGAGCAACCCAAACGATGGTAGGGGCGCTTCTTGAACGGAATTGAACGGATCAAGAGGGCAAATTTTATTTGCAGATAGATGATTATCTAATTACTTTTTCTCCCTGAGAAAGTGATGGACAAAACATGGCTTATAGAAAATCACAAATATTCAGGGATTCCTTCCGTTATGGAAGGTTTTTTTTAGGACTAAATTTGGTTTGATAGTGTAAAATCTAAAAGAGTCATCTTTTAAATTAGATTGAATGAAGGAGAGTACGAATGGATAAAAATCACAAGTTTCAATTAGTTGCGACGGCTGCTAGTGGATTGGAAGCCCTTGTCGGAAAAGAATTGAGAGATTTAGGGATTGAATGCCAAGTCGAAAATGGTCGTGCCCGTTTTGAAGGGACGATGGAGACGATTGCTAAAGCCAATCTTTGGTTGCGTACCGCAGATCGTATCAAGATTGTGGTCGGTGAATTTGACGCGTTTACTTTTGATGAGTTGTTTGAAAAAGTCAAAGCGTTACCATGGGAAGATTATTTACCATTGGATGCAGAATTTCCAGTCGCTGGTAAATCAATCAAATCGAAACTTTACAGCACCCCAGATTGTCAAGCAATCACCAAAAAAGCGATTGTTAATCGGTTGCGTGAAGTGTATCACCGCCCAGCGAGTGTGCCGTTGGCTGAAACCGGCGCCCATTTCCAATTAGAAGTCGGATTGTTAAAAGATCATGTCATGGTGACTTTAGATACAACGGGTCCGAGTTTATTTAAACGCGGCTATCGCTTAGAAAAAGGGGGCGCACCGTTAAAAGAAAATATGGCAGCTGCGCTTGTAATGTTAACCTCTTGGCGCAAAGACCGGCCGTTTGTCGATCCGGTTTGTGGTTCAGGAACGCTGTGTATCGAAGCGGCTTTAATTGGCCACAACATCGCACCAGGCTTTAACCGTGAGTTTGTTTGTGAAACATGGGGATGGTTCTCTGAAGAAATTTTTGAACAAGTTAGAAACGAAGCCGATCAAGCAGCCGATTATGAGATTGAACTAGACATTGCAGGTTTTGATATCAATCCGCGGATGATTGAAATCGCGAAAGCCAACGCCGAAGAAATTGGTTTAGGAGATTCAATCAGCTTCAAACAACAAGCCGTCAAAGACTTCACCACCGAAAAAGAATATGGTGTGATTGTCGCTAACCCGCCTTATGGTGAACGTTTAGGTGAAGAAGAGTCAGTTCGTCAGTTGTACAAAGAGATGGGGCAGGCGTTTCGACCATTGAAAACCTGGAGTAAGTACATCTTAACCAGTGATTTATTATTTGAGAACTTTTACAATGAAAAAGCAACGAAAAAACGTAAATTGTATAACGGTGCGCTACGCACGGATTTCTTCCAATATTGGGGAGTAAGAAAACCACGAGCACCGAGAGTAGAAGAGTAACCCTACTTATGACAAGGACCTGAGACATAAATATGTCTCGGGCCTTTTTTTACGAATAAACACTTCTGTCACAACCTCTTGATGCAATAACGGGATGTTAGTTAAAACGACTTATGCTAAAATTAAGCTAATTAAGGGTGAAGGAGTGGTTAAATGAAAGAACAAGAATTTTTGCAAGAAGTTAAAGAAGCCGAACTACTAGGGCAAGCCTTAGGGATTTTGGGGTGGGATATGCAAACGGGGATGCCAGAAGCGGCCAGTGAACAACGTGGCGCGGTCAGCAGCTATTTAAACGGTTTGTATTTTGAGAAATTAGTGGGCGCAAAAATGCAAGATGCGCTGACGTACTTTGAGGAGCATCCTAGCGAACTTTCAGAAGTCGGCTTGGCGGTCTATCACAAAGTCAAAGAAGACTATGAGCTAAATCAGGCCGTGCCAAGTGCAAAAATCGTGGAATTTAGTGCGGCTAAAACGGCCGGGCATCATGCGTGGCAAAAAGCCCGCCAAACGAAAGACTATGCCGATTATCAAGGCGCGCTAGCCGAAAATATCCGCTTGACCAAAGAACTCATTCCGTTGTGGAAAAAAGAAGAAGCCACCAACTATGACGTCTTATTAAATCAATACGAACCAGGGATGACGGTTGAAATCTTAGATCAAGTCTTTGGGCGTTTACGTGAAGGAATCTTAGAAATCCGCACGCAATTAGCCAAAGGCACGCCACCACGGACGGATTTTATCCATCGGGTGGTAAAAAAAGCGCAACAAGAACGCTTTGTGATCCAAGTTATCAAAGAATTAGGCTTTGATTTTTCCCGTGGTCGCTTAGATGATACGATTCATCCATTTGCAACAGGAATCAACCATCATGACGTGCGTTTAACGACGCGTTGGCATGAAACGGACTTTACGATGGGGATTTTTGGGGTGATGCATGAAGCCGGGCATGGCATGTACGAACAAAGTGTCACCGAAAAATATAATTACACACCGTTACATACAGGAACGTCAATGGGCATTCATGAGTCGCAATCGCTGTTTAACGAATTAATCATTGGTGGCAATCGCGCCTTCTGGAAAAAACAATACCCATTTTTTAAAGAGTGTACCCAAGGGACCTTTGATGATATCTCTTTTGATGATTTTTATGCCGCCTTGAAATTCACCAAAGCAAGTTTGATTCGGATTGAAGCTGATAGTCTGACGTATCCATTACACATTATCATTCGTTATGAAATCGAAAAAATGATTTTTAATGAAGAGGTGGCTGTTGAGGACTTAGCCCAAATCTGGAATGACAAATACGAAGAGTACCTCGGGATTCGTCCGGAAAACGACCTCGAAGGGATTTTACAAGATGTGCATTGGTCAGAAGCGATGTTTGGCTACTTCCCGTCCTACGCGTTAGGCTTCATGTATGCGGCGCAACTCGAACACGCCATCAAAAAAGAGTTGGATTTAGACCAAGTCTTAGCCTCTGATGATTACAGCAGGATCAAAAACTGGTTAACCAACCACATCCACCAATACGGTGCTGCGAAAAAACCGAATCAATTAATTTTAGCGGCAACGGGGGAAGCCTTAAACCCCGAATACTTAATCAGCTACCTAAAAGACGTCTATTACCCCGTCTATCACGTCAACTAGTGGAGGAAACCTTTTGAATCAACAACGAGCCGTTATGGCGTATGCCCAAATGATCTTAGGTGATGAACGCACGGGTCATGATTTTGCTCATGCCACCCGTGTCGCTCAACTAGCAGAAGCCATCATTGCAAGCGATCAATTAGCGGTCGATCAGTTAGTGGTCATGGCGGCCGCGTATTTACACGACACCGTCGATGATAAGGTCGTGAAAAATCCTGAAAGCGCGCAACTTGAACTGCAGGAACGCTTGCGTCAGTGGAACTTCACTGCTGAGCAACAACAAGTGATTTTAACGATTATTAACAACTTGTCTTTTGCTAAAGAAATCGAATGTGGTAAAGCGTCCTTAAGTCTGGCTGGTCAAATCGTCCAAGATGCTGACCGCTTAGATGCACTTGGCGCTATCGGCATTGCGCGAACGTTGTATTTTGGTGGTGCGCATGGAGATGTCTTATATGATCCGCAGATTCCCATCAAGAACTATCACTCAAAAGCTGAATATCGGCAAAAGACGACGACCATCAATCATTTTGAAGAGAAACTTTTCTTGATTGCCGAATCGATGAATACCACGTATGCCAAAGCTGAAGCCAAGCGGCGCAAGGCTTTCATGGTAGAATTCTTAGAGAAATTCAAGCAAGAATGGGAGAATGATTAATTCTTGAAAATTTAATATCAATTGTTTTTCTTTTTTTGAGGCATCTTTTATAATTGGGGCAAAGGGAGGATGTCACTATGTATTTTCAAGAAATCGTGCGGCCAACTAAGTTACTTCAAACGTTACCAACTATTTCAGAATGCTTTTTTCTCATCGAAGCGCAACTACCCAAAAAGACGTATCGCGTGGCAATCTATAAATATGATTTCGAATACTTTGCATTAACCGATTGCCAAATTTTTCGGCGAATTGCGGAATTTTTGGATACGGATACTGGTGATGAGTATCAGCTTTTTCCAATCATCGAAGAAGCCCTCGAAGAAAACCTGTATTACAAAGTGCCAACCGAATACGTGCGCTTAGAGCTGGCAACGTTGGCATGTCTTGAAAATGAAACGAAGATTAACGCCCATTTCTACGTATTTAGTGACTAACTGGAGGCGATTGGAATGAAAAAAACCGAGTACTACTCGTTTAACGATGATCAACTAGTGGAATTACTCCAAAACGTGGGAGATGACTACACGACCTTAGAACTAATCGATGAAGAAAAAAATGTCAATGCGATTGTGCTCTCGCCCGCTGATTTTGCGTATTTAATCTCACGCTTAGATGCCGAAGAGCGCGAAACGTACACGAATGAAGCCGACGAGATAGAGTGGTCTTAACTATTTTACTGTGTGAATCAAAAGCTAGGAAGGTAAATTTCCTAGCTTTTTTGGTCGAAAAGCGAAATGAAGGTGGGTATGCTATAAGTTGGAAAGCACAACACAACGAGAAGGAGGTTGGGCATGAAAATGTCAATTCTAATCGACTTCCAAAGGTGAAATTTGAAGATAGTGGGGACATTGGACATATCCATCAAGTCAAGATATCTTCTTGAATCACGGGCACTGCATTCCTCCGAGATACTTCGCGGCCATAGTGGGACGAAAATGAGCGCACGAAAGAAGCGCTTGTTCGTTCCACTTTTTTGCGGTTAAAAAAACTTAATAGTTTAGATAAATAACTTCCAGAATGGTTTAGGTAGAAGTTAACCTTACGAACACTATTTGACGAAGCACAAAAAATGTTTCCATAAGACAAGAGGCTTGGATATTTGCCAAGTCTTTTTTTGTATCGTAGCTAATCATTGAACTATTATCGCAGACAAGATAAAACTTCCACCCATCACTTGTCTATAGGGGATTGCAGCATTGTGAAAAGGGGTCGCCAAATCCAACTCGCAAAATAAGAACTTGGCAAGGCTAGAAAAATCTGTCCTACAGTCATTTAGAGCTTTCATAGATTTGGTTTTTCAGGAAGTGGGAATAGCTGAGTGAAAATCTGCAACGAAAAATAATTTGCGGGCGAAGAAGGCATGGTTAATAAACAGTTAAGAATCAGTTAACACGGATGTTAAGAAATGGTTGTTAGACTGTTTTTAGCGAGGAGTTACCGAGCGCTCACCAATCAGCGAACAGTTTGTTGACCTGTTCAAGCTGAATGGGTAGCAATTAAGGGACAAGACGTCATCATTATTCAAGGAGGAATTAACATGGCAAAAAAACAAAAAAAGGTTCTAAATCGAGCGAGTTTACTGGAAAGTCTCATTAAACCCCTAATCGTTGTTGGGCTAACATTTACCGTCTCGATGTGGGTCGGTAATACCATCTTCATGGTACTGTTTGGGATAACGTTGTTTGATTACACGAGTGTTGAGGTGATTCAAACCTTGAGTCTGATTGGTCAATGGTCGCTGACATTGGGCTTTGTGATCTTTTGTGCGAAAAAATATTCGCAATTGACAACCAAAGATTTAGGTTTTAGTAAACAGCAGTTTGGTCGTCGGTACTTAACCGGTACGGCGATTGGGATTGCGATGATGGGCTCGGTTTTTTTAATTAACTGGGCATTAGGTGCGATCAACGTTGCGGTGAACCCGCAAGTTGACTGGTTGATGATTGGCTTATTATTACTCTTCTTCATGGTGCAAGGGTTAACCGAAGAAGTCGTGATTCGTGGCTATTTAATGGGGACTTTAGAGCAGAAATTTGGGACAGTCGCGTCAATTTTATTAAGTGCACTCGTGTTTGCCGGCATCCATTCAGCTAATCCAGGTATGACCTTGTTTTCAACGGTCAATCTATTTCTAGCAGGTGTGGCCTTTGCGATTCTTTACCGTGCGACTGGTAGTATTTGGGTAGCTGGTGCGGTGCATACGATGTGGAACTTCTTCATGGGCCCAATCTTTGGTGCCGAAGTTAGTGGTCTTGATTTGGCAAGTGTCTTTAAAAGTGACAGTGTATCAACGATGACGTTCTTTAATGGTGGTAGCTTTGGCTTTGAAGGTGGGATTGTCGTGACTATCGTCTTTCTCGCGACAACGATGATTTTCTTACCAAGAGTAAAAGAGCAGTTGGTCATTTCCGTACCAAAATTAAACCAAGAAATCAAACGTGGATAATACCTGAAAACAGTTACTGAGAAAAGTTATTTTTCCAGTAGCTGTTTTTTTGGTTCAATCAAATAACAAGCCCAAAATCGCTGACTAAATGCTGCTCGTGAAAGAATCATAGGAAAGTCGGCAGTTTTGTGCTATAATTCCCAAGGACGTAGAGTTGAAAAAGAAAGAAGGTGTCTGAATGAGTTTTGAACAATTTAAATTCAAACCATTTATATACGAAGCATTAAAAGCAAAGGGATTCCACCAACCAACCGAGGTGCAAGAGAAATTAATCCCGATTATCCAAAAACAAAAGAGTGTGATTGGTCAGTCACAAACCGGTTCGGGGAAGACACATACATTCTTACTGCCATTGATGAATGAGATTGATGCAACGAAAGATGAAGCACAAATCGTTATTACTGCACCAAGTCGTGAGTTAGCAACCCAAATTTATCAAGCGGCAAAACAAATCGCGCAATTTAGCGAACCTGAAATCCGCGTGACAAACTTTGTCGGGGGCACGGACAAACAACGCCAAATCAATCGTTTGCAAAACCAACAACCCCACGTGGTAATCGGTACCCCGGGACGCATCTTAGACTTGATGAACGAACAAGCCTTAGCGATTCATACAGCCAATGCGTTTATCGTTGATGAAGCGGATATGACCTTAGACATGGGCTTTTTAGCTGAAGTCGATCAAATCGCTGGTCGCTTGCCAGAAAAATTACAAATGTTAGTCTTTAGTGCGACGATTCCAGAGAAATTGCGCCCGTTCTTGAAAAAATATATGCAAAATCCGGTCATCGAAGAAATTCGTCCGAAAGCGGTTATCTCTGAATCAATCGACAACTGGTTAATTTCAACCAAAGGCCAAGATAAAAACCGTTTGATTTACCAATTATTAACGGTCGGACAACCATATTTGGCGATTGTCTTTGCCAACACCAAACAAAAAGTCGATGAAATCAGCGACTACTTGAAAGGCCAAGGCTTGAAAGTGGCGAAAATTCATGGGGATATCACGCCACGTGAACGAAAACGGGTAATGCGCCAAGTCCAAAACTTAGAATTCCAATACGTGGTGGCTACTGATTTAGCAGCCCGTGGGATTGATATCGAAGGGGTGTCACATGTCATCAATGCCGAAGTACCCAATGATTTAGAATTCTTCATTCACCGGGTCGGCCGGACAGGGCGGAATCAATTAGCTGGGACCGCGATTACGCTATATGCACCAAGTGATGAGCCGTTAATTGCTGCAATTGAAAAAATTGGGGTTGTGTTTAAACCCAAAGAAATCAAAGCTGGCGAAATCATCGATGGCTATGATCGCAACCGCCGGAAAAAACGGGAACAATCACGCCAAGAACTAGACCCACAAATGAAAGGGCTGCTAGCGAAGAAGAAAAAGAAAATCAAACCAGGCTACAAGAAGAAACTCCAATGGGCCGTGGATGAAAGCAACAAACAAAAACGTAAAGTAGAGCGCCGCCAAAGTAACCGCGCTGCCCGCAAACACAAGAAAAAATCCAGTCATTAAAAAACGACTGGAACAAGCGTCACTAAAAAATAAGCGAACACTCTCGGAACTTGCTTTTGCATTTTTTGAGAGTGTTCGCTTATTTTTCGTAGTGGGAGCAACAACATTAGTTAGGACGCTTTTTTGGTGTGCAAGACAACTATTATCGCAAAGTCGATTGTGCATCTAAACTAATTTGTCTCTAGGGGGCTTTTTCGCTTCTTTGATAGCTTCTTTGACATTTGTCCTAAGGTTTCTACGTTTTCGTGGTATACTTTTCTCATAGCACTTAATTGGTAGCAAAGGTGGGACATGCGATGAATTCTTTACCCTCATTAAATTGGCGTCATTGGAAAAATCTCAGTGACCAAGATAAAAAAGCAGTATTCAATAAAATCCTCATGTATTTTGTCAATCCATTAAGAGAAATCAGTAACGTTCAATTAAAAAACTTTGAACTCGGTGGCATTAAAAGCCGCACCTTTGAAGTCGAAATCGATGGAGAAGCCTTTGTTTTCATCCCTGGTAGCGATGAAGTTATTTTAGGGTGGGACAAAGGCGTTCAAGGAATTGCGACCAACGCTTGGGATCAACATCATCCGCAAGAATTTGGTCCCCAATTTCAACAGTTATTTGCCACGTATGGCTTAGATACGTTAGAAGAATGGAATCAATTTGTGAATGAGACGACTTCTGAATTACGAAAAGTTGCGATTCCAGCCATGTTGGTTCAAAAACAAGCCCGCCCAGCCGGAACGATCTACTTAGGAACGCTAAATAGCGTGACTGGGGAATTTAAGGGACATGTCGAGGCGTTCGAACCATTAAGTCAAGCGATTCGGGGGCATTTCCAGCTAACGACGTCGTTTGCAGACAGTCTGCGGATGAATCTACCGGAGCGGATTTTTGAGCCCAATAGTTATTATTTAGAGCTCGCACCCCAAAGTGACAATTATCAAGTATATCAACACTTGGAGTGTAGCCATACGAGTCTGAAAAAAACACTACGAAAAAAAGGGTTTACGTTATTAACCGAGGATCAATGGGAATATGCGGTTGGTGCCGGCGCAAGACGCCTGTTTCGTTGGGGCAATGCCGTGGATACGGATGATTCTTACTGGGGCAAACAAGTCCGCGAAAAAATGAAACAAGCCAATATGTTTGGCATCGTCATCGATAATCAATTAAACCGCTGCGAATTGTTGCAAGATCCAACCTTAAAACTCGCCGCTTGGGAACGCGCGGATATCCCATTACTCGATTTATTGCCGTTAGCAACCTATTATCGTAACGAACAAGACGAGCCCTTAGCAATCTTACAGCCCACCGATTACTTGTATCGCTCAGCCATCTTGATTGAAGTCAAGGAGTAATTGCCGGTAGTGGTTGACAAAAAAAAGCCGTTAGCCTATAATTTTGATGAAGTAAGGATATGACATTGCGTGCGCTTCATTACAGAAAGTCTTAGTAGCTGAGAAGAGACATGAATCATGAGTTGTTGCTCCCTGAATGAAATTTGGTAGAAATACCAACGTTACTCCGCGTTAACGAGTTTAAGAGGTAATGAATGACATCATTGCAATCAAGGTGGTACCGCGTGAACACGTCCTTGACTGCAAGGGTGTCTTTTTTTGACATTAAAAGAAAGTAGGAATGTACACTATGAAACAACTCACTAGCGCGCAAGTGCGCCAAATGTATCTCGATTTCTTTAAAACGAAAGGCCATAGCATCGAACCAAGTGCCTCATTAGTCCCGGTCAATGACCCAACGTTACTTTGGATTAACTCTGGTGTAGCAACACTGAAAAAATATTTTGATGGTTCTGTCGTACCGGAAAACCCTCGGATTACCAATGCCCAAAAATCAATCCGGACCAACGATATCGAAAATGTCGGTCGGACTGCGCGTCACCACACAATGTTTGAGATGCTTGGAAATTTCTCAATCGGTGATTACTTCAAAAACGAAGCGATTCACTGGGCCTGGGAATTTTTAACCGATGAAAAGTGGTTAGCTTTTGATCCGGAGAAACTGTATGTCACAGTCTATCCTGAAGATACCGAAGCGAAACGTGTTTGGAAAGAAGAAGTTGGGTTAGCTGACGCGCATATCGTGGAAGTGGCAGATAACTTCTGGGATATCGGTGCCGGACCATGTGGACCAGACTCAGAGATTTTCTATGACCGTGGCGAAGCTTTCAACAATCTAGCTCAAGACGATCCCGAAAACTACCCTGGTGGCGAAAACGAACGCTACTTAGAAATCTGGAACTTAGTCTTTTCAGAATTTAACCACCAAGCGGATAATACGTATGAACCATTACCAAATAAAAACATTGATACGGGGATGGGACTAGAACGCGTGGTCTCAATCATCCAAGATGCACCAACCAACTTTGAAACCGACCTCTTTATGCCGATTATTCGTGAAGTTGAAAAATTAAGTGGCCAATTTAGCTATGCGAATGCACCGCAAACCGATGTTTCCTTTAAGGTAATTGCCGATCACATCCGTGCTTTAGCCTTTGCGATTGGGGATGGGGCGTTACCATCCAATGAAGGGCGCGGCTATGTCTTACGTCGTTTATTACGTCGTGCGGTGATGCACGGGAAAAAACTAGGTGTTCACCAAGCGTTCTTGTATCAATTAGTAACGGTTGTGGGTGAAATCATGGAAAGCTATTACCCTGAAGTTTTAGCTAAAAAAGATTTTATTGAAAAAGTTATCAAGACGGAAGAAGAGCGTTTCCACGAAACCATCAATGAAGGGTTAGAAATCTTGACCCAATTAATCGCTAAATTAAAAGCCGACAACAATCTTGTCGTGGCTGGGAAAGATATCTTCAAATTATATGACACATATGGGTTCCCCGTGGAATTAACCGAAGAAGTCGCTGAAGAAGCTGGCTTAAGCGTGGACCATGCTGGTTTTGAAGTCGAAATGGACGCACAAAGAACACGTGCTCGCGCTGCACGGAACACCGATCTTTCAATGGGTGTCCAATCAGCGTTACTCACTGATATCAAGGTCGACAGTGAATATGTAGGCTATGATCACTTAGAAGCCGAAAGTGAATTAATCGTGATCATCCAAGAAGAAGCGTTGGTTAAACGCGCTACGACTGGTGACGCCCAATTAATTTTTGCGCAAACACCATTTTATGCTGAAATGGGTGGTCAGGTGGCTGACACCGGGACGATTGTTAATGAAAAAGGCGAAATCGTGGCGACTGTGAAAGACGTCAAGAAAGCACCAAATGGACAATTCTTACATCACGTTGAGATTCAACAAGCAATCCATGAAGGTCAAACGTACTTCTTACAAGTCAATGTTAGTCGTCATAACCAAATCATTAAGAACCATACTGCGACGCACTTATTGCATAAAGCATTAAAAGAAGCATTAGGTACGCACGCCAATCAAGCAGGTTCACTCGTAACGCCAGGCCATTTACGTTTTGACTTTACGCATTTTGGTCAAGTCACAGCCGAAGAATTAGCGCAAATGGAACAAACGGTTAACGAAAAAATTTGGGAAGCACTACCCGTTGTCACGGTTGAAACCGATATTGCAACAGCCAAAGAAATGGGCGCCATGGCGTTATTTGGTGAAAAATATGGTCAAACGGTTCGCGTCGTCAACGTGGCTGATTGGTCCATTGAGCTTTGCGGGGGGAATCACGTCGCTAATACGGAAGACATTGGGATTTTCAAAATTGTTTCGGAATCAGGGATTGGCGCAGGCGTGCGTCGGATCGAGGCGGTAACGAGCCAAGCAGCGTATCAATTACTGCATGAAGAAGAAGCGCAATTAAAAGAGATTGCGACAATCGTGAAATCACCACAACTAAAAGAAGTTGTGACGAAAACTGAACAATTGCAACAACAATTACGTGAATTACAAAAAGAAAACGAAGCACTTGCTAGCAAACTGGCGAACCAACAAGCCGGAGCAATCTTTGATGCCGTAGAAGCAATTAACGGTACCACGGTAATTGCTAAACAGGTGACCGTTAAAGACATGAACCAATTGCGTCAATTAGCGGATCAATGGAAACAAAAAGCAAGCTCTGACGTCTTGGTCTTGGCGACTGCCAATGAAGACAAAGTCAGTTTACTGGCTGCGATGAGTCCAGCAGCCATCGCTAAAGGCTTCAAAGCAGGCGATTTAATCAAAACAATCGCGCCACATGTTGGTGGTGGCGGTGGTGGCCGTCCGGATATGGCCCAAGCTGGCGGGAAAAATCCAGCTGGGATTGTTGAAGCGCTAGCCGCGGTTACTGACTGGGTAGCAAATCAATAAGATGTACGAAAGAGCCCTTAAATGCAATCAATACGGCATTTAAGGGCATTTTTTAGATTTATGAGAAAATCATTATTTCGTAAGCAATTATTAGCCGAAAAGCACATTTTTCAGTACAATGAACAAGACGACAAAATTTGGCGATGCTGTCGTAGTTTTTGTTATTTTAGATAGGAGTTGATCGAATGGAAGGAATCTTATTGGGGGTCGATTTTTTAGAAACACTCGTGTTATTGATTATTTTTGTTAATACGATTGGTGCCATTATTACTGTTTTTCGGCGGCCACGTTCAATCGCCAGTGTCTTGTCTTGGTTGATTGCCTTGATTTTTTTACCGGTTGTCGGATTTATTCTGTACATTTTTTGTGGACGGGGGATTGATGGCGAAACGCTTTATCGCTTCAAATCCGAAGAGCAAAAACGCATCAAAGAGATTAATCAACAAATCCACGAAAACAATAAAAATTATCATCGGACAGTGAAAACATCAGGTTCAGAATTGTTAGAACGTTATTTAAAAAACGTGGAAGAATCGCCCTTGTCCAAAGGGAATTCCTTGAATTTTTATTTTGATGGCAATGAGAAATTTGATCATTTATTTGCTGATATCAACCAAGCGAAAGACCATGTCCATGTGGAGTATTATGCTTTTTTTAATGATAAGATTGGCAATCGTTTTTTAAAAGTCTTAATTGAAAAAGCAAAAGAAGGCGTCGAGGTTTGTGTGATTTATGATCCTTGGGGCGGGAAAGGCTCGAATGCGAAGTTTTTCCAACCGTTAGTGGAAGTTGGCGGGCGGGTCACACCGTTTATCACCGCCAAAGACTTGATTCGTAAAACCCGCATCAACTACCACCTACACCGCAAAGTCGTGGTCATTGATGGTCAAATCGGCTGGACGGGCGGGTTTAACGTGGGCGACCAATATTTAGAAACCACCAAAGAGTTTGGTTATTGGCGCGATACGCATGGGCGAATCGAAGGGAGTGCTGTTTTCACGCTCCAAGAGATCTTTTTAAAAGATTGGAACGCCTCAGTGACCGACGCTCGCAATGAATTAGCTTATGAAGAGCGCTATTTCGTCTTACCAACAGAAGCTCCTGGCAATGTGTCAATGCAAATCGTCTCTGATGGCCCTGAGTCTGAAGAAGAAATCTTAAAGAGTGGCTTCGTCAAAATGATTTTGGCAGCCGAAGAGAAGCTCTGGATTCAATCACCTTATTTAATCCCGGATGACACGATGCTCAATGCTTTATTGATTGCGGCGCGTTCGGGTGTGGATGTGCGCATTATGATCCCATCGATTCCAGATCACGCCTTCATTTATCGGGCAACGCAATACTACGCCAACTATTTGCATAAAATGGGGGTTAAAATCTACCATTATGACAAGGGCTTTATCCATGCCAAAACGGTCATCATGGATGATTTGATTACCTCATTTGGTTCAACCAACCAAGATATTCGCAGCTATGCCCTTAATTTTGAGGTGAGTGCTTTTGTTTACGATGAAGCCGTCGCCTTACAGATGCAAGAAAAATTCCGCGCTGATATGTTGGATTGTTTTGAGTTGACGGATGAGATCATTAACAACCAATCGCGGTGGTTATTGTTTAAACAAAACTTTTCTCGCTTACTCTCACCGATTCTTTAAAAGCAAAAAGGACCTGGGACAAAGATGTCTCAAGTCCTGTTTTTCTTTGGCGTTTTTAAGGCTTTTTGTAACCCTTGACGCGCGAGGTGATCCGCGCCTTTGTTTTGTTTTTCGGGGATCCACTGAAAGATGATTAAGGAAAAAGCGAAGATTTGCTCTTTAATTGTGGCTAAATAAGTGATAAAGTCGGGATTGTTGGTATAGTTTTTATCAATTGCCTGGATTAAGACTTTACTATCGGAATAAACCATCACCGTTTCGTTAGTCAAGTGTTGTTCAATCAGGTAATCAAGTAATGTGATTAACGCCAAAAACTCGGCTTGGTGGTTTGAGAGCTCGGGTAACGGGAAATGTTTTTGAATTTGTTGCTGGTTGGTCACTAGCGTAAAACCACCACCACTCGGGCCAGGATTGCCTTTGGTTGCGGCATCAACATATGCTTTAATCATTTTGCACCTCATCAGTAAGATTATTAATAGTGAAAGGACGTCTCATGAAAAAGAAAACCAAACGCTACTATTGGCAACCAGAATTGGCCACCGCGATGATTTATTGGTCGATTACATTGATGATCCTCTTTTATAGTTTAACACTTTCGTTAGAAAATACACGTCCTTATTGGTTTAGTAACCTAGTCATGGTGGTCTTTTTTGTAGCCATTGGACTTAGTTGGTGCCGTCAACTAACGATTGCACCGCAAGGATTAACCATTGGCTATGCTTGCTTTTGGCGAAAAGAAGTCGTGCCCTTTAGTGAAATGGCGGCCATCAAAGTGACTGCTAATCATTTGAGCTTTGTGGTTGCCCAAGAAGAGTATTGTTTTTATTTTCGAAAAAAAACGATGGCTCTTTTGTTAGCAGAACTAAAAGAACAACCAGGCTTTAACTAAATGAGGGAGAAGGCTCCCACTTCAACGAGTGAAACCCGTAAGTGGCGAGATGAATCCCCCGGTTTTCCTCGTAATTCTTGGTATAATATAACTATCAAGGAGGTGTTTTCTCATGTTAATCCATCAAAGTTATAAGTTTCGAATCTACCCAACAAAAGACCAAATAACCTTAATTAATAAGACGATTGGCTGTTGTCGCTTTGTCTACAATCATTTCTTAGCAGAAGAAAACACCTCCTATAAAAATAACAAAAAATCTATTGGTTTTGCGGGGTGTTGTAGACAACTCACTCAATTGAAAAAACAAGACAATACGCTGTGGCTCAAAGAAGTGGATAGTACCGCACTCCAAAGTACCCTACGGAATTTAGATACGGCGCGCCAAAACTTTTTTCAAAAACGTGCCAAGTTTCCCAAGTTCAAATCAAAGAAACACCCCGTTCAAACCTATACAACAAAAAATAATCATGACTCGATTGCCGTTCATGGCAATCTTCTACAAGTACCTAAACTCGGTTTGGTAAAATTTGCGAAATCGCATGAGGTCGAAGGGTGTATTTTGTCTGCGACGCTTCGCCGTGCCTCTTCGGGGAACTACTTTGTGGCGCTTCTTTGTGAAAAAGAAAATTCACCCCTTTCGTTAACCGGTTCTGGACTTGGATTAGATTTGGGTCTAACTGATTTAGCGACCACCCAAAATGACGAAAAGATTTCACGTCAACGTTTCACTAAAAAAGTCGAACAATGTCTAGCCAAAGCACAACACGTTTTAGCTCGTCGGGTGAAAGGTTCCAACAATTGGTACAAACAAAAACGCGTGGTGGCTCGGATTCATGAACAAATCGCCAATCAACGTCTGGATTCCCTCCATAAAGAAACCACAAAATTAGTCAAAAATCACGACTTGTTTTGCTTGGAAACTTTGGGAATCAAAGACTTATTGGCAGAAAAATTTGAAGACGAAACCAATAAAAACAAAGCACAACGTACCAAGAATATTGCGGACGCTTCATGGGGGAAATTTGTCTCCCTCTTGAGCTACAAATGCCAATGGTACGGAAAAATCTTGATTCAAGTTGACCGCTATTTCCCATCGACACAATTGTGTTCAGTTTGTCATAAACTGACTGGACCGAAAAAAGATACCACCGTTCGTAAATAGACGTGTCCTACTTGTGGTACGAATCATGACCGTGATGTAAATGTGGCAGAGAACCTCTATCAAGAGGGACTCCGTCTTTTAAAAGAAACAACCGTTAGGCTAGCTCCACCTTCAACAGATGAAATCTGTAAGGAGGGTAGTTCAAGTTGATAACTTAATCGTTTTCATAGAGATTGTCAAAATTTCTGAGAATCTTCTTTAATTAACATCCGAAATTCTAGATAATTAAAGAAAATAAAGACGGTATGGGGTGATTATAGGTGAGTCAATTCCTAATAAGTGATAAAATAAGACATAGTTATTATCACAAACGTAGTAATATATTAAGGAGGGGGAATCTTATGGGAAGAAAAACATATGTTTATTCTCATCCTGTTAATGTATTGATTATTCAAAGATTAGGAATGACAGTGGATCAATTTGCAGAAATGTATGGCTTTAACCAGGGGACTATTGC
>JBKEDL010000056.1:0-51500 GCA_047975385.1 Enterococcus sp. | reverse complement strand
CCGTCATGGTATCGCTCGTGCATTATTAGAAGTTGACCCAGACTTCCGTTTAGCTCTTAAACGTGCTGGCTTACTTACTCGTGATGCTCGTATGGTTGAACGTAAAAAACCAGGTCTTAAGAAAGCACGTAAAGCTTCACAGTTCTCAAAACGTTAATATTGCTGAAGTCGTTGCGAATTTATTCGCTTACGAATACAGTATGGGACGGAGATTTTGTAAAAAATCGAGTACCATTCATATCAACTTTTCAAGCACTTCTCGATTTTTCGAGAGGTGCTTTTTTTGACTAGAAAATTTGCATGTTGAAAAACAAACAGGAAGTGAAGCACCAATTCTGGCAGGAGACTTGTGGATAACAAATGAGTAGAACAGGAAATTAATTCTGTGGATAAGTTTGAAAAGTTGTTATCGAAAGTTATCCACAGGGTTTGATTGGTGATGGCCAACAATGAAAAAAGTTGTTCTTGTGGATAAAAAGATGAGCGCAAATATTTTTCCTGTTGAGGAAAGCTATCGTAATCTTCGTTCATAAAATTAAGCCACTTATTTTCCCAAATGGGTGGATTTGACTAAACTAAAGTTAAAGAAATAGAATTCATGATGATGGGGACTAATTCGCACTTTCTCAGGGCTTCCAAACAATTGTTGGAATTGGCTATTTAATTGCTGATCAAATCTCGGCAGCGGCAGAGTCACATCCAGAAAATAATTTTGTTATTATCGATAGTGTCATCGAAGATCAAAAAAATGTGGCGTCTGCAACGTTTGAAAAATTAGAGAAAGACATTAGCGTCGATGTACAATATGTGGCTTCATTTAGTGACCCTCAAAAAGGAAAGGCCATCGCTGCTTCAATGTATCAAGACGATATTGATGTTATTTATCAAGCGGCTGGCGGTTCAGGTGCCGGGGTCTTCCAAGAGGCGACAGCGCGCAATCAACAATTAAATCAATCCGCGTTAGCAGATGATAAGGTGTGGGTGATTGGTGTTGATAGTGACCAAGAAGAAGAGGGCGTCTATCAAACAGCTGATGGTAAGGAAGATAACTTCACTTTATGCTCAACTTTAAAAGGTGTTGATGCGGTTGTTCAAGATATTTCGAATCTGGCCTTAAAGGACGAATTTCCAGGTGGCGAGTTATTAACGTATGGATTGGCTGATAGTGGTGTTGACATGACGGAAGGCTATCTTTCTGATGAGGCTAAGCAGTCAGTAGCAGAAGCAAAACAAGCTATTATTGATGAAGAAATTAAAGTGGCTGAAACACCCGCCTAAAATAACAAAAAAATCGTGAGAGCAACTGTTCTCACGATTTTTTGTTATGGATTAACCTAAAAACGCAAAGACTTCTTGGCGATTATATAGCTTAAAGATTTTTTCAAATAATAATTGCGCAAGTAAAGCACTAAAAACCGGAATCCCGATCCAACAAATAAAGACCATTCCGAGATTTAATCCCGCTTCAATGGATGCTAATGGGCCGACTAAGCCGACTAAACCAAAACCGGCTGACATTGGCGTACCTGAGATGGAAAAGAGTGCTACAGGCAAAGCAGACAGAATTGCGGTGAAAAAACAAGGTAATAAAATGATGGGCTTTTTAAAGAGGTTAGGCATCATCATTTTCATCGCACCAAGGGCGATGGCCACGGTAATTCCGGGTTTATTAATTTTCCAAGAATTCACGACTAAGACAATGGTCGTTGCCGCGACCCCCATCGCAGCCGCCCCAGCCGAAATACCATTTAATTGAATCGCCATCCCAATCGCGACCGTTGAAATCGGGGAAATAATTAATAACGCAAATGAGCAACTGATCAAGATACTCATGAATAATGGTTGCAATGTGGTAAAGGTGTTAATCCCTTCACCAATGGTTGACGTGACTTTGGTTACAAAAGGATAAAGATAAAAACCAATCGCACCGGCACCAATCCCAACAATAATCGGTGTCAAAACAATTGAAACTGAGCCAAAGAGTTCACCGATCAGGAGAATCATTCCGGCTGCAAGAGCTGCGGTAATCATGGTATTGATGATGTCTCCCGTTCCCACTCCAAGATAGGTGCTCGTTTCCGGATTAAATTTTATTACCCCAGACCCCACAAAAGCAGCTCCACCAACGACCATGGTTGGCATGGCTTTGAAACCAAATTGCATCCCGATCAAGGTTCCGATAATTAATGGTGTTCCGAATTGAAAAATAATAGCTGATTGACCGAGTGCAAGCGCTAGGGCATTGTCACCAAATAATTTGAGAATGCCCGACAAGACGGCATTTGGAAGAATTCCAATAATAATCCCTGTGGCAGTTCCGGCTAAAATCTTGTTCAAAAACAATTTTGGTGTTACTTTTTCCATAAAATCCCCACCTTTTATAGTTATTTATATAAAAAAGCTGATTAACTGTTGCTTCAGTTAATCAGCTTTGATTGTCAAAGAACGTTATTTAGCGTTTAAAATTTCTTCCTTACTATGAATTAAGGCGGTCAGGAAATCACAATACGGGGTCGGGATGTCGTACTTTTTCCCTTTCCGTGAAACGGCTCCATTGATATAATCAATTTCCGTTAAGCGATTATTTTTGATTAGATCTTGATACATTGATGGGTGGTGTAAGCCAATGCCGTCAATATCAAAACATGTTTCAACGTGTTCAATGACTTCAGGGATATCTAATTCCACGCCTTCTTCTTTGGCAACTGCCGCAAATTCAAGGACGATGGTTTCAACTAGGTGATGAGCCGGGCTCGTTGCGCCAAGATCGGCCATGTTGACATCTAAAATCGTACATAACCCATTCATTGTGCCGTTGACACAGGCTTTACGATAAATTGAGTAAAGGATATGATCAGAGTATTGCGCGTTTAAATTAGAGTCTGACAAGACTTTTGCTAAGGCGATGGCCGCCTCTTCGTGTCCTTGGCCCAGATTTTGTAACTCAACGTGGCCATGGCCGAATAATTTGACTTTCCCAGGACCTTCAAGACCGGCTGTCCACATCGTGTTGCCGATAAAAATATTTTCAAGTGGCACATATTTTTCAATGACATCCTCATGACCAATGCCATTTAATAAGCAAAGAACTTTGGTATCTTTGGTAATTAGTGCTTGAATGTCTTGCAACATTTGATCAAGTTGCATTGCTTTGGTAAATAAGATGATTAAGTCGGTTTTTTCAGTGCTTGAAAGACTAGATTGTAATTCAATGGGTAAATGAGCAACAACATCTTCCCCATTAAAATTGGCTTGTAGTCCATGTTCTTTAATCGCATTGACGTGGTCCGGCCAACCGTCAACAAGCGTAACTTCATTGCCTCCTTGATGCAACATAAAGCCAAAACGACTGCCCATCGCTCCTGCGCCAGCAATTGTGATTTTCATTTTGTATCCTCCCCAATTTTTTCCAAAGATTATTTGTACATTATAGTTGATTTTACTTACGGCTCGGAATAAAGTAAACTAAAAAATTAAAATTAACGTAAATTTGTGACAGTATTATTTGAAAAATGGTCTATTTAACGGTTCAGAGAAGCAATCTTAATAAAACTTTTATTTTCATCAAAAGGTAAGTCCGATTTATCAGACTTATTTTGGTATAGATGTCTATTTCTAATATGCTATAGAGGTGATTATTATCAGAAGGTTAGGGAGGCTCAACTATGAAGAAGATTATGTATTCGTTGGCTAGTGTTTCAATTGGATTGTTGCTATATACGTTTTATCAATTTTCGAGTGTTGTTGTCGATGTTGATGGGACCATTCATGAGCATCTGTATCTTTTAACCGCAAGTCTTTTTTTGATTATTATCGGCGGGGTACTCTTTTTTATGGAATTACTCCAAGGGTTTATCAAACAAAAAAAGCAACTTGAATTGGAGTAAATAGCATATGGACTGTGTCGTCACTAGTTGCAAGAGTCATTGTGTGAGCTAGTTTGCTGACACGGTCTTTTTCTTAGTTGCAACGAGTATTTCAAGGTGAATGACCCCCGGTGAAAATTGGTCTTTAAAAGCTAGAAAAACTTTAGTACACTAAAGATTAATAATTGATGATAAAGGAGCGAGTTATGGAAAATAGAAGCAATAATAAAAATGCAGCCTGGATTGCTTTAGGATTGACGATTTTGGTTGGGGGCGTATTTCAACTTTTGGGCAAGATTCTTAGTCCAGACACAACGAAGTTCATCGCTTACCCACTAGAAGCGTTGTTTACTTTGGTATTTTGTGGATTGGTGGGTTACTTTTTTTTAAGAAAAGAATTTTTGGAGCAATTCAAACACTTTAAGTGGTCGGTCTTGTTGTGGGGCGTGCCGTTAACGTTTGCCACAAGTTTTCTTTTTGGGCAACTCTATACGTATTTGGTAGGACCAACAACTGAAAATGTGGCAGTTATTAGCTTTTCGTTACTTTTGCGGATGCCGTTTATGCTGATGGGTGAGGAATTAATAAGTACCAACGTGATGATCGCCTTGCAAAAAAAAGGCTGGAGTTTTCCGTTAGCGTCAATTGCTTGTGGCGTCTTGTTTGCGATTTGGCATATACCTGCATATGGCTTTGTTCCTTTGCAGTTATTGATGACCATAATGCTACCTCGCTTGGCATTAAACTATATTTGGAAAAAATCAAATAGTGTGTGGGTTAGCTGGTTGTGCCATTATTTATTTGATAGCATTCCCATGTTAATTATTCTGGTCTTACGTCCACTAGTCAATTAATTGTCTTGTTTAATTAAAAAACGGGCTCTAGAACAACAGTTCTAGAGCCCGTTTTTTTGCTGTAATCCACTAATTGTAAAAAAAGGAGCTTATGCTAAAGCTTTTGTAACTTGGGGAGTATTAGGCGACAAAAGATCGGTGCGAGTAAGAGATAAAAGCCGAAATTACCAACCCCGTGCATTAAATCAAAGGATAGGCCTTGGAAATAATAGGCCCAAAATGAGGGCAATTGATAAATGAAGACTTCCATAATTGAGACAACGAATCCATACAAAAGCCCACATAAGAAAGCCAAAATGGCTTGTAGGAAGCGATGTTTCTGTAAAAGTGGTAGTTGGCGCAGACAATAGAAGAAACAAATGATAACCGTATAAGCTATCATTTGGCTAATCGTCCAAGTACCCATTCCCAGATAGAGATTGGTGACTAACAGACCTAACAAAGCCACAAACAAAGCCTGGCTTAAAGTTGTGTAAAAAGCTAATAGAAGAAAAACGGTTGTCATGGGTTGGATATTGGGTAGCCAAGTAAAAAGCAAACGACCAACGACACACGTTGCTGCTAACAGGGCTAAATAGGTGATTTTTTGGGTCGACCAAGTATTTGTATAACTTTTCAATGCGAGACCTCCTTTTAACTTAACTATAGCAAATTAATGAGTGTCTTTTAAACTTTTCGATAACGTTTTAATCCTAAAATATTTAATAATGTAAATCCTAGTATAAAACCGCTCAGAACGACAAGTTGCCCCCAAATTGCTTGTAAGCCTAGGCCTTTTAGCATGATGTCACTCAGTGCTTGTCCAGCATAACTGAGTGGAAAAAGGTAACTAACTAGCTTTACCCAAGGAGCCATGGTATCTAAGGGGATGACGCCGGAAAAGAAAATCTGTGGAATGACAATCAGGGGGATAAACTGCATCATTTGAAACTCAGAACGCGCGAAGGTTGAGATGAAAAGGCCCATCGAAAGTGCCACTAATGCTAATAAAATCGTGGTGATTAGAATGAGTAAAAAGCTTCCGACAATTGTTAGTTTGAGAACGAAAAGGGAAAATAAAATAATGAACAACGTTTGTAAAATGGCAAATAAACCATAGCCAGCTAGATAGCCTAAAATAATTTCACTACGTTTGATAGGAGATGCTAATAAGCGTTCTAGTGTCCCCGCAGTTCGCTCATTGAGTAGGGCAATCCCAGATACTAAAAAGACAAAAAAGAAAATAAAGAAACCGATTAACATGGGAAAAATGTTATCAAAAAACGTACTGTCACTACTGCCATAAAGATACGTACTTTCCACTTGGTAGTTAGGGAGGCTCGAACTGGTAGTTAAGCCGCTCTTGGTCAGTAATTGAGCTTGCTCAACTAAAGTTTGCTGCAAAAGAACATTTTGTAAGAGTTGTTGTACTTTGGCACTGGTTCCCGGAACGGTATTTTCATAGGTAACTTTAAATGTCGTTTCATCTAAGGTGAGGAAGGCATCTAGTTCATCCGTTCGAATGACTTGTTGTGGCGTTAGTTGTGAATCATACGTTTCAATCACGACTTGGTCACTGACCAAACCTTGCACAATTTCGCTAGGGACCGTTGAAGTCACACCAATTTTGACTTGAGTCTCTTCATTGATATCAAAAACGACATTCATCAAGGTCAAGACGAATAAAGGAGCCAAAAGCATTAAAGCTAACGTTCGTTTATCACGAATCAATTCTTTAATCACGCGTAAGAAAATGGCCCTAAAGCGCATCTCGGCTCACCTCCGCTTTTAAGAAGACTTCTTCAATCGTTTGTACTTGGAATTGCTGTTTTAGACTGCTCGGTGTCCCGCGTGCAAATAAGGTCCCAGCGACAAGGAGGCCGACTTGATCACATTTTTCAGCTTCATCCATGATATGGGTAGTCACAAGAATCGTCGTACCATTTTGGGCTAACTGTTGTAACTTTTCCCAAATCGTAACCCGTAAGAGGGGATCGATACTGGCGGTGGGTTCATCCAAGACTAAAAAGGCTGGATCGCCTAATAAGGTGATGGCCAAAGACAACCGTCGTTTCATGCCACCCGAAAATGTTTGGACGCGCTTTTCGGCAAAAGCGGTTAATTGAATCAGTGCGAGTTTTTCAGTGATTTCGGTTTGGAGAATGGTTTTATCTAGGCCTTTCAATTGGCCAAAAAAGAGTAAGTTCTCCCGAGCAGTTAAGTGCTCATAAAGAGCGATACTTTGACCCATAAAGCCGATTTGGGCTAAAATTAGCCGATTTGGCATGCGGGTATTAAAGACCGTAGCTTGGCCACTATCAAGGGGGATCATCCCTAATAAACACTTAATCAGCGTGGTCTTCCCTGAGCCACTCGGTCCGATTAAGCCGAGGATGGTTCCTTTTTCAAGTTGTAGCGAGATATCTGCTAGTGCGACTAACGTGCCAAATGTTTTTTTAGCAGCGAATAACTGTGCGATGGTATCACTCATAAAATCACCTCTCAAAAGAATTAGACATCAGTGTTAAGATGTTGTACATTAATAATTATAATTCTATTAGAATATGAGTGAAAGCAACTTGTTTTAAATGATTGAAGAACCGAGTAAGAGAACAGAAAGAAGTGTGAATAATGATTTCGTTTGAAAATGATTATAATGCAGGGGCACACCCTAAAATTTTGGCAAGATTGGTAGAAACAAATATGGAGAAATTGACAGGGTATGGGAATGACCATTATTGTCAACAAGCGGCTGAAAAAATAAAAATGGCTTGTGAAAAACCAGATGCCGAGGTTCATTTTTTAGTAGGTGGCACTCAAACCAACGCAGTCGTGATTGCGGGAATCTTACAAAGATACCAAGGAGTGGTGGCAGTGGAAACCGGTCATATTGGGGTTCATGAAGCCGGTGCGATTGAGTATACGGGCCATAAAGTGTTAACCTTACCAGAACATGAAGGTAAGATGGAGGCCAAAGAATTAGCAACGTATTTAAAAGGTTTTTACGAGGATGAAACGCATACGCATATGGTCTTTCCAGGGATGGTCTATCTTTCTCATCCAACAGAATTAGGAACGCTTTATACGAAAGCTGAACTAGAAGCAATCGCTGACATTTGTCAGACGTATGAATTACCACTCTTTTTAGATGGGGCGCGTTTAGGTTATGGGTTAATGAGCAAAGAAACCGATGTGACTATGGCCGATATTGCTCAGCTTTGCGACGTTTTTTATATTGGCGGGACCAAGGTTGGCGCTCTTTGTGGTGAAGCGATTGTCTTTACCAAAAATAATACCCCAAAAAATTTTTCAACGGTCATTAAACAACAAGGGGCATTGTTAGCCAAAGGTCGTCTCTTAGGGATTCAATTTGATACTTTATTTACGGATGATCTATATTTAGAAGTAGGTCATCATGCTATGGAGATGGCTGAATTGTTACGAGGTATCTTTAAAGAGCAAGGATATGAATTGTACATTGATTCACCGACGAATCAACAATTTGTGGTGCTAGAAAATAGCAAGTTAGCTAAGTTAAAAGAAACGATTGCTTTTAGTTTTTGGGAAAAAATTGATGAAGAACAGACAGCGGTGCGTTTCGTGACTAGCTGGGCAACAACTAAAGAAGATATTGAGGGGCTAAGAGAAAGTTTAGCTGCTCTTTAAACGCAAATGAAAAGCGCTGAAACTAGTCGAGGACTAATTTCAGCGCTTTTTTTGTTTAGGTGATGACTTGTTCATTAACATATTGCGCATACAGAGGATGGCTCTGAATCAGCTCGTTGTGGGTTCCGTGACCTGTAAGGCTGCCTTTTTCAATGAAGTAAATTTGGTCGGCACTGACAATTGTTGATAAACGATGAGCAATGACAAGCGTTGTCCGTCCAATCATCAAATGCTCTAAGGCACGTTGTACTTTTTCTTCCGACTGCGAATCAAGACTGGCAGTGGCTTCATCAAGCATGAGTATTTTGGGATTACGCAAGAAAGCGCGGGCAATCGCGATTCGTTGTTTTTGTCCGCCAGACAGTTTCACGCCGCGTTCACCAATTTGGGTATCTAATTGTTCGGGGAAATCTTTGACGAATTGCTCGGCATAAGCCAGTTGTAGTCCGTGCCATAATTCGGCTTCAGATAACATTTTTTCTAAGCCGTATTGCAAATTATCGCGAATACTACCAGCAAAAACGGCGCTATCTTGCGAAACATAGCCAATTTGACTACGCCAATTGGTTAAGTGGATGTCTTGAATATCTTTTTCACCGATGAAAATTTGCCCCTTTGTCGGTTGATAGAAGCGCTCTAGTAAGGCAAAGATCGTCGATTTTCCACCACCACTTGGTCCAGCGAAGGCAATAACGGTATTAGGTTGCGCCTCAAAAGAGATATCCGTTAAGATTGGGCGTTCAGGTGTGTAGTGAAAATTCAGATGCTCGACGCGTAAGGTTTTGCCGATGACCTCGAGTGCTTCACCTTGGGTCACAGGTTCGCTTTCAGTTTCTAAAATTTCTTGAATCCGTTCAGTCGCACCCATTGCTTTTTGGATTTGGGAAAAGAAAGTAGCGAAACTAGCAACCGGGGTGATGATGTTGAAAAGATAGAGTAAAAAAGCTACTAGAGCCCCGCTGGTTAAGGTCCCAGCTTCAACCCGCACCGCACCGTAGCCTAAAATACCCACAAAAAGTCCGAGCATCGTGGTCATCATTACCGGTTGAATGATGGCCTCAACTTTAGCATCTTTAACCCCTAAAGCGAAAATCTTAGCAATATAATTGCCGCCACTGATTTTTTCAGCAGCTTCGCCATTACTGGATTTGATTAAGCGAATTTCACTTAATTTTTCACTGACATCAGCATTAAAATCGGCCGTGGCGCTTTGTAACTGTCGTCCTAACTTACTCATAATCCGGCCTAGAGGAAACATGATTAAAGTGATGATTGGGATGACACTAAAGAGCATGGCAGCCATTTTCCAATCCATCATGAACAGGATGACGAGCGAACCAATTAGTTGAATCGCTCCGGTTACAAAGCTGGGAAATTGTGCAGTGACTAATTCTTTGATGACCGTGGTATCGTTGACTAAACGCGAGCTGCTTTCTCCTGATTTATGATTATCAAAATAATCAATCGGTAGTTTCAATAAATGATTCCACAAACGATCGCGCAAGGTTTTGACGGCACTTTCACCAACATAGCGTAAACAAAAGCCGCCGAGCGTCCCAAAACCTAATTGGACGACAAAGGCTAAAATTAATACCGTTAACATACTTCCGTTAAAGTGTTTCAAACTATTGCCATCGACTAGTCCTTTCGTTAATTGAGGCACGATTAGACTAGCACCACTGGTAATTAAGCTTAAAAACATCCCGAGGAGAAAGAGCTTTTTTTTCGGATTGGCACTGTTAATGAGTGCCAAAAAATCTTTGAATTTAAATTTGCCGGAATGCTTAGGACGTTCGTTTAGTAACTGTGGTTCTGGTTGCATGTTTTTCCTCCTGTTGATTGTGCGAGCCCAGATTAAGCTCGCTGCACTTTTCTTATTGCCTAGCTTCACGAGCTAGGGCTTTTCGGCAATAAGTCATTTTGCATTCATGATAAAAAGCATCATGAGTGCAAAGTGCGCTTATTGCTCGAGAGCTAAACGAGTCTGTTTTGCTTTTCTACCTAAAAGTCGTGCCATTCATCCTCGGAATCAGCTTCTTTTTTAGCATCGTCGCGAGTAAACACCCCCTTGCCAAAAAACTCTTCGCGCGAACGAAATGCTCGCGGATCTTCACCGAAACCGCGTGGAAAACGTGGCGGCCGTGGTGGCATGCCAAAGCCACGTTGCATGGCCCAATCGCCATTGCGCATTTCATCACGCATTTCTTGGCGCATTTGGCGTTTGACGTTGCGCCGTTCTTCTTTGGTCATATTTTGCCAATCATCAAATTGATGAAGGTAGGCTTCTTGTAACTCTTGAGCTGCTTTTAAGCGATCCATGGGGTCGATGAATTTTTGGGATTGTTTTTGAAAATCGAGCGCCCACCCGGCCACGATTTTTTCTAAGTAGTGACTAAATTGTTCTTGCTCCTCGTTTGTTAAACCGGCAAAAAAAGCGTCACTGGCAGCGGGGGATTGTTGTTTCCTATATTGCGCGGCTTTTTCTTTGCCATTTTCAGTTAGAAAAACCCGTTTGATGCGTTTGTCATTGGGGTCTTCTTGGCGTAAGATATCGCCACTTAGTTCCATTTTCTTCAATAATTCAGCTAGTGAACTGGGACGTAAATCTAAAACTTCGGCCAAATAGCCCTGATTTAATCCATCTTCAACGGCAAGCACAGCTAAGACTCGTTGTTGTCCCGTTAGTTTTTGTTTTTTCTGACTCAAAAACGCGTTACTAGCATTACTGATAAATCTTAATTGTTTCATTAATTGTTCCGTTAAGTCACTCATTAAAAATCAACTTCTTTCTTAAATTTTTATTTCGTTCGGTACCGAACGTTCCTTGTCGTCTATTATAGTTCGGCACCGAACGAATTGTCAACTCTTTTATCGAAAAGGTTAATTATGTGATGAAAGATTGATTTATAGGTGTTTTAAAGCAAATAACGGGCATGTTGTTTTAGTAAAAATGATTTTCAATCCCCAATAATGGATAAAAATTCGAGATATAAATTTTTTTTATAGATAGTGATAAATTTAGTTGATTAGTAAGTTGTAAGAAATCATGCTATTGTTTTATCAAATTTTAATTTAATAATTATGAAAGTTGTTCTGTAAAAAATTTATGCGTAACAACGTTCAATTGAGGGAGGAGAGTCATGCTTACCCAGACCTATCGCTTTATCGTTGAAAATCAAGAGCAGTTTTGGTCTTATTTGGGTCAACATTTGTTATTAAGTATCACGGCACTCGTGATTGCAATCCTCATCTGTGTCCCCTTAGGAGTTATCAGTGCCAAAAAAGAATGGATTGCTAAATACATAGTCAGTTCAATTAATACCTTACGGGTTATCCCAAGTTTAGCAATTTTGGTGTTATTATTACCAATTTTAGGGACCGGATTTTTGCCAGCTTTAATTGCGTTAACTGTGTTGGCTTGCCCACCGATTTTAATTAATACGTTTCAAGGCATTTTGAGTGTCTCAGAAAATCAAATTGAAGCAGCCAAAGCGATGGGGATGACCGAGTTACAAATGATTCAAAAAGTTGAATTACCACAAGCACTACCGAGTATTTTAACCGGCATTCGTGTGGCAGCGGTTGAAGTCATTGCGAGTGCCTCACTGGCGGCCTTTATTGGCGGCGGGGGGTTAGGTGTTTTTGTTATTCAAGGGATGGGGTTGTATGAGATGCCGACCATGTTGGCCGGAGCAATCCCGATTGCCTGTTTAGCATTACTAAGTGAAGGCATTTTTACCTTACTACTATTTATTAATCAAAGGAGAGTTAAATTATGAAAAATGTGAAGAAAATTATTGGGTTTGGAACAGCTGGTGTGGTGGCTTTAGGATTAGGTGCATGGGCGTTTACCCATCAAAGTGCGGCTGCGGGTGAAACGATTGTGATTGGTTCGAAAAACTTTACTGAAAATATTGTCTTAGGAGAAATTTATGCCCAAAGTTTAGAAGGCGCGGGTTTTACCGTTGAACGTAAATTAAACCTTGGGGGAACTTTTGTGGCTCAAAATGCCTTGCAAGAAGGCGAAATCGATCTTTATCCGGAGTACACGGGTACTGGTTTAATCGATATTTTGAAAAAAGAGCCAAGTTCTGATAAAGAGGCCGTTTATCAAACAGTAAAAACGAACTATGAAAAGAAATGGAACTTAACATGGTTGGAATCAACGCAAGGTAATGATTCCCAAGGTCTAGTGGTCACCAAAGACGCCGCTGAAAAATACGATTTAAAAACGTTCTCTGATTTAGCTGAGCATGCCAAAGATTTACGCTTTGCCGCAACGCCAGAATTTAATGGTCGTAAAGATGGGTTACCAGGCTTACAAGAAGCTTACGGAGGTTTTGAGTTCAAAGCAAATGAGGTTGTTGACAATGGCGTGCGTTACCAAGCGTTAGAAAATGACCAAGCAGATGCTACGGTGGCCTTTACGACAGATGCTCAGTTAACCAATGAAGATTTAGTGTTATTAGAAGATGACCAACAATTTTACCCACCATACTACGTAGCGCCAGTTGTTTCAGAAGAGTTAGTGAAACAAGATCCTAAAATCGAAGAAGTGTTAAATGAAGTATCAGAAAAAATCACGACCCAAACCTTGCAAGATTTAAATGCCAAAGTTGATTTGGATCACGAAAAAGCTGAGCAAGTAGCCAAAGAATTTTTAGCTGAAAACTAGGAGGAATCAAATGAGTGCAGCAATCGTAATTGAACAAGTGGCCAAGCAGTTTCCTAAAACGAAGGCCTTAGCTGTCAATCATGTCGATTTGACCATTGAAAAAGGCGAGTTTGTCACTATTTTAGGCACATCTGGTTCAGGAAAGACCACGCTTTTGAAAATGATTAATCGCTTGATTGAACCCACTTCAGGCACCATTTATTTGAATGGACAAGCCACCAATCAAATGACGGCTGTTACACTGCGTCGCCAAATCGGCTATGTTTTGCAACAAATTGGTCTGTTTGATCATCTGAGTATTTATGATAATATCGCGACCGTGCCCAAATTACTTGGGTGGGACAAAGTCCAAATCAAGCAGCGCGTCGAAGCATTACTCGATTTAATCAAGTTGCCGCAAGAGTTTGCCACGCGGTTTCCTCATCAATTATCAGGTGGCCAACGACAAAGAATTGGAATTGCTCGGGCGTTGGCAGCCGATCCGGATGTCCTTTTGATGGATGAGCCATTTGGGGCATTAGATGTGATTACGCGGACTCATTTGCAAGAGGAATTATTACAAATTCAACAAACAACGGGGAAAACAATTCTCTTTGTCACCCATGATTTGGCAGAAGCGTTTAAATTGGGCTCGAAAGTAGTGGTGATGGATCAAGGTACCATCCAACAAATCGGCAAACCAGTGGATATTTTATTACATCCAGCCAGTCGTTTTGTCAAACAACTCGTTAATTCCGAAGATTGGCTCGCCCAACTTAACTATTTGACGTTAGCTGATTTGTCATTAGTCAAAGTAGCAGCTGAAAGCAAAGCCCAAATTTTAACTAGCAACACCTCGTTAGCTGATGTGTTGAAAAAACTTTTAGCACACCCGGAACAAACGTTTTTAGTTGATTACGGGGAAAAAGAACCGCTTGTCCAAGTGACCGTCGAAGATTTTTCATCATTGCAAAGGGTGGTTTAGATGATTGCGTATTTTTTTAACAATTGGTCGGAGATTCTAACGTTAACCGTTGAACATCTTGAGTTAGTTTTAGCAAGTTTTCTAGTAACCAATCTAATCGCACTACCCCTTGGCCTTATCTTGAGTCAGTTTTCCAAGATAAGAGCCATTGTTCTTTTATTGCTCAGTGGGATTTATACGATTCCTAGCCTAGCGTTCTTTGTAATTTTATTACCGTTTCTAGGATTAGGCTTTCAAACGGCGGTGGTGGTCTTAAGTGCGTATAGCTTGTGTTTAATTACAAGAAATATTTTAACGGGGATTGCTGAAGTTGATTCGAGCATTATTGAAGCTGCTAAAGGCTGTGGCTTTACGGATTTCCAAGTCTTATTAAAGTATCAATTCGTTTATGCTCTGCCAAGTATCATCGCAGGAGAACGGATTGCAGTGATTGCGATGATTGGCATTGCCACGATTGCTTCGTGGATCAATGCAGGGGGGCTGGGGACGATGTTGTTTGAAGGGTTAAATCAAAATAATTACCCTGAAGTTCTGGTTGGGTCACTAATTGTGTCGCTAATGGCTTTTGGTGCCAATCATGGACTCGCCTATTTACAAAAAGTAGCACTCGCTTTTACAAAAGGAAAGTTGGCATAAGAAAGAGGGAACACGATGACAAAGATTACTGCCCAACGTGGCAAGACATTACGTACCAAAGGTTGGCGTCAAGAAGCCTTGTTACGGCTATTAGAAAATAATTTAGAAAATGCTGAAGATCCGGCTAACTTAGTCGTTTATGGCTCCATTGGCAAAGCAGCCCGGACTTGGCCAGCCTATGACGCAATAGTCAAAGCTTTAAAAGAAATTGAAGTTGATGAAACCTTGATTATCCAATCGGGCAAACCAATCGGGATTATCAAAACCCATGAAGATGCACCATTAGTCTTAATGGCTAACGGAAATCTAGTCGGTAAATGGGCAACGAGTGATTACTTCTATCAATTGTATGACCAAGGGTTGACGATGTGGGGCGGGTTAACTGCTGGTGCATGGCAATACATCGGTTCACAAGGCGTTATTCAAGGAACGTATGAAATTTTCCAAGCAATTGCTAGAGAATCTTTTGGTGGTTCATTAGTTGGGAAATTTATCTTAGCCGCCGGTCTTGGTGGGATGAGTGGGGCGCAACCATTAGCCGGTGTTTTAGCCGGAGCGGCGATTTTAGTCGTTGAAGCGGATGAAGAACATGCTGACCGCCGGATTGAAAGTGGCTTTTTACAAAAGAAAACTCATAGTTTAACCGAAGCCTTAACTTGGATTGAAGAAGCGCAGACCAATAACCAAGCCGTTTCCGTTGGTTTAATTGGTAACGCCGCAAGCATCTATCCAGAAATTTTAGCCCGTAACATTGTGCCGGATGTGGTCACCGATCAAACGGCGGCCCATGATTTATTGTATGGCTATGTTCCCGAAGAAATTCCGTTAGCAGACTTAGAAACCTTACGTCAAAGTGATCCGCAAGCCGTGATTGAAGCGGCCGGACGTTCACTAGTTAAAGAGGTGCAAGCGATTCTTGCATTCCAAAAGCGCGGCAGTGTTGTTTTTGATAACGGGAATAATATTCGCTCACAAGCCAAAATTTTAGGGGTTGAAGAAGCCTTTAAGATTCCCATCTTCACCGAAGCATTTTTACGTCCATTGTTTGAAAAAGCGATTGGACCATTTCGTTGGGTGGCATTATCTGGTGAAAAAGCAGACATCACCAAGATTGACCAATATATCTTGGAAAATTTCAAAGACAACGAAATCGTGACCAACTGGATTAAATTAGCCGATCAAGCGGTTCCAGTGCAAGGTCTTCCAGCGCGAATTGGTTGGTTAGGACATGAAGAACGGAGTCGTTTAGCCGTGGCGGTCAATGAAATGGTGTCCTCTGGTACGTTACAAGGTCCAGTGGCCTTTACCCGTGATCACTTAGATGCTGGTTCAATGACCCATCCCAATATCATGACGGAAAATCTCAAAGACGGTAGTGACGCGGTTTCAGACTGGCCGTTATTAAACGCCTTAATTGCCTCATCATCAAAAGCCGATTTAGTGGCGATTCATGCCGGTGGTGGTGGCTATGCTGGTTACATGCAAAGCGCCGGAATCACCATTACCGCTGATGGGACCAAAGAAGCTGCCAAACGCTTAAAACTAGCCTTAGACAACGATACCTCGTTAGGACTCTTGCGTTATGCCGATGCTGGTTACGAAGATTCACTAACAGAAATTGATAAATTTGGCGTGCGCCGAATTGGAGGAGTATAAATGCGTAAATTAATTAAAAAAGATGTCTTAGCTGCTTGTAAAGGTGGCGCAGTATACGCCAGTGGTGGCGGAGCATTCTATGAACATGGCTTAGAAATGGGCTATGCGGCATTAGCGTTAGACAATGTCCGGCTAGCATCCTTAGATGAATTACCAGAAGATGGCATTATCTTGACGCAAACAGCAATCGGAGCACCGGCTGGAACGACTGACTGGCAAATGCTCGGCAAAGATTATATTAAGGCCGTGCAATTGGTGATGGACAAATATCCAGGTAAGGTGATTGGTTTGATGACACCCCAAAACGGTAAATCGAGCTCAACAAATGGTTGGTTAGCAGCCGCGGCATTAGACTTAGTCTTAGTCGATGCGACGGGCGATATTCGTGCACATCCAACTGGCAAAATGGGGGCAATGGGTGTGGCCAATGATATTAGCTATCAAACGGTTCAAGCTGTCGCTGGCGGCAAACCGGAAACGGGCCGTTACATTGAGATGGTTGTTGAAGGAACGACGGCTTATACTTCAAAATTATTACGCGTCGCTTCAGATTTATCGGGTGGTTTTATTGCGGCAGCCAGAAACCCATTAACCGTCAAATACGTCAAAGAAAATGGTGTCGTCGGTGGTCTTTCTAAAGCGATTGATTTAGGTCATGCGATTATTGCCGCTGAAGAAGCAGGCAATGACGTGATTGAAGCAATTGTCGATCAAACAGATGGTAAAATTTTAGCTCGCGGTACGGTCGTAACTAAAGACATGCGTTATACCGACGAAGCCTTTGATATCGGAACCTTTACGGTGAAAACGGAAGACGGCCGTGAGTTAACGCTCCACGCGCAAAATGAGTTTATGGCCATTGATGATCAAGATGGTACGCGTTTATCAACGTATCCCGATGTGGAAACGGTTCTTGATGCGCAAACCGCTTTTCCTTTAAGTACTAATGAAATTGAAGTTGGTCAAGAAGTCGCAATTTTTGTGATTGAAAAAGAAAAAATTCCATTGAGCACCGGCGTCAAAGATCCAAGTGTCTATCAGGAAGTTGAAGATAACTTAGGAATCGAACTTTACCGTCATTCTTTTGGCTAAGGAGAGATGTATATGCAAATAGTCACGATTGATGGTCAAAACCTTACCAGTGAAACGATCCAAGCAGTTGCTAGAGGACAGGTCCAAATTGAGATTGATGGCAATGCGTGGCAAAAAGTCCAGACTGCCCGAAACTTTGTTTTGAGCCAGTTGGAAAAACAGACCGTCTATGGCTTTAATACCGGTGTTGGCCAAAATAAAGATCAGACGATTACCTTAGAGGCGCAAGGAGCCTTTAATCGTGATTTGATTTATGCCCATCTGATTGCGGTCGGAGAAATTGCCGAAAAAACAATCATTCGTGCGACGATGTTGATAAAAGCGAATGCCTGGTTACGGGCAACAACCGGCATTCAGCCAGCGGTCATTCGTCTGTTAGTCGATTGTTTGAATCATGATATCTTACCGCAGATGAAAGTAACGGGCTCAATTGGAGAAGCGGATTTAGGACCGTTAGCTGCTATCGGTATGTTATTGTTAGGAGAAGGCGAGGTCTTTTATCAAAACCAACCGCTGACTTGTGCAGTGGCATTTGCCCAAGCGAATTTACAGCCCGTGCAATTAGGACCAAAAGATGGTCTAAGTATCGTCAGTTCCAATGCGTATAGTCAAGCATTTGGGATGTTGACGCTACAAAAAGTCGCTAAGCTGCTAGGTTTAGCGGAAAAAACGTTTGCTCTTGTATTAGAAGCGATTGATGGCAATGTGACACCGTTTAGTCAGCAATCGGTCCTAGCCAAAAATCATGAGGGGCAAAAAATTAGTGCTCAAGCCGTGCGAAGTTATTTACAAGGGAGCTATTTATTGCAGGAGCATCCACGAAAAAGCGTTCAAGATCCGCTAAGCTTTCGTGATGCCGTCAGTGTTTTTGGTGCGACACGTGAGGCGTTGACGTATGTAACAACGATGCTAGTCAATGATTTCAATCATTCCGATGACAACCCGTTAGTAGATCTGAGCTCGGAAAAGATTTTAACGACCGCTAATTATGAAACAACGCATTTGGCTCTTGCTTTTGAAATGCTCAATAATGCCTTGGCTCATCTCGCACGTCTCAGTGTTTTTCGCGTGATTAAAATGGGAGATGCTGATTTAACCGGCTTACCTCGGTTTTTAGCGGTGAGTCCAGCGATGTTTGGGTTTCAAACATTGCAAAAAACCGCGGTGGCCAAAGACATTGAAATTCAACAACATGCTCAAAGTATTTCCAAAAATTTTTATCCATTAGCAGGTATGGTGGAAGATCATGCGACGAATTTGGCGCAAATTATCACCAATACACAAGCCATTGTCACAAGTTATGATGATTTATTGGCCATCGAGTTGCTACATGCCACCCAAGCACTGAACCTTCGTTTTGAAAATCCCAAAGCATCACTAGGTACGACAACCAAAGAATTATTCTGTTTGATTCGTAGTGTCGTACCCTTTTTTGAACAAGACCGTCCATTAGCACCTGCAGTGGAACAAATCAAGCAAGCCTTAAAAAGCAGTTGTGGATAAATAGAAAAAGAAGCTCATCAGTAGTTACCCACAACGGAAGTGAAAGCGAAACACCCCTCAAGTTATCCACTGTGGATAACTTGAGGGGTGTTTCTGACTGACCTTTGGAACGGTTATTTAAAACAGTTAATGTTATAATTAGGCGAAATCAAAACATCATGCTAAAGGTAGGAGGAAAGAAAATGATGGAAGGCCAACAACTATATCAACCGTTAGAATTTCGGGATAAAATTTACGGCGATTTAAAAGTGACTGTCAGTGACTCAGTCATTTTAATGTGTGCAATCTTGATTGCCTCGATTGGTTTAAATATGAATTCCACTGCAGTGATTATCGGAGCGATGCTGATTTCACCATTAATGACACCGATCTTAGGAATGGGCTTTGCGTTATCGATTTTGGATTTTCCAATGTTTAAAAAAGCGTTGAAATTACTAGCCGTTGAGGTCGGGGTTAGTTTACTAGTAGCGACGTTGTATTTTGCGCTTTCGCCCGTCACGTATGCTAGTAGTGAAATCATTGCGCGGACATCGCCGACTATTTGGGATGTCATTATTGCTTTTGCTGGTGGAACGGCCGGAATTATTGGTGCCCGAAAAAAAAGTAGCAATAATATTGTTCCGGGAGTTGCGATTGCGACAGCTTTAATGCCACCAGTCTGTACGATTGGTTATGCAGTAGCAACTTTAAATTGGGAGTATTTTTTTGGCGCAAGTTATTTATTTGTCATTAACTGCGCGTTTATTATGATTGCCACCTTTATTGGGATTCGCTTGATGCAAATTCCCCAAGCTATCGCAGCCAAGACGGAATTAAGCCGCAAATTTTCGGGTGTTTTATGGGGCGTTGCGATACTAATCGTGATTCCTAGTATCTTTTCAGCGGGGACTTTAGTTCAAGAAAGTATTCGCAAAAGTGCAGTTAACCAAGTTGTCGAAGATAAATTCTCTGATCATGTTGTTTTAAATCAAAATTATGATAGTAATAAAAAGCATCTGACGTTAATGATTTCTGGTGAAAAAATGTCAGCTGAAGAAGTCGATGAAATCAGTGCAGAATTGCCTGATTATGGTTTAAAAGATGTGACCTTAGAGGTGGAACAAGTACCGGATTTAAATGAATTATCTGGCGTTCAAGCCGCTGAATATTTGGATCAGTATATTAAATCAAAACTGGCAGAAATCAATGATATTGAACAAAAAGAAAGTGAAACAACGGATTCAGGAGTGAGTGTTCCATGATAGCATTTGTAATTTTATGGCGAAATATGTGGAATATCATCAAGATTCTTTTTAAGCAACAAGAACAAAAAGCCGTTTTGATGACTGCGATGTTTTTGCTGTTAGCAGGGATGTTCTTCTATCATAACGTCGAAAATTTGAGTTATTTGGATGCATTGTATTTTTCGGTGATGACCTTAACGACAGTTGGCTATGGCGACTTTTATCCACTGACGGCTTTTGGTAAAATTTTTACGATGATTTATGTTATTCTTGGAGTCGGTGTAATTACTGCATTATTTGCGAATACCAATCGCGCATTAAGCGAATTTCATCACCAAAAACGACAGAAAAAAAACTCAAAGGAGGAGGTTTAGCTTGAAGTTTAATAGTGTTTTTTTGTTATATAGTAGTATTCTGGGATTCTTAGTCGGTGTTTTAGCAGCCTTCTTTTTAACCGTGGTGAACTTTTTGATTCATTTTGTTTGGACGGAAATTCCTAGCCAACTTGATTTGAGCTATTATCCGATTTTAGTCGGGTTGCTTGGAGGACTAGTTATCGGTACGTTTCAGTTGAAAGTCGGGGATTATCCGAAAACGATGCATGCGACCTTACATGAATTCAAAGAAACCGGTGCCGTTTCGTATAAAGGCCAAATTAGCAAAAATACGATTGGGGCCTTGATAGTCTTAGCTTTCGGAGCGAGTTTAGGGCCGGAAGCCGCTTTAGCAGGGATTTTAGGAGGGCTAATCACTTGGGTTGGTGATCATTTAAAGTGGACTGTCCAGCGACGCAAAGAATTATTAGAGCTAGGAATTGGAGCGATGGTGGCGACTATTTTTCATGCCCCATTAATGGGCTTAGGGGAAGCTATCGATGAAGAAGAGTTACGTAAGACAAGTTTTAAAAATCGTCAAGTACAATTAATTTTATATTCAATTAGTACCGTCTTTGGGATTTGGGGATTTTCGTTAGTGAATCAATTGTTTCCGAAAGAAGCCGTCTTCACATTGAATTTTTCAAGTGTGGAATGGCAGTTAGAAGTGCTCTGGCTAATAATACCGGCCTTAATTTTAGGTGTTTTATTCGGAAATCTCTTTTTAGTGATTGAAAAACTAATGGAGGCGTTAGCTAAAAAAATTGTTCACCCAATGGTTTTAGCGCTGTTAGCAGGATTGGGTATCGGGGTGTTTGGGATGATCTCCACTGATTTTTTATTTTCGGGCGAACATCAAATTCATCATTTTTCAGAAGTTGCGATGGAACAATCGGTGCTAGCGTTAAGTTTCTTAGCGTTAGGAAAAGCTTTTTTAACCAATCTTTGTTTTTCTTTTGGTTGGCGTGGCGGGAAAATTTTTCCAGCAATCTTTTCGAGTACGGCAATTGGCTTTGCCCTTTCGGTAATGGCACCAACCATGCCAAGCTTAGTTATTGGGATTGTTGTCGCGGCTAGTGTGACGGTGATTTTAAATCAACCGATTGTGACGGCAACCTTGCTATTATTTCTTTTCCCAGTTCCGTTGTTTCCGATTATTTTTGCGACATGTTATGGAGTAGGGATATTTTCAAAACGTTGGCGCGTAGCATAATGCAACACGTAGTGATTTTTAAACGCTTCTCATGGGAGAGGCGTTTTTTTACTTATAGTTGCTTTGGGACAAGAAAAATAAGAAAATATATACAAATCGAGAAGGAAATGAGGAAGTAGATATTGAAGTTAAAGTTAAAAGAGATTAAGACCGTGATTGAAATTGATGAATTATTTGCAGTTGTCGAAAGAATCTGGCCTGAAGTCTTTACGCCGGTCATTGGTCAAGAACAAGTTGACTACATGCTAAAAAATTACCAATCCCCAGCCAATATTGCTGAAGAGATTAACCAAGGAGCACATTATTATTTGTTGGATTTTGAAGGTCGTCATGTGGGGTACACGGCATTTGAAGAAAATGAAGGGGAAATTTATTTAAGTAAAATTTATCTTGATCAAAGCGTTCGCGGTCAAGGGTTAGCGAGTGAATTATTTGCTTGGTACGATCAAAAAGCGCGTGGAAAAAAATTGCGTTTAAATGTGAATCAAGGGAATCGTCGGGCAATTGAAGTGTATGAGCACCGTGGGTTTCATCGAGTCGGAGAACGCTACGCTGAAATCGGTGAAGGTTTTGTCATGAATGATTTTATTTATGAAAAGAATTGTAGATAACAAATTAAATGTTTCATATGAAACATTTAATTTGTTATTATTTGAAAATAAGCTTTCATTTTTGCTCGGTTGTGCTATGATGAAGAAAAAATAGAACGACATTCACAAAGGGGAGCCCTAGGGCTGAGATTGAGGAAACTCTAAACTCTTCGTACCTGTTTCGGTTATGCGAGCGTAGGAATTGTGATGAAGAGCGTAGTATCTAGATGATGGGTTACTGCTCCTTTACGACTTGTGATAGTTCTAAAGGAGGAGTATTTTTTATGGAAAAAACGACAAAAATTTGGATTGAAGGAACGATTGTAGCGGCATTAGCGATGATCTTATCATTGATACCCTTAGAGATTGGAGCTAGTTTTTCAATCTCGCTAGGGCAAATTCCTTTAACGCTATTTGCGTTACGTCGTGGTGTCAAACCAGGATTGTTAGCAGGACTCATCTGGGGGCTGTTGCATTTTCCGTTGGGCAAGGTCTGGTATCTAAGTGTTATTCAAGTCTTGATTGAATATCCGCTCGCTTTTACGTTTGTTGGATTGGCCGGTCTTTATGCAAGTTCACTACAAAAACAAATTCAGCTTAAACAAAATAAGCGCGTCGTCTTTACGGTGGTGCAAGCCACGTTTGTCGGGGCGTTGGCCCGATATTTTTGGCATTTTCTCGCGGGTTGGGCCTTTTGGGGGGCGTATGCGCAATGGGGCATGAGTCCATGGTTATATTCTTTAGTTATGAATGGGCTCAGTGGCTTGGCAACCGCTGTCGTTACGGCCGTTGCATTAGTCAGTTTATACCAGTTAGCGCCACAGTTGTACACACCCAAAGATTATCGCTTAGTTCAAAGTAAATAAATAAGGAGCTAGGACTACAACGGTCCTAGCTCCTTATTTGGTTGCTAAATCTTAATCAAGGATGAAATACCTCTTAACGGATAAAGCGCGCAAAATCATCTTCAACATAATCGAGTGTCCAGCGCTTGGTCCCAGCATCGAAAATTAACGTTGCGGCGAGTGACTCTTGGTGATGCTGACTGTCTAAGGTTTTAAGGCCTGCTTCTTCAACGAGATAAATCGGAATCCGGTAGCGTTTATTGACTAACTCGGTTTGTTTAAAGCAAAAAATGACTCCTTCTTGGAACAAACTTTTTAACTGAACGAGTAGTTCAATATTTAGTTTTTCGACCGGTGTAGCTTTACGGAAAAATGATTTACGATCGTTGATTCGTTCTAAAACAATGCGACTAATCTTATCAGCTAGCACGCGATAAAATTCATCCAAATAACGATAGTAAACACGCGCTAAGTCATCTTTTAAATCAAAGTAGACAAAATTATTTTGTAGTTTATAAAAAAATGGTGAGTGCAAATGGGTTTTCATATGGCCAAAATAAAGCAATTCAGAAATTTCTAAAGGCGTCAGCCCTTTAATCAACGCACTGTCACTAAAATCAATCCATTTCACTTCATCATTGCTGCTTTTGCGGCGTTGCGCATTGAAAAACGCGCTTGTTTCTTCAGTGCCACGAATTATTTTTAAGCCAGTGTGCGTTTCAAATTCACCAAATTCACTAGATGGGTCTAAAAGTAAGAGATTTTTAGGCTGGTGGATGATGCCACGAGAAAAGTCATTTGAAGTAATGTTGCGAGATAGTACGGCATTACTAGTTGTATCAATATGAACATAAACCATGCTTGTCAATTCCACCCTTTCTTTTATTTAGACTTCTGATTTTATTTTACAACAAATAAAAGTGAAATGCTTTTACTTTTCCTTTAAAGTTATATTACAAAATGACACGTCTGTTTGTGTAAAAAAAGAGGAACTACGCGCCTGAAATAAAGTTAAAAATTCACTAACCATGGGAATAATCAGCTAGCTACAAGGTGGAATCACTCGAACTTGTGGTATATTGATAATAATAAAAAAGAGGGGGCTAATTGAGTGAAAAAAAAGCAAGCTCGTTGGAAACGTTGGGGGATCAATCTCAGTTTGTTAATCATAGCGCTAGTAGGGATTGCGCTAATTTTTAATAATCAAATCAAAAATCAAATTGTAAAATCTAATTCTGAAAAATACAGTGTTGCTCATACCACTGAAAAAGAAATTGCTGAAAATCAAGAAAAGGCAGCCTCGTTTGATTTTGAGGCCGTTGTTCCGGCGAGTACTGAAGCGGTCGTTAAAGCGCAACTAAGTGAAAAACAATTTCCAACGGTCGGTGGCGTGGCTGTGCCCGCTGTCAAAATTAATTTACCAATTTTCAAAGGCGTTTCAAATGAATCCTTGCTTTTTGGGGCAGGCACATTAGATCCGAATCAAAAAATGGGTGAGGGAAATTATGCGTTAGCAAGTCATCGAGCATTAAAAGAAGATTTGTTATTTCATCCGTTAGAAAAAGTCAAAATTGGCGATACGATTTATTTAACCGACTTAACCAATATTTATACATACCAAACAACCATCAAAACAATTGTTGTACCGACGGATATTCAATGGATTGAACCTGTTGAAGATGAACAACTTGTAACTTTGATTACGTGTAGCGATGAAACAGGTACTAAGAGAATTATTGTTCAAGGTGAACTGCAACAGACTACTCCCATGAAAGAAGCGACGGACGAGATGCTAGCGGCCTTCAATTTAGAGTCAAAAACCTATTAGACAAATCAAAGAAGCTAAGGGCGGCTATCATTAGATGAAACCCTTAGCTTTTTGCTATAATGGGACTAGAAGATGACGGGCGCTAATCATTGCCGTTAGCTTGCAAGTTAAGCATAAAGGAGCATTCATATGTCAGAATTTTCATTTGAAATCTTAGAACAAATTGCCGTTTTATCGGAAAATCCCAAAGGGTGGACCAAAGAATTAAACTTGGTTAGTTGGAATGGTCGTCCAGCGAAATTTGATTTACGTGATTGGAGTCCAAATCATGAAAAAATGGGCAAAGGTATTACCATCACGAATGAAGAATTTGAGAAATTAAAAGCGACCATTTTGAATATGTAGGAGGGATTGTGTGTCAATTAAAAGTATGACCGGCTTTGGAAAAGCGGTTCAAGAAACACGGCTGCACCGAATTGAAGTTGAAGTAAAAAGTGTGAATCACCGCTTTTTAGACTTACAATTACGCACCCCTAAGCAAATCAATGAATTTGAAAATGGGATTCGCCAAGTTATCAAACAACATTTGCAAAGAGGGAGAGTAGAAGTGTTTGTGACGTTGACTGAAATTGGTGAAAGTCAGCAACAAGTCCAAATCCAATGGCCACTCGTCGAATCACTTGTCAGTGAACTTGATCGCGGGTTGAAAGAACGTTTTGAGTTGACTGAATTTTCGATGTCCGCAGTGATTGAGCAAATCATCTCGTTACCTGAGTTTGTCGCTATCAGCCAGGCAGCTATTTTTGATGAAGAATTAGAAGACGCTGTATTGGCAACCGTGTCTCAAGCGGTTGTCGCCAATAATCAAGCGCGTGAGGCAGAAGGCGTGGCTATTAGGCAAGTGCTATTAGACAATCATCAATTGTTAGTTTCGTTGTTAGGAAAACTCCAACGTTTTGTTAATCAGCATGAAGAGGCCTTTAGAATGCGGTTTGAACAGAAAGTGCAGGAGTATCTAGGGGAGCAAGTGGATCAAGAGCGTTTGTTGACGGAGATGGTGTTGCTATTAGAACGTGGTGACATTCATGAAGAACTCGACCGTTTAAAAATTCACCTGCAAAAAATGAAACAACTATTTACTCAACCAGTGGCCGTTGGTCGCGAACTGGATTTCTTAATTCAAGAGTTAAATCGCGAAATTAATACCGTGGGTTCAAAATCGAGTCCGATTGAAATCAAAGAATTAGTTGTTCAAATGAAAACAACGGTGGAGAAGATTCGCGAGCAAGTTCAAAATATTGAGTAGGAGGAAGCGAAGATGAAATATTATGATGTTACTTTTTATGGTGTTAGTGGTCGAAGTATCGAAAAGAAAACCGTCCCCTCTGAATTAGAACCCTTTGAGGTTTGGCAAGCGGCCTGTGTGAAGATTACCGAAGAGGAAATTCAGTTATTAGTGAATGAAACTTACGTGACCTTGTATCGCAAATATTTAGCGCGTATTGACGTCGAAGAAGTAACTGATCCAATCGATCAAGCGATGAAACGCAAAGACGAGGTTCGCGGGGTAATCAATACATTATCAAATATGGGTTTTTAAGAATTTTTGTGAAAAATTTAGCGGGAATTGGTCATAAATGAGGACTGATAACCGTTTCAATTGTTTACTGTAAGAAATTTAGTAGCATTTTTCCTCAAATGCCGCTATAATGAATTAATCTTACGCATTTTTACATGCAAGAATCAAATGGCTCAGTGAAAGGACCGACTCATGACAGATCGTGGTTTATTAATCGTATTATCTGGCCCTTCCGGTGTAGGAAAAGGCACAGTTCGTAAAGCAATTTTTGATAGTGAAGACAATGATTTTCAATACTCTGTTTCGATGACAACCCGCCAAAAGCGTGAAGGCGAAGTCGAAGGGGTAGATTATTACTTCCGCAGTAAAGAAGAATTTGAAGCATTAATTGAATCTGGTGAAATGTTAGAGTATGCTGAATATGTTGGCAATTACTACGGCACACCACTTTCCTATGTGCAAAAAACATTGGACGAAGGCAAAGACGTCTTCTTAGAAATCGAAGTTCAAGGGGCGCGCCAAGTCAAAGAAAAAGTGCCAGATGGGGTCTTTATCTTCTTAACGCCACCAGATTTACAAGAATTAAAATCACGAATTGTCGGTCGAGGCACAGATGCTACCGACGTCATCGAAGAACGCATGCGTGTTGCTCGCGAAGAAATCGAGCTAATGTCACTGTATGATTACGCAGTGGTCAATGATGATGTCGCTAAAGCCGTGGATCGGATTAAAGAAATTATTCGGAGCGAACACTTTCGTGTCGATCGAGTAATTGGTAAATATATTAAAATGTTAAAGGAGATGTAGTCAAATGATGTTAAAACCTTCAATCGACTCGTTATTAGATAGCGTAAACTCAAAATACTCGTTGGTAATCCTTGCCAGCAAACGCGCCCATGAATTAGATGCTGGCGCGCAAGCAACGGTTGAGAATTTTGAGTCAGTCAAACGTGTGGGCCAAGCGCTAGAAGAAATCGATGCAGAATCAGTCGTCAATGATCCCCACCCAGAAATCAAACGCGCGCGGATCCAAATGGAAAAAGAAGAAGCGGAAAAAAGAAAAGAGCAAGAACAAAAAGAATTAGAAGCTCGGATTCAGGATGAGAAAAAATAAAAAACGCTTCAAATCATTATCAGCGTGGAACAAGAACCTCAAGGGGGTTCATTGTTTCACGCTCTTTGTTTAATAGGGAGCGTGAAAACTTTACAGACAAGGGTTAGGAATTTTAGTAAAATAATGCCAGAAGGAGGAGTAAAAATGGCTATTGCACAAGTCATTGTGGATGTTCCCACAATGCAAACGGATCAACCGTTCTCTTATTTAATTCCGCAAGAATTACAAGATGTCGTCAAAATTGGCATGCGTGTTGAAGTGCCGTTTGGTTCAGGAAATCGCCATATCCAAGGCTTTGTTGTTGGTTTGGAGTCATCAGAAACAACACAACAAATCCTAAAACCGCTTGTTCGCGTCTTGGACTTAGCACCGATTATTAATGCGGAACTCCTCCAATTGGCGGATTATATGAAAGAAACAACTTATGCGTTTAAGATCACGTGTTTACAAACCATGCTTCCGAGTGTGATGAAAGCGACGTATGAGAAGAAAATCCAACTAGTCGATCCTAAAAATCCTTTGGCGCAAAAAATTTTTGCGGACACGGCTGAAATTGATTGGCAAGAAGCGCAAGCCGATGGTCGGCTACCAGCACTCTTAAAATTACGTCAACAAGGAGCGGTGGAAGTTCGTTATCTTGTGAAAAATAAAAATCGAGTCAAATTACAACGTGTGGTCCATAGTAAGGTTACTAGCGAAAATTTTCAAGCGTTGAAAGCAGAAGTTCGAGCAACTGCGCGCCGGCAATTTCAATTACTTGATTTATTATCCCGGCAAACACAACCGGTCTTGATTAAGCAGTTTACCGAAGCGGGAATTAGTACCGCTTTATTAAATCAAGCCCAAAAAAAAGGCTGGTTAGAGATTGTGGCTGTTGAAACGTATCGTGATCCATTTGCCCACAAAGAATTTCAAGCAACACAACATATGGCACTTAACCAAGAACAAGAAGTAGCGTTAGCAGCTATTTTACAAGCCCATCAAGCACAAAAAGCGCAAACCTTCTTATTAGAAGGGATTACCGGAAGTGGCAAAACGGAAGTCTATTTACAAGCGATTGCTTCGATTTTACCACTCGGGAAAACGGCAATTATGCTAGTACCTGAAATTGCTTTAACCCCCCAAATGGTCGAGCGCTTTAAAAGTCGTTTAGGCAAGGCTGTAGCTGTTTTGCATAGTGGTTTATCACAAGGTGAGCAGTATGATGAGTGGCGCAAAATTGAACGTGGTGAGGCACAAGTTGTCGTCGGTGCGCGCTCAGCGATTTTTGCTCCTTTAGAAAATATTGGCTTAATCATTGTTGATGAAGAACATGAAGCGACGTATAAGCAAGATGAGACACCACGTTATCATGCGAGAAATTTGGCTATTTGGCGTGGAGAATATCATAATTGCCCAATCGTTTTAGGAAGTGCTACCCCATCACTAGAATCGAGAGCACGAGCACAAAAAGGGGTTTATCAATTATTACCGTTGACCAAACGAGCGAATCCTCAAGCTACGCTCCCCCAAGTGGAAGTAATTGATATGAAAACAGAATATGCACAAAAAAATTTGGGCAACTTTTCAGCTAAATTAAAAACCAAAATTTCAGAGCGTTTGGCTAAAAAAGAACAAATTGTTTTGCTACTGAATCGTCGAGGGTACTCATCGTTTGTGATGTGCCGTGATTGCGGTTATGTATTACCCTGTCCCAATTGTGATATTTCCTTAACCTTACATATGGACACCAAAACGATGCGTTGTCACTATTGCGGTCACGAAGAAGGGATTCCTTATCGCTGTCCGGATTGTGGGAAAGATAAAATTCGTTATTATGGGACGGGGACACAAAAAGTTGAAGAGGAATTGCGAGGCTTGTTTCCAAAAGCGCGCGTTTTACGGATGGATGTCGATACCACGCGGAAAAAAGGTGCACATGAAAAAATTTTAACAGCCTTTGGAAATCAAGAAGCGGACATTTTGTTAGGAACACAAATGATTGCCAAAGGATTGGATTTCCCCAATATTACGTTAGTGGGTGTTTTAAATGCTGATACCTCATTGAATTTACCTGATTTTCGTTCGAGCGAGCGCACCTTTCAGTTACTAACGCAAGTGAGTGGTCGAGCAGGAAGAGCACAGAAAGTCGGTGAGGTGATTATCCAGACGTTCAATCCAGAACATTATGCGCTTGGATTTGCCAAGGAGCAAGATTATGAAGGGTTTTATCAACGTGAGATGCGGATGCGACATCTCAGTCAGTACCCACCGTATTTTTTTACCGTGAAGCTCACGGCCAGTCACGAAAAAGAGCATCTAGCTGCACAAAAATTATTTGAAATCGCCAAGGCATTAGAACCAGTCCTTAGTAAGCAAGGCATCTTATTAGGCCCAACCCCAAGTTCAATTTTACGCATTAAGAATCGGTATTATTATCAACTGTTGATTAAACATAAAGGCGAGCCGGAGTTGAAACGTGCGCTACAAAAGATTTTAAATGAAACCCAAAGCGATCAAAGACAAGGCTTGTTGATTAGCATTGATAATGAGCCCCAAAATTTTATTTAAAGGAGAACCTATGCATTTACCAATTATTGTTCATCCTGATGAACTATTACGAAAAAAGAATGAACCTGTTGAGGAGATCACGGATGAACTCGTCGCATTTCTAGATGATTTGTATGAAACGATGCTAGCCCACGATGGCGTGGGGATTGCTGCGCCGCAAGTAGGTAAAAATATTCGTGTGGCGTTGGTTGAAGTGGAAGAAAACGATTTATTTGAACTGATTAATCCTGAAATTATTCAAAAATCAGGTAGTGAGATCGCTGTTGAAGGGTGTTTGAGTTTCCCACATCTCTATGGGACGGTTGAACGTGCAGAATCAATTACCGTCCGCTATTTTGATCGCGACGGCGAAGGGATGGAAGTTGTGGCGAGCGGCTTTTTGGCGCGCGCGCTCCAACATGAAATTGATCATTTAGATGGGATTTTATTTACCGATAAATTACTTGAAAAAATTCCTGAAGAGAAATTAGATGAGTATATGGAGGCGCATGGACATGACTAAGATTGTATTTATGGGAACACCGGCCTTTTCCGTTCCAATTTTAGAAGGTTTACTAGAACAAGGCTATGAAGTAGTAGCAGTGGTTACCCAACCGGATCGTCCGGTCGGTCGCAAGCGAGTCATTACACCGACACCGGTCAAAGAAGCGGCCGTCAAACATCAATTATTAGTGTTGCAACCAGAAAAAATTGCTGGTTCACCTGAAATGACAAAAATTGCTGAATTAGCACCAGATTTAATCATTACCGCCGCTTTTGGTCAATTTTTACCAGAAAAATTATTGGCCGTTCCACGATTGGGTGCCATTAATGTTCACGCTTCGTTGTTACCGAAGTATCGTGGCGGAGCACCGGTCCATTATGCAATTATGAATGGGGATGAAAAAACGGGTGTGACGATTATGGAAATGATCAAAAAAATGGATGCCGGCGATATCTTTACGCAAGCTGAAATCCCAATTACCAATCAAGACGATGTTGGTTCGATGTTTGAAAAACTTAGTCGGTTGGGCAAAGAGTTGTTATTGGCGACTTTACCGGATTTAATTGCGGAGAAAATCCCCAAACAACCACAAATTCCTGAACTAGTGAGTTTTTCACCGAATATTACTCGTGAACAAGAAGAAATTGACTGGCAAAAAACGGCTGCCGAAGTTGATTATCAAGTCCGTGGCATGCGCCCATGGCCAATTGCTTTTACCAATTATCAAGGTTCGCGCTGGAAACTCTGGCAAGTCACGCCACTTACAGAAACCACGTCAGAAAAACCAGGAACCATTATTCGTCGAGATAAAAAAGCCTGTTGGATTGCTTGTGGACAAGGTACGATTTTAGCAATTGATGAATTACAACCAGCTGGAAAAGGTCGCCAAACGATTCAAGCTTTCTTAAATGGTATTGGGCAAAGTGTTGCTGTAGGACAAAAGGTAGGAGGCCAGGATGAGTAAAAATAAAAAATTACGTCAGAGTGTCCGTTTTGTGGCATTGGATGCATTAGAGCGCGTTGCTAAAGGTGGCGCCTATTCGAATTTATTAATCAACGACTTAATTAATGAGGGGAAATTAAATGAACTAGATGGTCGCTTGTTAACAGAATTGGTTTATGGAACGATTAGCCGCCAGTTGCTCTTGGATTATTACTTACAACCGTCCATTCAACAGGCTAAAAAAATTGATCCATGGGTTCGTTTATTGTTGCGGCTTTCGTTGTATCAGATGTTGTATCTTGATAAAGTGCCCAACCATGCTATTTTTAATGAGGCGGTTGAAATTGCCAAAGTCCGCGGAAATATTGGTATCGGAAAATTTGTAAATGGCGTCTTACGTAATATCCAGCGAAATGGTGTGCCAGCGACGGCCGAAATTAAAGATCCGATCGAACGTTTGGCCACAGAAATTAGCATGCCACGTTGGTTAACTGAAAAATTTATTGCTCAAATTGGCTTAGAAGAGACAAGAAACTTAGGGCAATCATTATTTGAACACAGCCACGTGAGTGCACGCGTGGATACCAGAACTATCACACGTGAGCAAGCAATGGAAACCTTATTAGACGAGGGGATTGAAGCGCAAGCCAGTCAAATTTCGCCTTATGGAATTGTTGCAGAAAAAGGCTTTTTAGCTGGCAGTGGATTGTTCTCATACGGATTATTGACGGTTCAAGATGAAAGTTCAATGTTAGTTGCACCAACCTTACAAGTAGAATCCCATCATCAAGTACTAGATGCCTGTGCGGCGCCTGGGGGGAAAACCACGCATATTGCAAGCTTTTTAGATCAAGCAAGCGGCGGTCAGGTTACCGCGTTAGACATTCATCAAAAGAAAGTTAAATTAATTCAAGAAAATGCCAAACGTTTGCATGTCGATAACGTAGTAACAGCGAAAGCCTTAGATGCTCGGACCGTTAACGAAGTTTTTGAGACAGGACAATTCGATCGCATTCTAGTTGATGCACCATGTTCAGGTTTAGGTTTAATGCGCAGAAAACCAGATATCAAATACAATAAACAAGCAACTGATTTTGAAAGATTGCCTAAGATTCAGCTCGAAATTCTGAATAGTGCGGCAGTAACCTTGAAGCAAGGTGGGATTATGGTTTATAGTACTTGTACAGTTGCTTATGAAGAAAATCAACAAGTGGTAACCAAATTCTTAGCGCAGCACCCAGAATTTGAGCTAATTGAACCGCTTGTCAACGAAACGGTAGCGACTCTCATCAATGAGAAGATGTTAACGATTTACCCGCAACAATTCCATACAGATGGCTTTTTCATTAGCTGTCTTCGCAAAAAAGACTGAGGTGATTATTATGGAAATTTGTTATCAAACGGATGTTGGAAAGCGCCGCAATACAAATCAAGATTATGCGGGCGTATTTAGTGATGAGAATCACCGAACATTAGCTATTTTAGCTGATGGTATGGGTGGACATCAAGCTGGTGATGTGGCCAGTAAGCAAACAGTTGAAGATTTAGGACTGGCGTGGCAAACAGCCAATCTTAATACCCCCGAACAAGCGATTGCTTGGCTCGAAGAACATATTCAAAAAGAAAATGAAGTCATTTATCAAAATGGGCAAGCACAAGCTGAACTTGCTGGGATGGGGACTACTTTGGTGGCCATGGCTCTTTTTGAACAACAATTTGCTTTGGCTCATGTCGGCGATAGTCGGGCGTATGTTTTGCGTCAAGGAGAATTTATTCAATTGACAGAAGATCATTCTTTAGTCAATGAGTTGGTTTTGTCAGGAGAAATTACACCAGAAATGGCGTTAAATCATCCGCGAAAAAATATCTTAACACGTTCGGTAGGGATGCCGGGAACGGTAAAAGTTGATGTGATCACGCATTTCATGGAAGCTCACGATATCTTCTTACTTGCTTCTGATGGATTGACGAATATGGTGAGTCCCGCAGAAATTAGTAACATCTTGAGTGAAAAAAGACCACTAAAAGATAAGGTGAAGCAATTAATTACGACGGCAAATGAGGCGGGAGGCGTTGATAATATCACGGCCTTAGTAATCGATCTAGGAGGCCCTGTCAATGCTTGATATCGGAAGAAAAATTAATGGCCGCTATCAAATCATTGGCAATATTGGCAGTGGTGGCATGGCAAATGTTTATTTAGCCCAAGATTTGATTTTGGATCGCGAAGTGGCGGTTAAAGTATTACGTTTTGATTTTCAAAATGATCAAACCGCCATTCGTCGTTTTCAACGTGAAGCATTGGCAGCCTCAGAACTTGTTCATCCTAATATTGTGACTGTTTATGATGTTGGTGAGGAAGATGGCATGCAGTATTTAGTCATGGAATATGTCAAAGGGATGGACTTAAAACGTTTTATCAAAGTTAATTATCCGTTGTCTTATCAAAAAACTGTGGATATTATGGAACAAATTTTAGCGGCCATTTCATTGGCGCATCAACATCGGATTATTCACCGTGATATGAAACCACAAAATATTTTAATTAATGATGATGGCGTTGTGAAAATTGCAGACTTTGGGATCGCGATTGCTTTGTCAGAAACATCGCTCACGCAAACGAATAGTATACTCGGTTCAGTTCACTATTTATCACCTGAGCAAGCAAGAGGAAGCATGGCAACCAATCAGTCCGATCTTTATGCGATAGGGATTATCATGTATGAATTACTAACGGGGATTGTTCCTTTTGATGGTGAGTCGGCGGTAACAATTGCGTTAAAACATTTTCAAGAAGAAATTCCACCGGTCCGCAATTATGACGCTCAAGTCCCGCAGTCATTAGAAAATGTCGTGTTACATGCTACCGCTAAAGATCCAGCCGATCGTTACAAAACGGCGGACGAAATGCGGCAGGATTTGGTGGAAGTTTTATCTGTGGAACGCTTAAATGAACCCCGTTGGCAACCGTTTGCGATGACTGCTGAAACACAAGTCTTGACGCCGATTCCAGAAGATATGGCAACCATACCAGCTGTCGAAAAAGAACCGCCGATTGAGAAAGTGAGTAAACCACCGAAAAAAAGACGAAAATGGTGGTTGGTGATTTTACTCTTATTATTGGTGGGTGGAAGTGTCTTTGCAGCCGTCTTTTTTAGCGGTATGGGAAATAGTGAAGTAACCATTCCAGATTTAAGTGGCAAAACAGAAGCGACAGCCAGACAAGATTTAGAAGATGAAGGTCTAGTTGTTGCCGACCAACTAGAAGAAATCGCAAGTGATGAGGTTGATAAAGACCGCGTGGTTAAAACCGATCCGATTTCAGGAAATGTCGTGAAAAAAGGGAGTGAAGTCACTTTATACCTTAGCTCAGGTTCTGAAAAGATTCCCATGAAAGATTATTCTGAATGGACCTATGAGGATGCTCGTGATGATTTGAAGAAATTAGATTTTCAAGAAAATCAAATCGAAGTCAATCGGGAATATAGTAGTAAGGTTGAGGAGGGCAAGATCATTAGTCAGAGTCCTGAAAGTGGGGATGAGGTTTCACCGAAAGAAGATACCGTCACCTTAATTGTCAGTCAAGGAGTCGAACCGGTAACGATGCCCAATCTAGCCGGTTATGGGTATAACGGTGCTCTTAGTGAATTAACGACACTCGGACTTTTAGAAAGCCAAATCACCGTACAAGAGCAAAGTAGTGATACGGTGGATGATGGATTATTGATTAGTCAAACGCCAGTTGCAGGAGCAGATGTTCTACCTGGACAAACAACGGTGACGTTAACCATCAGTACGGGCCCAGATATCGTCACGGTATCAATGCTCGATGTTATCGGTCAAGATTACGAGAGTGCTGTTAGTAATTTAACTTCTTTAGGAATTTCATCAGATCAGATTACCGTCAAAGAGCAAAGTGATGACGAGAGTGAGGCCGGTGAAGTCATTAGCCAGTCGATTGATGCCGATGAAGAGGTGATTGTCGGTCAAACGCCGATTACGTTGGTTGTCAGTACTGGACCAGAAACGGTGGAATTAGAAGACTTGAGTGGTGAGACGGAAACCGCGGCCAAAAAATACTTAGCTGATAATGACTTAGAATATGCAGATGGTGGGGAAGAAGCATCGGACGACGTTGCTGCCGGGCGTGTTTTACGAACGGAACCTGGCGTCGGAACCGAACTTGAGGTTGGTAATCGTGTTGAGATTATTTACTCAACCGGCCCCGAAGTTGAAATATCGAGCTCAAGTCCAAGCGAGCCTACGAGTTCATCAACTTCAACAGCGTCAGAAACCACTGCCACACAAGAGTCGAGTTCAACTGAATTACAAGAGTCGAATTCAACAGAATAACAAGAATAAATACTCAAAAACATTAGTTTGTTATCAACTAGTGTTTTTGGGTGTTTTTGTCTAAAAATTAGTACTTGCAAGATAAATTATTTTATTTTGTTTATAATGTTATTTTAATTTGAGATGTATGATGGATAACGCGTTTTGTTATCATTGTTTTTTATACGACTTTATTTTGTAAGGGTATTCAACAGTGTTTTTGATAGTTTTTTCACTTCTGTTTGAATTGTTTTCTAATCTATAAAAAAACGTGTTTTTTGTATTTTTATAGATTTTGAATTTGATTTTTTAACAAATGTGTAATAAGATTCTAATGAATTTAAAAACTCTAGGGAGGGATATGCGGTAGAAAGTAGCTGGTTTTTTTCTAAAGATTAATTTAGGAAAGGATGATGAGAATGAGAAAGCAACGGCATGGGTTAACGTCTGTGTTGATGGTTTTGGCATTGTTAGTACCCTACATACTAAATGTCTTTGCGCTATTCCCTGAAGAAATTCATGCAGAAACGACGAAGCAATCGTTAGTCAAAGAAGATGCATTAACGGTGGATGTAGCTTATGAAATTGTCGGGGAAACCATCAAATGGACTGTTGACTATGAGACCCATGTGCAAGAAAACGAACAGTTGCGCGTCAAATTCAAGGTGGCCGATACGGCTAAGGTTCTCGATAGGGAGAATTGGTTGGAAAACGATCAGTGGTGGCTAGAAAAAGAATTTACTGCAGATCATAAGGGTATTTTGATTTTTGAAACAGCGGCCACCGCAGAAACAACCCTTGAAGTTCAGCTAGATAAACAAATTGCAGCACAGGTGATGAAAGAAACTACCACGTCTTTAACTACGGACAGTGCGGCAGAGCCAATGGTGGTAGAAAATATTTTATCAAAAGAGCAAGCGGGGCCGCATCAGTTGCTCGCTGAAATATCAACGCAAGCAAGTACCACAGAGTCAACGGCTACCAGTACCACTGAAGTATCAGTGGTACAAGAAAGTGAGGTTGTTGAAAGCGCTGTTATAAATGAGGGCGAAACAGTAAATGAGGGTGAAACAGTTGCCGCAACGACTGCTTCAACGCAAGAATCAAGTGAGTCGACGTATGAATCAACACAAGAATCAAGTGAACCGACAGATGAATCAACGAGTGAAGTAAGTAAAGAAGCAGAAGTTCAAGATGATGCGTTACTTGACGGTTTTGGAGGGGCGCTAGGCAGAGCGCTACCACAAGTTGCCCCACGAAACACGAGTCTGACTGATCCTTTTGATTACACGGATGAGACCAATCCAACGGGGATCTATTCCGTTCATGGGACCGATGAGTATGGTGAAACTGGCGATACTGCTGAAAATGTGAACACTTATCAGTATGGTTCTTCAACGGGGGGGGAATCCGGGCAGGCATTAGCCAACGTCTTTGAAGATCCGGCTGGTGAAGCGGGTCTTGATTTTTCAAATGGGTATCATCATTACCCGATTGAATTAACTGAGGTCTATTCAGGGGATGCCTATACTAAAAAAACGGTCTCGCCAACGAATGATCCGAATCAATTTGAAGTCCAACTCGATATGATTGGGGATGCCATTTCACCGATTCCTAAAATTGATGTTGTTTTGGTAATTGATAAATCAGGCAGTATGACTAGTAGTACTGGTGGTGGGCAGACGAGATGGTCAGAATTACAAACAGCTGTTTCCAGCTTTGCCAATAATGTGTTTGGTGACGGTCGTGACGTCCAAGTGGGATTAGTTGGTTTTGGTTCAAATGGAGCTAACACCCCCCGAGCTGATACAGCATTATTTTCCGGTAGTGGCTATACCACGAATGCGAATGACATTACTAATCATCCCGTTTATCAAAACGGTCCAACTAGTCCGACTAGTTCTTATACCCCGACCTTTTTTGGGGTGGATGCTGGGATGGATCTATTGACCAACACGACTCGCGGTGCCCGAGCGGATGCGTTTAAAGTCTTGATTACTATTACCGATGGCTTACCAACCATGTATCCGACTACTAGTTATTCAAACCATAATTTAGCTGATAGTCTGGCTTTGGCGGGTACAAGTACTATTGATAGTGGCAATACCTCTAGAAGATCATTAAGTAACAATAATTACTATGGGACAGATACAAGCGGTAGCGGTGGGACTCCTGGAAATACAAGTACGATTACAGCTAATACGAACTTGTTTACCAAACGTTTTACTGAATTTCCAACCGTAACACCATACTCAATTGGCTTTTATTTAAATAATGATAGTCGTGCACAACAAACGCTATTAGCACTGGCTAAAGGGGAAAGTAATCGTTCCTTTAATGCCAATAACGTGGATGAATTACTCGCGGCCTTTGATAGCATCACGGCAAATTTAATTTCGACAATCGCCAATGCAACGGTTCTTGATCCGATGAGTGAATACGTGACGTTGGATCGGAGTTCAGTCCAATCATCGGCGTTAAGTGTCGATGTTAATGCCAATACCACGAGTGTTACACCATCGTCAAATTCGGGGTATCCTGCTTATGCAAGTCAAGTGAACGTTACGATTCCCAATGATAATTCAGCAATCAATTTAAGTAATGTGAACTTAGGTGGAGTCGTCAATAGTGCGGGAGAGTTATTGAGACGGCAAGGGTATCGCATCACCTATACTGTAACTCTGAAAGAAGAATACCGTGATGGGACGTTTTACCCAGCGAATAAAACGACCTATTTAACTAACGGCAATGGCAATGTGTTACATTTTGCCGTTCCTTCGGTGAAAGCACCAGGCGCAACGATTGATATCCCAGTCGAAAAAATTTGGCAAGATAATAATAATCAGTGGGAATTGCAACAAGAAATCACCTTACAACTCCAAGAAATAACGACGCCAACTGGTGATTGGGTCGATGTGGATGGGCAACGGTTAGTTATTCCCGCGGGTTCTTCAGGTGATTCCTTGAAGACGACCTTTACCGATTTACCAATTAGAAGAGCTGGGAATGTCATTTATTATCGGGTAATCGAATTGGTCGGCGGTGAAGAAACAAATGTTCTTGGGTATCAGAACCCAAGCATTACACCTGCAAGTATCATTGCCACGACGGAGGATGATACCAAAGTCACGGTAACGAATACGTTAGTTACCACGGAGTTTGCTTTAAAGAAAGTAGGAAATGATGGCACAACACCGTTAGCCGGAGCTGGTTTTACCTTGTATCAAGAGGGTGAGGCCGTCACTGAGGAAGTATTGAGTGATGAAAATGGTAATTTAAGCTTTACTGATTTACCGATCGGTGTCTATCAATTGGTCGAAACAACGGTTCCTGTTGGGTATCAAAAAATTCCCGATCGTACAATTACGATTACTCAGGATGCGAATGATTTAGCAACACTCCAAGTCTCAGGGTTACCAGAGAACGGTCTACTTATTAATCAGCTGAAGGATTTTGAACTGCAAGTGACGAAGAAAACCAGTTTTGGTTTCGGATTAGCCGGAGCAACCTTTAAGTTGGAAGATGCCAATGATCCAACGGCGTATTCCAAAGAACAAACAAGTGATGAGGAGTCAGGTTCGCTCTTTACCTTTACCGAGCTACGACCAGGAACGTATGAACTAACAGAAATAGTGACGCCAGATGGGTATCTTGGCTTAGCTGGACCAATTACGTTGGTGATTAGTCAAACCGGTGAAGTAACCATTGATGATGAAGTTCAAGATGGTGTCATCACTAGTGAAGGCAACCTGATTACGCTCGACGTGCAAAATAAGAGCAAGGGGATGTTACCGGCAACTGGTGGTGGAGGTCGTGCGTTATATGCGCTTACGGCGATGACCATCGTCTCACTCTCAGGAGCTGTTGGTGGTTATTATGTGTACCGGAATCGAAAGGGGGAAAAGTAAGATGAAGCAAAAGCTGTTGTTTGTTTTACTTATCTTGGTACCCTTAGTCGGTGTGTTAGATAGTCAGCTGGTGAAAGCGGATACACAACCGGGGGTTACCGTGGTTCTTCATAAGCGTTTATCTCTAAGTGAAGAGCCACTACCCAGTTATCAAAATTCAGGACACGAAATTACGTTAGAAGATGAAGCGTCATCCTTAGTTGATCCTCAGACAAGTCGAGGGCTTTCAGGTGTGACGTTCACGGTTTATGAAGTGAGTGCCTATGTTCAAGAACAGTTGCAAGAAAAATCGTCAAAAGAAGTTGCACAAGCGATGATGGATGCCTCGATTGCTGATTTACAAGAATTGATGCAAACTGAAGGCACTTTAGTTGGTGAGTATACGACGGCCGAGGATGGGGTGATTTCGTTATCACTGCCTACTAAAGTAGCTGAGCGAGATGCTGCATACCTTTTCTTAGAAACCGGACAACCACAATTAGCGGCAGAGATGACATTAGTCCCAGCTGCGCCACTGTTACTTATGTTACCGGTGGAAGATCCAGGGAATCCTGGGAAAGTATTGAACACGATTCATTTGTATCCTAAAAATAGTTTCGTGGTTAAAGAAACCGAAGTTATTCCGCCGGTAACACCGGTGAAACCAACAACACCGGTGAAACCGATAACGTCAACACCCAGCAAATCAAGCAAGTATTTGCCACAAACTGCTGAAGCGAAAGCTGCCATCTCTTTACTTGGCGTGGTAATTGTTGGTGCAAGTATCTTTTTATGGAAGAAAAATCAAACCAAAAAAAATTAGTTTAAGTAACAAAAATAAAGTAACTAATCAAACGTTTGGAGGGAATACAATGAAAAAGAGAAGTAAGTTATGGGGTGTTTTAGCAACGACTTTGATGACATTGCCGTTATTAGGTGGCGTCTTGGCTGCTGGCACAGCACAAGCAACTGAAGTCGCTGAAGTCGAAACAACGAGTATCACAGTGAATAAACGGGTTTGGGATGAAGGGCAAATGCCGGATAATATCTTAAACTCAGGGGAAGAAATGTCTAATTTTGGTGGCGAACCATTAGCAGGTGCGGGTTTTACACTTTATGATGCTAGTGCTCGTTACTACGAATTGGTGGATGGTGGAAGTACACCAGCTGAAGCTGTGGCAACCATCCAAACGGAAGCTGAATCGGGCTTACCAGCAGGTGCAACCAATTTAGGCGTGGAACAGGAAACGGCGGCAGATGGTCATACAACCTTTGCCAACTTACCATTAAAGAATGCAGCAGGTAAAGATGCGGTCTATTTAATCTTAGAAACATCGACTCCAACTACACCAACGATTACGAAAAAAGCTGTGCCGATGGTTGTGACCATGCCTGTTTATAAAGTGGAGATCGATGGTGAAGGCAATCCGGTATTAGTTGACGGAAAAATCCAATATACGGATGAGTTAAATACGAATATTCAACTGTATCCTAAAAATGAAACAGCTGAAGCAACGAAAGAATTTACTAATATTGATGATTTTGAGACCAACGTTACGATTGCTGGTGAAGAATATAAAAATGTTACAACCGGGGATGTGTTTGAGTACCAATTAAACGTACCCATCCCGGCTAATATCGCTGATCCTACTCAAGTATCAAGTTTTGTCATTACTGATATGCCAGATGAGGGGTTAGAATATCAAGCAGAAACGGTTGCGATTCCTGGATTGGAAGCTACGGATTATAGCGTTACTGAGCAAGCGGGTGGGTTTACGATTACTTTAGACGTAGCGAGTAATGCCGTGAAGGCTTTGGCAGGTCAGACCTTAATTATCACGTATGATATGAAATTAACTGCTGAAGTTGTGCCAGACACCGGGCTAAAAAACAGTGCGTCAGTAACGGTTAACAACGAATCAACGACAGAGATTACACCGCCAACTGGTGTGACTACGAGTGGGAAAAAATTTGTGAAAACCGATGCGCATACCGGTGACGAGTTAGCAGGCGCTAAATTTGTGGTTCAAAATGCAGCTGGCGAATATGCAACCTTTACCCGTAGTTCAACGAATGAATATGTGTTTGAGTCTTGGGTAACCGAACAAGCGAGCGCGACTGAAGTTGAATCAGCTGCCACTGCCACAGTTGGGGGACCTGGAGTTGGTGAAATCTGGATCAAAGGTTTTGTGAATGGCGATTACAAATTAATTGAAACACAAGCGCCAAGTGATGAATACGTGAAATTATCGGAAGCGATTGAGTTTACAATCACTAATCCTGGCTATAGCACGGAAGAGTTGACGAATGTGACCAATACGCCGAAAGGGTTATTGCCATCAACTGGTGGTAACGGAATCTACGCTTTCTTAGCGATTGGTTTAGCGTTGATGACCGGTGCCGTTATTTGGTACAAACGTTCAAAAGAGGATGTTGCGGTTTAATTGATAGTAAATAAAGAAGTTAGGGTGAAGGCAAATGCTTTTGCCCTCTTCTTTTCTACATAGTGTTAAAATCAAAATAAAAGCAAACGACTTAGGAGGCCGCCATGAACAAGAGAAATTCATTATCCAAAGATGAAAAAATAAATTTGCTATTAAAACTGTTTATGGCAGTGATGTTCCTCGCGGGAGCAATAATTTTTATTTATCCCTTTGTCGTTGACTCGTTGAATAACTACTTAGATCAACAACGAATGAGTTATTATCAAGAACAAATGCAAGAAGAAAATGCTGCGCAAGCCAAAGAGATGAAACAACGGCTAGCCAAAGAAAATGCCAAAATCAAAGAGGGAACGGCCATCCCTGGAATGGGGATTGTGGCCGATCCGTTTGAAGAAGCTACCAAAAATGTCCAAGATCCTGGGCTCGATTATTATAAACAACATACGATAGGTGCCATTTATATTCCTAAAATTAATGTATCACTCCCAATTTTTGATGAAACCAATGCTACTTTGTTAGACCGAGGTGCAACGGTTTTGCAAGGAACATCCTTTCCGATTGGTGGCCAGAACACCCATTCGGTCATTACGGGGCATAGTGGTCTCGCTGAAAAAGTCTTATTTACGCATTTAGAAGAGTTGACGATTGGTGATCAGTTTTTTGTGGAAGTAGCCGATGAAAAGTTGGCTTATCAAGTAGAAGCAAAGAAAGTTGTTTTACCTGATCAATTGGACGATGTTAAAATTCAATCGGGGAGAGATTTAGTGACGTTGGTGACGTGCACACCTTACTCTATAAATACACATCGGTTACTAGTGACGGGATATCGTATCCCCTATGAAGCAGACCGGGCAACCAAAGCTATTAGTCAGACCCAAAGCTATCATCGTCATCGATTGTGGTTTTTCATATTAGGCATTGTTTTGTTTTTAGCATTCTTTGTCTATTGGATTTGGCGGAAATGGGTGTATTACCAAGCAAGTAAACAAACGTATGAATTAATCTTCTCGCTAGCAGGGCAACAAGAAAATCTTGCGTTTCAAGTGTATGATCGCAAAGGGAAAGCACCCATTTTACTAACTGGAAAACCAATCGTAACCAGAAGTGATGCTCAAGGTGTGGTTCAGTTTCACGCGTTACCGGGGAATTTTTACCAAGTGAAGTCGATTTCAGATGGAAAATGGCCGGTCGTGCAAGCGAAGGTCGGGCGGGTTAATGATCGTCAGTTTCGGTTGACGGCTAAAAAGTGGAAGTTAAAAAAAGGTGTTAAAGGGACGGGTGAACCCCCAGTACTTCATTCGGAGGAAGTGGAAAATGAGTAGAGCCAAGAAACAATTACTAATAAAAATCGGGATGCTGATTACTTTTTTTATTGGAGCGACGATTGCACTCTATCCTTTTTATATTGATGCACTTAATAATTTTATTGATCAACAACGAATGAGTTACTATCAGGAAAAAGATGAACAAAAAAATACTGAACAATTAAAAGAGATGACGAAACACAATGCTGAGCTTGCCAATTCCGGATTATCTCCAGGAACGGATCCGTTTGAACAAGAAGTGAAAGCGGTGGCACAAGCCGAACTACTCAAGCAACATTTAATCGGATCGATTAATATTCCGAAGATTTCAGTGGATTTACCGCTATTCGATGAAGTAAATGAAGAAATTTTGAATTATGGTGCGGGGGTTTTGCAAGGGACATCGTATCCAACTGGCGGTAGTGACACTCACTCGGTGATTTCTGCTCACAGCGGTCTACCGGAGCGGCGTTTATTTACTGATTTAGAGGAGTTAGAAAAAGATGATATTTTTGTTGTGACGATTGGTGATGAAAAACTTGCTTATCAAGTGTATCAGATTGATATCGTGAAACCAGAAGATACATCAAAGATCAAAATCATTCCAGGGCAAGATTTAGTTACATTGTTAACGTGTACCCCGTATATGGTGAATACACATCGATTGTTAGTGACCGGACATCGAGTTGCCTATACACCAGAAATAAAAGAACAAGTTGCGTCAGGGAATCAGCAACGCACAATTCAAGCGTTGTTAATATTAGTTGGTTGTCTCTTGTTACTAGTAGCATTAATCGGGTTATTAGTTCGAACTGTTTGGTGGTATCGCTTGCGCAAACGACGGATTGATTTAATCGCTCGGATTAAAGATGGCCAAGGAGAGCCGATTGTCGGTCTCGAGATAACTTTGTATAACAAGCAAGGGAGAAAAGCGCTACGACGAGCAGGGGAAGTTTATCAGGTTGCATCCGATGAAGAAGGGCGAATTTTCTTTGAACAGCTTCCAGGGGCGATGTACCGACTACAGGCTAGTTCTGGTTGGCAAGTCAAAGCGGGTGTGAAAAAAATGAAACAAGTTCCGTTCTTTTCAACGCAAGCCAATAGCCAAGTAACAATCGCTCAAAATAATCAGGGATTTGAAATCATTATCAAAAACTAAGTGCCCATTTGATTGATACTTAAAATAAGAGTAGCCTTATTTTTATTAAAGAGGTTGCTCTTGTTTTTTCGCAAAGAATTTTCAAAATATGATAGAATGAAACAGACAGAGGAGGAGTGCATTTGCAAGGCCAAATTCGTAAAGCATTAAGTGGGTTTTATTATGTAAAAACCGATGGTGACACGTACCAAACACGTGGGCGTGGAAATTTTCGTAATCGAAAAATCACGCCGCTAGTCGGAGATGAGGTTATTTTTGAAAGCAGTAGTCTCACCGATGGTTATTTATTAGAAGTACTGCCGCGAAAAAATGAATTGGTTCGACCACCAGTGGCAAATGTCGATTTAGGAATCGTTGTGACCAGCCTTGTGGAACCGAATTTTTCGTACAATCTATTGGATCGCTTTTTGGTAACTTTAGAGTACGTTGGGATTGAGCCAATTATTTATTTAAGCAAGATTGATTTAGTGAGTGATTTACAACTAGTTAATGAAATTAAAACGACGTATCAAGCAATTGGTTATGAAGTCGTCGTACCAGATGAAGAAAATGGTGTCAAAGAGCTTATTCGTTTTTTTCCAGAGCGTTTGAGTGTCTTTATGGGACAATCGGGAGCTGGAAAATCAACGTTGTTAAATAAAATTTCACCAGAGTTAAGCTTGGCAACCGCTAAAGTTTCCGATGCTTTAGGTCGAGGGAAACACACGACGAGACATGTCGAATTAATTGCGATTGCTGACGGGTTGGTGGCCGATACACCAGGATTTAGCTCAATTGACTTTTTAGAAATTGACTCTCGGGAATTGCCCAAGCAGTTTCCCGAATTTGTAGCAGCTGCACATAGCTGTAAATTCCGGGAGTGTATGCACGTGAAAGAGCCACAGTGTGCGGTGAAAGAGCAAGTGGAAAACGGCAACATTGCGGCAACGCGCTACAAAAATTATCTACAGTTTTTAGAAGAGGTCGAAAATCGTCGACCAATTTATCGCAAAAAGAAAAAATAGGAGGCACTATTTATGAAGATTGCACCATCAATTTTAAGTGCGGATTTTGCTAATTTGGAACGAGATATTCAACTTGTGGAGCAACACGGAGTAGATTATATCCATGTAGATGTGATGGATGGTCAGTTCGTTCCCAATATTACGTTGGGGCCAAATGTGGTTTCGGCGATTCGGCCGGTAACGAAACTCCCCCTTGATTGTCATTTAATGATTGTTAACCCAGAGAATTATATTGCTAGTTTTGCGCAAGCGGGTGCAGATATTATCACGATTCACCAAGAAGCAACGCCGCATCTTCATCGCGCCATGCAACTCATTAAAGCGCATGGCGTCAAAGCAGGGGTGACCATTAATCCAGGGACTTCAATTGAAACGCTGAAACATGTTTTGCCGTTAGCGGACTTAGTTTTAGTGATGACCGTAAATCCGGGATTTGGTGGCCAAGCTTTTATTCCGGAAATGGTCGCTAAAATTACGGCACTAAACCAAATGCGCCAAGAATATGGTTATCACTATGAAATAGAAGTTGATGGTGGGATCGTCCCGGAAACAGCCAAACTTTGTCAAAAAGCCGGGGCGGATGTCTTCGTAGCTGGGTCGTATATTTACAACGCGGAACACCCCGCAGAAAAAATTCAAGCTTTAAAAGAGGCTTTGAGTTAAATGGACGTTTTGATCGTTGCTGGTGGTAAACCTGAAACTTGGCCCCCCCTTGGTAACTTTGATTATTATGTCGGTGTCGATCGCGGGGCTTGGTATTTGTTGCAACGAGAGTGTCCCTTAGATTTAGCAATCGGAGATTTTGATTCACTTACGCCAACTGAATTGAACCGCGTTCAAAATAGCGCCCAAAAAATGGCATCTGCCCCACCCGAAAAAGATGATACGGATACACAATTGGCGTTACAAGAAGTTTTCCGAAAACATCCTACAGCAAACGTTACCTTAATCGGTGCAACCGGTGGTAGGTTAGATCATTTGTTGGCAAATCTTTGGGTTGCTTTGGAACCGCGTTTTACCCCGTATATTCGCCAAATACGCATCGCGGATTGGCAAAATCAAGTCGATTTTTTTGCTCCCGGAAGCTACCAACTAAAGCAGCATGCGCCGATGAAGTATTTAGCCTTTTGCTGTTTGACCGCGGTGGATGCATTATCGATTAGCGGTGCGAAGTACTCTTTGACAAAAAAGGATGTCTTGGTGCCTACATCGTATGCAAGTAATGAATTTGTTGCACATTCAGTGGCTTTTTCGTTTACGAAAGGTGTGCTTGCGGTTATTCAAAGTCGGGATATTGATGAATTGGGCAGATGATAGGCTATTATTTAATTGCAAAAAAAAGTTTAAGACTGACGTGCTCTCTGTTGTTTCTATTGAAAGAATGGTAAAATTATGGTTATCAGTCGAAACATTTGAGGTGCTCTTGTGAAAAAATTTAATCCAAATAAAAATATTATTATTACACTGATTATCGTGATTATTGTCGTCACAATTATCAGTATCACCGCAGCTAATCGAGCGGAGGGGAAGAAAAATAATTTTCTGCAATCGCTATTGAATGATAGCGTTGCGTTGGTCGATCGAGTAGTTTCAACGCCAGCTCAATTTGTGAGTGAAAGCTTTGAATCAATTCAGGACCTATTTGTCACGTATAGTGAGAATGAGCAATTGAAAGCAAAATTAGATACGTACGATGAAGTGGCGTTAAAAAATGAAAATTATGAACGTGAAATTAGTGACTTAAAAGAAGAGCTCGCTTTGAACGAGACCTTAACCAGTTATGAAAAAGTAACGGCCAATGTGATTACTCGTTCACCAGATTCTTGGCAAGACACTTTGGTGGTTGATAAAGGATCTAAAGATGGTGTGGAAGCGAATATGGCCGTGATGGCTAATAATGGTTTGGTGGGCCGCGTACTAGAGGTTAATAACAATACCTCTAAAATCGAACTGTTAACATCCAGTAATGAAAACTCGGATCATTTTCCGGTACGTGTCCTTGATGAGTCCGGGGATTCATTTGGTATCATGAATCGTTATGATGAAAAAAATAATCAGTTAATCGTCGAACAAATGGTTAGTGATAATGACATTAAAGAAGGTGACGTTGTCCAAACATCGGGCTTAGGTGGGAATTCGCCCGCTGATTTGCCAATTGGTGAAGTGGTCAAAGTTAAGATGGATAGCAACGGCTTAAACAGTCAGGTTTATGTCAAAGCGTATGCGGATATGTATGATCTTTCAGTGGTAACGATTATCCAACGTGATGTAGAGGGTGGGTAGTATGTTGACGAAGGAAAACCTCAAATATTATGCAGGCCCATGCTTATTTTTCTTAATGTTGTTAGACGGTCAGCTAACGAGATTAATTGAGTATTGGACAGAAGGAATGTACATTGCAAGTGTTCACTTTTTACTCTTAGGGTTGATGTGTGCGAGTATGGTTTTACCTAAGTCGTACATGATGCTTACTGGACTAATTTTAGGTACGGTCTTTGATTTTTACTATATCGGTGTTTTAGGGATATATGCGGTTGTCTTACCGCTGATGATTTGGTTGATGTTTGTCTTAGCACCGATTTTATATGAAAATACGTTTACCCTATTTTTCGGTAGTATCATTATGGTCACTTGTTATGAGTTATTTACCCTCGGGATTCAATTAATTTTTCAGCTGACACAAGTTGATCCGATGTTCTTTGTGGCTCGGTTTTTAGGACCGACATTATTATTAAATATGATTATTTTTATCCTATTTATTTATCCATTTAAGAAACTATTTCAAGTGAAATAGTTTCTTTTCATATTTGGGGCGATATTGACAGATGCATTTCTGATAGAGCAGGTATCAATGAAGTTTGAGTGAACGAATAACGCAGTCATATTGACTCGGATCAGCAAATAAAAGAATCTCTAAAAATGGTTCAATCGGTCGTTAGCTACTGATTGGCCTTTTTTATGCGCTGAAACAATAAAGCGGTTTAAAATTGAAACACTTTTGTAATATTTTGTTTATCTGACTGACATATGAATATGCTACAATTCTCTTGTCGTAAGAAATTTTAGAAATTCTTAGTTATAATTAACTTTTATTAAAGGGATAAATGAACCTAGTCGGAGGAATAGAGAGTGAAAAAAAGCCTATTATCAGCATTAACAGTATGCTCATTAACACTTACAGCGGTTGCAACTCCAAGTATTGCTGCAGCGGACGCCATCGATGACCAAATTGCACAAGAAGACCAGAAAATCAGTGCATTACAAGGACAACAGGCAACTGCTCAATCAGAAATCAATGCTTTACAAGCAGAGATTGACTCTGTTAGCCAGCAGGTTACCGCGCTAGAAGCGAAACAAACAAAATTAACAAATGAATCTATTCAATTACAAGATAAAATTGCGAAATTAAAAGTGCGGATTGCTAAACGTGAAAAAGTCATGGAAGAACAAGCGCGTGACGTTCAGGTTAACGGACAAAGCACTGATATGATTAACGCGGTGTTAAGTGCAGATTCAGTGAGTGATGCACTTGGTCGCGTTCAAGCGATGACTACGATTGTTAAAGCCAATAACGACTTAGTTGAGCAACAAAAGAAAGATCAAGCAAGTGTTGAGCAAAAAGTAAAACAAAATGAAGCAGCGATTGCTGAATTAGCAACGACACAAGAGCAATTAGAATCTCAAAAGAATGAGCTTGCTACGAAACAAGCTGATTTAAATGTGTTGAAAGCGAGTCTTGCACAAGAGCAAGCAACTGCTGAGAGCGATAAATCGAAATTACAAGACGAAAAAGCGGCTGCAATTGCTGAAGCTGCTCGCGTTAAGAAAGAACAAGAAGCACAAGCTGCTGCTGAGAAAGCTGAGGCTGAACGTATTGCTAAAGCACAAGCCGAAGAAGCACAAGCTAGCGCGGCTGAAACAGTTGCATCAAGTGAAACACAAACAAGTGAATCAACAGTTGCATCAAGTGAAGCACAAACAAGTGAATCAAAACCGGTAACTTCAAGTACAACACCAAGTACAACGAGTTCAAAACCGGTAATTTCAAGTACAACACCAAGTACAACAAGTTCAAAACCGGCAACATCAACAACAACAAGTTCAAGTACAACTACAACATCATCAAGTGCAACAAACACTGGTGGCGGAATTGATCATTCATCACAAGCTAATGCCTATGCATATGGTCAATGTACTTGGTACGTGAAAAATCGCGCACCATGGGTTGGTTCTTATTGGGGTAACGGTGGCCAGTGGGGAGCTTCAGCAGCTGCCGAAGGTTACACGGTAAACGGTACACCGGCTGCAGGTTCGGTAATTGTCTTCTTACCAGGACAATCAGTTGGTGGCGTTTGGACAGCTGATCCAACTTACGGACACGTTGGTTATGTTGAATCATACAATGCAGCAAACAATACAGTAACAATTTCGCAAGGTGGTATGGGCTTTAGTTCACCTGGTGGACCAAACTATGCAACAATGAGCGCTTCAGGATATACGTATATCCACCGTTAAAAAATGAATTAAAAGCGTAGAAAAAAGCTGAAAGTGCTTTTTTCTACGCTTTTTATCTTTTTTCGTGATAGTTTGTCGTTATCATGACAGAATCTTTTTATCACTCGAACTATTGAATCTTCTTGGTCTGAAGCGTATGATTATTTTATAAATATCGTTATCAAATAAGATTTCAGTGTGATGGAGGATCAAAAATGGTAAAAGTAGTTGAGAATATCTTAGAGTTAGTTGGGGAAACACCTATTGTTAAATTAAATCAAATCGTACCAGAAGATGCTGCTGATGTATATGTCAAATTAGAGTTTTACAATCCCGCCGGTTCAGTGAAAGATCGGATTGCGCTAGCGATGATTGAACAAGCTGAAAAAGAAGGGCGCTTAAAACCAGGTGGGACGATTGTTGAGCCGACTTCAGGAAATACTGGCGTTGGGTTATCATTTGTTGGGGCCGCAAAAGGTTATAAAGTGGTGATTGTTCTACCTGATTCATTCTCAGTTGAGCGTCGTAAATTAATTCAAGCTTATGGTGCTGAATTAGTGCTAACGCCAGGCGCACAAGGGATGAAAGGGGCGATCGCCAAAGCTCATGAGTTAGCGGGAGAAAACGATTGGTTCTTACCGTTACAGTTTGATAATTTAGCTAATCCAACCATTCATCAGGAAACGACCGGTCAAGAAATCCTAGCAGCATTTGGGAAAGCTGGTTTGGATGCCTTTGTTTCAGGTGTCGGAACAGGTGGGACGGTGACTGGTGCGGGGCAAGCATTGCGTGAAGCGAATCCAGAAATTAGCGTTTATGCCGTTGAATCGGCAGAATCGCCAGTTTTATCTGGTGGTCAACCGGGTCCTCATAAAATTCAAGGGATTTCAGCCGGATTTATTCCGAAAGTTTTGGATACAAACGCTTATCAAGAAGTTTTAGCAATCAAAGGTGATGATGCAATCGCGACAGCGCGTGAGGTTGGTGCTAAAGAAGGGATTTTAGTTGGGATTTCAGCCGGTGCGGCAATTACTGGGGCAATTGAAGTCGCGAAAAAACTAGGCAAAGGTAAAAAAGTTTTAGCGATTGTTCCAGATAATGGGGAACGTTACTTATCAACGGTTTTATATGATTTTGAAGGGTAATTTTCAATTTTAATAAAAAAACTAACACCAACTTAGTCACACGGTTGGTGTTAGTTTTTTATTTTTGATGAACGTTAATTGGGATTTGATAATAGCGCCAAACTAAGTAGGTTTCTCTTAAAGCGAGGTATAAAAAGACTAAAGAAGCTAAAAAGAT
>JBKEDL010000052.1:0-3774 GCA_047975385.1 Enterococcus sp. | reverse complement strand
GCACCATAACTACTTTCGGTGGAGTAACAAATCGCTTCGGTCCCACTTTCTGAAACAATCACGAAATCATCACTATTTTTCAGTGGTTGAAACTGATTTTCACCGATGACTTTTTTCACATTGACCCCACAACGCCGAAAGATTTGTTGCAAACTTTGGTTGAGTAACTCCCGACTGAGTTCTAATTGCGACAGGTCAGCTTGAAACGTGTACCCTTCTAGTTTGAAATACTCGCGGCTATTGATCAAGCCACTGGTGATTTTGCGCTCATTGCGATAGCTCGTCTTCATCGTGTATAGCGACAGGCCGGCATTTTGCTGATTTGTCGCCAAAAGTTTCAAATACCCGCCGAGCTGACTCGCTCCCAAAAGATACTCCTGCCCGTTTTGATCATGGAGTGGATAGGCCGGATGCTCCAGAGCAAGCGGCGCGAATTTTTCCCACAAATCCGCAGGCACTAAATCCGGAAACGACAGCTCTTGGGCAAATTCTTGTAATTCTTCATGGATTATCGTTTGTAATTTCCCAAAGACTCGTTGCAACAACGGCAGGTAGCCGTAAACACCGGGAACTACCTGCCGCACAAATCCCCCTTGGATGAGGCGCTGATAACTCAGGTCCGCCACATCCGTGGGCGCTTCTTTTAATAATGGAATCATCATTTTAGACTGTTTCATTTTTCCCCATCCCCTTTTAACACTTAGAAGAAATAACGTTGGAAGTCATTCCAAGTCACCAGTACCATCAAGACCATCAATAAACCAAAACCAATTAAGGTCAAAATCCCTTCTTTTTCTTGACTCATCGGCTTGCCTCGAATTCCTTCAATCACGTTTAATAACAACTTCCCACCATCGAGCGCTGGAATTGGCAAGAGATTGAAAATCCCCAAATTGACCGATAACACAGCCATCATATAAATAACCGTGGTCACGCCATCATTGGCCGCAACCGATGACATCTGGAACATCATCACCGGTCCTCCCAGCTTGTCTAAGTCCGGATGCATGATCAAATCGCCTAACGCTTGGAAGATTAGCAAGGTGCTATCGATGGTTTGATGCACACCGCCTAAAAGTTTCGCGCCAAAGCTCGTGTCAATCGGCACTTGCACGCCGATTTTCCCAATCTCTGTTCCGGAAACTTCCTCGGCTTCCGGTGTCACCGACGTCGTAAAGGTCTCATCACCACGTTGGACTTCAAAACTTAATTCTTCTCCGGGACTCGTTGAAACCACTTGGGTGATATCTTCCCAGCTCGTAATTTCTTGACCGTCAATTGCCACAATCTGATCCCCATCTTCAAGGCCTGCCTCTTGGGCCACGCCATCTGCCATGACTTCCCCTAGCGCATTGGTATCGGTCACACTAACGCCACCTTGCATGAAGGTTAAGACGATAAATAAAACGAGCGTCAATAAAAAGTTGTTCATCGGACCAGCGAAATTGGTCATCATTCGTTTTAATAACGGCGCTGATTGAAATTGAACATCGGTGGGTGCGATCCGTACTTCGGTGCCATCCGGTTCAATAATCGTGGCGTCATGGTTGACAGGATAGGTCATCAACTGACTCTCATCCCCATTAATATAGCCCGAAATCGTTAATTTTTCTTCTAAATCAAATTCAACTAACTCCAGCGGAAACGCATTGGGCAGTTGGACTTTCTTACTCGTGTTGATTTTACTCACCACACCTTGCGCGTCTTGGACTAAAGCAATCGGCATCCCTGGTGTCATCTCTGGATCGTCCTCGCCGACACCTGCCATGCGGACATAGCCCCCAATTGGTAACGCTCGGATTGTATAGGCCGTGCCATCTTTGCCTTGTTTGGCAAAGATTTTCGGACCCATCCCAATCGCAAATTCGCGAACGAGTATCCCAGCTCGTTTGGCAAAGAAGAAATGGCCAAATTCGTGGATAAAGACAATCACACCGAAAACGATGATAAAGGTCAAGATTGTTTTCATATTATTTCCTCACTTTCACTATGATTATGTAGATAGATTCATTTTATCATAACGCCGTACAGACTGATACCAAACAAAAAAAGTTGGCTGAAAGTCTAGAACTTTCAACCAACAAACACGCTTTTCTTAAAAAATTCCTAGTAAATGCATGACCGGAAAAACAAATAATAAACTATCAAAGCGATCTAAGACCCCGCCATGACCCGGTAAGAGTTTCCCCGAATCTTTGACATCATAATGACGTTTGATGGCTGATTCGACCAAATCACCAAATTGACCAACCATCGAGAAGATGACTGTTATCAGTAAGACGATGACCATCGAATAACCAAAGAACTCATCGCCAGGATAAATCAAGAGATAAAGCGCCGCAACGACCACTGCGCTGAGAATCCCACCAATCGCCCCTTCAACCGTTTTGTTCGGAGAGATTTCCGGCCAGAGCTTACGGGCACCGTATTTGCGGCCAAACATGTACGCGCCGATATCTGTCGCCCAAACAATGAATAGACCAAACATTAAGACTACCAAACTTTCCGCCCGAGCGTTGATGAAGTTTTGGAACCCGACACCAACATACATACTCACCAAGATGGGAAATCCAGCTTCGTCAAAGGTATAGGTATTTTTAGAAATCACCGATGCGCCCAGTAGTAACATGACGATCACATAAAAAAGCATGACGTTGTCCGTGTGCTCTGGCAAAAAGAAGAACCAACGCTCTTTGGGTAAGACCAAAAAGACGGCCCCGACAAGTGCTAAAATCCCTTCAAAACTTAAAATATTCAACCCGCGCATCCGAAATAATTCATACACACCGATGCCGGCTAAAACCGCCGCTAAAATTTCAATCGCAATCCCACCAAAATAAATAATCGGTAAAAAGACCACTAACGCGGCAACTGCGGTGATGACTCGTTGCTTCATTTTGTTTCCTCCTTATTCAACCCACCAAAGCGGCGATTTCTTTTTTGGAAATCCGCTAAAGCATTTTCTAAAAGTTGGGCATTAAAGTCCGGCCACAAAGCATCCGTGAAATGAAACTCACTATAAGCAATTTGCCACAACAAGAAGTTGCTAATCCGTTCTTCGCCACTCGTACGGATCAACAACTCCGGATCCCGAAGTTCAGGCGCTAAAAAGCCCGTCATCAAGCGCTCACCGATCAATTCTTCGGTAATGTCGGCGCTAGCCAACTGCCCTTGGGCAACACCTTCTGCGATGTCTTTGACTGCGGTGATGATTTCGGCCCGACTCCCGTAGTTCAAGGCGAAGTTTAAGACCATTCCGGTATTGTCTTTGGTTTGATCAATTGCTCGCTTGACCGCATCTTGCGTGTGCTCGGGTAAGAAATCGATGTAGCCCATCACTTTGACCCGCACATTTTCCGCCATTAATTCCGGTACGAACTTATCAAAGAAATCGACTGGCAACTGCATCAAGAAACTGACTTCATCTTGCGGTCGTTTCCAGTTTTCCGTTGAAAACGCGTACAACGTCAAGACTTGAATCCCGAGATTTGAGGCATGTTTGGTAATTTTTTTGACCGTTTCCATGCCTTCTTTGTGTCCGGCAACGCGTGGCAACCGTCGATTTTGTGCCCAACGACCATTGCCATCCATGATGATTGCGACATGTTTAGGGATGAGGCCTTCTGGGCTAAATTCATGCGTTGTTTCTTTTTGGATATATTTCTTTTTTTGTGGAAAAAATCGTAACATAGTATTACTCCCAACTTTACAGGTTTTATCCTAACTATTATACCAATAATCCGTGGTGTTTCCTATGAAAAACGCCAAAGAGGG
>JBKEDL010000017.1:0-2761 GCA_047975385.1 Enterococcus sp. | reverse complement strand
CGGTTACAGCTACAATTGGTGGCATATCAAAAATCACAATATCAAACTCCGCTTTGGCTTCAGCAATAATTTGATCCATCCGCGGTGAACCTAACATCTCAGATGGATTTGGTGGTTTCGGCCCACTCGTTAAGACAAAGAGGTTTTCAACGGCTGTTTCTTGACGAATTTCTACTAGTCTTTTAGCTGTACTTAGCAACGTACTTAAGCCAAAGGTATTTGTTAAGCGAAACGTTTTAAACACCGTCGGTTTACGCATATCGGCATCGACGAGTAAAACTTTTTGTCCAGCATTGGCAAAGACAACCGCTAAATTCGCCGAAGACGTTGATTTCCCTTCTCCAGGACCAGAAGAAGTCACGACAATGGTTTGAATTTTTTGTTCGTTGGTCGTTGCAAATTGGATATTGGTCCGAATGGTCCGATACTGTTCAGAAATTGGTGATGTTCGATCAGCCAATGTAATTAAACTAACCGGATTTGTTTTGCTTGCTTTTCTTTTATTATTCTTTGCCATTCCTCTTCCTCCTATACTCGTGCGCGACTACGACGTGGGGCTTCCGTTGTTACTTGTTCTTTGGGAAGATCATTTGTTGGTGCTTCCTTCACAATCGTATTTTCTAATAGTGTTGTTTCAACTTCTTTATCGTCCATCAATGGAATGCTACCTAAAATAGTTAAATCCAACGTTTCAATAATAAACTTGTCGTCTTTTACTGTACGATCAAACAATTGGAAGACGAACGCTACTACTATACCTAGCAAGGCCCCTAAGACTAGTCCAATTACGATAATTAGCTTATTATTCGGTGAAACAGGTTTTTCACTGGCAGAAGCTTCAGAAATAATTGAGATTTTATCCACACTCATCACATCTTTGGCATTGTCTTTAAATACCTCAGCTGTCGTATTGGCGATTTCTTTAGCATTTTTCGGGTTGGCATCAACTGCCTTAATTGAAAACATTTGCGAATTTTGTGATTGAGTAACCTCTACTACTTCCCGCAATTCCCCTTCCGTCATTTCGATATTCGCATTATCCTCTAATTGCTTACTAACCTCACTCATCACCAAATCACCAGTGATTAAATCTTTGTAGGTATTAATCATTTGCAAATTGGTATTAACATCATTAACATTGGTTGTTTCACTTTTCGGTAAGGTAACAATTAATTGGGTTTGTGAACTATACTTGGGGGTAATAAACAAGAAAGATATCATTCCTGCGAGGATGCCCCCAATTACCGTACATAAAAGAATTACTTTTAAATGTTTCTTTAAAATGTCATAGATTTCCTTAATACTAATCGTCTCTTCCATATTTTCGCCACTTTCTTTTATTGATTTAATTGCTCATTTAATTCATCTTGCACACGCGCCAATTCTTCAGCGTCGACTTTTTGATACGACACACCATCTTGCATGAAGCCTGCCCCTTGTAATTGATCGGTTTTAATTGTGGTAAACGCTTCACGATAATCTAAGGCGATAGTTTGCATTTCATCAAATGTCATATCCGTTTTAAAGTTTTCTTCCATTGTATCGAGTACTTCTTGATACTTCGTCACACCTTCAAAGGAAAGTAGTTGATCGGCAATGGCTTGAATGACTTGACGCTGTCTGGCTTGGCGACCATAGTCACCTTTCGGATCGTCATAACGCATGTTGATATACCCTAAAACATTCTCACTTGTTAAGGTAATTTGACCATATGCATACGTGTGACCTAAATTTTCAAATTCTTGTTCATTAGCAACTTCAATACCACCAACTGCATCGACTAATTGCTCAATCCCTTCCATATTAATTACCGCATAGTGGTCAATTGGGACCTCTAAATAGTTTTGTACCGTATCCATTGCCATCCCCGCACCACCAAAGGCATAGGCGTGATTGATTTTATCCTGTGTTCCTTTACCGACAATCTCCACATACGTATCTCGCGGGATACTGACAATCGTTGTTTTTTCTTCAGTTGGATTAACGGTCGCAACCATCATGGCATCCGAGCGCCCTTGCTCGGTTCGCCCTAATTCTCCCGTATCAACGCCCATTAAAAGTATTGAAAACGGTTCTTGACTTTTTATGTCAACTTCATTTTTTCGCGTTGCCGCTACACTCTCTTTGGTTCGTTCAGCCGATTCATACGTCTGTTGAATTGAGTGACTTAATTGAAAATAGACGACTGCACCAACACCCGCAATTGCAATCACAATTGCAGCTAGGATACCAACAATAATTAGCCACCATTTTCTTTTCTTTGATACTTTTTTCTGTTTCATTTTGACCCCATCCTTTATCCGTGACCTTTTATTTCAACTGACTGCAATAAAAAAGCAGTTACCATCACAGTCATTGACTACAACAGAACCTGTTTCTTGCTAAACATCTTCATTACTCATATTCTTTATTCAAATTGAAGTTATATAATACAAACAACATGCTACTATTTTTATTTAGCTATTCCCCAAAGAAAATTTGTGTTTTTTGTGAAAATTCATTGAAAAACCAAATTAGTGCTCCTTTCACCTCGCCACTACCTTAATAAAAAAAGCTGAGATTTTTTACATCTCAGCTCTTATCGCGTTATTTTTTTGATTACTTACTAACTATATTTTCTCTGGTAATTGTAGTTGCTCGCCTAACCAAAGATCGAACGTTTTTGGATACACATGCAAGCCACCGGCTGGGGTAAACGTTAATTCGCCTAAATAGAGTTGGCCATTTCCCATAAAGAAATCCACACGAACAAATGGAAAAT
>JBKEDL010000065.1:0-9746 GCA_047975385.1 Enterococcus sp. | reverse complement strand
GCTTAATTTCAGAAAAAGATTTGGAAACGAAAGCTATTTTCTATTTTCTTGTCATTTTTTGGCAAGAAAAATAACTCTTTTAGTAGCTTTGGCTTTTAATGTCTGATAAAATAGAAGCGTTGGTTAGGTATAACCTAGCAAATAAAGTTTATTAAAACTTAGGAGGAATTTTTTATGCCATTAGTATCAGGAGCAGAATTTCTAAAAGCAGCACGTCAAGGCGGTTACGCTGTTGGTGGATACAACACAAACAACTTAGAGTGGACACAAGCGATTTTAGAAGCTGCAGAAGCGAAAAAATCACCAGTTCTTATCCAAACATCTATGGGCGCTGCTAAATACATGGGCGGCTACAAAGTTGTTAAAAACTTAGTTGAAAACTTAATTGAATCTTTAAACATCACTGTACCAGTTGCGATTCACTTAGACCACGGTGACTATGAAGCTGCTTTAGAATGTATTGAAGTTGGTTACACTTCAATCATGTTCGATGGTTCTCACTTACCATTTGAAGAAAACTTGAAATTAGCTAAAGACGTTGTTGAAAAAGCTCACGCTAAAGGAATCTCAGTTGAGTGTGAAGTTGGTTCAATCGGCGGCGAAGAAGACGGAATCATCGGTTCTGGCGAATTAGCTGACGTTCAAGAATGTGTACAAATGGTTGCTACAGGCATTGACTACTTAGCATGTGGAATTGGTAACATCCACGGTCAATACCCAGAAAACTGGACTGGTTTAGCATTTGATCACTTAGCTGAAATCGCAGCTGCTGTAGGACAAGATGTACCATTAGTATTACACGGTGGTTCAGGTATCCCTCAAGATCAAATCGAAAAAGCTATCTCTATGGGTGTATCTAAAGTTAACGTTAACACTGAATTCCAATTATCATTTGCTAAAGCGACTCGTGAATATATCGAAGCTGACAAAGATATCACTGGAAAAGGTTTTGACCCTCGTAAATTATTAGCACCAGGTAAAGCTGCAATCATTAAAGATGCTGAAGAGCATATCGAATGGTTCGGTTCAGCTGGCAAAGCTTAATCAATCAAAAATAATTTGGAACGACGCGAGTTTACTTGCGTCGTTTTTTTGTGCTCGATAACAATTTTATGACTAGATGAAAATACCGTGACGATTTCTTTAGGATTTGGTTCCCTGACTATTTTCTTTTTCCACGATATGTTAAAATGAGAGCGGTGTCGATAGTACATAAACGTACATTAAACTTGAAAATATAGGTGGAAAATAGATGAAAAAAATTATTATCAATGGCGGAAAGCCCTTAAAAGGTGAAGTCACAATTAGTGGAGCAAAAAATAGTGCAGTGGCCTTAATTCCAGCAGCAATTTTAGCGGATTCACCAGTTATTTTAGAAGGTGTGCCAGATATTCAAGATGTTCATTCGTTAATCGAAATTTTAGAAATCATGGGCGTTAAAACCAAATTTGCTAACAATCAATTAGAAATTGATCCAACCAATTTAGTGTCGATTCCGATGCCAAGTGGGAAAATCAATAGTTTACGTGCTTCGTATTATTTCATGGGGGCGTTACTTGGGAAATTTGGTGAGGCTGTGGTGGGCTTACCTGGTGGGTGTTATTTAGGACCACGTCCAATTGACTTACACGTCAAAGGGTTTGAAGCGCTCGGTGCCAGTGTTACTAACGAGCATGGTGCGATGTATTTACGTACAACGGAAAAAGGTTTAGTTGGCGAACGCATCTTCTTAGATATGGTCTCAATTGGGGCAACGATCAATGTGATGTTAGCGGCAGTCAAAGCTGAAGGGAAAACCATTATTGAAAACGCTGCTCGGGAACCAGAAATTATCGATGTAGCAACGTTATTAAACAATATGGGTGCAAAAATTCGAGGTGCCGGAACGAATGAAATTAGAATTGAAGGCGTGAGCGAGTTACATGGTTGTCGTCACTCAATGATTCCTGATCGGATTGAAGCGGGGACCTATCTTTCGCTAGCGGCTGCCGTGGGTGAAGGAATCAAAGTCAATAATGTGATTTATGAACATTTAGAAAGCTATATCGCCAAATTAGAAGAAATTGGTGTGCCGATGGAAATTAGCGAGGATGCGATTGAAGTTTTTCCGGTTGAAGAACTACAGGCAGCAACGGTTAAAACCTACCCTTATCCAGGTTTTGCGACAGATTTGCAACAACCGCTAACTCCACTGTTAATCAAAGCTCAAGGGACTTCAGAAGTGTTGGATACAATTTATGCGAAACGGACCAATCATATCCCAGAACTTGCACGCATGGGCGCTAACGCGAAGGTTGAAGGCAACATGATTATTATTAACGGACCAAGTAAACTCACAGGGGCTGAAGTGGTGGCTTCTGATTTACGGGCGGGTGCTTGTTTAGTGATTGCTGGATTGATGGCTACGGGAATTACGACGATTACCAATGTCGAATATATCTTACGCGGCTATGATCACATTATCGAAAAACTAACTGCCATTGGTGCAGACATCAAAATGGTTGAGGAATAATCATGGCTGATTACTTAACGATGGCGGAACTAGACAATAGTACGCTCAAAGAAATTTATAACTATGCCAAAGAATTTAAAATTCCTTACTATAGTCAGATGAACAAAAAGGAATTGTCCTTAGCCGTCATTCGGGCTCAAGCGGAAAAACAGGGCTTCTTCATCATGGAAGGGGTCTTAGATATTGTCGGCCAAGATGGTTATGGCTTCTTACGCCCAATCAACTATGGACCGAGTGCCGAAGACATTTATATCTCGTCCTCACAAATTCGCCGCTTTGGGTTGCGTAATGGGGATAAGGTCGCCGGTAAAGCGCGCCCACCCAAAGAATCCGAGCGTTATTATGGCTTGATGCATGTTGAAAGTGTGAATGGGAAAGATCCTGAAGAAGCCAAAGAACGACCGCATTTTCCCGCGTTAACCCCGTTATATCCCAATCGCCAATTGACGCTCGAGTCAACTGCAGGTCGGTTATCAACGCGAATGATTGATGTTTTTTCCCCCGTGGGCTTTGGTCAACGTGGGTTGATTGTAGCACCACCGAAAGCCGGGAAAACCAGTGTCTTAAAAGAAATTGCTAATGGGATTACGACGAATCATCCTGAAGTAGAACTGATTGTCTTATTAATCGATGAGCGCCCGGAAGAAGTCACGGACTTAGAGCGTAGTGTCAAAGGGGATGTGGTTTCCTCGACGTTTGATTTACAACCGAGCAATCACACTCGGGTTTCAGAATTAGTCTTAGAACGGGCGATGCGACTGGTCGAGGATAAACGTGATGTCGTGATTTTGATGGATAGTTTAACCCGCTTAGCTCGTGCGTATAATTTGGTTGTACCACCAAGTGGGCGCACACTGAGTGGTGGGATTGACCCAGCCGCGCTTTACAAGCCGAAAAAATTCTTCGGGGCAGCGCGAAATATCGAAGAAGGCGGGAGCCTGACGATTCTAGCCACGGCGCTTGTCGATACAGGCAGTCGGATGGATGATGTCATCTATGAAGAGTTCAAAGGAACCGGCAATCTCGAATTACAATTATCACGTGAGCTAGCTGAACGCCGCATCTTCCCGGCAATTGATATTAAGAAATCAGGGACACGCAAAGAAGAGTTATTGATGTCGGCTGACCAACTCGATGAAATTTGGAAACTGCGCAACAATATGTTGGGAGATTCTTTGGAGTATACGGAACAGCTCATTCAATTCTTGAAAAAAACGAAGAATAATGAACAGTTTTTTACGGCTTTTCATGAGGTTTCGTTTGGTAAAAAAGTTCCCAAAAGAAATCTGAAAAGATAATTGCATCACAGGGCAAAACGTGCTAATATATTAATGTTGTAAATTGACAAATTAACTCTGGTAAAGCAAATGAACCAGGGCAAAGGAGAGTAAAACACATGAAAGCAAATATCCATCCAGATTACCGCCCAGTTGTATTTTTAGACTCAACTACTGGCTACAAATTCTTGACAGGTTCAACAATGTCATCTCAAGAAACAATCGAATGGGAAGACGGAAACACTTACCCTGTAATCCGTGTCGAAGTAACTTCAGACTCACACCCATTCTATACTGGACGTCAAAAGTTCACTCAAGCAGACGGACGTGTGGATCGTTTCAACAAAAAATACGGTCTCAAAGACGCAAACGCTGCGGAATAATAAAACTGAATTCTCAGTTTCTAACAGTATCCTTGTTCAAGGATACTGTTTTTTTGTTATGTTACAATGAAAGAAAAAGATAGAGAGGGATAACCGATGATTATTAACCCAACCCCAAAAGCCCAAGTTTTGTTTAATCAATTGCCAAAAGTTGCTGATAAAAAAGAAGCGCAGGCCTTTGCAAAAGCCAATCCTTTGTTTTCATGGCATGCGAATTATTTAACGCTCAAACGTAAAAAAATAGTCATCCTGATGAATGATGCGACCTATCTACCGATTGTTTTAGTGAATGTCGATGCGAAGAATAAGAAGATCTTGGATGTGTTGATCCCAATGGCAATTGAAACGGTTTTTCGTACAATTGGAATCTCGGAAAAACAAGTTCGTGAATATTTCCGTGTAGCAGGTAAAATTGAAGTGAACGCGGGTCATAATCGCAAAGTTACCGGTGTTTTGACGAATATGATCACAACTAGTCGCCCGCAGTTATTTGACTTAGAGCGTGTAGTCGACATTAATGCGAGTCTGCTTTTGGGAAATATGATTTTTCAGACGATTGATTATCAAAGCCCGATTGAAAAGGCACAGCAAGCGTTTAGCCACTCATTTCGCATCAATGAAGTCATTCCTGAAGAGACGAGCGAATTTACCATAACCAAGAAATGGCAAGGATTTCGTGAATGGCCGGATCGAAAAGTCTATGATCTAAATGGCAAGCAAATCACGGCCGTCTTGAACAACAACGAATTAATTTTAACTGATTTTAAATTCTATCTCGAAGAAAAAGAGCAACTTGCAGCTAAGACGGTGAAAAAACATACAGAAAATATTGATTTATTCCTAAATGAATATGCCCCTTATTATCTGAGTATGACCGAAATCGTTGCAGATGATACGGTACCATTACATTATCTAGATGATTGGTTTAGCGCAAACGTTGCGACAAGTGAAACGGCTGTAAAACAATGTGGGGCAGCGTTTAAGAAATTTTATCGCTTCTTAATTTTCATGGGGGAGATTGAAGAATCTGCTTGGGCAGATATTCGTGATATGATTGAGATTGGGGTGTAATCTGGGTGTAACATGTTGGAAGTTGAACAGAATTGGGATTTTTTCTTTTAATCAAATTGAATAACGGGAAAAGGCGTTGCTTTCGTAAAGTGACGTCTCTTTTTTTTGTCAAAAAATAAATTCAATAAATGACCATTCAAACTACTCTTAGTCAATTGGTTTATCAGAAAGTAAGTGGAAATCGCGCGGATTATAATAAATTTGGTCCGAGATTTCATACTTTTTTTTGAAAAAAAGTAAAATCGTGAGAAAGTAGAAACAAGTAATGATTGAATTGGTTTGAGTTAAGAAATAGAAAATGAATTTAGCGCAAAAATCATTCAGTCCGAAATATATTACTTATTGTTTTGTTAATAAGAAAGTGTGGGAAAATACATCTTACATCACGATTAAGGTGATGTTACATCATCCTTTTTAAACTGAAAAAATTTTGGGATAGTATAAAATATTTTGTGTAAATGGGTATAGAAAAAGGGAATGCCATTCCTCTATGATAGTAAGTGACCAAACCACTAACAGGAGGCGCATTCCCTATGAACCAGTTTACTACAGAAATTATGTACGCTCTAGCCCGAAAAGAAGATTTAGACGAAATTGTTCGGTCGCATCTTGAATTAGCTGTGAATGAATTACTTGAAACCGAATTGACCGAATTTCTTGGTTACGGGGTACATACTTGGGAATCTTAGGCAATTTAGTTTCGATTCATTAATCTATCGTAAACGCCGTATAGCGAAGTACCTTGACCTACAGTTTATAAACACCACAAAAAGCCTTAAATTCAATGATTTTTAGATCAATTTGAATTTAAGGCTATTATTTACAATTTTCTAAGACTAACTCTGACCACGGCAAGTAGTTTTTTAAGGTTTCTTCTAAAACAACTGGTAAATTCGGAATTTCTTTAAATAGAAATTCAAAATAGTTTCGAACATTTAAATGGTTCAATTCCGCTGTTTTCATCACGCTTAAAATGACACCACTAGAAAACGCACCGTCCAGGATCGTTGAAAGTAACCAGTTTTTGCGACCAATAACTAATTCCTTAATCATCCGTTCCGCTTTATTATTGGAAAGTTCGAGTTCACCATTTCTAGAATTCGATAGACACCAGCTTTATTCTTTGCAGCATACTGGACTGCCGTATCCAATTTTGAATTCGGTAGGAAGTTTAGTTGTGACACCCAATCCCAAAATTCGTCAAACAACGGCTTTAATTTTTCTTCAGGAAGTTTTTGTCGCTCTTCAGGATGCAGTCCTTTCAAAGTGGTTTCTACTTTAAACATTCGGTTCCAATACTCAAGACCGATATAAGCAGGACTCTCTTTATTTGGCTCTTTCTTATCACCTAGTGTCTCATAAAATTTTCTACGAATGTGTGCACCACAGGCAATCGTTGTCACATTGGGAATGTTCGGATGGGCTCCCCAACCATCACAATGGATGTAGCCTGAATAGCCCTCAAGAAACTTTTTTGGGACTTCATGACCGCGAGATTCACTGTGCTGATACAAGACGATTGGTGTTTTTACTACGTCCACCGAGCAACGTACCCAATAATAGGTCCTAGCTTTTACATTTTGAATCACCTGATAACTGGTCTCATCCGAATGGATGGCACTTTGTTGGATCAATTCTTTGCGCAGTAACTCAAAGAGCGGCTGAAGAACTTGTTGGGAGACAAGGACATGCCCACGACAAATATTATCGCGACTGATTGCTAAATCCAAGTTATTCCAATATTTTTCCTGCCGATAGGCTGGAACTTTTTGTTGGTATTTCTGCATAATCGTTTCTGTAACGACAGAAGGTGACCCAAAGCTACTTGGTATTAATGGTTTCGGAACAGCTGCTTTCTTTATTGACGTGATTCCTTCTCGTTCACAAGTTTTACAAACGTATGCGTGTTGTCGATGGAGTAGGGTTCTTAGCTTTGCTTGGAGAAACTCTACTTCTGTTCGAACGGTGCTAGTGCCACAATCAACCATCTCTGATTCACAATGCTGACAAAGTTTATCTTCCGGAGACAACTTATGGTCCTCAACGAATGTAGGTAAATTCGCTAGCTCTTCAGCTTTGACTCCTTTTTTCTTGCGTTTATGCGGAAGAACGTCAATCGTTTCCTCGTTAGAAACAACCGTTGGTTGGTCTTCTTCAAACAACGAGAGTTGACCATTCGAATTTGGAAAAAGATTCTTTGGATTTCCCAAATATCTTGCGATTCATTTCGCTCAATAGTTCACGCAGATAGGTGATTTCTTGTTGTAGGCGTTCAACCTGTTTATTTGACTGTTCATTTTGGTTATTGGCTTGTTCAAGTTGAGTGGACTGAAAAGCAATTTGTTGCATAAGCACGTCATTATTCTTTTTTAGAAGTTCGACTAATTCTTACAAGTCTTTCAACTTGTTCACCACCAATCCATTTCGTTAAGGACTAGTCTACCACAAGTTATCACTGCACAAACAAAAAAATCAAAATAAACCAGGTTTGGCTGGCCGCAAGGCTCTTGCTTGTTCAATGCTTAATCCTTCCAACAGCCAACGAAGTTGTTGCTGGGTGAGTACTTGAACTTCTTTTCGGCTTCTTGGCCAACGTAAGGAGCCACTTTCAAGCCGTCTATAAAGCAATAGAAAACCATCGCCATCCCAATGAAGCATCTTGAAACGATCCATACGATTGCCACAGAATAAGAAAATCGCATCGCGATAGACATCGAGATTGTATTCTTCATGAACGATTGAAGCCAAGCCATCAATTCCGCGTCGAAGATCCGTTTTTCCACAAATGATAAAAATATGACTGACCTTTGAATAATCAACGAACACTTGATTTCAGCTCCTTCAAAAGAGTAAATAGGATATATTTGTCGATACCATTGTGAATGTCAATCTTGGTTTGACCAATTTCAACACTAGCGGCTAAGGTTGATTTTTGTTATCCAACTTTGCCAATTGAATTTCTTCTGAATGTTTTGAAAGTTGAACAGGTACAATATCTGGTTTCATATAAAAATCCCTCCGATGACTTTGATGAACCAAGTTTAATCGGAATGATCAATTATTTGTAGGTACTTTTCTATACTGCGCTTACAATCTGTCAATGTTTCAACAATCGAATATTTGGAATTATTTAGTAGGTATAGTTTGTATTCCTACCGATATTTTTCCGTATGGATGTTCCAATAATCCCTTCATTCTCAAGGACAACCTTAATATTATACCAAGCGTTAAGCAACACCTTATAATTTTTGTCAAAAAATAGTGCTATTTCATATTACAATTTTATCCATGTTAACCAGAGGATACACTTTCTCGACTACTTATAACAAAATTTATTAAAACTAGTACTATGCAGAATAGAATTGGAACTAATGGCGAGTGTCCCAGAATTGGGAGTATATTTTCCAACAAATGTTCAGTGAATGGATCTTCCATAATCATGGTACCAGAAGTATACGCAATTAAAAGCGCTCCAATCCAAATTAACAAAGGGAAACGGTCCATAAGTTTAATAATAATTTGACTGCAAAATACTACAATTGGGATACTAATTACTAAACCAAATAGAGCAAGTAGCATGCTACTATCTGCCACTCCCGCAATGGCTAATACGTTATCTAAGCTCATTACTAAATCTGCAAGAATAATTGTCCGAATTGCACCCATGAAAGTCGTATGGCTTTTCATGTCGCTCTCGCTCTCTTTGTTAGACTTTAATAAGTCTAGAGCAATATAAAAGAGTAGCAGACTACCAATTATTTTCACGAAAGGAATTGAAAGCAGTTGAATTGCCACAAACATTAATAATACCCTCAATACCACTGCTCCGGCGGTCCCAATAAAAATCGCTTTTTTACATTCCTTAGGATTAAGCCTTCTTGTGGCTAAGGCAATCACCACCGCATTGTCCCCACTTAATACCAAGTTTAAAAGAACAATTTCTCCAATTTTTGACAAAATTTCTAGTGACATCTTTTTACTCCTCGCTGTCTAACTACCAAATATATATAATAAAATATTTTTATTTACGCAAAATATGAATAGCAAAGCCACCAAACTCTCCATTTAAATAAATATTTTTTATTTTTCCATTCTGATCGTAAGCTGCTGTTTCCATGTTAAAGGTCATATTTTTAGCTTCTAATTCTTCGATAGCGTTATCTAAGTTTTCTGTTTTCATTGCAATATGACCGTTCTTTCCAAGATATGGATTTTTCATACATTCAAAATAAGGACCAGCAAATTCTGACTTCTGCCCATGTCGAAAATTCAAGTTAAAAATATTACATAAAAATTCTGCCAATTCATTGGCTTCTTTTTCACTATTCATATTTATACCAATATGTTCTAATTCAAATTTATTAATCATATTCAACCTCCTATCTAGGGTGTGTTTGAAAACTATTTTGTAAGGAAAAAAATTGCAACTAGATACACAAACCCAAGGAAAGATTCAGCGAGTTTCTCATATCTCGTGGCAATTCTACGGAATTGCTTGATTTT
>JBKEDL010000050.1:0-75678 GCA_047975385.1 Enterococcus sp. | reverse complement strand
CATGCCGAACACAGAAGTTAAGCTTCTTAGCGCCGATTGTAGTGAAGGGTTTCCCTTTGTGAGACTAGGACGTCGCCACGCAATGATTAGACAATCAAGAATTTCTTGGTTGTCTTTTTTTTATTTAAAGACAAATTAAGTGAGAAAATCAGCTACACGCCACATTTGAAATGTTCATTTATATTTTGTGAGGTTGGTGTTTTACACTAAGACGGTACAATTCCTACTTCGTTTGTTGTAAGATGATGGTAGGTCATTTAGCTACACTCCTGAATTCTTTAGTCAGAACGATTTTGAGTGTTGGATAAATGGCTTTTTCAGTTATCGATCGTAACGTTACAATTAATGTTATGAAAAAAATAATGAAAATTCTTTGGATAGCATTGTAAGAACGGCAAAAAAAATGTAAAATATAAAAAATATGAATTTTCAGACATTTTAAAAAGTGGGTGCTTTCATGGAAAGAAACAATGAACAATTAATGTACAACCCTAGTTTTGAAAAAGATGCATGTGGAATGGGGTTTATCGCTCAAAAAGATGGTCAGCCAAGTCATCAATTGGTTGAACACGCTTTGACGATGTTAGAACGGATGAATCATCGTGGTGGGACTGGTGCCGAACCAGATACGGGTGACGGTGCAGGGATTTTGATGGCAATGCCAGATACTTTTTTTCGTGAAAAAGCGCGTGCAGTAAATATTGCATTACCAAAGACTGGAGAATATGCAGTTGGTATGTTGTTCTTACCGCGAGATGAAGCTGCGAAAGAACAATTAAAGAAATCACTTTTTAAAGAGATTATGGACTTTGGTTTAGACGTTTTATGGGCACGAGAGGTTCCAATCAACTTTTATCAATGTGGCCCAGGTGCTCAAAAAGTTATGCCGAGTATCTTACAGCTTTTTGTCGATAAGCCACTGGAAGTTACTCAAGGCCGCGAATTTGAAAATTGTTTATTCCGATTGCGACGAAAAATTGAAAAGACATATGCGCCCAGTGAAGTAGCGATTTGTAGCCTCTCGAGTAAAACGATTGTTTACAAAGGGATGTTACATGCGTATCAAGTTCGATTATTTTATCCCGATTTAGAAGAGGGGAGTATGGCATCGAGCATTGCTTTAACGCATTCACGATTTTCAACTAATACGTTTCCTAGTTGGGATCGAGCGCAACCATTTCGTTTTATTGCCCATAACGGTGAGATTAATACATTACGTGGTGCTGAAAATTGGATGCACAGTCACAAAATTGAATTGTACAATGAAGAGAATTCTGATTCAGCTAAATTAGAAAATTGCTTGGAGTACTTATACCGAAATGGTCGTGATATCCCACAAGCGTTAATGATGATGGTTCCTGAAGCGTGGTCGAAAGAAGCGGATTTAAGTCCTGAATTAACGGCGTTTAATGAATATAATGCTAGTTTTATGACACCGTGGGATGGCCCCGCCGCTTTATGTTTTACCGATGGGGAGTTAGTTGGGGCAGCTCTTGATCGCAATGGACTACGCCCGTCACGCTATTCAATTACGCAAGATGGCTTGATTGTTGTTGCTTCAGAATCAGGTGTCGTAGATTTACCCGCGGAAACGATCATTGAAAAAGGGGTCTTAGGGCCAGCCAATATCTTTTTAGTCGATACACTCACGGGGAAAATTTATCGTAACGAAGAGCTACGACATAAGTACGCTACAGCTCATCCATATCAAGAGTGGTTAGCCGAAAATCGCTTAGAAATTACTGATTTAAAAAAACAAAAGCTAGATGTTAAACGACTGAATAAAGCGGAGTTAACGGTTCTTTGGAAACGCAATGGTTATACGGATGAAATGATTCGGACGGTCATTTTACCAATGGCTGAAAATGGTGAAGAACCAGTCATTTCAATGGGGTTTGACTCACCGTTAGCCATTTTAAGTGAAAAACCACAATCGTTATTTACGTATTTTAAACAACAGTTTGCACAAGTTACCAATCCGCCGATTGATGCCATTCGTGAAAAAATGGTGATTGGAACAGAACTATTTTTAGGGCGCGATGGTGATATTCGCCAAGATGGGCCAGCTAACTGCCGTAAATTAAAGATTGAAAGCCCAATTTTATCCCCAACTAGTTTTCAGAAGATTAAACAGTTGCAGCAAAGCAATCAAAAATCAGTGGTACAATCCATCTGCTATTTAATTAATGAAGAGAACCCCAACGCGTTACAAGATGCATTAGATAGTTTATTTAAACAAGCGGAAGCTAAAGTAGAGCAAGGAGCGACGATTTTGATTTTATCTGATCGTGATGCTCAAGAAGGTCAATTAGCGATTCCAATTCTTTTAGCCGTTAGTGGGTTACACAATTATTTGGTGAAAAAAGGCAAAGGCTCCCAAGTCTCAATTGTTGTTGAATCCGCCGAAGTTTGTGAAGTTCATCATTTTGCGATGTTGGTTGGCTATGGTGCTAGCGGTATTTACCCGTATGCAGCATATCAGACTTTGTTTTATTTTGAGTTAGAAAATAAAATCGAATCGTATCGTCAAGCGTGTGAAAAAGGTTTAGTGAAAGTCATGTCACGTATGGGAATTTCAACTGTTGCCGGTTATCAAGGCGCGCAATTATTTGAAGCTGTTGGAATTGCTCCCAACGTGGTTGATACGTACTTTACTGGAACGGTTTCAAGGATTGGCGGGGTATCTTTAAAACAAATTGAAATCGAATACTATGCGCGCTATCAAGCTGCTTATAATCATAAAGCCGCTGATTTCTTACCTTCAGGTGGCAGTTTTCAAGTCAAAGCAGATGGAGAACATCATTTATTTAATCCGCAAACAATTTATCAATTTCAAAAAGCTGTTCGTTCCAATGATTACCAACTTTACCAAGAATACGCTCAAACAATGAATCAAGAAGCACTAGAAACACCAACAACCTTGCGTTCAATGTGGGAATTTTGTTCCAAACGCCCGTCCGTTGCATTGAGTGAAGTTGAGCCGATTGAACAAATTGTTAAACGCTTTAAGGTTGGAGCGATGTCATTTGGCTCATTAAGTGAAGATGCGCATAAATGTATCGCAGAAGCGATGAACTCGATTGGAGCCAAATCAAACTGTGGTGAAGGTGGCGAACATCGAGAGCGATTTAAGCCGCAGCCAGATGGCCGTAATTTCAATAGCAAAATCAAACAAGTTGCTTCAGGACGTTTTGGGGTAAATGCGGAATACTTAATGAGTGCCGAAGAGTTACAAATCAAAGTGGCTCAAGGTGCCAAACCAGGTGAAGGTGGTCAGTTACCTGGAAATAAAGTCTTCCCGTGGGTTGCAGAAATTCGCGGTGCAACACCAGGTGTTCGTTTGATTTCGCCTCCGCCACATCATGATATTTATTCGATTGAAGATTTGGCACAATTGATTTATGATTTAAAAGCGATTAATCCTTATGCCAAGATTAATGTCAAATTAGTCTCAAGTACGGGAGTGGGAACCATTGCAACGGGAGTGGTTAAAGCAGGTGCTGATGTTGTGGTGATTTCTGGTTATGATGGTGGAACAGGAGCTTCACCACGTAATTCCGTTCGGGATGCGGGCTTACCATGGGAAATGGGCTTAACTGAAGCGCACCAAACACTAAGTCTGAATAATTTGCGTCAACGAATGACCTTAGAAACTGACGGAAAATTAATGACTGGACGCGATATCGCCATTGCTACTTTATTAGGCGCTGAAGAGTATAGCTTTGCTTCGTTAGTGCTCGTTTCAATTGGTTGTGTGATGATGCGCGTGTGTAGTCTAAATACTTGTCCAGTGGGAGTTGCCACCCAAAAGCCGGAATTACGACGCTTTTTTGCTGGCAAACCGGAACATGTCGTAAATACCATGAAATTTTTAGCTGCTGATTTACGAGAAGTCATGGCTGAACTAGGATTTAAAACGATTGATGAGATGGTTGGACACACTGAAGTTTTACAACCGCGCTTTATCGCTAAAGGGAAAGCCAAATCGCTTGATTTTTCACGGATGTTAGGAACAACCTTAGCTATTGAAAGAAAAGTTGTTGATCCCTTTTTAGAAAAACGACAATGGCAACAACTTGATACATTTAGTGAAGCAGCTTTGCAAATGGGACAACCAGTAGCAGTCACTCATGAGATTAATAATGTTCAACGTTCAGTGGGAGCACGCATGGCTGGCTGGATTGCGGAACGTTTCGGCAATCAACAATTACCTGCTGGTCAAATTAATTATACGTATCATGGGATTGCCGGGCAGAGCTTTGGTGCTTTTGCAACCCAAGGGATGCAATTGAAAGTCATTGGTGAAGCCAATGATTATGTAGGAAAAGGCTTAAGCGGCGGACGACTGATTGTGGTTCCACCAACAGAGGCTGCCTATGATGTTGATCAGTCACCGATTGTTGGGAATGTTGTTTGCTTTGGTGCAAATCTCGGTGAAGGATACTTCCGTGGTTTAGCTGGTGAGCGTTTTTGCGTTCGCAATAGTGGAGCGCGAGTTGTTGTTGAAGGTGTCGGCGATCATGGCTGTGAATATATGACTGGTGGGGTGGTGGTTGTGTTAGGTCAAACCGGACGTAATTTTGCTGCCGGGATGTCTGGTGGAATTGCCTACGTTTACGATCCGCTGAATGAATTTCCTCAGCGTTGTAATCATGAAATGGTTGATTTATATCAATTCGGTGAAAGTGGTGCCGATGAGGAATTAAAGGAAATGATTAGTAAACACCTAGAATATACGAATTCACCGAAAGCCAAAGCGATTTTAGCTGATTGGGAAACACAAAAAAATCATTTTGTAAAAGTTTATCCTCATGAATTTCATGAAGTCAATAAAGCGTTAAGTCACTTACAAGCTAGTGGTCTAACGGGTTCAGAATTAGCCAATCAAGCATTTGAACAAGTGACGCAACAAATAAGTGTCGGGAAAGGAGGGCGTTAGGATGGCAGATCCATATGGATTTTTAAAATATCCACGAAAGGATAATCCCTTCCGTGCGATTGAGCAACGGATTGATGATTGGGAAGAGCTACAAGTCCCGTTGGAGGTCAAAGAGCGTCAAGAACAGGCGGCACGCTGCATGAATTGCGGGATTCCTTTTTGTCATAGCGGAAATTTTTATGGCGAGCAACGAGTAGTCTCTGGTTGTCCCAATGACAATTTAATTCCTGAATGGAATGATTTACTCTATAAAGGTCGTTTTCAAGCGGCGTTTGAACGCTTAGTAAAAACCAACTTATTACCTGAAATGACAGGTCGGATTTGTCCAGCCCCTTGTGAAAAAGGATGTACAGAATCATTAAATGGTGAAGGCGTAGCCATTCACGATAACGAAAGATTTATCATTGATACAGCTTTTGAAAACGATTGGGTCAAAGAAACAGGAATTCCTTTGCAACGGACTGATTTCAAAGTAGCAATTGTCGGCAGTGGCCCAGCCGGTTTATCGGCTGCTTGGCGTTTAAATCAGTTGGGACACCAAGTGACGATTTATGAACGGAGTGATCGTTTTGGTGGATTATTAATGTATGGTATTCCCAATATGAAGTTGGATAAAGCAGTGGTTCAGCGCCGCATTGATTTGATGCAAGAAATCGGTATTGAATTTGTTGCCAACACTGAAATTGGTGTGGATCTTTCAGCCGAGGAATTAATGGCCAAATTTGACCGCGTTATTTTAGCGACCGGAGCGAGCGTTCCAAGAGATTTGCCTGTTGCTAATCGCCAATTGCAAGGTATTCAATTTGCTGTTGATTATCTAACTGAAGTGACAAAGGCGGTTATTGAGCAGGGAAAAAAAGTTACTCAGCTCAAATTAGCGGGAAAACATGTGGTCGTGATTGGTGGTGGGGATACAGGGAATGATTGTATTGCTTCGGCGGTCCGATTAGGTGCGGCTTCAGTCACCCAACTAGAAATCACGCCTGAACAACCACAAAAACGCCAGTCAACGAATCCATGGCCAGAATACCCAATGATTAGTAAACAAGGATATGGCCAATTAGAAGCCCAAGCCGTTTTCTCACAACCAGTTACGCATTATAGTACCGCAACGAAAGCTTTTATTGGTGCAGAACGAGGCCAAGTGATTGGGGTTGAGACTACGCTAGTCGATCAGCAGTTTCAAGAAATACCTGGGTCAAAACAAGTCATAAAAGCTGATCTTGTTTTATTAGCAATGGGCTTTACCGGGGCAGAACAAGCCTTATTTGAACAATTTAAGATTAAAGAGATTTATGATGATTATACAACGAATAACGAACAAGTTTATGTGGCTGGTGATGCCAAACGAGGCCCGAGTCTAGTGATTTGGGGAATTCGTGAAGGGCGTTTAGCCGCTGAAAAGGTAGATGATGCCTTACAAGCCTTGGTTTATCAATAAAAGTTTGGTTAACATCAGAACATAAATAATAAGCGAACAATTTCGGTAATTTGAAAATCACTTTCCGAAATTGTTCGCTTATTTTTGTAAAGGGAACTTCTGGAACACTGTTTATTCGGCAAAAAAAACTGAGCTCTATGAATGTCTCAGTTTTTTTACCAATGATTTAATTAAGTAAATCGTGTTGACGATACCATTGGTCAGGTTGCCAAACCCAATGTGCATCATCTTTTTCTAGTAATTCAAAGGCGGCGTCTGGTCCCATTGTTCCAGCGGCATAATTAGGAAAAGCTGGTTGAACTTGATCCCACGTTTTGCGAATGACATCGACAATCTGCCAAGATTGGGCAACTTCTTCCCAGTGGCTAAAATTAGTACTGTCACCATTTAAGGTATCGAAAATCAAGCGTTCATAGGCTTCGGGGCTGTTTTCAACGGTTTCTGTGCTATTTCGGTAATCTAATTTGACTGGTACCGTATTATATCCTTGGCCAATTTCTTTACCGTTTAACGTCAAACTAAATCCTTCTGTTGGTTGGATATAGATTGTTAGGACGTTATTTGGTAATCCTTGCTCGCTTGTTGCATGCGAATTATTCTCTGTGAAGAGATTTAGCGGTGTTTGTTTGAAAACAATATTAATCCGTGTTCCTTTTTCAGTGAGGTGTTTCCCTGTGCGGATAAAAAAGGGCACTCCCGACCAACGAGTATTATCTAGTTGAAACTTGCCGGCAACAAACGTCTCCGTCTGCGAATCGGTAGCGACGTTTGGTTCGTTGCGGTAGGCATTAAAGGTTTGTTCAGCTAATTGGCCCGTATCGTATTGGCCACGGACAAAGTTTTTTTGGACTTCCTCTTCAGTATAAATGCGGATACTGTTGAGGGCTTTAATTTTTTCGGTCCGAATTTCTTGATCGTTGAATGCCACCGGCGGTTCCATGGCGAGCAAGGCTAAAATTTGTAAAATATGATTTTGAACCATATCTTTTAAAGCGCCACTGTGATCATAATAGCCACCGCGTTCTTCAACGCCCAAAGATTCTGCTAAAGTAATTTGAACGTTATCGATATACTGCTTGTTCCACACTGATTCAAAAAGATGATTGGCAAAGCGAACTGCTAAAATATTTTGAATCATTTCTTTGCCTAAGTAGTGGTCAATTCGATAAACTTCATCTTCGGCAAAAGCGGAAGTAATTGCTTGGTTTAATTTTTCAGCACTTTCAAAATCAGTACCAAATGGTTTTTCAATAATTACCCGATGAAATCCTTCTGAAGAGAGAAATTTTTCTGATTTTAAGTGACCGACAATCGTCCCAAAGAAGTTCGGAGACATCGCTAAATAATATAATCGGTTTCCGTTAGTGGCAAATTGTTGATCGAGTTGGTCGGTTAATTGTTTTAAGGCAACATAATGATCCGTATCTTGGACGTCATGAGATTGATAAAAAAAGTGCTGACTAAAAGCTTCAGCTTCTTTGGTCGTCGGATTTAATGAAGCGATATTTTCTTTAATGATTTCACGGTAGTGTTCATTACTCCATGGTCGTCGGGCCGTCCCAATAACCGCAAAATTTTCAGCTAAATCACCTTTGCGGAAGAGGCGAAAGAGCGAAGGGTATAACTTTCGCTGAGCCAAATCCCCAGTGGCTCCAAAAATGGTAAACAAAACAGGCTTGTTTTCGGGCATAACATTCACTCCTTAAATTTGGTCAACAAAAATGGTACTGGCTGCTTTGAAGCTGACAGCGAGGGTTTTCTCTTGATTGCTAATGGTAATTGGGCCTTCATAAGCTGCAATCTCAGTGATTTCAAATTCTTCATGAATTTGTAAATCAATTGTTACGAGGTAGTCTAATAGCTCTTGCTCATCTAGTACACGGGCAATGCGAATCTTGGTTCCTTTCGGGTAGTCCGTTAATGTCTGCCGTTTCTTTTCATGAATGGTTTCATTAAAAGCGGGAATGACCCCACCATGCGGACAATACTGAGGCGAATTTAGATACGCTTCTAAACGAGTGGCTAGTTTTTCAGAGGTAACATGTTCTAATACTTCGGCATCATCATGGACTTCATTCCAAGAATAATTTAAATGTTCAACTAAAAAAACCTCCCAAAGGCGATGTTTACGAATCAGTTTGCTCGCAGATAACAAACCAGTGGGTGTCAGTTGAACTCCTTGGTAAGGTGAATGTTCGACTAGATTTTCTTTTACAAGTTTGGAAATCATTTCGCTAACAGAAGCTGCTGAAACACCTAAACCAGAAACAATTTGCTTGTTATTGATTTTTATTTCATCACCGCCGAGTTCCAAAATGATTTTTAAATAATCTTCACGATTAGGTGTCAAGTTATTCATCCTTTCCACAATTGACTATCATTCTAAATTTTACCAAAAAAGCGCGTTTTTGACTATTGAAATTGCCCATTTAATAACGAAAGGTTTTTCAAGTCAGAAAAGGGGCGCAGCGCGCTTTTGATTAAATCAAAAAAACCTAGGACAGGCTAAGCTCCTAGGTTTTAGTCATCTTCAGTTGTTTACGCCCAGTCACCTTTACGGAAAACGGGTACTCGAGTTCCATCTTCGCGAATACCATCGATATCCATTTCAGCTGAACCAATCATAAAATCGACGTGTGTTTGGCTACGATTTAAACCAGCTGCGATTAATTCTTCTTCAGACATTTCGGTTCCACCTTTTAAGTTAAAGGGATAAGCTGAACCTAAAGCTAAATGGTTTGAGGCATTCTCATCAAATAAGGTATTAAAGAAAGTAATCCCCGATTGTGAGATTGGTGATGGATCAGGGACTAAGGCAACTTCACCTAAATGTTTTGCGCCTTCATCAGTGGCTAATAATTTAGCTAATACTTCCTCGCCTTGTTCAGCAGAAAAAGCAACGACTTTGCCATCTTTAAAAGTAAACTTCATGCCAGAAATGATGGTACCAGCGTAACTTAGCGGTTTAGTACTAGCAACAACGCCATCAACTCGGCCGCTTTCAGGCGCTGTGAACACTTCTTCGGTCGGCATATTAGCCATGAATTTTTCGCCTCGAACGTTAAAACTACCAGCCCCTTCCCAAAGATGATTTTTAGGTAAACCGACGATTAAATCAGTGCCTGGAGCCGTGTAGTGGAGAGCGACAAATTGTTCTTTGTTTAATTCTGCTGATTTAGAGATGAGGGTTTCATCGTGGGCTTTCCAAGCTGCAATCGGATCTTTTTGATCAATTCGAGTGGTTTTGAAGATTTCAGCCCATAATTGTTCTTGAGCAGCTTCGGGTGTTAACTCAGGAAAGACTTTTTGTGCCCATTCAATGCCAGCCGCGGCTGCAATCGTCCAACTGACTTTATTGGCTTGCGTGGCTTTTCTTAGATTAAGTAAGGCTTTGCCGGCCGCTGCTTGATACGTTGCCACACGTTCAGGGTCAACACCAGCTAGAGCGGCAGGATTGGACGAAACGATACTAATTCGGCTAGCACCTTTTTCCACCCAATCATCGGCACGATCGATAATATGTTGTGGAATGTTTTCTAAGCGGTCTTGAGCGGCATTGGTTAAAAATGCTTTTTGGACAAAATCATCGGTCCACTGCACGGCCACTTCAGCCGCTCCTAATTCATAGGCTTTTTTAGTAACTAAGCGTGCTAGCGGTGCTTGATCGACGCTAACTTGTAAAACGATGGTGTGCCCTGGTTGGATGTTGACACCCACTTCCGTAATTAATTGCGCGTATTTTTCTAAGTTTTGCTCAAAATCTTTTAATGTCATAAATTGCCTCCTTTAATCGATAATAGTAATTACCATATCATATCATTTAATTTATTTTAAGACAACTTTCAGTTTAATTTAAGGAAGAAAGGTTGTCAAAATAAGCGATGTTGTGTAAAGGGTTAAAAAATAAAATGTTTTTTTACTTTATAAAAGAAAAATGTTAAAATAAACTAAGCTTGGTTGAAAGCGGTCTATAAAAGTGAGGAGATTAACAGATTATGGCAAGAAAGAAGACGATAACTAGAGATCAAATTCTTGACGCTGCGTATAATGTAGTCGCAAAATCAGGATTCACGCGCTTTACGGCAAGAAATATTGCTGCTGAGATGAATTGTTCGACCCAACCGATTTATTTAGAATTTAAAAACATGGAAGATTTAAAAAACGAAGTAATAAAAAAAATTCGTAGTTATATAAAAACAAAAATTTATCCAGTGGTTAGAACGGGGGATCGACCGACGGATTTGGCATTAAACTATATTAATTTTGCACGGGATGAAAAAAGTTTGTACCGGGCATTATATTTAGAAGAGTATGGTGGCGGAAAAGATGTACAAGTTGATGCTTATAATTATTTTTACACGGAAATGCGCAATGAGCCACAATTTGTGGATGTTTCGGATGAAGTCTTTCATTCTTTGCATACCAGTATCTGGATTGAAGCAACTGGGATTGCGTCATTAATGTCTTCTGGCATCATTAATCCGAGTGAAGAACAAATCATTCAATTAATCAATATTAGTATTGAGACCGTCTTAAAAAGAGAAAATCCAGTTGTCATTGATTATTAAGGTACATTTAAAAGGGCAAAAAAACGAACACTCTCAACTAGGTGAAGAGCGTGTTCGTTTTTTTAGACGTTGTTTAACTATAATGACAACGATTCCGCTGTCTAGCTTCACGAACTAGCTCTTTTCGACAACAAGTTCGAGTTCGATACTTGATAAAGAACATCATGCATCGGACTCGAGCTTGTTGCTCGAGAGCTGGACGAGTCCGTTCAGCTTTTCTTATTTAGCTGCGACTAATTCTTTGGCAAAAGTTTCTAAATGTGCGATGTCTTCTTCTTCTGCATTTAAATCAACTTTGATACTCGCGCTTGCTTTTTGGGCACCGGCTTTGATGAATGCAGCTTCGAAATCATCGACGGATTTACAAAATTCATCGTAAAAAGTGTCACCTGAGCCACAAACGCCAAAAATTTTGCCACTTAAATCAAGTTCTTGTAAATCTTCATAGAAATCGACAATTTCATCCGGCAATTCCCCATCGCCATACGTATAAGTTGCAACGACACAAATATCAGCGTCGTTAAAGTCCTCAGCATCAACTTGGGTACATTCATTAATTTCAACTTCAATATTTAAATTTTCCATTGCTTCTGCGACAATATCGGCAATTTCTTCAGTATTACCAGTCATGCTTGCATAAACGATTTTTGCTAAAGTCATGAGAAAAATCCTCCTGTTATTTTTTTGTCTGATTGACCTAGCTAGAGTATAGCAAAAAGGGCCGCGAATGAAAACTATTCCTTAATTTTTCAGTCAAGATTTGGCGAAAAAACACGGTTATGGTAAAATAGATTGGATATTGAAAGAGGAGAGTAAAAAATGATTACATTAAAATCAACACGCGAAATTGAAATGATGGGACAATCAGGGGCTTTATTAGCCGATGTTCATAAAAATTTACGTTCGTTTATTAAACCTGGCATTACGAGCTGGGATATTGAAGTTTTTGTTCGCAACTATATTGAAAGTCATGGGGGGATTGCGGCCCAAATTGGCTTTGAAGATTACAAATACGCAACTTGTTGTAGTATTAATGACGAAATTTGTCACGGTTTTCCGCGGAAAAAAGTTCTGAAAAACGGTGACTTAATTAAAGTCGATATGTGTGTGGACTTGAAAGGCGCGATTTCAGATTCATGTTGGTCGTATGTCGTTGGGGAGTCAACTGAGGAGTTAGACAAGTTGATGGAAGTTACAAAAAAAGCCTTATACTTAGGGATTGAACAAGCCCAAGTTGGTAATCGGATTGGTGATATTGGTCATGCCATTCAAACGTATGTTGAAAAAGAAGGTTACGGTGTGGTTCGTGATTTTATTGGTCATGGCATTGGGCCGACGATTCACGAAAGTCCTGCGATTCCGCATTACGGTGAAGCTGGTAAAGGGTTACGCTTAAAAGAAGGGATGGTCATTACCATTGAGCCGATGGTTAATACTGGCACGTGGAAAATGAAAATGGATCCTAATGGCTGGACGGCGTACACTCGAGATGGGGGTATTAGTTGTCAATATGAACACAGTTTAGCGATTACGAAAGATGGCCCATTGATTTTGACCTCTCAGGGAGAAGAAGGAACGTATTAAAACTAAATAAAGGAGAGAAAGTGATGAATCCAGTCCAAAAGTTGCAACAAAATCAAAAGCTGAAACTCTTGATTTCAACTGCTAAGGAACGAATTACAGACGCTGAACTAGGAAACACGTCAATTGTTGTTGCGTACTACTTGTTATTGTCACTGTTTCCATTGCTGATTGCTGTGGGCAACTTGCTCCCTTTTTTAGCCATTTCTCCAGATGCTGTGCTCCCGTATGTCCAAGAAGTCTTTCCTGATGAAATTTATCAGTTTTTAGGTCCAGCTATTTCTAATCTTTTAACTCAAAGCTCAGGAAGCCTCCTGTCACTCTCGGCGATTGCCGCCTTATGGTCAGCAAGCCAAAGTATCAACGCCATGCAGATTGCGATGAATAAAGCATACGGTGTAGACAATCGTCACAACTTTATTATCGTACGACTGGTATCAATCTTAGTGATTGTGCTATTTATGATTGCCATTGTAGGTGCTACTTTAGTCTTGAGTTTAGGGCAACTCTTGTTGGATACCTTACAACCAATTTTTAATATTTCAACTGATATTATTCAACAATTTCAAACTTGGAAATGGCCCACAACCATCTTCTTGATGATTATTGCGATGAGTTTAATTTATTGGATTGTACCGAATGCGAAAGTTCGGGTCCGTTCCGTTTTACCTGGCGCTGTTTTTGCAACGGTTGGTTGGATGTTATTGGTCCAGTTATTTGGGATTTACGCGCAATATTTTGCAAGTAAAATTAGTGGGTATCAAATTATTGGGAGTTTTATCGTCTTAATGATTTGGTTGAATTTCGCAGCGACGGTCATCGTGGCTGGGGGCGTGGTTAATGCTATTGTTGAAGAATATAGTACGGGACATCGAGCCGTTGAACGAATGGGAATTTTCGCAAAAATCTCACTAAAAGTGGAACACAAAGTAAAGAACCGAAATAAATCAAAATAAACCAAGGAGGTGGGGGTGCTCAATGGAATTTACCTTTCAGGTGATTGTGCGTCTGTTTGCTACGATGCTCATCGCAATGGTTTTAACGCCCTTGGTTAAGCTACTAGCTTTTCAAATTGGGGCTGTTGATAAACCGGGTATTCGTCGAATCAATAAAAAAACGATGCCGACAATGGGCGGGTTGAGTATCTACCTAGCCTTTTGTATTGCTGTTTTGTGGGAGTTTAGTGATACCTTAGCTTTTCATCATGTCTGGCCCATGGTCTTAGCCAGTGGGGTCGTCATTTTGACGGGCTTAATCGATGATATTTTTGAATTGAAACCATCACAAAAAATGATCGGGATTTTACTGGCCTCCTTTATCATCTATTTTGTCGATGATATTAAGATTGATACGTTTACGTTACCGCTTTTCGGCCAGATTGATCTCGGGGTGTTGAGCTTGCCAGTTACGTTGCTTTGGATTTTAGCCATTACCAATGCCGTTAATTTAATTGATGGCCTAGATGGCTTAGCTGCCGGCGTGTCATTGATCGGCTTGACGACAATTGGTATTATTAGTTATTTTTTCTTACCGGTAAACGGTGTATTTTTAGCAATTGTTATCTTCTCTTTAGTAGCAGCAATTATCGGCTTCTTTCCCTTTAATTTTTATCCCGCCACGATTTATTTAGGCGATACCGGGGCACTCTTTTTAGGGTTTATGATCTCAATTCTTTCTTTACAAGGTTTGAAAAACGCGACTTTTATTACGATTTTAACACCGATGTTTATTTTAGGCGTCCCAATTACGGATACGGTTTATGCGATGATTCGGCGTAAATTTAATAAACAGCCCATTTCATCGGCGGATAAAATGCATCTCCATCACCGCTTGCTGTCATTAGGTTTTACCCATCGTGGGGCCGTTTTAACTATTTATGCGTTAGCTTTAGTTTTTTCATTTATTGCTTTATTAATGAACTATGCAAGTACGTGGGGAATTGTTTTGCTTGTTGTTTCTACCATGATTGGCTTAGAGTTATTTATTGAATTAATTGGCTTAGTTGGCGAAAATCGTCAACCGTTGATGAATGCCTTGAAATTTATTGGGAACCGTCGTTATCGCCGAAATATTTTGGAAAAATCAAGTCAAGCGATTGTTCCAATTGAAGACGATGATGAAGACGATGATGACGAAGACGAGCTTGAACATCTGGAAACAAAAGAATAGCTTAATTTTAGAACATTGCTTTGGCGATGTTCTTTTTTTGTTTGACATATGAAAAGGTGTTCATATATAATTAAGGGAGAAATGAGTAGAGATGGAGGCGGAATGGTGATGAAACTGAACTATCAGATTCGTGGGTTAGATTGTGCCCATTGTGCTAATAAAATTCAAACGGCTGTTGCTAAAATCCCTCTGGTAGAAACGGTCACGGTCGATTTTTTACATGAAAAATTGACGATTGTTACTTCAGGGGGCGAAGAACCAATTGAAACGCAAGTGCGGCAAGTAATCAAAAAAATTGAACCGACAGTTGAAATCAATTCACTGGCAAAGAAAACACAAGCAACCACCGGCAAATTAATTAATCAATGGAAGGTAAGTCAAGTTGTGTTTGTAGTTTTCGGTTTGCTTTTCTTGCGCTTGGTGCCGCTCAACCAAGTAGGGATGAGTGCATTGTATTGGGGCTTGTATGTACTGATTGGCGGAGAAATCCTAAAAAAAGCCGCCTTAAATATCCGTCAAGGACAAATTTTTGATGAAAATTTTTTGATGAGTATCGCAACGCTTGGCGCGATGGCAATTGGCGAATATCAAGAAGGAATTGCGGTGATGCTTCTGTATCAAATTGGGGAATTTTTCCAAGATTTAGCAGTCAATCATTCCAGAAATAGTGTCCAAGCACTACTTGCGGTTCGGCCAGAATTTGCCCGTTTGCAAACATCGACCGGAGAAAAATTGGTTGCCCCAGCTGAAGTAAAAGTCGGGGATGTAGTTGCTTTACTTCCGGGGGAGAAAGTTCCGTTAGATGGTCATGTGCTAGAAGGTTCAGGTGAAGTCGATACGGCTGCCTTAACGGGGGAATCGTTGCCGCGCTTTGTAAAAGTTGGGGATCAATTATTAAGTGGTAGTATTCTTCAGGGAACCCCGCTGTTACTGAAGGTTGAAAAGCGCTATACCGAATCCACAATTAGTCGAATCTTAGAATTGGTTGAAAATGCAAGTACTCAAAAAGCAAAGACCGAACACTTTATTTCTAAATTTGCCAAAATTTATACACCAATTGTTGTGAGTTTAGCTGTTCTTTTAGTTTTAGTTCCCACACTTATTTGGCCAACGAACTTTCACGAATGGCTTTCGCGAGGATTAACGTTTCTTGTGATTTCTTGTCCCTGTGCGTTAGTGATTTCTGTGCCCTTAAGTTTTTTTGCCGGGATTGGTGGGGCTAGTCGCCAAGGTATTTTAGTGAAGGGCAGTAATTATTTAGAACAATTAGCCCAAGTTGAAACGATTGTCTTTGATAAAACAGGCACTTTAACATTAGGGCGTTTTGAACTGGAGAAGATCAGCAGTGACAATCCAGAAAAGTGTTTAATGTTAGCGGCAAGTTTGGAACGTTTCTCAAATCATCCAATTGCTCAATCCGTTGTTAGCGCGTATACGGGGAACTATTTAGCAGTCGAAAATGTACACGAAAAAGTCGGGTACGGGATTACTGGGACTATCGCTGGCAAGCAGACGGCCGTTGGCAATCAACGCCTATTTCCTGAATTGACATTGCCGCAGATGGAAGAAACTGCTAGTGTGATTTATGTTGTTCAAGAAGGACAATATTTAGGCCACTTGGTGATTGCAGATCAACTAAAGCCTGAAGCACGAACAACAGTTAGCAGTTTACGAAAGCAAGGTCAAAAAATGATCCTCCTTACAGGCGATCATCACTTAGCGGCGCAAAAAATAGCACAAAAACTGGTCTTGAAAGACTATTTTAGTGAGTTATTGCCGATTGATAAAGTTCGTAAATTAGAAGAAATTCGAGCAGCATCCAATGGGAAAGTGGCTTTTGTTGGTGATGGGATCAATGACGCACCGGTTTTAACGATGGCGGACGTCGGAATCGCAATGGGTGGACTAGGAAGTGATGCCGCGATTGAAGCGGCAGATGTGGTCATTATGAATGATGACGTATCGCAAGTGGTGAGCGCTATTCGTTTAGCAAAACGCACGATGCAAATTGTAAAACAAAACATTGTCTTTTCGATTGGGGTAAAAGTCATTGTCCTAGCTTTAGGGGCGCTAGGGATTGCTTCGATGGGTTTAGCTATTTTTGCAGATGTCGGTGTGACCTTATTAGCTGTAGCAAATGCCATGCGAAATTTACGTGGAAAATAACATTTTGGTTGCTCAATTACGAGCTTTACGCTAAGCTAGTAGTGAAAATAAAGGAGGCCTTGTCAATGAAAGTGAATTTAAAAGAAAGTTTAACAACTGCGGCAGAAAAAGTTTATGACGTATTTAAAAGTGAGCACTATCGCATTGAAGTGAAGGGGAAGGAAGGCGTAAAAGTAAGTCAATTGCGCCCAACTAAACATTCAATTAAATGGCGCTCTAAAAACCACTAATCGCAAGCGAGCCAAAGAGCGCGGATTTTGAAATCCGCGCTCTTTGGCTCTTTTTTATAACTGGGAAATAGGCGCTTAGTTATCGATTTTAAGCCCAAGGACAGTCAAATGACCATTGCCGACTAATTTTATAACAAGTTGTGCCAAATGATTGGGTGTCATCTCCGAATTAGTGGTTAACCACCAGTGGAGCGTACTGATGAAAATCGCCGTCATGTAGTTGATGATAAAATCCATCGGCACCTCAATCTCATTTTCGGTAATTTTAAGCTGAGCAAAGGTGTGTGCATACTGATTATAAATAATATCCGCGAGTTTTTTGTGCAAAAAATCACTACTTGAGCTTTCCATAATCATTAGATAGAATAGGCGATTTTTACGAGTTGCTTGAAAAATCTGTGTTAAGACGAGCTCGATTTTTTTTAGTTTCAAGTGTGTCCCGGTGACAAGCTCGTTGGGTGAGAGCAGGTCGGTGAATGCTGAAATCGCCTCGTCGAAAATGGTTTCATAAAGGTCGAGTTTGTCTTTATAATGCGCGTAGAAGGTGGCCCGATTAATCATGGCTTCATCAGCAATATCTTGAATGGTAATTTGTTCGTAACCTTTAGCTTCGACTAATTTTATGAAGGCTTCGACAATCATCTTATTGGTGCGTTTAACACGCAAATCGTTTTTTTTCATCTTGTGAAATTCCTCTCATTTTATCCAACAAAAAAGAGTCATTTGTTGCTTAACTGACAATGTTTAGCGCATTGTTGATTGAAATAAAAAGAAATTAGCTCTAAACTTATACATAAGTAGTATAACAGACTCTTTGTATTTTAATCAACAAAGTGTCGTGTTAAGAAAAGGGTGGAAGCGTAATGAATTTACGAGCAGGAATTGATGTCGGATCAACAACTGTCAAATTAGTTATTTTAGATGAGCATAATCAGGCACTTTTTGAAAAATATGAGCGCCATTTCTCTGATATTAAAACAGCAACTAAAAAAATGCTTCAAGAAGCGCAAAAAACAATCAAAGAACAACCAATCCAAATGACAATTACCGGTTCAGGAGGAATGGGACTAGCGGAAGTTTTGCAAATTCCTTTTGTCCAAGAAGTGATTGCTTGTACGCGAACGGTCGAAGAAGTCATTCCTGAAACGGATGTGGCGATTGAACTTGGCGGGGAAGATGCGAAGATTACTTTTTTTGAGGGCGCGTTAGAACAACGTATGAATGGTAGTTGTGCAGGTGGTACGGGGGCATTTATTGATCAAATGGCTGCCTTATTAAAAACCGACGCAAATGGTGTCAATGAACTAGCTAAGAATTATCAAACCATCTATCCGATTGCTTCACGTTGTGGTGTATTTGCCAAAACGGATGTGCAACCGTTAATTAACGAAGGGGCGGACAAAGCCGATATTGCCGCGAGTATCTTTCAAGCTGTTGTTAATCAAACAATTGCTGGTTTGGCTGCCGGGCGTAAAATCAAAGGGAAGGTTGCTTTTTTAGGCGGGCCACTCTTCTTTATGTCAGAATTACGTCAGCGTTTTATAGCAACGTTGGACATTCAAGCAGAAAATGTGATTTTTCCTGAAAATCCGCAACTCTTTGTCGCTAAAGGGGCAGCTTTTTATGCTGAAAATACCCAAGCGACAACCTTAGCCATATTGTTACAACATTTAGACGTTGGGAATCAACAACAGTTAAAACCAACAGATACCTTAAAACCACTTTTTGCAACGAAAGAAGATTTGGCAGCTTTTCGTCAACGTCACGCGCAAGCAACAGCTCAAGAAAAAGATTTAGCTACCCATCAAGGAGCAGCTTTTTTAGGGATTGATGCGGGTTCGACCACGACTAAGGTAATCTTGATTGATGAAAGTGGTCAAATTATGTTTTCTTTTTACGGTAACAATGAAGGGCAACCACTAGAAACAACGATGCGAGTCTTGAAAGAATTATATCAAAAATTGCCGCCGACCGTCTTTATCGGTAAAGCTGCCGTGACCGGTTATGGCGAACATTTGATCAAAAATGCTTTGAAGGTTGATCTAGGGGAAGTGGAAACGATGGCTCACTATAAAGCTGCGAATCATTTCCAGCCCGGGGTTGATTTTATCCTCGATATTGGTGGTCAAGATATGAAGGCGATGACCATTAAAGATGGCGTTTTATCTTCGATTCAATTAAATGAGGCTTGTTCTTCGGGGTGTGGTTCTTTTATTGAGACTTTTGCGAAGTCTTTGAAGTATGATGTGAAAGATTTTGCCTTAGCTGCAACAGCTGCGACAACTCCGGTTGATTTAGGCTCAAGATGTACGGTCTTTATGAATTCCAAAGTCAAACAAGTGCAAAAAGAAGGTGCCTCGGTTGGTGATATTTCAGCGGGACTTTCCTATTCGGTGATTAAAAATGCTTTGTATAAAGTGATTAAAGTCCGGCGGCCAGAAGAATTAGGCGAAAAAATTGTTTGCCAAGGGGGCACGTTTTACAATGAAGCTGTTTTACGAGCCTTTGAAGAAATTAGTGGACGTCAGGTGATTCGACCTTCAATTGCGGGATTGATGGGTGCATATGGTGCAGCGATTATTGCCTTAGAAGATTATCAACTGGGTGAAGAGAGTACGATTTTGGATTTGGCTGCGTTAGAAGAATTTTCGGCCCAAAAAGAATTTACGCATTGTGGGTTATGTGAAAATAATTGTATGCTCACCGTGACGATTTTTTCGGATGGCCGTCAGTTTATCACAGGAAATCGTTGTGAACGTGGGGCACGCATTAAAGTCAAAAAAGAAGATCGCAAAGTAAATTTGATTGAGTATAAATACCGGCGCTTATTTAAGTATCGTTCTTTGCGGGAAAAAGAAGCGCGCCATGGTGAAATTGGGATTCCGAGGGTTTTAAATATGTATGAAAACTATCCATTGTGGCATACGTTCTTTACGGAATTAGGGTTTCGGGTGACGTTATCTCCGCGCTCGAATAAAGAACTTTATGAAAAGGGGATGGAGACTATCCCGAGTGATACGGCGTGTTATCCAGCCAAAATTGCTCATGGGCATATCCAATCTTTGATTAATCGTGGGACAGAGCGCATCTTTTATCCTGGGATTGTCTATGAACGCCAGGAAGATCAAAAAGCTGACAATCACTTTAACTGTCCGATTGTTCAAAGTTATCCGGATGTCATTCGCAACAACGTCGATGATATCCGTGATGGCAAGGTCGATTATTACAATCCCTTTTTAAATCTCGCCAATGACGTTGCAGTCGCACAGACGCTGCATAGTGCTTTTTCAGCGTTTGGGTTTAGTTTAGCCGAAGTTACCGAGGCCTTAAAAAAAGGCTATGAAGAACTCGATGCGTTTAAAGCTGATATCCGCCAAAAAGGTGAAGAAACGCTGATGATGTTGCAAGAAAAAAATCAAAAAGGCATTGTTGTTTCGGGGCGGCCGTATCACTTAGATCCTGAAATTAATCATGGGATTTCTGAAGCAATTACGCAAGAAGGATTTCATGTGTTGACCGAAGATAGTATTTCACACCTTGGTGATGTGGGCAATTTACGTGTGGTCAATCAATGGGTTTACCATTCACGTCTTTATGCTGCAGCCCGAGTCGTCGCCAAATCAAAAAATCTTGAACTGGTCCAGTTAAATTCCTTCGGGTGTGGTCTGGATGCAGTGACAACCGATCAAGTGGAAGAAATTATGGACCAATACGGCAAGATTTACACGGTTTTAAAAATTGATGAAGGTGCAAACCTGGGCGCGATTCGCATTCGACTGCGCTCGTTAAAAGCAGCCATCAATGAACGTAGCAAACAAAATTTTGTGCCTCAAAAACGCTTTGACACGCCTGAAAAAATTGTCTTCACAAAAGAAATGCGCAAAAATCATACTTTATTGTTACCGATGCTTAGCCCGATTCATCAAAGTGGCTTAGTCGATGAAGCTTTAAAAGCTTCTGGTTATAACGTGGTCTGTTTGCCCGCTGAAGATAAAGAAGCAATCAATGCTGGGTTGCAATTTGTAAATAATGACGCCTGTTATCCGGCAATTATTTCAATTGGCCAACTCGTAGAAGCTTTGCAAAGTGGTGTTTATGATGTCAATAACACGAGTGTCTTAATGACCCAAACAGGTGGTGGGTGTCGAGCAACTAATTACATTCCTTTACTGAGAAAAGCCTTAAATGATGCAGGGTTTCCGCAAGTGCCGGTTGTTTCGATTTCCTTAGCAAGTAAAGGCGTTGAAACGAATCCTGGGTTTAAATTTACCTTGCCGTTGTTAAAACGTTTGGTGATTGCCTTTATCTATGGTGATTTATTTGAAAGAGTCGTTTATCGCACGCGTCCGTATGAAGTTGAGACAGGCCAAATCGATGCTTTACACCAAAAATGGCTTAAAAAAGTGGCGCGTAATATTCAGAATGGTTCGTTTACCTTATTCAATCGGAACATGAAAAAAATTATTCAAGAATTTGATGAAGTTCCTTTACGTGATTGTCGCAAACCAAAAGTCGGGGTTGTCGGTGAGATTTTAGTCAAATATTCGCCAACCGCCAATAACGACATTGTCCGACTGTTAGAAGCCGAGGGTGCGGAGGCGGTTGTTCCAGATATCGTTGGCTTTTTGAATTATTCTTTTTATAATCAAATTTGGAAATTTGATCAATTAGGAATGTCGAAAAAAAGTAAGTTATTTGCGCAATTTGCGATTCAAGTGATTGATTTTCTCGAAAAACCGATGGATAAAGCATTACGAGACTCTGAGCGCTTTGAGGGGATTCATTCGATTTATGAATTAGCTGAAGATGCCAGTCAAATTCTTTCTTTAGGAAATCAAACGGGCGAAGGCTGGTTTTTAACAGGGGAAATGATTGATTTATTGAAATCTGGCGTAAATAATATTGTTTGTATGCAACCTTTTGGCTGTTTACCAAATCATGTTGTTGGTAAAGGGGTGATTAAAGAGTTGCGCCGTCAATATCCTAAAGCCAATATTGCAGCTATCGATTATGATCCAGGTGTTTCAATTGTGAATCAATTGAATCGTCTCCGTTTAATGATGGCGACCGCGAATAAAGAATTAAAAGAGACTAGACCAACCTCGATGCAATAACGTTATTTTGCATAAATAAAAGCTAAGCCTCCGCTCCTGGGTTGAGACCCCAAGGAGCGGAGGCTTATTTAAATTTGCCAATTCAGGTATATACCAGTTATAATAAGGGTAGTTGTATTATAAGGAGGCGTTTTTTATGGCAGATAGTTTGCCGGTCTATATCCAGATTCATGATGAAATTAAACGCAAAATCGAAGACGGTTTTTGGGGCATTGGGGATCGCTTGCCATCTGAACGCGAACTAGCCACTCAATTTAGTGTCAGTCGCATGACTTTGCGTCAAGCTATTCAAACCTTAGCGGATGAAGGCATTTTAGAACGAAAAATTGGTTCGGGAACCTATGTTGCACGGCAAAAAGTGCAAGAAAAAATGTCTGGGACAACGAGTTTCACTGAAATTATGCTTTCTCAAGGTCGAACTCCGTCTAGTAAAGCCGTTTCTTATTTTGTTGCCGCTCCGAGTTCATCGGAAATGGAAAAATTACAATTAAATAAAGATGAAAATATTTTGCGTATGGAACGGATTCGCTACGCCGATAATATCCCAATTTGTTTTGAAGTGGCGAGTATCCCTGAAAAAATCGTTCATGGTTTTAGTAAGGCTGAAATTACGCAATCATTTTATAAAACGTTAGCCGAAAAAGGGGCCAAAATTGGTGGAGCGAACCAAACCGTTTCTGCGATGTTGGCTTCAGAACAAATTGCAGAATATTTACAAATTAAGCGAAATGAAGCCATTTTACGAATGCGCCAAATTTCCTATTTTGAAGATGGGACACCGTTTGAATATGTGCGTACCCAATATGTTGGCAATCGGTTTGAATTTTACTTGGAAAAGTAGCTTGCTAGATGGGAATTTCTGAATAGCTGACGCTTCCTTTTTCAAAGGCTACTTGATTATTTAATAAATCAATCACTTGACTAACAAATGCGTCATAGTCAGCTTCATCGATTTTACAAACAATCCCAACGTGTTCAGCAAACAAGGTTTCTTCCACGTAAATATTGTGGAGCTCTAAAAAATTTTGAAGCTTTCCTAAAAGCGGATAGGCAATCTGGATAGTAACGGCTTGTTGCAAGACGCATTTGACGATACCTAATTGATTTAGCGCCTCAGCGACACTGTGAGAATAGGCTCTGATTAAACCGCCAGCCCCTAATTTGGTGCCGCCAAAATAACGAGTCACAACGGCAATTACGTTAATGAGTTCATTTTTCTTTAAAACTTCTAGCATGGGAATTCCCGCCGTTCCGCTAGGCTCGCCATCATCACTACTTCGTTGAATTTGGGCTTGTTCACCTAAAATCAAGGCACTACAGTTATGGTTAGCTTTCCAGTGTTCTTTTTTCAATTTTTGTAAGTAATCTTTTGCTTCACTTTCACTTTCAATCCGCTTTAACGAGCAAATAAAGCGTGATTTTTTGATTTCAATCTCAACTTGGCCATCTTTTTCTAAAGTATAGTAAGAAGTTAACATCACATCACCATTTCTAAATAGAATTTACTTTTTAGTATAGAGAATCTTTAAGAACGATGCAACTACTCAGAAAGGGTGGGCAGATATGGGGAGTCGACGAAAAAAGAAGTATGATGTGATCACGCAATATTTACGGCAAAATGGCGGCTCGCAAGTGACGTTAACATTTACTCAATACGATGAGTTTTTATTTCCAGCTAGTGGACTACCTTTTACAGCCCGTAATCATCATGAATGGTGGGCCAATGATTACCGTCATCCAGAAAACGGGGCGTATGCTTGGTTAGATGCTGGTTATGAAGTCATTCATGTTAATTTGGCCAAAGAATTCGTGGTCTTTGCGAAATTAATTAAAAGTAATTGGTTACTAAAATGAAGTTAGTTAAACGCGTGTTTGCTCTCATCTGCTAACGATTTCAGGAAAATTTTTCTGAAATCGTTAGCGGATTTTTTTGTTAAATAATTACTACGGTTTTTGACAATCGGAGGCAAAGGATTGCCAAGCTTTTCGTATAGTGTCAAAAGGAGGTCACAATGGAACTATTTTATGGCTATCAGGTTGTTGTACCTAAAGGGCGTCAAGAGCATCTGGATGCACGTCCGGCATTGAATATTACCGGTAAGAAAGTTATTTGCCAACGGTGTCAAACTAAAAGTGAAAAAAAGGCTGTTTGCTTAGCGGATGGTAGCTATTATTGTGGGGGGTGTTTATCTTTTGGTCGCTTAACAAGTAAGGATGTCCTAATTTCAGGAAGGCGACGCCCTCATTTGATGGCAAAACATGACTTAGTCTGGTCAGGAACTTATACGAAGTGGCAAGCAGAAATTGCTATTCAGCTTTGTACGAATTATTTAGCCGGTAAAAACAGTTTATTGTGGGCGGTGACCGGCTCGGGGAAGACTGAGATGTTGTTTTTAGTAATTGAAAAGGCGCTGGCCCAAGGAAAGCTGCTTGCGCTAGTTGCCCCTCGAATTGATGTCTGCCTCGAATTGTATCCGCGCTTACAAGCAGCCTTTCCTAGCTTGGATATCTTATTACTTTATGGACAATCCAAAGAAAGTTTTCGCGAAAGTCAATTGATTATTTGTACAAGTCATCAGTTACTTCATTTTTACCAACGTTTTGATTTGCTGATTTTTGATGAAATTGACGCTTTTCCTTATCAAGGAGATCCACGTTTAGCTTTTGCATTGAGCCAAGCGGTGACACCAGTGGCGCAAAAGATTTTTTTAACGGCCACCATGTCGCCGAGCCTACTGAAACAGTTGGATTGGCAATGTGAAGTTTTGCAATTGCCAATCCGGTTTCATCAACGGCCCTTAATTGTTCCAGAATTCAGTTGGTTTAATAATTGGGTAGGTTGTTTTACTAAACAGCGCCCTTTCAAGAAATTAGTTGCAATTATCGAACAGTTACTTCAAGATAATGATGTTTTAATTTTTTGTAGTAATATTTTACAAATGGAGCAATTAGCAAAAAAATTACAAATGCAAGCCAATCAAGCTGTGCTCACTAGTGTCTCGTCTAAAGATGAACAACGAACCGCTAAAATTAAAGCAATGCGTCAAGGAAAGTACCGCATACTGCTGACAACGATGATTTTAGAGCGTGGGGTTACTTTTGCCAATATCTCAGTGATTGTGTTAGGGGCCAATCATTCAATTTACACGAAGTCTTCGTTAATTCAAATTGCTGGGCGGGTCGATCGTCAGGAGGTCTTTCATCATGGACGGGTGCTATTTCTTTATGATCAACAAACCTCAGCGATGCGCCAAGCCAAACGAGAAATCCAAGTGTTGAATGCCGCAGCCAAGGAGTTAGCAGATGAGATGTAGTTGGTGTCAACAAATAATTATTCGTAATTTATCGATGTTTGAAATTGTCTTTCCTTGGCAGTTAAGTTTGTCAGAATTGTGTCCGACATGTTTTTCTAGATTGAACTGCTTAACAAAACAAAATAGTTGTCCGAGGTGTATGAAACCTAAGCTACCGGATACCTGTCAGGATTGCTTGCGTTGGCAGCAAGAATATCCGCAGTATCAATTTTCCCATCAAGCGTTATTTCAGTACAATGAAGGGATGAAAGAATGGTTAGCCGCCTTTAAGTATCATGGCGATTATCGCTTAGCGCAGACGTTTCACAAAGAAATACGCCAAGCGTTAAAAAAGTACCGCGATTGTCTCTTAGTTCCTTTACCATTAACATCAGAACGCTTAGCGATTCGTGGATTTAATCAAGTTGAAGCACTCTTAAAAGCGGCCAATCTAAACTACCAGTCGTTATTAAAACGAACGGATCAACAAATGCCACAAGCGAAAAAAAAGCGTCGCGAGCGCTTAGCGATGGAGCAACCTTTTGCACTTGGAGCAGACGTTTCGTTAAGTGGGAAGAAAATTATTTTAGTTGACGACGTCTATACAACGGGGAGGACATTATTTTATGCAGCCGAAATCATCCAACAAAATCAAGGGGAAGTGGTCTTGACGTTTTCGTTAGCTCGCTAGTTCGGTAAAAAAAAATAAAAAAATGGTAGCGTTTTAGTTTGCAAATGCTCAATAGTTCGTTATAATATAAATAAGAAGTCGGAAGAAGAGTGGTCCTGATTCCTTCTTTATGGTAGACGAAAGGGGCAATTGTTATGTTTAGATACAATGTACGTGGAGAAAATATTGAAGTTACTGAAGCTATTCGCGAGTATGTAGCCAAAAAAGTTGGGAAATTGGAGCGTTATTTTACCGATGTGCCTGAAGCAAATGCACATGTCAACTTAAAAGTTTATACTGAAAAAACTGCGAAAGTTGAAGTTACCATCCCACTACCATACTTGGTATTACGTGCTGAAGAAACATCACCAGATTTATATGCAAGTATTGATTTGGTTGTTGATAAATTAGAACGTCAAATTCGTAAATTCAAAACCAAAATTCATCGTAAATCTCGTGAAACGGCAATTCCAGATTCAACGCTACCAATTGTTGAACAGGAAGAAACACCTGAATTGGATATTGTCCGCACAAAACGCTTATCATTGAAACCAATGGATAGCGAAGAAGCTGTTTTACAAATGAATATGTTGGGCCATAATTTCTTCATCTTCGAAGATGCTGAAACAAATGGTACAAGCATTGTTTATCGTCGTAAAGACGGCAAATATGGATTAATTGAAACTGACTAATCGAAATTTGATTGCTTGGGCGTGAGTCGTGGACTTGTGCCCAAGCTTTTTTAGTTTTTTAAAGGAGGGAACGATAATGGAAACAGTCAAGGATTATGAAGCACAAATCAAACCGGAGTGGTGCGAAAGCTACTTTAAAATGAAAGCTGTTTTTATGCAGCACTTACCCAATGGCTTTGAATTACAGCTCCAATACGGTATGCCAACGTTTGTTGTGCCACTTGTCGATTTTCCAGAAGGCTATTTAGCACGTCAAGAAGCCTTGCCATTTGTTTCGATTGGTGTCCAAAAAAACTACTTATCAGTTTATCATTTAGGAATCATGGCTAATCCGAGTTTGTTAGCCTGGTTTCAAGCAAGCTATGCTCAAGTCGTACCAACGAAATTAAATATGGGGAAAAGTTGTATTCGTTTTACCAATCCGAAGAAGATTCCTTATGAACTGATGGGCGAATTAGCTGAGAAAATGTCGGTCGCTGAGTGGATTGCACTTTATCAAAAGCGAGAATCACTCAAATAAGCATTTAGGAAACGGCGATGCGTCTAGGGAAATAAATTGACAAGGGTCTGGCAAACTATTTCAATTGTTGATAACAAATGCTAAAATAGACTAAGACTTTCTATATTGGAGAAGTAAAAGGAGATTTAGGGACGTATGGCAAATTTTATTCGTAAAATAGTTGAAAATGATAAAAAAGAAATTAAACGTCTTGATGCGGTGGCCAAACAAGTGGAACAACACGCGGATGCAATGGCAGCGTTGAGCGATGAAGAATTAAAAGCAAAGACAACAGAATTTCGTCAACGCTATCAAGAGGGCGAAACCCTAGATCAATTACTACCGGAAGCTTTTGCGGTCGTTCGTGAAGCAGCCAAACGAGTATTGGGCTTATATCCGTACCACGTTCAGTTGATGGGGGGCATTGTGCTTCATGATGGCAATATTCCTGAGATGCGTACCGGGGAAGGGAAAACTTTAACCGCGACCATGCCGGTTTATTTAAATGCGCTATCTGGTGAAGGGGTTCACGTCGTAACCGTGAATGAATATTTGGCGACGCGTGATTCGACCGAGATGGGCGATTTATATAACTTCTTAGGCTTAAGCGTTGGGATTAATGTTAATTCAAAGTCAGCCGAAGAAAAGCGCGCGGCGTATGCTTGTGACATTACGTATAGTACCAATAATGAATTAGGCTTTGATTACTTACGAGACAACATGGTAGTTTACCGCCATCAAATGGTACAACGACCATTAAACTATGCGATTGTCGATGAAGTCGATTCGATTTTAATTGATGAAGCGCGAACACCATTGATTATTTCTGGCCAAGCCGAAAAATCGACAGCTTTGTATACGAGAACTGATAATTTTGTCAAACGATTACAAGCGGAAGTCGACTATAAAATTGACGTGCAGTCAAAAACGATTAGCTTAACCGAAGCCGGGATTGAAAAAGCCGAGGAAACATTTGGTTTAGATAATTTATACAACATTGAAAATACGGCCTTAACCCATCATATGGATCAAGCATTACGTGCAAACTATATTATGTTACTTGATATCGATTATGTGGTACAAGAAGGCAAAGTCATGATTGTTGACCAATTTACTGGCCGCATCATGGATGGACGCCGCTACTCTGATGGGTTACATCAAGCAATTGAAGCCAAAGAAGGCGTGGAGATTGAAGATGAAACCAAAACTATGGCTTCAATCACCTTCCAGAATTACTTTAGAATGTATAAAAAGTTATCTGGGATGACTGGGACGGCTAAAACCGAGGAAGAAGAATTCCGTGAAATCTACAATATGCAAGTCTTCCAAATCCCGACCAACCGTCCGATTCAACGTGATGATCGCGCCGATTTATTATTCCCAACGCTCGAAAGTAAATTTAAAGCCGTTGTTCAAGACATCAAAGAACGCTATCGCAAAGGGCAACCGGTTTTAGTCGGAACCGTTGCGGTCGAAACATCAGAATTACTTTCGAATTTGTTGTATCAAGAAAAAGTTCCGCATGAAGTGTTAAATGCGAAAAACCATTTTAAAGAAGCCGAGATTATTTTAAATGCTGGTCAAAAAGGCGCGGTGACGATTGCGACCAATATGGCTGGTCGTGGTACCGATATTAAATTGGGTCTTGGTGTTGAAGAGGCCGGTGGTTTAGCTGTAATTGGTACAGAGCGGCATGAGTCACGCCGGATCGATAATCAGTTACGAGGACGTGCCGGCCGCCAAGGAGATCCAGGGGTTTCGCAATTTTATCTTTCGTTAGAAGATGACTTAATGAAACGTTTCGGATCAGAGCGAATCAAAGCTTTCTTAGATCGGATGAAGATTGAAGAAGAAGATGCCGTGATTCAAAGTAAAATGTTAACGCGTCAAGTCGAAGGTGCTCAAAAACGTGTCGAAGGAAATAACTATGATACGCGGAAAAACGTCTTACAATATGACGACGTGATGCGTGAGCAACGGGAAGTCATTTATGGCCAACGTCAACAAGTCATTATGGAAGAAAAAGATCTCTCGCAAACGCTGATGAATATGGTCAAACGGACGATTGAGCGTGTGGTTGATTCGCATACCCAACTAGATGAAGCGCAGTGGAATCTTGAAGGTATTGTTGATTTTGCCGGAACTACCATTGTTCATGAAGATGAAATTAGCCTAGATGCAGTCAAAGGGAAAGCACCGCAGGAAATCAAAGATGATTTGTTAGCCAAAGCGCAAGCGATTTTTGAACAAAAAGCAGCCCAATTAAATAGTCCAGAGCAATTATTAGAATTTGAAAAAGTTGTAATTTTACGAGTGGTCGATGCTAAATGGACCGATCATATCGATGCGATGGATCAGTTACGTCAATCGATTGGTTTACGTGCGTATGGCCAAAATAATCCGCTCGTCGAGTATCAAACGGAAGGCTACAATATGTTTGAGGCGATGGTCGGGGCGATTGAGTTTGAAGTGACGCGACTATTTATGAAATCTGAGATTCGTCAAAATGTTCAACGTGAACAAGTTAATGAAGAAGTCGTTCAAGCACCCCAAAAAGCAATTGATTTAGAAAAAGTGGGTCGGAATGATCCATGTCCTTGTGGCAGTGGGAAGAAATTTAAAAATTGTCATGGAAAAAACTTATAAACTAACAGTCAAACAGTAGAGTCTGGAAAAAGGCACGTCCTTTTTCTGGGCTTTACTATTATTTTAAGCAAAGGAGCGATTTCATGGAAGCAGCTGAGATTCGCAATCAATTAGAAGAATTACAAATAAAAATTATGAGTTTTAGGGGGTCTCTTTGACTTAGAAGCCCTAGAAGAAAGTATTGCTGAGGCAGAACACCAAATGAGTGATCCGACTTTTTGGGATGATGCCCAAAGTGCCCAAAGCGTGATTAACGAAAATAATGTCAATAAAGAAAAATATCAACAATTTAATGAATTAAATGAAGAAGTTGATGAATTAACGATGATGGCTGAGATGCTCCAAGAAGAGGCCGATGAGGAACTTGAAGGTGAATTAATCGAACGCTTGGCAAGCTTACAAACACAAATGCAAAGCTATGAACTTGCAATGTTGCTAGATGGTCCCTATGATCATAATAACGCCCTACTTGAATTACATCCTGGAGCTGGTGGAACGGAATCACAAGACTGGGGGAGCATGCTTTTAAGAATGTATACTCGTTGGTGTGAAAAGCGAGGATTCCAAGTCGAGATGCTTGATTACCAAGCCGGTGATGAAGCCGGGATTAAAAGTGTCACGTTAATGATTAAAGGGCACAATGCCTATGGCTATTTAAAAGCTGAAAAAGGGGTTCATCGCTTGGTGCGTATTTCACCATTTGACTCTGCTAAACGCCGCCATACTTCTTTTTGTTCTGTTGATGTGATGCCCGAATTGGATGCGACAGTTGATGTCGCGATTAGTGCCGATGATTTAAAAGTCGATACGTATCGCGCGAGTGGTGCTGGGGGACAGCATATTAACAAAACGGAATCGGCGGTCCGAATCACCCATATTCCAACGGGAACCGTTGTAGCTAGTCAAGCGCAACGTTCACAATTGAAAAACCGTGAACAAGCAATGGGAATGTTGAAAGCCAAACTGTATCAATTAGAAATCGAGAAAAAAGAACAAGAAGCAGCTGCTTTAAAAGGCGAACAACTAGAAATTGGTTGGGGCTCACAGATTCGTTCCTATGTATTCCATCCGTATTCAATGGTTAAAGACCATCGCAATAATTTTGAGACTGGTAACGTTCAAGCGGTGATGGATGGTGATTTAGACGGATTCATTGATGCGTATTTAAAAATGAAACTAAATGTCACAGAATAAGTTTTATCCAATTGAAATATAATTGTAAACTTATGAAAAAAAGCTGCAATACTGGCATGTTATAATAAGCCGGTATTGAATAAATAGAAGTTGGAGAGATAACCATGATTGAAATGAAGGATGTAATGAAAAAGTACTCAAATGGTACGACAGCCATCCGAAATATCACCGTGAATATTGACCAAGGTGAATTTGTGTATGTTGTCGGTCCATCAGGTGCAGGTAAATCAACATTTATCAAATTAATGTATCGTGAAGAACGTGCTAATAAAGGTACACTGAATGTCGTTGGCTATGATTTATTAAAAATTAAAAATAAAGAAGTGCCCTTATTACGACGAGAAATCGGAATTGTCTTTCAAGATTATAAATTATTACCGAAAAAAACCGTCTACGAAAACGTTGCGTATGCTATGCAGGTTATTGGTCGCAAACCGCGTGATGTCAAAAAGCGTGTGATGGAAGTCTTGGACTTAGTGGGCCTAAAACATAAAGTTCGCGTCTTTCCAAGTGAATTATCAGGTGGAGAACAACAACGGGTTTCGATTGCCCGAGCAATTGTGAACACACCAAAAGTCTTAATTGCCGACGAACCGACTGGGAATCTGGATCCCGAAAATTCATGGGAAATTATGAAATTATTGGATCGGATTAATGCCCAAGGAACTACTGTGGTGATGGCAACACACAACAGCACGATTGTGAATACGATTCGTCACCGCGTAATTGCGATTGAACACGGTCGGATTATTCGAGATCAAGCGGAAGGAGAATACGGATACGATGATTAGAACTTTTTTCCGCCATTTATTAGAAAGTATTAAAAGTTTAAAACGCAACGGGTGGATGACGGTCGCCTCAGTCAGTGCCGTAACCATCACCTTAACGCTCGTTGGTGTCTTTTTGGGAGTCATTATGAATGCCACCAAATTAGCTGAGGATATCGAAAAGAATGTCGATGTCTCGGTCTTTGTTGATATTGGGACCTCGCAAGATGAGATGGATCAGTTAGCCAGTGAATTAAAAGAACTTGACAAAGTCACGGATGTTCGTTTTTCAAGTAAGGATGACGAATTACAAAAAATTCAAGATGCAATGGGCGACTCGTGGAACCTCTTTGAAGGTGATAGCAATCCACTTTATGATGTGTATGTCGTTAGCGCGGACACACCAAGTGATACGAAAAAAATCTCTGAAGAAGCAGCTGAACTAGATAGCGTCTTTAAGGCTGATTATGGTGGCGCCAATTCAGATAAGATTTTCAGTATTTCCGATCATATTAAAACATGGGGGATTGCGGCTGCGGCTTTACTAATTTTTGTGGCGATTTTCTTAATTTCGAATACAATTCGGATTACGATTTTATCGCGTCAACGAGAAATTCAAATCATGCGTTTGGTTGGTGCCAAAAATGGTTATATTAGATGGCCGTTTTTCTTAGAAGGCGGCTGGATTGGTTTGTTAGGTTCAGTTGTTCCAATTGCGATGATGTATTTTGGCTATCAACAAATTTATAACTTGATTAATCCAACCTTGTTACGCTCAAACTATAGCTTATTAACACCAAGTGACTTTACTTGGCAAGTCTGTGCGTTAATGGCTGCGATTGGTGTTGTGATTGGTTCCTTAGGGTCGGTCATTTCAATGCGTCGTTTCCTAAAAATTTAATAGTCAAACGATTGGACCTGAGACATATTTATGTCTCAGGCTTTTTTTGACGAATAAACGGGAAAAAGTGATTACAACAACTTTTGGCGGCTCGTCTTTTCTTTACATAAATTATAAATTTAGCTATTCTTAAATTAGAAAGATGGATGGTGGGGGTGAACAAATGGTCCTGATTATGAATGATTTTTTACTCCTGTTACTAGGAATTAATCTTTTTTTATCCGCGATAATCATTTTTCGTGAACGGCGGCAAACTGCACAAACTTGGGCATGGTTACTCGTCTTATTGTTCATTCCGATTTTAGGTTTTCTCTTATATATGTTTTTTGGTCGCGGGATTTCCAAAGAAAAAATTTTTGATTTGAAGTTTCAAGGAAAACTGGGTAAAAATGTTGAGATTGATGAACAAAAAGAAGCACTATTAAATCATTTATACCCTAATCCAGCTACTGGACAAGTTGAAGTCAAAGAATTGGTTTATATGTTAACCGTTTTCAATCGCAATCTATATACGGCTGATAACGAATTAACGCTTTTCACCGATGGACAAGAAAAGTTTGCTTCCTTATTAGCGGACATCAAAGACGCACAAGAGCATATTCACTTTGAATACTATATTTACCGTTCGGATAGCCTAGGTTTGAAAGTCAAAGAGGCGTTAATTGAAGCGGCGCAGCGTGGGGTCAGGGTTCGCGTATTACTCGATGCCTGGGGGTCAAATCGAGTCGGCAGATCTTTTTTTGCGGACTTAAAGCAAGCCGGCGGACAAGTTGTTTTTTTCTTTCCGTTATTTTTACCTTATATTACCCCACGTTTGAATTATCGCAATCATCGCAAAATTGTCGTTATTGATGGGACGATTGGTTATATTGGTGGATTTAATGTCGGGAATGAATACCTTGGGTTATCGCAAAAATTTGGCTATTGGCGCGATAATCATCTACGAATCGTTGGTAGTGCGGTCTATTCGCTCCAAAATCGCTTCTTAATGGATTGGAATTCGCAAAATCGCGAAGTGGTTACCTATCAGCCACAGTTTTTCCCAAAGATTATTAGTTCGGGGAAAGTTGCGTTGCAAGTTGTGACGAGCGGACCAGACTCAGAACGCGAACAGATTAAGATGACGTATTTAAAAATGATTAATTTAGCCAAAGAAGAAATCTTGATTCAAACGCCCTATTATATCCCAGATGAGGCGATTCATGAAGCGTTGCGCTTGGCCTTGCTCTCGGGGGTTCGGGTGCAGCTCCAAATCCCTAATAAACCGGATCATCCGTTAGTTTATTGGGCAACTTACTCGTTTGCCGCGGAACTGCTCAAACTAGGCGCCCAAGTTGACATTTATGAAACCGGATTTATTCATGCGAAAACGGTGATTATCGATGGCGGAATTGTTTCAGTGGGTTCAGCCAATATCGATGTGCGGTCATTTAAACTCGATTTTGAAGTGAATACGGTTATCTACGATCGAGACTTCGCTCAACAAGTTCGCCAAGCTTTTTTACAAGATGCCAAACACGCGAGTCAACTAACGCAGAAGCTATACCAACAACGTGGGTTGCGTATTAAATTGAAAGAGGGAGTGGCTCGTTTAGTATCACCATTGTTATAAAAAATTTTCAAATGGAAGTTAAAATGGTAAAATAGATTGTTTCTAATTATTATCAAAGGAGATTTATGTATGAAAAAATTAAAATTAATCTTACCATTAATCGGAATCAGTGTCCTCTTTTCGGGGTGTGCAAGTCAAATCGATCGTGGTGAATCAATTACGGCGGTCGGCTCATCTGCTTTACAACCATTAGTGGAGACGGTAGCGGAACAATATCAAAGTCAAAACCCTGGCAAGTTTATCAGTGTTCAAGGTGGCGGTAGTGGGACCGGTCTGAGTCAAGTCCAATCAGGTGCTGTCGAAATTGGTAATTCAGATATTTTTGCGGAAGAAAAAGAAGGTATTGATGCTAGCCAACTCGTTGGTCATGAAGTCGCTGTTGTTGGAATTACCCCGATTGTGAATAGAGATGTGGGCGTAAGTGATGTCAGCATGGAACAATTACGCGACATTTTCTTAGGCAAAATTACCAATTGGAAAGAATTAGGTGGGGCAGATCAAGAAATCGTCATTTTAAATCGAGCGGCCGGAAGTGGAACGCGAGCAACGTTTGAAAAATGGGCTTTAGATGGGGAAACAGCAATCAAAGCACAAGAACAAGACTCAAGTGGCATGGTGCGTCAAATTGTGGCAGATACACCAGGCGCAATTAGTTATGTGGCCTTTTCTTATGTGACCGATGAAGTCGCAACGCTCAGCATCGATGGTGTGAAACCAACTGACGAAAACGTGACGAGTAATGACTGGGTGATTTGGGCGTATGAGCACATGTATACGAAAGGTGAGCCCACTGAGTTAACGAAAGAATTTTTAGATTACATGGTCTCTGATGAAATTCAAGATACGGTGGTTGAGAAGTTAGGCTATATTCCGATTTCTGAGATGGAGGTTCAGCGTGACTGGGAAGGCAATATCGTAAACTGACATTTACACAATCTTTACACGATATTTATCTCAAATTGATAATACTGCTATACAATGAGTTAAGTATTTAGGTATCACTTGAGATTGAGGAGGGACCCTCGTGGAAGATGTAAAAAAAGCGCTAGTCACAAAATCGAAACGTTCACGAATGGAACAAAGAGGGAAATTTATTAGTTTCCTTTGTATCGCACTAATTGTAGTGGTAGTTCTATCGATTTTTTATTTTGTAGCTAGTAAAGGTTTAGCAACGTTTTTTGTAGATAAAGTAAATGTATTTGATTTCTTGTTCGGAACAGAATGGAACCCTGGTCAAGTTGGCCCCAATGGTGAGCCCATGGTCGGAGCGTTACCGATGATTTTAGGTTCATTTATTGTAACCTTTTTATCGGCTTTGGTGGCCACACCTTTTGCCATTGGAGCAGCGGTCTTTATGACTGAAATTTCGCCAAAACAAGGACAAAGAATCTTGCAACCCGTTATTGAATTGTTAGTTGGGATTCCATCAGTTGTTTATGGTTTCGTTGGTTTGTCAGTCATTGTACCTGCGATTCGTAGTGTGTTTGGTGGTACTGGTTTTGGGATTTTAGCCGGGACGGTGGTCTTGTTTGTCATGATTTTACCAACCGTGACGACGATGACGGTTGATGCGATTCAAGCTGTACCGCGCCATTACCGTGAGGCGTCATTAGCGCTTGGTGCGACTCGTTGGCAGACAATTTATAAAGTTGTCTTGCGTGCGGCGATTCCAGGGATGTTAACCGCTGTTGTTTTCGGGATGGCACGCGCATTTGGTGAAGCATTAGCGATTCAAATGGTTATCGGAAATGCCGCATTAATGCCAGATGGTTTAGTGACACCAGCTTCAACCTTGACATCCATCTTAACAATGGGTATTGGGAATACCATCATGGGTACGCTAGAAAACAATGTTTTATGGTCATTAGCCTTGATCTTATTGTTAATGTCATTAGTCTTTAATATTATTATCCGTATGATTGGGAAGAAAGGGGCGTTAAAATAGATGAATGCAAAACGTGCAGATAAAATTGCAACGGGATCCTTATATGTGATTTCCGGAATTATTGTCTTAATTTTAGCCTCACTGATTTCCTATATTTTATTTCGCGGGGTGCCACAAATTTCGTGGGAATTCCTAACAACACCATCAAAAGCCTATGAAGCAGGTGGTGGGATTGGGATTCAATTATTCAATTCATTTTACCTACTGTTTATCACGATGTTGATTAGTTTTCCAATTTCTTTAGGGGCAGGGATTTACTTGTCTGAATATGCGAAAAAGAATTGGTTTACTGATATGATTCGCACCGCCATTGAAATTTTAAGTTCATTACCTTCAGTGGTTGTTGGTTTGTTTGGTTTCTTAGTTTTCGTTATTCAATTTGGTTATGGCTATTCAATTATTTCCGGAGCGTTGGCATTAACCTTCTTTAACCTACCGCTTTTGACCAGAAATGTTGAAGAATCATTACGAGCTGTACCGTTTACCCAACGTGAAGCAGGTCTAGCACTTGGGTTATCACGTTGGGAAACCGTTGGCCGTGTGATTGTCCCAGAAGCAACACCCGGGATTTTAACAGGCTTGATTTTAAGTTCTGGTCGAATCTTTGGTGAGGCGGCGGCGTTAATCTATACTGCAGGTCAAAGCGCACCAGCACTTGATTTTACCAACTGGAATCCATTTAGTATTTCAAGTCCGATTGGCTTATTCCGTCCAGCGGAAACGTTAGCCGTTCATATTTGGAAAATCAATTCTGAAGGAACGATGCCTGATGGTGCAGCCGTATCAGCCGGGGCTTCAGCGGTCTTAATTATTGCCGTCTTAATCTTTAACTTTGGGGCCCGAGCAATTGGTAAGAGACTACACAAGAAAATGACATCAGCATAAGGAGAGTCTGTCATGAGTGACTATAATTTAAATGATCGTAATATTATTACCATGAAAGACGATCAAGAAGTAGCATTATATACCAAAGATTTACATGTTTTTTATGGCGAGAATGAAGCTATCAAAGGGGTCGATTTACAATTTGAAAAAAATAAAATCACCTCATTAATCGGACCATCAGGTTGTGGGAAATCGACGTATTTACGTTCATTAAATCGAATGAATGATTTGATTGCTGGTGCAAAGGTAACCGGTGAAATTATGTATAAAGAAGTTGATGTGAACTGTTCCAATGTCGATGTTTATGAAATGCGTAAACATATTGGGATGGTATTTCAACGACCAAATCCGTTCAGTAAATCAATCTATGAAAACATCACATTTGCTTTAAAGCGCCACGGGATGAAAGATAAAAAACAATTAGATGAAGCCGTGGAAACGAGTCTGAAACAAGCTGCACTCTGGGATCAGGTGAAGGACTCATTAAACAAGAGTGCCTTAGCTTTATCAGGTGGTCAGCAACAGCGTTTATGTATTGCTCGTTCAATTGCGATGAAACCTGACATTTTGTTATTAGATGAACCAGCCAGTGCACTAGATCCGATTTCAACAGGAACGGTTGAAGAAACCTTGGTTAACTTAAAAGAGGACTATACGATTGTAATCGTAACACACAATATGCAACAAGCAGCACGAATTAGTGATTATACGGCATTTTTCTACTTAGGAGATGTCATTGAATACGATGAAACTAGAAAAATCTTTACTCGTCCAAAAATTCAAGCAACCGAAGATTATGTATCTGGTCACTTTGGTTAATTGACAAAATCCAAGGGAGGCAAGAACGTGACGAAAGAAATTATTACATCAAAAGATTTACATTTATATTATGGCAAGAAAGAAGCACTAAAAGGAATCAATTTAAGCTTTACACAAGGTGAAATTACAGCAATGATTGGTCCATCAGGTTGTGGGAAATCGACGTATTTACGTTGTTTAAATCGGATGAATGATTTGATTCCATCTGTGACAATTACCGGAAGTGTGGTTTATAAAGACGCCGATATTTATAGTCCTAAACAAGACATCGTGGATTTACGTAAAGAAATCGGTATGGTGTTCCAACAACCCAATCCTTTTCCGTTTTCGATTTATGAAAATGTCATCTACGGGTTGCGTTTAAAAGGGGAAAAAGACAAGGCCAAATTAGATAAGATCGTTGAAGAGTGTCTAAAAGCAGCCTCAGTTTGGGAGGATGTCAAAGATAAATTGCATACCAGTGCCTTAGCGCTTTCTGGTGGACAACAACAACGGGTCTGTATTGCCCGCGTATTAGCGGTGGATCCAGAAATCATTTTACTTGATGAACCTACGAGTGCACTAGATCCGATTTCATCAGCCAAAATTGAAAATACGTTACTTGAATTAAAAGAAAAGTATACAATGATTATCGTTACCCACAATATGTCACAAGCGTCACGGATTTCTGATAAAACAGCATTTTTCTTGGATGGAAATTTAATTGAATTCAATGAAACCAATGAAATTTTCTTGCATCCAAGTAAGCAAGAAACAGAAGATTATATTTCTGGTCGATTCGGTTAAGGGGGAGAGAACATGTTGCGTACTCAATTTGAAGAAGAGTTATTGAATTTGCACAACCAGTTTTATGAAATGGGGATGATGACAAGTAGCGCCGTTCATAAATCGGTGCGGTCATACATTAAACATGATAAAAAGTTAGCTAAAGAAGTAATTGCAAGCGATGATGCGATTAACGAAATGGAAACTTTATTAGAAAAGAAAAGTTTTGAGATGATTGCCTTGCAACAACCAGTAACTACGGATTTACGGATGATTATTACGGTTTTAAAAGCTAGTTCGGACTTAGAACGGATGGCTGATCATGCCGTATCAATTTCTAAATCAACCATTCGCGTGAAAGGGGAAACCCGAATCGCTGAAATCGAAAAAGATATTTCAGATATGTCTGATTATGTGAAGAAAATGGTGGATAATGTACTCGTTGCTTACGTCAAGACCAACGAAGAAGATGCCCGCATGATTGCCAAAATGGATCAACGGGTTAACGATTTTTATGCCCATATCTACCATAAAACGATTAAAAATATGCAAGATAATCCTGAAACGGTGATTAGTGGGACTGATTACTTATCAGTGGCTCAATACTTAGAGCGCATCGGGGATTACGTGACGAATATTTGTGAGTGGATCGTGTACCTTGCAACAGGGAAAATTAGTGAGCTAAATACGAGCCACGACAAAGAAATTTAAATCAGCAGGTTCTTACTTGAGTGTTAATGGCATTCAAGTAAGAGCCTTTTTTGGTCGTAATGATGAATTGCTTAAAAGTTCGGCCTTAAGTCCTATGACAAAATAAAAAAAGCAAGGCATAATATGAGTGTAAGGAAATCTTGCAAATAAGAACTAGGAGGCACGTTCCATGAATGAAAGAGAACGAGTATTAGATTTAGTAAAAAAAGGTGTGCTTTCAACGGAAGAAGCCTTGGATTTACTAGAAAGTATGGCTGTTGCGAAAGATGAAAAATTAAACCAACAGGAAAATGCCAAAGTAATTGCCGAAAAAAAAGAACCATCTGAGCAGACAAACGCGCAGCACTCACAAGCTGAAGCCAAAACAGCAATTGAAAATGAGGCTGAACAGGAAGAATTAGAACAATTTCTAGATGAATTAGCAACTAAAGTCAATCATGTTTCCGCTGAGATTGATGAAGTGAATGTTGAAATTAAAGGTGTCAAAGAACAATTAGCCCAAACCAAAGATTTGTTAATGGAATTGAATACAAAAGAAGAACTAGGCAACTTATCGAACGAAGAACTTGATGAACGTCAAGGTATTGAAAAAGAAATTGATGCCTTTAAACAAGCATTAGAAAAATTACTTGCTGAAAAAGAACGACTAGAAGCCCAATTAAGTCATTTGAAAAAAGATCAATGGGCACAGGCTAAAGAAAAACTAGCTGCTAAAATGGATTTGCCGGATGATTGGAAAGAACAAGCGAGTGATGCGCTGAATCAAGCCGGTGAAAAGATGGCCGAAGCGAGCACCTATTTTGGTCGCTTTTTGAAGAAGACCCTGCGGACGGTTTCTGATTCAGTAAATGAAAATGTAGAATGGAAAGACATTAGTTTACGTGTTCCGGGTGTAGCGACCACCAAATTTGAACATGCTTATGAATATCCTGAAACAAGTGCGACGTTAATTGATGTCAAAGTTGCTAATGGAAATGTGACCTTTAAAAGTTGGGAGCAACCTGGGGTGAAAGTTGAAGCACAGATTAAACTTTACGGTAAGATGGATGCCTTGAATCCCCAAACAGCCTTTGAGGACCGAAGTCAAATTGAAGTTAATGATGAACATATTTCTTTTCAGGTGCCAAACAAACGTGTTCGAGCGGATCTCACCTTCTTTTTACCCAAAAGAGCTTACGACCATGTGTCTTTAAAATTACTCAATGGTAATATTTTAGTCCAAGATTTGGAGGCAAAAGATATTTACACGAAATCAACAAATGGCGATATTGATTTCGTGAATACGGCCGCAACGATGCTTGAAATCGTTGGGGTGAATGGTGCCATCGACGTCAGCCAAGGCGCAATTTTGGATTCGATCATTGAAACGGTGAATGGGTCTGTGACGTTTTCGACAACGCCGCAAACGCTAGGGGTATCATTAGTCAACGGGGATGTCCGCTTAACAATGAAAGAAAACGGGCTCCGTCGTGTGAATGCAAGTTCCGTGAATGGGAGTGTCAAATTAGCTATCCCTAATGATTTAGGAGTCGAAGGACTTGTGAAAACCGATTTAGGCAGCGTTCATTCGCGCTTGACTGAAATCGAAGTGATTCGCGAAAAGAAAGAAAAATTAAATCAGTTATTACAATTTCGTCGGGTGAGTCAAGAGAGCTTGGCCCAAATCGAATTATCAACGGCTACTGGAAGTATCTTTTTAAAAGATGCTGAATAACTAGTTGTTGTCAGCGTAGTAAATATTCAGTGGTTAGCCAAATAGCTGCAAGATTTGCTAGAATACGGTAAAATTAGCAAGATAAGGGGGGAGAGAAGTGAAAAAGAAATTAACCAAATCGGCAGATAATATTGTCCTAACCGGAACACTGGGAGGGATTGCAGAATTCTTGGGCATTGACCCAACAATCATTCGCGTCATTTATGTCTTTTTAAGTTTTATTTTCTTTGCCATGCCAGTGATGTTATATATCGTCTTAGCATTGGTCATTCCTTCAAGTAAAGGGAAAAAACGTCAGTACGGCCATCACAATCGTTATTATCAAAATAACCAAAAAACAACGCATCAAGGGAAAAGTTATCAAAGTAACCGCAAAGAAGCCGAAAAAATTACTGATGATGATTGGAGCGATTTTTAATGGGGTATTTTCAACGACTGTTAGTCAATACCTTGACATTCATCTCAATCACAGTGATTTTTCCAGATTTATTTCATGTGAGTAGTATTTTAACGGCAGTCTTAGCGAGTTTTGTGTTATCGATTTTAAATGGCTTTATTAAGCCAATCTTAGTGATTTTTTCTTTCCCGTTGACCATCTTAACGTTAGGCTTATTCTCATTTGTCATTAATGGAGCGATGCTTAGTTTGACCTCTTATTTAGTTGGGGAGACTGCTTTTGGTTTTTCGTCATTTGGGTCAGCAATTTTGGTAGCAGCCATTATGGCAATTGTCAATTTGGTCGTAACGGATCATAACTTTAATCAAAAAGACCTGAGACATAAATAATGTTTCAGGTTTTTTGGTGAATAACCGGTGTGTTAGAAACTATCTCTGCGGTCATTGGTAAACAATTTCAAAAATTTGAAAAGTAATTTCTGCGATTGTGCGCTTATTTACTTGAGTAATACTGCTGTCACAATCTTTTTGTGACCTGGATTGAGCGCACGAACTTAATCAATAACGGAGTTAACATAACAAAAGGGCTGGCATACTACAAGTGATAGCTCGTTTCCAAACTAGCAAGTTCGGTCTATGAATGATAAAATAAAAAGGTAGCAAACTTAAAGAAATGAGGCGGAAATGTGGCTGAAGTTGTCAGAGTTAGTCAAATGATTGACAAGCTAAATTTAGAAATAGTTAGTGGAACCAAGGAAGGGTTGAGCCGAATAATTACGACGAGTGATATCTCGCGTCCGGGGCTAGAATTAACGGGGTATTTCAATTATTACTCGACCGATCGTTTACAATTATTTGGTAGCAAAGAAATTACCTTTGCGCAACGAATGATGCCTGAGGAAAGATTAATGGTCTTGCGTCGGATGTGTAGTGAATCAATCCCGGCCTTTATTATTTCGCGTGGTTTGAAAATTCCGCATGAATTAATTCAAGCTTGTGAAGAAAATGATGTTCCAGTCTTGCGCTCACCAATGGCTACTTCACGTTTACTTGGTGAAATGACCACGTATCTTGGTGGATTATTGGCACCTAGAACGAGTGTCCATGGGGTTTTGGTTGATGTGTATGGTTTAGGTGTCTTAATTCAAGGCGACAGTGGGATTGGTAAGAGTGAAACCGCGTTAGAATTAATTAAGCGAGGACATCGCTTAATCGCTGATGATCGTGTGGATGTGTATCAACAAGATGAATTGACCTTAGTCGGCGAGCCACCGAAAATTTTGCAACATTTGATTGAAATCCGTGGAATTGGAATTATTGACGTAATGAACCTCTTTGGTGCAAGTGCCGTTCGTGGAGAAATGCAAGTCCAACTAGCAGTCTACTTAGAAGCTTGGTCCAAAGAAAAGAAATATGACCGATTGGGTTCTGCTGATGATTCCATTCAAATTGCTGAAGTTGATGTCCCACAAATCAAAATTCCAGTTAAAACGGGACGTAATGTGGCGATTATTGTCGAAGTTGCCGCGATGAACTTCAGAGCAAAAGGCATGGGGTATGACGCTACGAAGACGTTTGAAAATCGTCTGAGCCAATTAATCGTAGAAAATTCAAATGACTAGTAGGAGTGAGGATAAAGATGGTTGATCGCGTCGCGTTTAATCTTTTCGGCATTCCGATTTATTGGTATGCGTTAATTATTGTTTCTGGTGTTTTAATCGCCATGTGGTTAAGTACCAGAGAAGCTGTTCGAGTAGGGTTAAAAGCCGATGATGTTACGGATTTTATGTTAGTTGGCTTACCGATTGCAATTATCGGAGCACGCCTGTATTATGTCATGTTTGATCTACAATTGTATCTGGATGACCCTATTCAAGTGTTTAACATTCGCAATGGCGGTATCGCCATTTATGGAGCGTTAATTGCCGGTGGTTTATGGCTGGTTTATTTTTGCTATAAAAAAGTGATACCGCTATGGACTTTTTTGGATATTGCAGCACCGAGCGTGGTTCTAGCACAAGCAATCGGTCGTTGGGGGAACTTTATGAACCATGAGGCATTCGGTGGGGATACTACCAGAGCCTTTTTAGAAAGTCTTCATTTACCAAATTTTATCATTGAAAATATGTATATTGATGGTATTTATCGTCAGCCAACGTTCTTATATGAATCGACGTGGAATGTTATTGGCTTTATTTTGTTAATTATTTTGCGCAAACAAAAAGGTTGGTTAAAAGAAGGCGAAGTTTTCTTAGGGTATGTGATTTGGTATAGTTTTGGACGCTTCTTTATTGAAGGGATGAGAACCGATAGCTTGTATTTATTTGCAAATATCCGCATTTCTCAACTAATCTCGCTTGTTTTCTTTGTTGCCGGATGGACACTGTTGATTATCCGTCGGAAAGATAAACAAGTCACAGATTATAATCGAAGCTTAGGTGAGAATGAATTTATTTTATAAACAGACAAGCTCTCATAACTATGTTAAGATAAAAAAAGACGTTAAACATTTAAGGAGGTTTCCATTGTGAAACAAAAAATTGCTGTCTTAGGTCCCGGTTCATGGGGTACGGCATTAGCCCAAGTTTTATCTGAGAATGGCCATGAGGTCCGTATTTGGGGTCATGATCCAGCTCAAATTGATGAAATTAATAATTACCATACCAATCGTCATTATTTACCTAAATTAAAAATTCCCGAAAATATTGTTGCTTATACTGATTTAAAAGCAGCCATTGCTGAGGTCGATGCGATTTTATTCGTAGTACCAACGAAAGCCATTCGGATGGTGGCCCAACAAGTAGCTGAGGTATGTGAAAATCAACCAACAATTATTCATGCATCCAAAGGGTTGGAACAAGTGACCCATAAACGAATTTCAGAAGTGTTGTTTGAAGAAATTCCTGAAGCACATCGGAAGGCCGTGGTTGTCTTATCTGGTCCAAGTCATGCCGAAGAAGTAGCGGTTCATGATATTACCACAATTACGGCAGCTTCAGCTGAAGAAAGTGCTGCCAAATATGTCCAAACATTGTTTATGAATGGCTACTTTAGAATTTATACGAATGATGATGTAATCGGGGTTGAAACCGGTGCCGCCTTAAAAAATATCATTGCTATTGGTGCGGGTGCCATTGCTGGTCTAGGATTTGGTGATGATGCAAAAGCTGCGATTATGACGCGTGGCTTAGCCGAAATTAGTCGCTTAGGTGTGGCAATGGGTGCCAATCCGTTAACCTTCATTGGGTTAAGTGGTGTAGGTGACTTAATTGTTACTTGTACGAGTGTTCACTCTCGTAACTGGCGAGCAGGCAATTTATTAGGTAAAGGCCATAGTTTACAAGAAGTTCTTGATAATATGGGGATGATTGTTGAAGGAGTTTCAACGACGAAAGCTGCCATGGAATTAGCGGAGCAACTGAACGTTGAGATGCCGATTACTGAAACCATCTATAGCGTTTTATACGACGGTGTCGACATTCATACCGCAGCGAAACAAATTATGTTGCGTGATGGCAAAATTGAAAATGAATTTTCTTTAAAATAATAAACAATATTTCAGGAGGAATATCATGAAAGTCAGAAAAGCAGTAATTCCGGCTGCCGGATTAGGAACGCGTTTTTTACCAGCAACTAAGGCGATGGCCAAAGAGATGTTACCGATTGTTGATAAACCAACGATTCAATTTATTGTCGAAGAAGCTTTAAAAGCTGGCATCGAAGATATTTTAATTGTCACCGGAAAAGCTAAACGTCCCATCGAAGATCATTTCGATGCCAATATTGAATTAGAAACCAATTTAAAAGAAAAAGGTAAAAAAGAATTATTGAAATTGGTTGAAGAAACAACAGACGTTAATCTGCATTTTATTCGCCAATCACATCCACGGGGATTAGGTCATGCCGTGTTACAAGCAAAAGCGTTTGTAGGAAATGAACCGTTTGTCGTAATGCTCGGCGATGACTTGATGGAAGATACCATTCCTTTGACGAAGCAACTAATTAACAACTATGATAAAACACATGCTTCAACAATTGCTGTTATGGATGTTCCCCATGAAGAAACGTCTAAATATGGGATTATTAATCCAGGCGAAGAAGTTTCAAAAAATGTCTTCAACGTAACCAATTTTGTTGAGAAACCTAAACCTGAAGATGCACCAAGTGATATGGCGATTATCGGCCGTTACTTATTGACACCAGAGATTTTTGAAGTGTTAGAAAATCAAGCACCAGGTGCAGGAAATGAAATTCAATTAACGGATGCAATTGATACATTAAACAAAACACAGCGCGTTTTTGCTCATAAATTTACCGGAACACGTTATGATGTTGGGGATAAATTTGGTTTCTTGAAAACGAGTATTGAGTACGGGTTAACTCACCCTGAAGTCAAAGACAACTTGCGTCAGTATGTCATTGATTTAGGCAAACAGTTAGATCAACAAACACCGAAAGTTGAAGTTAAACCAACGGAGAAAACTGAAAATTAACATCAAGGACCTGGGACATTAAGATGTCTCAGGTTTTTTGACAAATAAACGGTGTGACAAAAGTTTCCTTTGCAAAATAAGCGCACAATCCTCAAAATTTAAAAAGCAATTTACGAGATTTTGCACTTATTTCTTGGGCAATACGTCTCTTTCATCCCCTTTGTCTTAAATCAGGATTAGAACAATCGGTGAGTACCCTTAAAAAAGTGTTTGCGCTTACTATTAAAGGTGGGTTTGTTATTTTTTTTAACTATTTTATTTGTAAAAGCTTGTTTTTTATTTGTATAAAAAAAATTGAAATGCTATGCTAGAAGTAGTTAAGTAAGAAGGGAGAATGCTCATGAGTGGAGGAGAAATTGCAGGCTTAATTGCTGCGATTGCATTTGCTGTTTTAGTTGTTTTTATTATCCGTTTATTGAATCAAGTTTCAAAAACAATGGCTAATATTAATACGACGATTGACCGTGTCAATACAACGGTTGATGAAGCCAATAATACGATTCGCGTCCTGATCAAAGATACGGATATTTTAGTCGGTGAAGTTGAAGGATTATTGGTTAAATCGAACACATTGTTGAATGATGTGAATGGCAAAGTAGCAACAATTGACCCGTTATTTACAGCTATTGCCGATTTAAGTGTCAGTGTGTCTGAACTGAATCAATCAAGTAAAAATTTAGTTACGAAGGTTGGCAATGTTGGGAAGAAATCAACGCAAGCTTCAACAGCAGGTAAAGTTGGTAAAAGTGCGATGAAAATCTTTAATCAAAAAAAAGCAACGGAAAAACCTAAAGGAGGAACAGTATGAGTAAAAAAGGTGGATTTTTATTAGGTGCAGTAATCGGTGGGACGGCAGCTGCTTTAACAGCGTTGTTATTTGCTCCAGAATCTGGTAAAGAATTACGTGAAAAATTAGCTAGTCAAGCTGACGATCTTTTAGATAAAGCATCTGATTATACCGATTATGCAAAAGAAAAGACCAATGATTTTTCAGAGTTGGCGAAAGATAAAGCAAGCCAACTTTCAAAACAAGCCGAAGATTTGGTTGGTAATTTAAAAGAGAAAAATACGCAAGTGCTTGAAGATTTAGAAGGTGCATCAGCGAGTTTGGTTGATGATGCCCAAGAAGAAGCGGACGAGCTAGCGGAGCGTTTTAACCAATCAGCTGATGAATTAAAGAGTCAATTTGAAGCGACGAAAGAACAAATCGTTGAATCAGACATTGTGATTGATTTAAAAGAATCAGCACAAGAAGCAAGTGAAGCTGTTAATGAGACCGTTGAGGCTGTCCAAGCTGATGAAACTGTTGAAGAATTAGCAGAAGAGTTGAAAGAAACCATTGAAAAAAATAACGCCGAATAAAAAAGGAACCTGAGACATCATAATGTTTCAGGTTTTTTTGACCAATAAACGGTATTCTAGAAGCTACCGCAAGAAATAAGCACACACTCTCAAAAATTAAAAAAGCAATTTCTGCGAGTGTGCGCTTATTTCTTGCGGCCGAACATGTCAGTCCCAGCCTTTTTTATTCGATAATTAATAGTTCTTTAGCTGTTTTGGTAAATGGAAGACAGCCGTCTTTAGTCACATAGACACAATCTTCAATCCGTACACCAACTTGATTGGGAATGTAAATTCCAGGTTCAAGCGAGAAGCACATGCCTTCTTCAATCACTAAATCATTTCCGGCTACTAATGAAGGGAATTCATGGACGGTTGTACCGATACCATGACCTAAACGATGATTAAAGTATTCCCCATAGCCAGCCTCAGTAATCACGTTGCGAGCCACTTGATCAAGTTCGGCTGCAGTTACACTAGGACGTACCGCTTTTTGTGCTTCTAACTGAGCGGTTAGAACCAATTGATGAATTTCTTTTTGAAAAGCTGTCGGTTCTTTATAAGCAACGGTTCGTGTAGCATCACTACAATAGCCTTTCCACACAACACCTAAATCAAACAAGACGAGTTCATTGGGGGCGATTTTGCTAGCTCCAGGGACACCGTGAGGGCTAGCGGCATTGGCTCCTGTTAAGACGATCGTATCAAAACTCATTGCTGAGACACCTTGGCGTTTTAGTTGATACTCAATTTCAGCAACGATTTCTTGTTCAGCAGCGCCTGCTTGAATTGCTTTAAAGCCAATTTCAAAGGCGACGTCAGCCCAAGTCCCAGCTTCTAGTAAGGTGTTAATTTCGGCTTCGGTTTTAATTAATTGTAAGCGTTGAACAACGGGCGTGACATCAATTGAAAAATCAGTTTGAGTAAAGCCTGCTGTTAATGCTTCGAAGCGATCCAAAGTCAAGCAACTTTTTTCGAGAGCTAATTTTTTAGGAGAATCATAACGTTGCTTGATTTCACGAATAATCATTTCCCAAGGCTCTTCGCTGTCTAAATAACCAACAACGTCATAGCCCCAACCACTATTTTTAGCATCGTCAATTTCTAAGGCTGGCGTAAAAAGGAAGGGGTCCTTTTCAAGTGGAATAAATAAAGCAAGCACACGTTCATGAGGTTCGCTTGCATAGCCAGAAAAATAGGCAATGTGTCCTGGATCACTGATATAAACTAAATCAGCTTCATTTTTTGCCATCCATTGGCGTAATTCATTGATTTTTAATTGATTCAAAGCAATACCTTCTTTCGTAATAGTTAATCTTATTGTACCATTTTGTTAACTAAATGATAATTGAAAGTCATTGATTGTTTTCATGAAAAACTAGATAAAACGGTTGCATTTTTTCGAAAGACGTGCTATTCTTAAAAATGGAAGAAATGTAAATAGTATTTTCAGAAAATTAAATATCAAAGGGGAAAAAATAATGGAAAAACAGACAATCACAATTTATGATGTTGCGCGTGAGGCAAATGTATCAATGGCAACAGTTTCTCGTGTTGTAAATGGTAATCCAAACGTCAAGCCTGCGACTCGTAAAAAAGTTCTTGAGGTGATTGATCGCTTAGATTATCGGCCAAATGCTGTTGCCCGTGGTTTAGCAAGTAAAAAAACAACAACAGTTGGGGTAATTATTCCAGATGTGAGTAACATGTATTTTTCTTCATTAGCACGTGGGATTGATGATGTTGCAACCATGTATAAATACAATATCATTTTAGCGAATTCTGATGGTGATAGTCAAAAAGAGGTAAGTGTTTTAAATAATTTACTGGCAAAACAAGTAGACGGGGTCATTTTTATGGGACACCGGATTACCGATGAAGTTCGAGGAGAATTTTCACGTTCGAAGACACCCGTTGTCTTGGCCGGCTCGATTGATCCTGATGAGCAAGTTGGGAGCGTAAATATTGATTATACAGCGGCAACCAAAGAAGCTGTTTCGTTACTTGCAAAAAAAGGGAATCAAAAAATTGCGTTTGTTAGCGGAGCCCTAATTGATCCGATTAACGGTCAAAATCGTTTGCAAGGCTATAAAGAAGCCTTAGTGGACAATAACTTGGAGTACAACGAAGGTCTAGTTTTTGAGGCGAACTATCAGTTTAAAGATGGCGTCTCTTTAGTTTCAAGAATTCGTAATAGTGGAGCAACAGCTGCTTTTGTCACTGATGATGAATTAGCCATTGGTCTTTTAGATGGCTTACTTGATGCAGGAGTCAGTGTTCCGGAAGAATTTGAGGTAATTACAAGCAACAATACTTTGTTAACTGAAGTTGCTCGGCCACGTCTAACTAGTATCACACAACCCTTGTATGATTTAGGTGCAGTTTCAATGCGTCTATTAACTAAGATGATGAACAAAGAAGAGGTTGAAGAAAAAACCATTGTGTTACCTTTTGGGATTGAAGAAAAAGGTTCAACGAAATAATCGGTTAAAATGGAGTAGGAATGTCATTGATGTTCTTACTCTTTTTTTGCATGCTCAAAATACTTTCATAAGTGTGATAACAAAAAACTATCGACACCGTTTTCAGTTGCATAAATTACTATCACTAATGAGCTTGAATCTTTTTCTGAAACTTTATACAATTATTTCAACGATAAAATCATTGCAGTGAAAAGATAAGTAGGATTCGGCGCTATTATAAGAGAGCTTCGGTTGGTGAAAAGAAGCATAGTTAATAATTTGAAAATGGTCTTGGAGCAATTTAATTGTGAGTCAGCTACGTGATGAGCAATTAACGGTAGTGCCCGTTATCACATCAAATGTCTGAGAAGATGTTGATAAGGCTGGAATTATTTTTCAGTGAATTTGGGTGGTACCGCGAAATAACTCGTCCCTAGTTAACTTAGGTTAGCTAGGGTCTTTTTTATTAGGGAGGATGTTAAGGAGTTAAAGGATAATGAGCTACATAAAATAGATTTGGGGGAATCAACATGAAACAATATTTTAATGAACATAACTTAAATGTCAAACAACCAATTATTGCAATAATCGTTTTATTATTAACCATTCCATTTGCCTTCTTTACCGCGTCACGAGTCGCAACTTTGCCAGTTTGGTTGCTAGCTGGACTCGCTTTGGGTTACATTTTCACGCGGTCACGCTTTGGATTTGCCGGTGGAATTAAGAAATTATTTTATGCAGGGAATTCTCAATTAGCCATTAGTTTGTTACTTTTACTAGGTGTGACCGCGATTTTAACAACGGGAATTCAATGGTCAGCAGCCGGAACAGGAGCTGTTTCAGCAACGGTAGCGAAGGCGGGGCAAGCAATCATTCCGGGATCAAACTATGTTGAATTTACAAATGTGAGCACAATTTTAGGCGGGGCGTTATTCGGAGCAGGTATGATTTTGGCTGGTGGCTGTGCTTCAGGAACGTTAACTGATTTAGGTGAAGGTCAAGGTCATGCTTTCGTCGCATTTCCATTTTTCGTATTAAGTTCACCACTAGGCGTTTATTTAGGAGCTCAGTTAGATGCAAGTCCACTTGGTCAAATTGGTGGTAGCGTCTATTTACCAGATAGTTTTGGGTATTTAGGTTCTTTTGGTATTTTACTGGTCTTTTTAGGTGTTTTGTATGCAATAATTCGTTGGTATCAAAACCGTCGCGTAAAAAATGGCAAGTACAATGTTCAAAAAGAAATCTACGAAACTTTTGAGCAACCTTTAACAAGTAGTGATAATCAAGTGAGTTTATATCACAAAGTGTTCATTGAGCGATGGTCATTTAAAACAGCAGCTTTTTTAACAACGATTGTGGCTGGTTTTATCTTAATTACAACCGGTGTTCCGTGGGGTGTGACTTCAGCTTTCACTTTATTAGGTTTTCAAATTTTTGATGCATTAGGGGTTCCCTTCAATGGACCAGAATTTGCTAACTGGACGGCTCAACTTGATGCTGGTGGGGTACTTTCAAATGGGACAGCGATTCGTAATATCGGAATTGTGATTGGCTCACTAGTGGCTTTCTTATTTGCAGGGCGCTTTCGTTTTAATTTTAAGTTTTCTGGTAAAGATGCAGGCATCTACGCTCTCGGTGGAACTTTAATGGGGGTTGGCGCCCGCTTAGCTAAAGGTTGTAATATCGGTGCTTTGTACTCAGGGATTACGAACCATTCATTACACGGCTATGTATTCTTAATCGCCTTAACTTTTGGGAGTGTCCTTGCTTTAGTCGTCCTTGAAGGAAAGACTGCGATTTTACCTCAACGTAGCACCTTTAATGAAGCGATTGAAGAATTAAATTAATCATCGAAGTGAATTTACGGTAATAATAGACTCTGGAACGAGTGGTGTTCTGGAGTCTGACTTGATAAGGGAAAGGGAGTTTGTAATGAGTAGAAAAATAGTTGTAATTGGTGGCGTTGCTGGAGGGGCATCCGCCGCAGCTCGTGTTAGACGTCTAGATGAGCAAGCAGAAATTATTATTTTTGAAAAGGGCCCACATGTTTCTTTTTCAAATTGTGCGCTGCCGTATTTTTTATCTAAAACGATTCAAAAAGCAGAGAATCTTGTGTTACTGACACCAAATGATTTCAAAAAACAATACAATATTTTAGCCAAAACAAGTCATGAGGTTTTAGCAATTGATCATGAGAAAAAAGAGGTAACAGTTTTAGATCAGCAACAACAAGTGACGTTTACTGAAAATTATGATGAACTGATTTTATCACCGGGGGCTAAGCCAATTCGTCCCGAGGCTATTCAAGGGAGTAATGGCGAAAATGTTTTTACTGTGCGCAATGTCGGGGACATTCAAGCCTTAGACCGTTATTTATTTGAATCGCAAGCAAAACGAGTGACGGTTGTTGGTGGCGGATTTGTGGGGTTAGAAATTGCTGAAAACTTAGTAGAAGCAGGTTTTCAAATAACAATTGTTGAATCTCAAGCTCATTTGCTTAAGAATTTAGATGAAGATTTTGCTCAGCTTGTACATAAACAAATTGTTGATCATAAGATTTCACTAGTTTTAGATACGACAGTTACCAAAATTACCAATGAAACAATTGAACTTACAAATGGAAAAACTTTCGCCAGTGATGTTGTTGTCTTGGCAGTCGGGGTAGCGCCAGAAGTAGATTTAGCAAAAAGAGCGGGTATTACGTTGGGTTCAACGGGAGCTATCAAGGTCAATCAGCATTTTCAAACAAATCTCGACCATGTTTATGCCATTGGTGATGCAATTGAAGTAACCGAAGCTTTCACTCATAAAAAAATCCGTCAAAACTTGGCCTTTGCAGCTCAAATTCAAGCTCGTAAAGTTGTTGATCATTTATATGGTCGTAAAATTAACACTAAAGCAGCTATCGGCTCTCAAGTTTTGCGGATCTTTGACTTAAATGTTGCTTCAACGGGACTAACCGAAGCTTATGCATTAGCCAATGGGATTGACGCGAGAAGTGTGACGGTTATTCCTAAAGATAAAGTACCGTTATTTGCGAATGCTCGACCGCTGCACTTGAAACTAGTCTTTAGTTATCCGGAAGGCAAAATTTTAGGAGCACAAGCTCTAGGAGAAAGCCAGGTTGATAAACAAATTAACATTATTGCAACAGCGATTCGCTATGGTGGTAGCATTGAAGATCTAGAAGATTTGGAATTATGTTATCAACCCTTATTTAGTACAGCAAAAAATGCCGTTAATACAGTTGCTTTAGTGGCAAATAATATTTTGAATGGCGAGTTTCAACAAGTGCCAGTTACGAAAGTCCGTGAATTAGTCACATCAGGAGCCTTCATTTTAGATGTTAGGGAAGAAAATGAATTTGCTGAAGGTCACATTGTCAATGCGTATAATATCCCATTAACTCAATTTAGAGAGCGTCTAACAGAGCTGCCGACTAATCAACCAATTTATGTCCATTGTTTGTCCAGTCAGAGAAGTTATTATGTCGTGCGAGCTTTAAATCAACTAGGGTTTAAAGCCGTTTATAACATCGTCGGCTCATTTCTCGGGCTTTCAGAATATGAATATTATCATGATAGTAGCCAAGAACGACGACCGATTGTGACCAATTATCGTTTTGATTTATTATAAATGGGGAATCGGCTAGTCTTTAGATTAGCTGATTTTATTTATTGGAGAGGATCTTTTGAAAAGGAAAAAATTTATACTAGGATGTAGTACTTGGTTCGGTATTTTACTTGGTTGGCAGTTGCTTGTTATGACCAATTGGGTACCAGGTGCACTAGTCCCTAGCCCTCAATCTGTTTTTGTCACTTTTGGCAATTTATTGGTTCATGGCTATGGAGGCACAACGTTGAGAGAACACTTTTTGATAACGATGTATCGTTTAGGTAGCGCGCTGCTACTGGCAGTAGTCCTGGGGGTGCCATTAGGAATGCTTAGTGGCTATTTTGAAAAAGTTCAGTTTATCGTTGAGCCACTTGTCCAATTTATTCGTCCGATTCCTCCATTGGCGTATTATACATTATTAATTTTATGGTTGGGAATCACGGACATTTCAAAAATTGGTTTATTATTGATTGCGGCTTTTGCCCCAGTATACTTAGCCAGTTTAGTAGCTGTTAAAAAGGTTCCTCAAAAATTGATTCAAAGTGCTCAATCTTTAGGCGCGAGTTCAAAACAAGTGTTTACGTATGTCATTTTCCCAGCAGCCTTACCAGAAATTTTTACGGGAATTCGGATTGCATCAGGTGTCGCGTATACAACGATTGTTTCAGCAGAAATGGTAGCCGCATCTAGTGGGATTGGCTGGATGATTATTGACGCATCGCGCTATCTAAAAAGTAGTGTGATGTTTGTGGGAATTATTATTTTGGGAGTGACGGGAATCTGTTTGGATTTAGGGGTGAAACAGATTGCCCAATATTTTACGAAGTGGAGTAGTGAACGATGAAAGAGTGGTTACTAATTGTCTCCTTAATTCTCTTGTTTCTACTAACGGGGTGTCAAAACCAAGGCGTTCAAAAGCAAATCGAAAGCAAGGAAGTTCGAATTGGCATTTTAAATGTTCCGAATGATGTCGCAATGAGCATTGGAAATCATCGCCTACAAAAAGCATATCAACAAAAAGGTGTTAAAGTGACGTTTATAACCTTTGATTCTGGCGTAGATGCCAATAAAGCATTACTTTCAAATAGTATTGATTTTGCAACGATGGGTGATGCCAATGCGATAGTAGCCTTGGCGGCTGATGTTCCGGCCAAATTAATTTGGCTCAATGATTTAATTGGTGATAATGAGGCTTTGGTTATGAAAGAGTCCATTGAATCAGTTGAAGATTTGGCGGGAAAACGACTAGCAACGACGTTTGCATCGACTTCTTATTACAGTTTGTTGCAATATCTTAAAACCAATCATTTAGAAGACAAAGTTCAACTTTTTGATTTACAAACTCAGGAAATTGTTGCTGCTTGGGAACGTGGCGATATTGATGGGGCGTATACTTGGCAACCGGCATTGGCTAAACTAATCGATGGCCAAATAATTTATGACAGTCAACAGGCGACTAGTGAGGGGATTATAACTGGCAACGTCACTTTAGTACGCACCCAATTCATGAATAGCTCACCTGAGTTGGTTCAACTTTTTGTCGATATCTTAAATCAAACACATCAAGAATATCAACGAACTCCCAAAACTGTAATCAAGACTTTAGCAAGTGAGTTAGCGCTCACTGAAGCTGAAGTCAATCAGCAAATCGGTTCCTCACGTTGGTTAGTCAAAAGAGCGATGAAGCGGGAGTTAACTGGAAATTTTTTTAAAGCTTTGGAAAAAACAGGGGATTTTCTCGGTGAACGACAAAATTTAGTTTTTACTCCGGAAGAGTCAGATTATCAGAAATTTGTTGTCAGTAAATTTTTAGAATAGAGGGAATTGAATGGATAACTTGATGGAATTTAAAGAGGTGGCTTTTGCTTATAAAGAAAAAGTTATTCTTGAAAATTTAAATTTAACAATTCCACAAAATGAAATCACGGTCATTACCGGGAGTTCAGGGGTTGGTAAAAGTACCGTTTTACAGTTAGCTGCGGGATTTTTAAAACCAACAAGTGGGACCGTCCTGATGAATCAAGAGATGGTCGAAAAACCTAGTTGGCATCGAGGCGTTGTTTTTCAGGAGTTAGCTCTGTTTCCTTGGCTTTCCGTGGAGCAAAATATTACCTTTGGTTTGAGGATGAGAAAGGTTGTGCCAGCTAATTATCAAAAGCCATTAGAGCAACTGCTAGAAGAAATTCAGTTAACGAAAGAGCGTGACTATCCGGTCTATACGTTATCTGGAGGGATGCAACAGCGAGTTTCCTTGGCACGTGTCTTTTTAAACAATCCAGAACTGTTGCTTTTGGATGAAGCATTCAGTGCATTAGACACGAAGACGAGAAAGCAAGCTTATCAAGTATTGCTGAATTTGCAAGCCCAATTTAAAAATACGATTGTTTTAATTACGCACAATCTGGAAGAAGCCATATTTTTAGGGCAAAAAATAATTGTTTTAGGAAAGGGAACGCCACCAACGGTTTTAGACAATCCCTATTTTAAAGAAGTGAGTTCTGACGTCCTAAAAAGTTTTGCCTTTTTTAGTTATCGGCAAAAATTGGAAGACTTATTGTAAAAAAAGAACTTCTCAGCGATTATTTCGCCAAGAAGTTCTTTTTTTATTCATTTTCTGTATCTGCATCCGTATTTTCATCCTCAGAGTCTGGATCGTCCGTGTCGTCTTGATCGTCATCCTCAGAATCATCTGCTACTGGATCGGTGCTCCCTGTTTTAAGGTAGTTTTTCCAGTAGGTTTCATAATTGGCTTCTGTACCACCAATCCCGAATTTATAGGTGCTTTCTGGGACGGTATCTTTCGTCCAATACGAAGTGACCGTATCTTTTGAGGTATCAACTGTTTTGCCGTCGTGAGAGACGTCACCTGGAAGTTCTCCGGTAACTTTCGAGACGGTTTCTTCTTTGACTGAGTCGTCTAAGGTGAAACTTTGATCCGTACCAAAAACTTCCGGATCGGCCATCTGAATTTGATTTGCGAGATAAGCCATATAATTGGCGGTTCGTGTCCCGGCATCATCGTCACTTTCTTGGGAATAATCATCTTGACCAGACCAACTACTTAAAGTGACTGTTGGGGTGGAGACGATTAACCAAGAATCCTTATGATAGTCAGATGAACCCGTTTTACCAACCCAGTCAGCTTGACTAAGGTTCCAATTGAGATTACTTACCGTTGATTTGAAAGAAGTTGTCAGTCCGGCATCCAACACACTGCGCATCATGTCATTCATAATTGATGCAGTTGCTTTGGAATAGACTTGTACCGGATTAGCTTTATGTTTATAAATAGCATTTCCTTGACTATCCGTAATTGATTCAATCAGATACGCTTCTTGATAGACACCACCATTGGCTAGTGTTTGATAACCATTGGTTTCTTGTAAGGTGGTGACACCGGTTGTTCCAAGCGGTGCTGATTCAAAGCTCCAAGTCTCCGAGCTTGGGAAATTCATTTTTTGTAAGTAGTTATCATAAGCAAAAGTATCTGATGTGTGTGCCTGTAAGTCTTGGTAAATATTGTACGCACCTAAGTTACTAGAAATATTCAACGCATCACGCGCGGAGATAAAGGTTTTCGTTCCCTTATTGGTCGCATTGACGATATCTTCACCTTTATTTTCGCCATCTTTCCATGTTGCTGGATAATCAGAGACTTGGGTTTCCGATCCGATTAAACCTTGATCGATTGAAGGTCCATAAACTAACAGTGGCTTAATTGATGAACCGGCTTGGCGTTCAGTATCAAAGGCGTGGTTGTTTTGATTTTCAGTGAAATCACGACCACCAATAAACCCTAAAATGGCACCCGTTGAATTATCGAGTAAGACATTGCCGACTTCAACTTCGGTTCCGTCAGGCATATCTAATAAATAACCAAATTGGGCAACAGCCGTTTGCATGGCATCATAAATATTTTTATCAATTGTTGATTTAACCGTGTAACCACCGTTGACTAATTCGTTGCCAGCTTTTTCAAGATAAGCATTTTGAGTTTCGGGGTCACTGTATTTTTCAGTTGGAACATCATCTTCTTTGGCCATTTGTTTGGCAACGATTTCTTGGGCTTCACCTAAGACTGAATAATACAAGAAGTCAGGATCTTGAACTTCAGCGGTGTCTTGGGGTAAGAAATCTTTTTCAAGGTCGTAATCTTTGGCTTCTTCATATTCTTCTTTGGTGATGGCGTGATTGCGATACATACTAAAAAGGACGAAATCTTTTCGATCTAAACCAATTGAGACGTCATCTTTAATTTCACCGGTATAGTCATACGGACTATAAACAATCGGGCTTTGTGGTAGACCTGCGATAAAGGCTGCTTGTGGCAAGTTAACGTCTTTGGCATCGATACCAAAGATTCCTTGGGCAGCTTCTTGGACCCCGGCAATATTTTCCCCTTTGTTGTTACGTCCAAACGGGGAAACATTAAGGTAAAGTGTGACGATCTCGTCTTTACTAAAGTATTTTTCAACCTGCATTGAAAGTAAGATTTCATTGGCTTTTCGTTCAAATGTGGTTTCATTAGTTAAGACTTGTTGTTTCACTAATTGTTGAGTGAGTGTTGAACCACCACTACTACCTAGACCGGTAACTTCGGATAATCCAGCACGAATAATCGCTTTGGGAACCCAGCCATTATGCTCATAGAAATATTCATCTTCTGTTGAGATAATCGCCTCTTTTAGTAAATCGGAAATCTCATCAGATTCGACGTTGGTCCGCATTAAATCCGAACGAATCGTTGCGATATCACTATTGTCGACGTAAGTTAACTTCGACGTCTCAGCGACATCTCCTAAATCTTTTTGAAGTTCTTCCTTCGTTGGCGTAGGAGTATCTTCTACTAAATAGGCAAAATATCCAGCGCAGATTCCTGCAGCAAGGGCACCGAAGATAATTAAGAATGAAACGGCCACTAAAATTAATGAGTGGACAACACGTAAGGAAATATTGAAATAAAACCAATTGCTAGGACGTTTCCGCAAGGTTTTTTTTCGTTTCGTTGCGCGCTTTTTTTGTTGGGGCAATACTGTTCACCTCGTCCTTTGACTTTTTACTTTCCATATTATAGCAAAAAAAAGAATAAAATAGAAACTTTGCAAGAAATTGTGTAAATAAAATAGAAATTTTATCATTTACCTAACTTTTGGATGAAGGAAAAGTCTTTTATTTCTCAGCAGAATCAGTTACTATGAACAATGAGCATGGAAAATAAGGAGGAAATGAAATGAGTTCAGACTTTTTTAATGAACTAAAAGCCCGTGGCCTAGTCCACCAAGCAACAGATGAAGCAGCCTTAGAAAAACAATTAAATGAAGAGTCTGTTAAACTATATATTGGTTTTGATCCGACTGCTGACAGTTTGCATATTGGTCATTTACTACCAATCTTAATATTACGTCGTTTCCAACAAAATGGTCATGTGCCGATTGCGTTAGTCGGTGGCGGTACCGGTATGATTGGGGATCCATCTTTTAAAGACCAAGAACGCCAATTAAATACGTTAGATACGGTTCAGAACTGGTCGTTAAGTATTAAAAATCAATTGTCACGCTTTATCGATTTTGATGATTCGACAAATCCAGCGATTATTGCAAACAACTATGACTGGTTTGGCGAAATGAGCATGATTGATTTTCTACGTGATGTCGGTAAAAACTTTACTATCAATTATATGATGAGTAAAGAAAGTGTTAAACGTCGAATTGAAACGGGAATTTCTTATACCGAATTTGCCTACCAATTATTACAAGCTTATGATTTCTTGAAACTATATGATACTCATGGCTGCTTATTAGAATTAGGTGGCAGTGATCAATGGGGGAACATTACTTCAGGAATTGAGTTGTTGCGTAAAGAACGTGAAGTCCAAGGGTTTGGGTTAACCATGCCTTTAATTACGAAAGCCGATGGAACCAAGTTTGGGAAGACTGAAGGCAATGCTGTTTGGTTAGACCCAGAAAAAACAACCCCTTATGAATTTTACCAATTTTGGATTAATACCGATGATCGTGATGCCGTAAAATTCTTGAAATTCTTTAGCTTCTTATCCTTGGATGAAATTACCAAAATCGAAGAAGAATTCAATCAAGCACCAGAAACACGCGTGGCTCAAAAAGCCTTAGCGAAAGAAGTAGTCACTTTGGTTCATGGAAAAGAAGCCTATGAGCAAGCGGTGCGAATCTCTCAAGCTTTATTTAGTGGTGAAATTAAAGGGTTAACGGGTGCTGAAATTAAATTAGGTTTCAAAGGGGTACCTAGTTATACGGTACAAGCCGAAGATAACTTGAACTTAATTGAATTGTTGATTGCAGCTAAAATTGAACCATCCAAACGTCAAGCTCGTGAAGATGTTCAAAATGGTGCCATCTATATCAATGGAGAACGCGTGCAAGAATTAACTTACGAAATTTCTGATGCCGATAAAATCGATAGTCAATTTGTAGTTATTCGTCGCGGGAAGAAAAAATATTTCCTATTAACATTTTAATAAAGAGCATCAAGCGATTGAGGCAGAATATTTCTGTCATACCGTTTATTACTAAAAAAAACCTGAGACAGTATTTATGTCTTAGGTTTTTTTAGGCAAAATGATTGGCAATTGTTGTTCTTTCTTGGATAATGAAGTGAATGTTAAAAATTGGGAGGAGAAACAATGTTATTAGGATCACACGTATCGATGAGCGGGAAACCGATGTTGTTAGGAGCAGCCAAAGAAGCAGCCAGTTACGGTGCATCGACGTTCATGATTTATACTGGCGCACCGCAAAACACGCGTCGTAAACCAATTGAAGAAATGAATATTGAAGCCGGGACTACCTTTATGAAAGAACATCAGCTTTCTAATTTGGTCGTACATGCACCGTATATTATCAATTTAGGAAACACGATTAAACCGGAAAATTTTGGTTTTGCGATTCAATTTTTGAGTGAAGAAATCAACCGGGCGCAAGCGCTAGGTGCGACCCAAATTACTTTACATCCAGGTGCGCATGTGGGCGCGGGGGTGGATGCTGGAATTCAGCGCATTATTGAAGGGTTAAATGAAGTGTTAACAAAAGAGCAAACAGCCCAAATTGCCTTAGAGACAATGGCTGGTAAAGGGACCGAAATGGGCCGCAATTTTGAAGAGCTGGCCCGCATTATCGATGGGGTGAAACTAAATGAAAAGTTGTCAGTCACTTTTGATACGTGTCATACTAATGATGCCGGTTATAATATCAAAGAAGATTTTGATGGTGTCTTAGCAGAGTTTGATCGAGTGATTGGGATTGAGCGCTTAAAAGTTCTACACATTAATGACTCAAAAAATCCGCAAGGTTCTCACAAAGATCGCCATGCCAATATCGGTTTTGGGACGATTGGGTTTGAGGCGTTGAGCTATATTGTCCACCATCCGCAATTTCAAATGATTCCTAAAATTTTGGAAACACCCTATGTCGGCGAAGATAAGAAAAATAAAAAAGCACCTTATGGTCATGAAATTGCGATGTTGCAAAAGAATGTGTTTGATGAACAATTATTAGCAAAAATTCTTGCTGATTAGTAAAAAGCCAGATTAGAGCAATGTCTAGTCTGGTTTTTTTGCTGAAATAGTTGAATTGTGAGGAGAAATGATGAACAAAAAAATAATTTGGCCACTAATGATGCTAGTAATTGCTTTTGGTAGTTGGTTGATTCAAGAACAAAGTGCCAGTTGGTATACGCAACCCGTATTAAAAATTGAACAAGTGACTGAGCAAGCTGAGCAACAACAACTTACAGGAACAATTCAAAATGGCACTTACTTAGGTAATCAGGTCACGGTCAACGTAGCGTTACGGTCAAATGAAGTCTTACATCCGCTTTATGAGGAAGGGCAGCAATTAATCTTAAATGAAACGGCGACTACCGTGCTAGAATTAAAGCGTGATGGCTGGGTCTTTTTCTTACTGTCGCTGTTTGTTCTATGTTTGCTTTGGATTGGTGGACAACAAGGCTTGGGCGCATTGATTGGTTTAATCAGTAATACAGGACTGTTATTATTTTTAACCAATTTGCAAAAGTCGCAGCCACAAGTTAATTTGTTGCTCTTAATGACTGCTTTTACGGTCTTCGCGATTGTGAATGCGATGTTTTTTTCATATGGGTGGGGGCCAAACAGTTGGTCAAAAATAGCTGCCATTACGTTGAGCGTTGGCGGAGCGTTTGCCATTTGTTATGTGACGATGAATTTATTGGATGATCGTGGGTTACGTTATGAAGAGATGCAGTTTGTTACCCGTCCTTATCGAAGCGTCTTTGCCTCAAGTTTATTAATTGGTGCGATTGGTGCGAGTATGGATACGGTGGTTTCCATTTATGCAACACTTGAGGAAATTCAGCTGAAATATCCGCAAGTTTCACTGAAACGGTTATTTATTTCGGGGCAAATGGTTGGACAAGATATCGCTGCTTCGATGATTAATGTGTTAATGTTTGCGTATTTAGCTGGCAGTTTACCGATGCTCTTATTTTATTTAAAAAATGGGTGGCCAGTGTTGGCAACGTTAAATTTTCATTTGTCATTAGAATTTTTACGCAGTTTAGCGGGTGGTTTTGCGATTGTATTAGCTGTTCCAGCATCTTTAGTGACCTTTGTGGGCGCACAACGATTAAAAAGGAGTGTCTAGATGGGTGTACTATTTTTCTTAACTATGATTTTTATTGTTTTAACCGTTCTGATTTTTCAAAAACAAGCAATTTATATCCTAACCGGAACGTTCTTAAATATCGGTATTTTTTTAGCGGTGGTTTTGCTATTTATGATGGGTGCACCAATTTATTTAGTGACGCTAGGGGCCTTTTTAGTCATTACGTTGATTACGCTCTTTTTTATCAATAGTTATAACGTGAAAACGCAGAGTGCATTTATCAGTATCTGTCTTTTTTTGAGTATCTATTTTGTGATTAGTTTTTTTATTTTGCAACAATTACAGGTGGCAGGATTTGCCAAAGAAGAATTAGAAGAATTGGCGATGTATGATTTTCATATTTCGCTACCGTTTTTTGAACTGACAGTAGCTTACGTCTTACTGAGTCTTTCGGGGGCCGTGATTGATGGGAGTATGGCGATTGCATCGGCGACCTATGAAATCTTTGAAAAAGATCAGGCAATTTGTTTTAAAGAACTTGTTCAAGTTAGTTTAAAGGTGAGTAAGAAACTCCTAAGCTCAACTGTTAACACCTTACTTTTTGCTTTTTTGAGCAGTAATTTGGCTTTGGTTATTTGGTTTCAGGATATGAACTATGCGTTTGGTGAGCTAATTAATTCAAAAGCGTTTATGACTGAATTAGCCGTGAGTATCTTAACGGTCATGGCGGGGATGTTAATTTTACCACTGACAAGTTGGCTAACGAGTTGGTATTTTATTCGCCAACAGAAAAAAAACGCCAACTAAAGGGGGGGTTGGCGTTTGATACACTTAAAAAATAACAGGGACTCTCAGCGGTTCATGATGGAAGAAACGATCGATTTCAACGTCCGCAGCATGTGAACTATCTGATGCATGAATGATATTTTCTGAGGTGCTCATGGCAAAGTCACCACGAATCGTTCCAGGGGCCGCTTTTAATGGATTGGTTTCACCAACCATGGTACGAACCATTTCAATGGCATGATCTCCTTCTAAGACGATGAAAATCACTGGTCCAGAGGTCATATAGTTGATGATGCTGTGAAAGAAGGGTTTATCTGCTAGGTGTTGATAATGTTGTTCTGCAAGTTCGGTGGTCATTAACTCTTGCCTCATTTGCACAATTCGTAATTTACGGTCTTCAAAGCGCTGGAGAATTCGACCAACGAGTTTTCGTTGAACACCATCGGGCTTAATGATTACTAATGTATGTTCCATTGCCTTCACCTCATTTGATTTATTGTAAATTAAGCATACCATGAAATCATATAATAAGAAAGCGTTTTCAGGTTATTTTTTTAGAAATAAATAACATTATTTTCGATGCGCTTTAGCAGTTGTGACCCAATTGATACGCCAACGTAAAAAAAAGAGTTTTTCTTGAAAGTTGCTTTCTTTTTATTAGAATATCTAGTAAAATAATTGATTGAGATAACTAGAGAAAGGAGAGTTTATATATGTCAACAGGAATCGTTATTTTAATTGCTTTTATCGCCTTAATTGTTGGCGCTACCGGAGGCTTCTTTTTAGCGCGTAGATATATGAAAAACTATTTAGAGAAAAATCCTCCCGTTAATGAGGAAATGTTACGAACTATGATGATGTCTATGGGGCAAAAACCATCTGAAAAGAAAATTCGTCAGATGATGATGCAGATGAAGAGTCAAGGCAAAAAATAAATGTCTGCTCTAGTGTAGATGATAAACGGGCTGATTTAATCAGCCTGTTTTTTGTATTCAGATTGTTAGACAATTCAGAAAAAAAGGGGTTTTAGGAGGGAAAATATGTCAATTTTTAGGAAGTTGGGTTGGTTTTTTAAACAAGAAAAAAAATCATATGTGATTGGGGTCACAGCATTGATTTTAGTCGCGATTGTCCAATTAGCACCACCAAGAGTTATTGGGATTATTATTGATGAAATTGCTACGGAACAAGTTGATTTAAGAAATATCTTAACTTGGGTCGGTATTTTGGTGCTAGCAGCGATGGCGCAATATCTTTTTCGCTTTATTTGGCGCACGAATATTTGGGGGAGTGCTGCGCGATTAGAAAAAGAGTTAAGACGGCAATTATTTCGCCACTTTACGAATATGGATCAATTATTTTATCAAAAGCATCGAACGGGAGATCTAATGGCCCATGCAACCAATGATTTAAATGCGATTCAAAATGTGGCGGGAGCGGGAATCTTGACATTCGCGGATTCATTTATTACGGGTGGAATGACCATTGTAGCGATGATTTTATTTGTCGATTGGCGCCTCACCTTGATTGCATTACTCCCATTACCTTTATTAGCTGTTACTTCAAGAATTTTAGGGAGCAAACTGCATGAAGCGTTTAAAGAATCACAAGAAGCTTTTTCAGCGATTAATGATAAAGCGCAAGAAAGTATCACGGGAATGAAAGTAATCAAAACGTTCGGCCAAGAAAAAGAAGACTTAGCCGAATTTAGTAAAAAAACGGAGCAAGCGATTCTAAAAAATCGCCGCGTGAATTTTTTGGATGCGTTATTTGATCCATTTATTACGCTTATTATTGGGGTTTCGTATGTCTTAACAATTATTGTTGGTGGACAACTGGTAATGAATGAGTCAATTACCATTGGTCAATTGGTTTCGTTCATTAGCTATATTGGGATGTTGGTTTGGCCGATGTTTGCGATTGGGCGCTTGTTTAATGTCTTGGAGCGTGGAAATGCGAGTTATGATCGAGTAGCGACTCTGTTGCGAGAAAAAACACATATTGTGGAGTCAAAGAATCCCATAAAGGCCTTAGCGAAAGGTTCGTTAACCTTTGACTTAACCAGTTTTACGTACCCAGCTGATCATAAACCGAGCTTAGAAGATATTCGATTTACCCTTAATCAAGGGGAGACGTTAGGCATTGTTGGTAAAACCGGTGCTGGGAAAACAACCATTTTAAAACTTTTATTACGTGAATTTGATAATTATCAAGGGGAAATTAAAATTAATCAAGTCGCAATTAAAGACTATGCGTTAGATGCCTTACTTCCTAGTATCGGCTACGTTCCGCAAGATCATTTTCTTTTTTCGATGACCATTCGCGACAACATTCGTTTTGCCAACCCGCAATTTTCTCAAGCTGAGGTTGAAGCGGCTGCAAGTTTAGCTGTGATGGCAGAAGATATTAAAAATTTTCCTAATGGGTATGATACCTTGGTTGGTGAGCGTGGTGTCTCTCTTTCAGGTGGGCAAAAACAACGCTTATCGATTGCGCGCGCTTTAGTTTTGGACCCAGAATTATTGATTTTAGATGATGCGTTGTCTGCAGTCGATGCCAAAACGGAAGAAGCCATTTTGCGTAATTTAAAAGCGTATCGCCAAGAAAAAACCACGATTATTGCAGCGCATCGTTTAAGTAGTGTGATGCACGCCAAAGAAATTATTGTTTTAGATGCAGGTCAAATTATTGAACGTGGTTCCCACGAAGCATTGTTGACGTTAAACGGGTGGTATAAACGAATGTGGGACAAACAGCAATTAGAAGCGAAGATTGAAGGGAGTGAGGAGTAATGGAAAAGCAACAATCTGAATGGAGTCATTCGATTCCGATGAAAGAACAATGGGGGATTATTAAGCGACTTTTTGTTTATGCGAAACCTTTTCGAACCACCTTTTTAGTGGCGATCTTATTTTCTTTTGCATTGTCGGTGGTCAATGTTTTCTTACCCCGAATTATTCAAACCTTTATCGATAGTTACTTGACCGAAAAAACAGCTACGTTGCAAGTAATGTTGTATTTTGCTGCGTTGTATTTTCTAGGTGTCATGTTAAAAGCTGTGGTTTGGTTTTTCCAATGGTTTTTGTATTCGATGGGCTCGTTACGAACGCTCCAATATATTCGCGTAAAACTCTTTGAAAAGCTCCATACGTTAGGGATGCGCTATTTTGATCAAACACCGGCCGGGTCAATTGTATCGCGAGTCTCAAATGATACGGAAACTTTGTTTGAGTTCTGGTATGTTTTTATGATGCTCTTGACGGGAGTTTTTGCTATCAGTTCCTCATTTGTGGCAATGTTTCAAATTGACGCTCAGATTGCGTTAGTCAATTTATTATTCTTACCAATTTTATTAATTGTTATTTGGTATTATCAAAAATTTAGTTCACGTATTTATCGTCAAATGCGTGAAAAATTAAGCCAGTTAAATACCAAGTTGAATGAGTCAATTTCTGGCATGCAGATTATTCAACAGTTTCGCCAAGAAGAACGATTAAATCAGGAGTTTGAAAAAATCAACGATGATTATTTGGCGACGCGTTTTGCTATGATTCGGACCAATTCTTTGTTGCTTGCCCCGATTATTAGTTTCTTATATTCGATTGCCGTGGCGCTGTCGTTGACCTTATTTGGAATCGAAGCAACGAATACGCCATTAGAAGTCGGTTTGATTTTTGCTTTCACGACATATATTCAAGGTTTCTTTAATCCGATGACTCAAATGATGGATTTTTTAAGTGTATTTACAGATGGCGTGGTCGCCGGAAGTCGGATTTTAAAAATTATGGACCATCAAGAAGCAACGCCACAACAAAACGCTCAAGCTAACGCAACGATTCAAAAAGGGAAAATTGAATTTAAAAATGTGACATTCTCCTATGATGGTCAGCATAACGTCTTAAAGGATATCTCCTTTGTAGCGCAGCCAGGTGAAACCGTGGCTTTGGTGGGACATACTGGGAGTGGGAAAAGTTCGATTATTAATGTCTTGTTACGTTTTTACGAGTTTTATGAAGGCCAAATCCTGATTGATGATCAAGATATTCGCGAATTTCCTATTGAAGAGTTACGGAAAAAACTAGGCTTGGTGTTACAAGATGCCTTTATGTTTTATGGTGATATCGCTGATAATATTCGCTTGTTAAATCAAGCCATCACGGAGGAAGAAATTCAAGCGGCAGCCCAATTTGTGCAAGCCGATCAATTTATTGAACAATTACCAGATGGTTACCATGCCAAGGTCATCGAACGAGGGGCGAGTTACTCAAGTGGGCAGCGACAATTAATTTCATTTGCTCGGACGATGGTGACAAATCCAAAAATTTTGGTGCTTGATGAAGCAACCGCCAGTATCGATACCGAGACAGAAGGCTTGATTCAAGAAGCGTTAGCGAAAATGCGTGCCGGGCGAACAACGATTGCCATCGCGCACCGTTTATCGACGATTCGTGATGCGAACTTAATTTTGGTGTTAGACCATGGTCAAGTTGTCGAACGTGGAAATCACGAGACTTTGTTAGCTCAAGCCGGATTGTATGCCGATATGTATCGCTTGCAGAGTTCAGAAGTGTAGTCCTTTCATTTAAAACGTCGCGTCAAGGACCTGGGGCATAATAAGGTCGCAGTTTTTTTGATGGATCATGCTGTGATGAATGTTGTCACAAGAAATAAGCGCACACGTTCAAAAAGCAATTGTCGAGCGTGTGCGCTTATTTTTTTGAGGCAGAATACTGCTGTTTAGCTCCTTTTCAGTTAGCTATAAAAGTTGTTCAATATCAGGAATCATTTTATCAGGTGTAGTTTGTGGTGAGTAACGTTTGATTACTTGGCCGTTACGATTAACTAGGAATTTAGTGAAATTCCATTTAATTGCTTTACCGAGGGTTCCGGGCGCTTGTTCTTGCAGATACTTAAATAGTAGTTGAGCGTTTGCGCCATTGATATTGCCAATTTCGTGCATTGGAAACTTCACGCCATACGTCATGCGACAAGCTTCGGCTGCTTCGTGACTATCTTTCACTTCTTGCATAAATTGATTTGAAGGAAACCCTAAGACAACTAATCCTTGGTCACGATAGGTTGCGTAAATTTTTTCTAACGCATCAAATTGTGGGGCTAAGCCGCATTTGGTTGCCGTGTTAACAATCACTAACGGCTGACCTTGATATTTTGCTAATTGATAGGTTTCGCCAGTTTCCAAAGTAACTTGAAAATCATAAATTGACATTTTTTTCACTCCAATCTTGTTACTATCAGTATACTTCATTTTGAAAAAAAACACTTGCTTTGTTTTTCTAATTGTTGCCACTGCTATTTTTCGCTATAATAAGCAAGAAATATGATTTTATCCGCAATAAATTATTAAGAATTTTAAGGGGTAAAAGCAGAATAGTAGACAGCAGAGCAAATCTACTCTAAAGTTAGCATGCAAAAGATAAGTGAGGGATAAAAAAATGTATGATGTAATTGTAATTGGCGCCGGACCTGCCGGAATGACGGCGGCGCTCTATGCGTCACGATCAAATTTATCAGTTTTAATGTTAGAACGTGGTGCACCCGGTGGTCAGATGAATAATACTGCCGAAATAGAAAACTATCCAGGATTTGATTCTATTTTAGGACCGGAATTATCAATGAAAATGCTCGACGGTGCAACCAAATTTGGCGCTGAAAATGCTTACGGGATTGTGCAAGAAGTGATTGATCACGGAACGCATAAAGAAGTACGAACCGAAGATCAAACGTATCAGAGTAAAGCGGTCATTATCGCTACCGGATGTGAACACCGTAAACTAGGTGTTGTTGGAGAAGAAGAATACGCTGGTCGTGGCGTTTCTTATTGTGCTGTCTGTGATGGTGCGTTCTTTAGAAACCGGAAGTTGTTGGTGATTGGTGGCGGCGATTCGGCAGTTGAAGAAGCTATTTACTTGACCCAGTTTGCTTCAGCGGTCGTGATTGTCCACCGTCGTGATGAATTACGGGCCCAAAAAATTATTCAAGAGCGTGCGTTTGCCAATGAGAAGATTTCTTTCATTTGGGATAGCGTGGTTGAAGAAATTAGCGGTAATGAGATGGTTGTCACAGGGGCAACGATTAAAAATCTTAAAACGAATGAAGTGCATGAAGAAGCGGTCAATGGGGTCTTCATTTATGTGGGATTAGATCCATTAGCTGAACCATTTAAAAAATTAGGTATTACAAATGAAGCCGGTTGGTTATTGACGGATGATCAAATGCAAACCAAGATACCAGGAATTTATGGGATTGGTGATGGTCGTGAGAAGACTTTACGCCAAATTACGACCGCTGTTGGCGAAGGCGGTATCGCAGGCCAACAAGTGTTTAATTATTTAGAAGAGAACAAATAATTCTTTTGGTGGAACTGAAATTGATTGGACTAGCTATGAAAGTGGCGTGGGTGAGTTGATTTTCTAAAGTGAAAGCTCGAAAAAGCAATTATTGAAAGGGCGAACTTTCAATGATTGCTTTTTTCTTATTTTTTATTGGTCTAGATGAATATTCAGTCGGAAAAATGTGAATTATTGGGGAGTGTTTGAAAACAAATCTCAAACCGATATTGGCGGATAAAAACTAGCATGTTATACTAGAATTTGTAAGAGAAAATTATGAAAGAGGTGTTATTTCATGTCTTGGGAACAAGTCTATGAAGAATGGAAAAACGATTCCAATTTAGAAAAAAATTTAAAGCAACAACTTGAAGGGTTAGCAGAAAATCCTGAATTACTAGAAGATGCTTTTTATGCTCCTTTAGAATTTGGGACAGCTGGAATGCGTGGTATTTTAGGGCCAGGAATCAATCGTATGAATATTTATACGATTCGTCAAGCGACAGAAGGCTTGGCGCGCTTCATGGATCAACAAGACGAAGCAACACGTCGTCGCGGAGTGGCGATTGCTTATGATTCTCGTCATCAATCACCAGAATTTGCGATGGAAGCGGCTAAAACTTTAGCAAAACATGATATCCCAGCCTTTGTTTTTGAAAGTTTACGTCCAACGCCAGAATTGTCATTTGCGGTGCGTCACCTCAATGCTTTTACTGGAATCATGATTACCGCTTCACATAACCCAGCCGATTACAATGGTTATAAAGTTTATGGAGAAGATGGCGGCCAAATGCCACCAGCTGATGCCGATGCTTTAACTGCGTTTGTGCGTGGGATTGAAAAACCACTTGAAATTGAAGTCCTTTCTGAAACGGAAGCTAAAGAGGCGCAATTAATTAAAATTGTCGGTGAAGACATCGATCAACCGTATCTTGAAGAGTTAAAAGCGGTGACAATTAACCATGAATTAGTTGCTGAGATGGGCAAAGACTTGAAATTAGTCTACACGCCACTTCATGGAACGGGTAAAATGCTTGGTGAAAAAGCCTTGCAGCAAGCAGGCTTTGAAAAATTTGTCTTAGTTCCGGAACAAGCTGTTGCTGATCCGAACTTTAGTACGGTGAAATCACCGAACCCAGAAGAACATTCAGCTTTTGAATACGCCATTGCTTTAGGTGAAAAAGAGAATGCTGATTTATTAATTGCAACCGATCCAGATGCTGACCGTTTAGGGGCGGCTGTTCGTTTACCTGATGGAACATATCAAGTCTTGACGGGTAACCAAATTGGGGCAATTATGATTGATTATATTTTAAACGCACACCAAGAAGCGGGGACATTACCAGAAAATGCAGCTGTGTTGAAGTCAATTGTTTCAAGTGAATTACCGACTGCCATTGCCAAAAAACATGGTGCCAAAATGTTAAATGTTTTAACCGGCTTTAAATTTATTGCAGAAAAAATTAAACAATTTGAAGCAGACAATAGTCAAACCTTCATGTTTGGTTTTGAAGAAAGCTATGGTTATTTAGTGAAACCGTTTGTGCGTGATAAAGATGCGATTCAAGCCTTAGTATTACTTGCAGAAGTCGCTGCTTATTATAAAAAACAAGGCAAGACGTTGTATGATGGCTTACAAGCAATCTTTGCTGAGTTTGGCTTTTATGCTGAAAAAACAATCTCAGTTACGCTAAGTGGGTTAGAAGGACCGGCTAAAATTAAAGCGATTATGAATAAATTCCGTACTGAAGCACCAACAGAGTTAGCGGGAGTAGCCATCGTTCAAACTGAAGACTTCAAAGCATTGACTGCTACAACTGCTGACGGTGCGGTAACGAAAATGACAACTCCACCATCCGATGTCTTGAAGTATACCTTTGCTGATGAGAGTTGGATTGCGGTACGTCCTTCAGGAACAGAACCGAAAATTAAATTCTATATCGGTGTTAAAGGGGCAACACAAGCAGATAGCAACCAAAAAATTAGTGATTTAGAAGCAGCGATTAAACAAATCACCGGTTAATTTTGTCAGCATGCCAATGATGCGGGGGAGAAACAATGAAATCACAAGTAGCAGAAATTGAGGCAGTGAGTAAATTGTTCAAGGTCTTAGGAGACCCCACACGTCTAAAAATTTTGTTAGCTTTACAAAACGGGCCACTAAATGTTACGAAAATTGCTGAAGAATTACAAATGGAGCAATCCGCAGTGTCTCATCAATTAAAAATATTAAGAGACAATCGTCTAGTGCATACTCAAAGAGAAGGCAAAATTATTTATTATCAACTTGATGATAATCACGTGGTGCGATTGTTAGAACAAACATTTGAACACATGAAACACCAGTAAGAACTACATCCAAGGCAGAGAATCTCTTCGATTGTTTGTACTTGGATGTAGTTTTTTTTGATAAATTTTGATATGCTAAGTAAAACTTTTGAAATAAAAGAAAATACATATTATTTATCTTGGAGGAGTTTATGAATAAGCAATTAACAATTGGTATTTTGGGCTTAGGTGTGGTTGGAACCGGGGTCTTAGAAGTGTTAACAAAACAAGCAAATAAAATTAAACAACAGACGGGCGTTTCTTTGGTTGTTAAGAAAGCTTTTGTCCGAAATCAAGCGAGCAAACAAGCCATTAGCCAAAAGTATCAACTGACTTTGACTGAAGAAATTGCGGAAATTATCAATGATGAAGCAATTGATATCGTCATTGAAGTGATGGGGAAAATTCAGCCAGCCAAAGAATTTATTAGTGCCGCCTTGAAAGCGAAAAAGCATGTGGTGACAGCTAACAAAGACTTAATGGCCACACATGGGAGTGAATTACAAGAGCTAGCACTACAAAATGGTTGCCGTTTATTGTATGAAGCTGGAGTGGCAGGGGGCATCCCGATTCTACACGCGTTAAAAGAAAATTATCTGGCCGATGAAATTACAGAAGTTTGTGGCATTGTTAATGGAACGTCTAATTTCATGTTAACTCAAATCAAAGAACAAGCAATTTCTTATGACGAAGCACTGAAAAAAGCTCAGGAATTAGGGTTTGCTGAATCCGATCCGACCAATGATGTGGCGGGCTTTGATGCAGCGTATAAAACGACAATTTTAGCGGATTATGCGTTTGGTGCCAAAATTCCTTTTGAGCAAGTCTTAGTAGAAGGGATTGAAGCAGTGCGTTTAGCTGATATTCAGTTAGCCAACCGCTTAGGCTTTGAGGTGAAACTAATTGGTCAAACGAAGAAAACAGCTAGCGGTGTTTTTGCGCAAGTCCGGCCAATGTGGGTGCCGTTAAATCATCCATTTGCCGTGACGCGCAATGAATACAATGCGGTCTTAGTGAAGAGCACAGGGATTGGGGAATCCTTGTATTATGGCCCAGGTGCAGGTGCCATCCCAACCGCAACAAGCGTCGTTAGTGATCTAGTAACAATTGCTCAAGGTGATTTAGTGGAGTCACTCACGATTGGTGAAGTACCGAACGTAACGCAAAATTATACGGCTGATTATATGTATGTTCTTGAAGTGGCTCAAAATCCAACAGCAAAAACATCCTTGGTACAATTGTTGCAAGCATTAGCGCTTGATTTTACTGTAGTGGCACAAGAAGCAGAATTTTTTGTCGTGGCAGTAACCGCTGTCGATTTCAAAACGCAAAAGAAAATACAAACAGAATTCCAAAAATTACAAGGGCAAACTCAATTATATTGTTGGCAAAAGGTTACGAGCTAAATTGTTCGTGCGACTTTTAGTGATTACTTTAGTGAGGTGTTAGGGAGATGAAAATTAGAGTTCCAGCAACAAGCGCGAATTTAGGACCAGGATTTGATTCCTGTGGCTTAGCGCTCGATCGGTATTTGGTTGTTGAGTTGGTTCAACCAAGTGAACAGTGGCTAGTTGAGCATCAATTAGGGAGTGAAGTCCCAAATGATGAAGAAAATTTATTAATTCAAACCGCACTACAAATCGCCCCCGAGTTACCCCCTTGGCAGATCCGAATGACTTCAGACATTCCTTTAGCACGTGGGTTAGGGAGTAGTTCTTCTGTGATTGTTGCAGGGATTGAATTGGCCAATCGGTTAGGGCAGTTAAATTTAACGAGTCTCGAAAAATTAAAAATTGCCACGAAAATCGAAGGTCATCCCGATAATGTGGCACCTGCAATTTTAGGTGATTTGGTCATTGCGGCAAAAATTGATGATCAAGTCGAGGCTGTCAAGCACTGGTTTCCTAAATGTACATTGATTGCTTTTATTCCAGCGCACGAATTATTAACAAAAGAAAGTCGGAATGTTTTGCCCGAGTCGTTAACCTATCGACAAGCAGTTGAGGCGAGCAGCATCGCAAATGTGATGATTGCCGCACTGGTCAGAGGAGATTTGGTTTTGGCAGGTAAAATGATGGAAAACGACCGGTGGCATGAAAATTACCGTAAAGATTTAGTTCCTCATCTGGATTTAATCCGTCAGGTCTGTCATGAAGAAAAAGGCTATGGTTGTTATTTAAGTGGTGCGGGTCCGACGGTGTTAATTATGGCGCCTGAAGAACAGGGGGAAACCATCTATAAATTATTAGTGGCATTAGATCCAAAGGCTAAAGTCGAAATTTTACAAGTTGATCGTGAAGGTGTGCAAGTATTTTAATAGAAAAAATGACCTCGAATCGTAATTTGTTCGAGGTCATTTTTTTAGGTTACATTACTCTTCTTGATTTTCATCTTCCGCCACATAATAGCTGTGATCTTCAAGATTTAAAGCGTTCATAATTAAAGAGGCCGTCTCTTCAATTGAAAGGGAAGCGACGTTAATAATTTCACACCCTAGTTTATGATATAGCTCATTGGCAAATTCAAGTTCGGCACGAATTTTCTCAATATCCGAATAGGCTGAATCGGGATTAAGACCATATGAACGCATCCGCTCTTTACGGATGCTATTTAAAACATCGGGATCATTTGTTAAACCGACAATTTTTTTGGGGTCAACTTCCCAAAGTTGTTTGGGAATATGCGCCTGAGGGACTAATGGTAAGTTGGCCACTTTTAAGTTTTTATTCGCTAAAAAAAGACTTAATGGCGTTTTAGACGTGCGCGACACGCCAAGTAAGACAACATCAGCTTCTAAAAAACCGCGCGGATCCTTACCGTCATCATATTTCACCGCGAATTCCATCGCTTTAATGCGGCGGAAATAATTTTTGTTTAAGTGGTGTAAGGCGCCGGGTTCATTTGATGGCGTCACGCCGGTTCGACGTTTGACTTCACGAATTGCCGGTGTCATTAAATCCAATTGAAACAAACCACTTTGTTGGCAGAATTCTTCAATTAAATCAACGAGTTCTTGATGGACCATGGTATGTAAAATTAGGCCATTCTGTTTTTTTGCTTCACTTAAAGCTCGAATCAGTGTGGATTTATCATTGACAAAGGTTCGTCGATAAACATTAAACTCGACGGAGGGAAATTGGGCCATCGTTGCTTGAGCAAGTTTTGAAGCGGTTTCGCCAGCCGAGTCAGAGATAATAAAAAATGTTAAGATTTCTTGAGCATTTTCAACCATAGTAATAACCTCACTTGTCTTTTATTGATATTTATTATACCATACCTTTATCAAATTTAATTCGGAATCATTTTGATTTAAAAGGGGTTAGGTATGGATAAACAAACTTTACTTGAGCAAGCGTTAGCAACGATTAAGGACCATGGATTTAAGTATACGAAAAAACGGGCAGAGTTAATTAGTTATCTCGTGAAGAAAAACCGCTATGTGTCCGCTAAAGAGGTTCATAGCTATATGAATGAATTATTTCCTGGTGTCAGTTATGATACCATTTATCGCAATTTACATGATTTTTCAGAAATTAATTTATTTGAGGAAACTGATTTAAACGGGGAGATGAAATTTCGTTTTCACTGCTGCCAAGAACATCATCATCACCATCATTTTATTTGTACCGTTTGTGGAAAGACCAAGGAATTAAATTTATGTCCAATGGATTTTTTTAAGGAGCAATTACCAAATTGTCAAATTGAAGGTCACCGCTTTGAGATTTTAGGTCGTTGTGAGGATTGTCAGGAAATTTAAAAGATATTTTACGATAAGCGCTTGACACTGAAAATGGAGTTGGTTATAATTTTAAAAGGACAGTCTTGTTTTTTTAATTTTTATTTTAAAAGCAATAACGGTTACTTTTTAAGCTCGGAGGGAGGGAATTAACATGTCAAAAACAGTCGTTCGCAAAAACGAATCACTTGACGATGCTCTTCGTCGCTTCAAACGTTCCGTGTCAAAAGCGGGTACT
>JBKEDL010000040.1:0-1749 GCA_047975385.1 Enterococcus sp. | reverse complement strand
TCATCAGTCCGATTCTGATTACTTGTTTGTTGTTATTTGTTTCAGGTGTCCCTCTTTTAGAACGAAAATATCATGAACGCGTCGATTTTCAAGCGTATGCAGCAAAAACCCCTAAATTTTTACCGTTAATTGGGAAAAAAGGTCTTTAAGAGAGGATGAGTCGATGACACAAATCGTGATTCGTGAGATTCAGTTAGCTGATCAGCCAGCGATTCGGCAATTAATAAAAGAAGCGTTTAGTGCGACTAAGCGCGGCTATGGAAATGAAGCGGAGTTAGTTGAGAAGATCCGGCAAAGTGACGGTTATTTAAAAACGTTAGAACTAGTCGTGATTAAAGATGGCGAACTAGTTGGCCATGGATTGCTAAGTGAAGTGAAAATTATCAATGAAGGATTCTCAGCGACGGGATTAGTTCTAGCACCGTTAACAATTAAAGTAGCGTTTCAACGCCAAGGGCTAGGTAAAGCTTTAATGTGGGAATTGGAAAAAAGAGCCCAAGTTTTGACGTATCCGTTCATTAGCATCTTAGGGCATGCGGACTATTATCCTAAATTTGGCTATCAGCCAGCCAGTAAATTTCAAGTGCAAGCGCCTTTTGAAGTTGCGGATGAATCATTTATGCTAAAACCGCTCTTTGAGGACGCCTTAGCCGAAATCTATGGCACAGTTAAATATTCGGATGCGTTTGAGTAAAGCGAGCCGTTCTATTTTGTAAATAAATTGATTTGTACTACACTTAAATGTAGGAAATAAAATAAAAGGTAAAGGAGAATGATTATGGGGTGGCTTTGGACGTTGATTGTTGGGGCAATTATTGGTGCAGTGGCAGGAGCAATCACCGGTAGCGGGAATCGGATGGGATGTATTGCAAACATTATTGCCGGTTTAGTTGGTTCTTCCTTGGGACAATTTTTATTAGGCTCGTGGGGCCCATCGTTAGCTGGGATGGCCTTAATTCCATCGATTATTGGTGCGGTTATTTTAGTGGTGATTGTATCGTTTATCTTTCGTAAGGGAACGTAGTCAATGAGTAATTATTTGTTGTAATGACTGAATAGGAGGGGCTTAAAGATGCCAGATAAAGATGAATTAAAAGGAAAATTAACGGAAGCCAAAGGGAAAGTAACTGGGGATGATACCGAAGAGCTAAAAGGGAAAGTTCAGCAAAAATATGGTGAAGCCAAAGAAAAAGTCAAAGAAGCAAGTGACGACATCGCTGAAAAAGTAAATAAAAAATTAGACGAATAAAGATCAATTCAAACTGGGCGAGGGACCAAGGTGTCTCACGCCTTTTTTATTTTGCTGATAAAAAGCAACATTTAATGATGGGATTTATATATTTTTTAAATGAATGCGCTGTCAAAGTGTGGGGTGGGAGCAAAATAGCAATAAAAAGTAAAAAATACTAAAAAACTATTGGCAGATGGGAAAATATCATTATAATTAGTTTTTAAGTGATAAATTAATCACCTTTAATAATGAATAATCAAAAATACGTAGTCTAATTAATATATATGTAATTGTGAAAAAAGTAATTTGTCTATGGGTAAAGGATGGGAAATCAGAATGAGTCAGGTATATAACTTTTATGCAAATGGTGAATGGAAGGTTAGTGAAACGGGGGAGTTAATCGAAATTATTACTCCTTATAGTAACGAGCATGTGGGGCAAGTTCAAGCAATCTCAAAAAATGAAGTCGATGCAATCGTTAAATCGGCGAAAGAAGCACAAGGGGAATGGGCAGAATT
>JBKEDL010000024.1:0-4811 GCA_047975385.1 Enterococcus sp. | reverse complement strand
CTTAGATGGTCAAGGTGCGCGCGGCACGATGCTTTCCATCGCCTTTGCGGGCGAAGGCCAAATCCAAGATACCGGCGCGAAAATGATTCACAACGCACCCAACACCTCAAGCTCGATTGTTTCAAAATCAATCGCTAAAGATGGTGGCGAAGTGAACTACCGTGGCCAAGTCACGTTTGGTAAGAAGAGTGAAGGCTCAATTTCCCATATCGAGTGTGACACGATCATCATGGATGACATCTCCAAATCCGATACGATTCCGTTTAACGAGATCCACAACAGCCAAGTGTCTCTAGAACACGAAGCCAAAGTCTCAAAAATCTCGGAAGAACAATTGTACTATCTGATGAGCCGTGGTCTATCAGAAGCTGAAGCGACTGAAATGATTGTTATGGGCTTTGTTGAACCATTTACCAAAGAACTCCCAATGGAATACGCGGTGGAGCTGAATCGATTGATTAGTTATGAGATGGAAGGTAGCGTAGGATAACACCTAATAAAGTGCTAGGAAAGGCGATACAAAGCCAATCCTAGCTTTTTTGTTTGTCTGAAATTAGGTGGTGTAAGTGCTTTTGTAAGTGCATTGCTTAAAATCCAACGAAATTGGCGAATTTAGCAGCTGTTTTTTCCGCTTCCTCCGGCATAACATGAGAGTAAATTTCTAGCGTTATCTTCACGTCTTTGTGTCCGAGCCGTTCACTAACTTCTTTCACCGGAACTCCGGCTTGAAGCGTGAGTATGGCGGAAGTGGTGTGGCGTGAATATGGCAATCACTTTTTTTAAGATCAAATTTTCCTCTTCTAGCTGAAGATTTCGTTTCTGTAACTGCTTAATCTGTCGAGCCGTTAGGATCGTATCGTCATCAATTTGGACTTCAGAATATTGCTTTACCCAGCGAGCCACAGAAGACAGAGCGATTCCATATTCATTAGCTAAAGTATTTTGTGATTTATCACCTTCATACAGTTTTACAATTGATTTTTTGAACTCTTCGTCAAATTTTCGTGGAGATTCACGCTTGTCTACCATAATCAAAATTCCTTTCTCAAAAGATGTCTAATTAATTAATAGTATAGCAAAAAAGGTGTCTACTTTATTAGGATACATGCAAGAGACCTACAGCTCAAGAAAATCGCTATAACTAGGGAAACATTAGTTAAGATCGAAGGCGGCCGCCAACACATTAAGTTAGATCAATTGAGAGCTATTAGGGATGTTCTACAGGTGTCTTATGAAGATTTGCTTCAATGACTACTTGTAGTCATTTCGTTTAAAATTATTATGTTACACCCTTATGTGTCACGAAGAAATACTGGTATAATAATGAGTGATATATGTAACGTTAGGGTATACCTTACCAATGCGTACGCCATTTATCGTTTCTTGTATTGTGTCAGGTTTTGTCGGTATCTACCTATCAATTTTCCAAGTAACCGGTTATGCCATGGGTGGTATGGGAATCTTCTTATATCCGGCTTACATTAATCCAGCCAACGGTAGTTTCCACAGTATGATTCACTTGGCGATTGGGACGGTAATTGCCTTTAGCGCATCGTTTGCCATTATGATGACGATGAAAATTCCAGTGCTTTATGGCGATGTTGTCAAAACAAAAGCTCCAGTAACACCTGCACCGGTCGTACCCCCCGCTGTAGTCAAAGAACAAATGGTTAAAAGTCCTTTAACCGGTCAAGTGATTTCGTTAACGGATATCGCCGATCAAGTTTTTGCATCGGGCTCTATGGGTCAAGGAATCGCGATTGATCCAACGATTGGGGTGATTACGGCACCTGCTGATGGCCGCGTCAATCTTTTATTCCCAACCAAACATGCGATTGGATTGGTGACTGCAGATGGGGCCGAACTATTAATTCATATTGGGATGGATACCGTTGAATTAAAAGGGGAGCATTTCACCGCGCACATTGAACAAGGGGATACGGTTAAAGCGGGGCAAAAATTAATTTCGTTTGATGTCGAGGCCATTCGTGAAAAAGGGTATTCGTTAGTAACACCAATTATTATCGCGAATTCTGCCGAATACCAACGCGTCTTAGCAACGGATGCCAAAGATGTTGCCACACAAGATTCATTAATTGAAGTAATTAAATAGTTAGAGGTTCTGTCATACCGTTTATCGGATTCTAAAAATAAGAAAGAAGGCTAATTTATGACTGAAAAAGTATTTCCTAAAGATTTTTTATGGGGTGGCGCGACTGCGGCCAACCAATTTGAAGGGGCGTGGAATGAAGGAGGCCGTGGAGCGGCGACATCAGATACGGCCGTGGCAGTTGCACCAGAAGATCGTAAAAATATAGCAGAATTTGCGGCACCAATGACCAAAGCAAAAGTTCAAGCAGCCTTAGATGACCAAATCGGGTTATACCCAAAACGTTGGGGTTCTGATTTTTATCATCGTTACCAAGAAGATATCGCGTTGTATGCCGAAATGGGCTTTAAAACGTTTCGCCTCTCGATTGCGTGGTCACGGATTTTCCCCAATGGTGATGACCAAAAGCCAAATGAAGCGGGTTTAGCCTTTTACGATGCGGTCTTTGATGAATGCCAAAAATATGGAATTGAACCGTTAGTGACCTTGTCACACTATGAAACACCACTTAATATCGCGTTAACTTATGGTGGGTGGAAAAATCGTCAAGTCATTGATTTGTTTGTCCGTTATGCGCAAACGGTGATGGAACGTTATCAAGATAAAGTGAACTACTGGTTGACCTTTAATGAGATTAATATCAATGGGATTTCAGGTTATGTGGGTGGCGCCTTGTTGTTTGAAGAGGGCAAACAAAATCTAAGTGAGATGTATCAATCCGCTCATCACCAATTCATCGCTTCAAGTCTGGTGACCAAACTGGCTCATGAAATTAATCCTGAGATGAAGGTTGGGATGATGCTAGCGCGGATGCAAGCGTATCCCGCGACATGTCACCCAATGGACGTGATGGAAGAAATCAAGCGTGATCATGAAAATCTTTTCTTTTCTGATGTGCAAGTGCGTGGCAAATACCCAAGTTATACGAAACGCTTCTTTAAAGAAAAGGGCATTGACATTCAGGTGGAACCAGGAGATGACGTCCTTTTAGCGAAATATCCCGTCGACTTCATGTCGTTTTCTTACTATATGAGTAGTATTGCGCGCCACCAAGTCAATCAAGAGGGGGAAGCTGCAGCCGGAAACTTTATGCTGGGTGAAGCCAATCCGTATTTAGAAAGTTCTGATTGGGGCTGGCAAATTGATCCGGTGGGCCTAAGAATCACGTTAAATAAACTTTATGATCGCTATCAAGTTCCACTGTTTATTGTTGAAAATGGCTTAGGCGCACTCGACCAATTTGAAAATGGTCAGATTCATGACCAATATCGGATTGCGTATCTCAAAGCGCATATCGAACAAATGTATGAAGCGATGGAAGATGGCGTTGAATTAATGGGTTACACACCGTGGGGTTGTACGGATTTAGTGAGCGCTTCAACGTCTGAAATGTCCAAACGTTATGGGTTTGTCTATGTGGATGCCGATGATCAAGGTAATGGAACGTTTGATCGCTACAAAAAAGATAGTTTCTATTGGTATCAAGAGGTAATTGCGACGAATGGCAAGGTTGTTTTGAATCAACTGAGTGAAGTCTGAAATCTAGGAGCTAGGGCCAGAAGTGGTCCTAGCTTTTTTGATGGCTGCGTGTTAGTGAGCCATCTGTTCTTTTGCTTTAAGGCGTGTTTTTTTTGGTGATTGGTGCTGGAGGGTGTATTCAATGAAATGAAAATACATTCATATTTTCAGAAAAAGTGTGAATAAAACTAAAGAAACCGCCTTCTTTGATGGAAATTCACAAAAAAGTCAAAAAATGAAACATAACTGTAATATAGTTCAAATTTCTTCGCAATATCTTCATGGTATTATCTATCTTGTTAGTAATTATTTCGTTATTCTTAAATAAATTAAAGATTCTATAAAGATAGAGCCAATCAGTCGGAGGAAAACAAGTGAAGAAAAAATTAATTTCAGCATTAGCAGTGTGTTCTCTTACACTTGCTGCAATCCCAAGTGTTGCATTAGCAGATACGTTCGATCAACAAATCGAGCAACAAGATCAAAAAATTAGCGTCTTAAAAGGACAACAAGTTAGCGCACAAGCCGAAATCGATGCGTTACAAACCGAAATTCAAGCAGTCAGCGAACAAGTGGCGGCATTAGAAGCAAAACAAACAAAATTAACCGATGAAACAATTCAACTGCAAGACAAAATCGCGAAATTAAAAGTGCGTATTGCCAAGCGTGAAAAAGTGATGGAAGAACAAGCTCGTGACGTTCAGGTTGATGGCCAAAGTACGGATATGCTAAATGCCGTTTTAGGGGCGGATTCAGTCAGTGATGCATTAGGCCGCGTTCAAGCCGTAACGACGATTGTCAAAGCCAACAATGACTTGGTTGTGCAACAAAAGAAAGACCAAGCAAGTGTTGAAAAAAACGTGAAAGAAAATGAAGCAGCCATCGCTGAATTAGCGACAACGCAAGAGCAATTAGAAGTTCAAAAAAATGAGATTGCCAATAAACAAGCGGAATTAAATGTCATGAAAGCAAGTTTAGCAGAAGAACAAGCGACTGCTGAAAAAGACAAAACACGCTTACAAGAAGAAAAAGCAGCAGCGATTGCGGAAGCTAAGCGCATTAAGGAAGAGCAAGAAGCCAAAGCCGCTGCGGAAAAAGCAGAAGCAGAACGTGTAGCGAAACAACAGGCGGCTGAACAAGCAGCCCAAGAAAAAGCCGCGGAACAAGCTGCTAAAGAACAAGC
>JBKEDL010000031.1:0-30220 GCA_047975385.1 Enterococcus sp. | reverse complement strand
TGATTCTTGTTTCTAAGAATCAAGCTCACTAATTATGACAAACCAGCAAGCAGGCCGTTCAAGGGGAAACTCAGAACGGCTTGTTTCATTTGGTTGTTTTTATTGAAACGCATTGTCTTTTGTGGGATTCTAAAAGAAATAATGAAGAAAGTAGGCGTTTGAAGTTGCAATTTGTTTTTGATTTAGATGGGACGATTTGTTTTCAAGGGAAACCAGTTTCTGAAAAAATTTTAACAGCATTAGCTAATCTTGAAAAGGCGGGAGGCGAAGTGATCTTTGCTTCGGCACGACCAATTCGTGATTTATTGCCGGTACTAGCACCAGCATTTCATCACCATACATTGATTGGAGGAAATGGCGCGTTAGTGGCTAGCGGAAAACAGCTTCAAAAAAATGCATCATTTGAGCTGGCGACGCTCCAATCAGTGATGAAGTTAATTGAAAAATATCAGGCATCGTATTTGGTGGATAGTTTGTGGGACTATGCGTATACGGGGCCACTTAATCATCCAATCTTACAAAATGTTGACCCGGCAAATTTAGCCCATCAAGTTCCGCTGGCGTCGTTGCAATCAATTGTTAAGATTTTAATTTTATCCGCGACGGATTTTCCGGCATTGGAAGCCGAATTAGCAACCCTTGATCTTTTGGTAAATCGTCATTACGGCGAATCACTCCTTGATCTTAGTCCTCGGGGCGTACATAAGTTTCAAGCATTACAATCAGTCGGGATTGAAAAAAATAGTTATATTGCTTTTGGCAATGATACTAATGATATTAGCCTCTTTGCTAATAGTCATTATGCCGTACAAATTGGGACACATGAAGCATTAGCCGGCTTAGCTAATGAACAAATTCTTTTAGTTGACGACTATGAAGAAAAAATTGTTGCGAAAATCGTGGAGTTACAAAACCGTTATTTAGGTGAATCACAGTAAACTCGGGCGTGCTTTGGCCTGTTTTGAACCTCATGATGATAAATCATAAAAAGCGTTTGAAAACTACTAGCTAGATAAGGCATAATAGAGAAAGAAAGTGAGGAAAGTTATGAAAAAAATTACATGGCTATTAGCTTTACTAGGGATTTTTGCTGTTGGTTTTGTTGGCTTTAATATCTTCTTTCATGCTGAAGAAGCAGATGAAAGTGCTAGCAAGCAAGCTACGCAAACGAGTGAAACGAAAACCACAACTAAATCAGAAAAAAAAGATCCAATTAATGAGATGATTGATGAGATGTCACTCGAAGAAAAAGTGGGGCAATTATTTTTGGCTCGTGTGCCTGAAGTGAACCAGATAGAAGATTTACAAACTTACCATTTAGGTGGCTATTTATTATTTAGTCGGGATGTCGATGGCGAAACGGCAGACAGTTTAATGGCTAAAATTCAAAGTTATCAAGATGCCAGTGAGATTCCGTTATTAATCGCTTCTGATGAAGAAGGCGGAACCGTGACGCGTTTGAGTCAAAATCCCAACTTGGTGACGAATTATTTCCAATCGCCGCAAACCTTGTATGCGCAAGGCGGCCTGGATGCAATTACGCAAGATATTGAAACGAAAGCTGAAATTTTACAAAGTTATGGTATTCAAACAGGATTGTTCCCCGATGCCGATGTTTCAACGGACCCATATTCGTTTATTTATGACCGGACAATTGGTTTAGATGCTCAAGGAACAAGTGACTATGTGGCGGCAGTCGTCAAAGCACTCGACGAAAATAATCTCGGTTCAACCTTGAAACATTTCCCCGGGTACGGAGATAATCGGGATTCGCATGTGGAAATTGTGACCGATAATCGTTCGCTAGAAGAACTGCGGAACAATGATTTCTTACCATTTGAAGCTGGGATTGAAGCCGGTGCCGATAGTATTTTAGTTTCACATAATATCGTGACGAGTATCGATGCGACAGCACCAGCTTCTATTTCTAAACCAATCCATGATATTTTACGTGATGAATTGAATTTTGATGGGGTTATTATGACAGATGACATGGATATGGCTGGGCTGGCTAATTTTACTACCCAAGAAGAAGCTGGACTGGAAGCACTCCAAGCCGGCAATGACTTGATTTTATCTTCAAGTTACGCCCAACAAATTCCTTATATTTTGACTGCTATTGAAAATGGCGAGTATTCAGAAAAGAAACTGGATCAATCGGTCTATCGCGTTCTCGCTTGGAAAGAGAAGTTGGGATTATTAGCCTAATAAAAAGAGATAGCTTTTGGAACACCATTTATTCGACCAAAAAGCGTCTGGGACAACAATCTGTCCCAGACGCTTTTTTACTCTTCAAATTGAGCTTGGTATAAACGTGTGTAATACCCGTTTTGAGTGAGGAGAAATTCATGTGTTCCTTGTTCGACAATTTGTCCGTCGTCCATCACCAAGATTTGATCAGCTGAACGAATCGTTGATAACCGATGGGCAATCACAAAGCTCGTGCGTCCTTGCATCATGGCTAGGAAAGCTTGTTGAATATGGGCTTCGGTTAAGGTATCAACGGAACTCGTCGCTTCATCCAAAATCAACATTTGCGGATTGCTAATCATCGTTCGCGCAATGGTTAGTAACTGACGCTGGCCATCTGAAATTTTTAAACCACCTTGTCCAATTTTGGTATCCAATTTGTGGGGCAGGCGTTGAACAAATTCATACATGGCCGTTTTTTGTAAAGCGGTGTGGATTTCGTTTTCCGTCGCACTTTGGCGTCCATATAAGAGATTGTCTCGTAAAGTACCATCAAAGAGCCATGTATCTTGGAGCACCATGCCAAAATATTGCCGAAGTTGCTCGCGTGGAATGTCTTGGATGTTTTGTCCATCAATACTAATCGTCCCGCTTGTGGGTTCATAAAAGCGCATGAGTAAGTTTACTAAGGTTGACTTGCCAGCCCCGGTCCGCCCAACAATTGCAATTGTTTCTCCGGGATTTGCGGTAAACGAGAAATCATTAATTAAGAGGTGGTTGGGTTGATAAGCAAAGGCAACTTGTTTAAACGTCACTTCGCCACGGATGGTTTGTTTCTCGGTGCTAGGAGCTTCTAATGGTTCGACTTCTTGATCAAGTAATTCAAAGGTTCGTTTGAGTCCGGCAATTGCCGTTTGAATCTGAGTGGTAATTCCCGAAATCTCAATAAAGGGTTTGGTAAATTGACTGGCATAAATCGTGAAACTAGAAACCGTTCCGATTGTGACTAACGAGCTACCATTAATGATTAATAAGCCCCCAACTAAACCGACAGCTAGATAGGCTAAATGATCCACAAAGCGTGACAATGGATTGGTTAAAGAAGAGGTGAACTGCGCTTTTTGACCGCGGAGATAAAGTTCTTGATTGAGCTCTTCAAATTTTTGTTGATTCGTCGCTTCTTGTTGAAAGGCTTTGACGATTTTTTGATTGCCGACCATTTCCGTAACAAAACCTGAAATGTCCCCAACAATTTTTTGTTGCTGGACAAAATTTTCTTGTGAAGCTTTTGCAACCAACCAGTTGACCAAAAAGATAATCGGTGTCGCGATTAAGACGACCGCCGTTAAAATAGGACTCATTTGTAACATGACAACTAAGGCAATTACGACAATCGTTACGCCGGTAAATAATTGATTAAAGACCGCGGCAATAGCCAAAGAAAGATTATCCATATCATTGGTAAAGCGACTAATAATATTGCCGTGGACTTGTGAATCGTAAAAGCTTAGTGGAAGCTGATTTAAGTGAGCGAAGGTTTTTTTTCGTAGCTCGGCGGTACTCAAATAAGCAATTCGGTTACTGATGCGTTGAATGAATAGTTGACTAATGACCGTAAGTAAGACAACACCCGCAAATAAGAACAATATTTGATCCAAGGCACTAAAATCAACCGCACCAAGTCCAACCATGACATCGACTGCTTGTCCAATTTGGTAGGTCATATAGACGCTCGTTGCACCGGAAAGACAGCCAAAGATGATTGCGGTGATAAATTCGACTCGATAAATCATTAAATAAGGAAGGAAGCGTTGGAAGACGTTCTTTTTATTGGCTGGCATGTTGTTCCTCCTTTTGTGATGTTACAAGTTCTTGATAGAGTGTCGAAGTAACTAATAATTCTTGGTGCGTACCTAAACCATTCATTTTGCCGTCCGCTAACACTAAAATTTGGTCAGCTTCTTGAAGGGAACGCACGCGTTGTGAAATAATAATGAGCGTTAAATTAGGAATTTTTGCGAGTGTTTTCCGTAAATTTAAATCCGTTTGATAATCGAGTGCACTTAATGAATCGTCTAAAATTAAGATTTTAGGGCGTCGGATTAACGCGCGGGCGATTGTTAAGCGTTGTCTTTGGCCGCCAGAAAAATTTTTCCCGCCTTCAAATACGGGTGTATCGAGTTCTTGTGGCAAAGAACGCACAAAATCATCAATCTGAGCCAACCATAACGCATACCAAATTTCACTATCATCCGCCTCTTTTTTCCCCCATTGGAGATTTTCACGGATCGTCCCACTGAAAAGAACCGCTTTTTGGGGAACAATCCCGATGGCCTCACGCAAAGTCGCTAAAGGCCACTCGTTAACATTTTGTCCATCCACCAAAACACGTCCACTCGTGGTTTCGTAAAAACGGGGGATTAGTTGGGTAAGGGCGGTTTTCCCGCTACCGGTGGCACCGATAACACCGAGTGTGGTTCCTGATTGAACGGCAAAAGATAAATTGTGTAAAGCAAGACCGTACTCCGGCGCAAAGCGAAAAGCGACCGCTTCAAAACGAATGTTTCCGCTTGTTAATGGCTGAGGAGTGGTCGTGGTTTCTTCACTGTTGGTAGTCATTGCTAAAACTTCATTGACACGCAAACTAGATGCATGGGCTCGTGTGAATAAGACGACTAAGTTTGAAACAACGATGAGCGCCAATAACATCTGATTCATGTAATTGACGAGTGCCAGCACTTCTCCTTGTTGCAATTCCCCTAGATTCACCTTAACCCCACCAACCGTAAATAAGGCAATCACCCCAAGGTTTAAAATAAGCGTTGTCGCCGGACTTAGTAGCGCTGAAAGGTTCGTGACGCGGGTATACGTTCGCGCTAAGTCATCGGTCGCAGCGTTAAAATGTTTGGTTTCGGTTTTGGTACGAGTGAAGGCACGAATGACTCGCACACCACTGAGATTTTGAGTGACCAAGGCGTTGATTTGATCGAGTTTTCCTTGAACTTTTTGGTATAAGGGCACCGTTTTGGTAATTATCCAGTACAAGACGAAACAAAAAATCGGCAAGGTCAGTAAGAAAATCACTCCGGCGTGCCAATCAATGATAAAAGCCATCACGACTGAACCCACGCTTAAAAAGGGCGCACGGACCAAGAGGCGAATCACCATCGCTAAAGCAACTTGGAGTTGATTGACGTCATTGGTCATTCGCGTGATTAGGGTATCTGTTCCGAGGGTGTTTAATTGTGTGTGCGAAAGTTGATTAATTTTTTTCATCAGTTGATTGCGAATCTCGGTCCCGAAGCCTTGAGAAGCAATCGAGGCGTAGTATTGACAAATCAAGGCACAAAGCAAGCCGGTGATGGAAAAGAAGACCATCCAACCGGTCATGACCCAAATGAGCTGGCGATTATTTTGGGTGATTCCTTGATCGACTAAACCGGCCATTAATAAAGGCAAGATGAGTTCAAAGACCGCTTCTAAGAATTTGAAAAACGGCCCGAGAATGATTTGGGTGCGGTAGTTTTTCATAAATGGAAATAAATTGCGCATAATAGCAAAAAAGCCTCCTTTAGTATACCTTCTTATTTTAGCCTACTTTATTTTTAGATGATAGTTACAAAACGTTGAGGTATCCGATTACAATGAGAAAAAATTTGCTAACCATGAAAAATCATAATTTTCTATCATCAATTGACGGACTGTAAAAAATGACTGAGTACGGAGAGCTTAGTCCCATCTTTGGTACCTAAATAGTAAATAATTAAGAAAAATATAACAGAATATTACGAGTTGATGACGATTGCTACAGATGATAAAGGCTGATTTGATTTGCTTTTTCGGATGTACGCGAGTGTTGATTTGCGAAAGTTTTTTTTGTGTAGCAATTTGTAACAAAATGTTATTGAACTGAAATAATTACGAACATTTTTTCAAAGTATAATGAGAGTCGGAGAATGAAAGAAAAGTGAGGGGATTTTGTGAAGTCAAAAAAGATGATCATTGCTTTATTGACAATTGGGGTAATCAACTTAGGGGAGCCGGCATTTGCACGGGCGGAGTCTTTGGATTCTTTAAATCAAAAAGAGCAGTCGATTACAAGACAAAGTAATCAGATTAGTGCGGAAGTCCAAATAGCTTTAAATGATGTGAATGCGAAATACGATGAAGTGGAAGCGTTGAAGGGTGAAATTGCTGAAAACGAACAAACGATTAGTGAAACGAAATCAGAAATCACTGAAACGAAAGACGCGATTACAAAACGCAAAGCAGTCGTTGCGAAACGACTAAAAGAAGTGCAATTAAGCGGTCAAAGCGAGCGCAACCTAGATGCGTTATTGGATGCAGATAGTATTCAAGAATTAGTGAGTCGTGCGTATGGCATGACGATGTTACAACAAGCGCAAAAAGAAAAAGTGCAGGCGTTGAATGACGAAGAAGAAAATTTGGCGTTATTAGAAACAACTTTAGAAGCAACGCAAAGTCGTTTAGAAGAAAACAAGAGCGATTTAGAAACCCAAGCACAAGTTCTAGACCATAAAATCGTGCACTTAAAAAATCAATTAACTGAAAATCAAACAACATTAGCGCAAATCGCTCAAAGTAAAGAAGTGGAAAAATCCCGTTTAGCAGCCGAAAAAGCAGCTAAGGAAAAAGCGGTCAAAGAAGCAGCTGAACAAGCTGAACAAGCTGAACAAGCAAAAGCAGCGAGTGTTGCTAAAGAACAGCAAGCAACTGCCCAAAAAGCCAAGCAAGTCACACAACGAACTGAACACGCAAGTTCGGCAATAAGTGAAGGAAATTCAAGCAGTGCATCAAGTACTACATCAAGTAAATCAAGCTCAAGTACTGCATCAAGTGCTACATCAAGTAAACCAAGCTCAAGTACTGTATCAAGTGCTACATCAAGTAAATCAAGCTCAAGTACTGTATCAAGTAAACCAAGCTCAAGTGCTACACCAAGTGAAACAAGTGTAAGCAGTACTTCAAGTGCTACATCAAGTAAAGCGAGTACTGCCCAATCAAGTAGCTCAGAGTCAACTAGTCAATCAACAACTGAGTCAAGTCAAAGTGATACCAATCCTAGTGGTAAAACCATGTCGATGGAGTCAACTGCGTATTCATACACACTGACAGGTAGTCCTTACACTGCAACTGGTTTAGATTTACGAGAAAATCCTCAAGCAATTGCTGTTGATCCAAGTGTCATTCCATTAGGGAGTATTGTTAATGTCTCAGGATATGGCGTTGCAGTAGCGGCAGATACCGGAGGCGCGATTCACGGAAATATCGTGGATGTCCATTTTAATACTAAACAAGAATGTATCAATTGGGGGCGTCGTCAAGTGACCGTCACTATTTTAAGTTAGTAAAGGTCGTTTTTTAGTTGGAAATACAATAAAAAAACATAATCTTAATAATAAACGTACGTCAGTCGGGAATCCGACTGGCGTTTTTTACGTTTTAAAGAAAGTATAAAGTTTGATTGTTAAGCATCTTTACGTGAAATTTATAATTAACGCTAAAAACATAACAACAAGAAGTCTTGTGTTTACATTGTTAGATTAATGTTTTTTTTGTGTGTAGTTTATGAAAAGATTGGCCTGACAGTCTTTTTTTTTGTGTTGTTGAAAGTATAATAAAGTAAATTATTGTGAGAGAGCGAGAAGTAATCGACTAATCAATAAGGAAAAAATAACGAAATGATATTCAGTGTAAGAAGAGAGGCAAGATATGGCAACACGGGGTAGCAAGGGGAAACTCACGCGGCAGCAACGATTGATTCTCACGATTGTAAGTGGGGTATTAGTACTGATTTTAATCGTAACTGGGGCAGTGACAAAATTTTATTTGGATGTCAGCCATTCGGTGCACAACACTTATGAAGCGGTTGAACGACAAAAGACTTCTCAAAAGAATACTATCGATTTTACTGAACGAGAACCGTTTTCAGTTCTGTTGTTAGGTGTTGATACGGGGGAATTAGGACGAACTGAACAGGGGCGCTCGGATGCCATGATGGTCGCGACTGTTAATCCAGCTAAAGGGAAAACGACGTTTGTAAGTATTGCTCGTGATACCTATGTTGATATTGTGGGATATGGAACAACCGATAAGATTAATCATGCCTATGCTTTTGGTGGTGCTGGTATGGCGATGGATACAGTAGAAAGTTATTTAGGTATTCCAATTGATCATTATGCTGTTGTCAATATGAAAGGGATTAAAGAATTGGTTGATGCAGTAGGCGGCATTGAGGTTTTAAATGAACAACAATTTGAAAATTTAGGACATACATATGACTTTGGCAAGATTTCTTTAACGAGTGACAATGTTTTGGGATATACCAATATGCGCTATGATGACCCCAATGGAGACTACGGACGACAAGCGCGCCAGCGTCAAATTCTTAAAGCCATTGCACAGTCATTATTGACAATTGATGGGGTAGGAAAGTATCAAGAAATTTTAAATGCGATGGAAGGAAATCTAAAAACAGATTTATCTTTTGCTGAAATGGAAACTATCGCGCTAGAGTATCGACCAGCATTTCAAGAAATTAAACAAGATCAATTACAGGGAACCGGCTTTATGCAATATGGCGTTTCCTATCAAACCATTTCAACGGAGGAATTAACGAGGGTTCAAGATGAATTGAAAGATCAATTAAATTAGTAACGTGTGTTGTAATCAGCAACGGCAAGGTATTCAGGTCTTTGGCAATTCACGGGTTGCAAGAATGTGTTCTTTAAGAACGGTTAGCTCGGATAGGATCTATCCGGTATCGAAGTTTAATTTATGAGTTCAAAATTATTTTAAGAACCGTTTTAATTATTTTCAAACCAAACGGGGCATATTAATTATTAATGAGGTAAAGATAGGGGAATAAGAAGTGAAAATTGCTGTTGCAACACATAAAGCATATCAGATGCCTCAAAGTGATATTTATCTTCCAGTTCAAAGTGGTGCTGAGTTACAAAAGGAAGATCTGGGGTATGCAAAAGACAATACAGGAGATAATATCTCTATTAAAAATAAAAACTACTCGGAATTAACGGCTATTTATTGGCTATGGAAAAATGTTCAGTCTGATTATAAAGGTGTGGCACATTATCGGCGTCATTTTTCAAAAAAACAAACGCTTTTTTTTACGAAAGGTGAATTTCAAGATGTCATCGAGCAGCAAGAATTAGAAGCGCTACTCCAAGATGTCGATATCATTTTACCTAAACTACGTCACTATTATATCGAAACTTTAGCAAGTCATTACAAACATACGCATTTTGAACAAGATTTAACAGTGACTGAAAAGGTCATCGAACAGCTATATCCAGAGTACTTAACTAGTTATCATGAAGTGTTACAACGAAAGTCAGGTCATATGTTCAATATGTTTATCATGAAAGATGACTACTTTGATCAATATTGTGAATGGTTATTTTCAATTTTATTTGAATTAGAAAAACAGCTCGATATTTCTGACTATAATCCTTTTCATGCACGCGTTTTTGGTCGTGTAAGTGAACTATTATTGGATGTTTGGATTACGAAAAATCAAATTCGTTACAAAGAAGTTCCGGTAATTTTTATGGAGGAACAGAACTGGTACCTTAAATGTAAAAAATTCTTGCAAGCAAAATTATTAAATAAAAAATACTGATGTTGGGATTCAGGAGTAAACAGTTGGAGTAACTGCAAAGGGGAATAGGATGAAAAAGAAATTATTAATCGTGGGGGCCGGTTTATTTGGAGCAGTGGTTGCTCATGAAGCGGCGAAAAAAGGGTATCAAGTAACCGTTATCGAAAAAAGAGATCATTTAGCAGGCAATATCTATACGAAAGAACAAGCGGGTATTCAAGTCCATCAATATGGAGCACATATTTTTCATACCTCAAATAAAGACGTTTGGGCCTATATCAATCAATTTGCCGAGTTTAACCGTTATACGAATTCACCGATTGCCAATTACCAAGGTGAAATTTACAATTTGCCATTTAACATGAATACCTTTAATAAATTATGGGGTGTGATTACACCGAGTGAAGCGCAAGCCAAAATCGCTGAACAACAAGCCATTTTAGCGGGCAAAGAACCAGAGAACTTAGAAGAACAAGCGATTTCATTAGTGGGAACGGATATTTACGAAAAACTAATTAAAGACTATACCGAAAAGCAATGGGGCCGAGCGTGTCAAGAACTACCGGCGTTTATTATCAAACGGCTACCGGTTCGTTTCACGTATGATAACAACTACTTTAATGATACGTATCAAGGCATTCCGATTGGTGGTTACACGCAAATCGTCGAGAAAATGCTTGATCATCCTGAGATTACGGTCCAGTTAAATACCGATTTCTTTGCTAATCAGGCAGCGTTTGAACAAGCGGCAGATCAAATCGTCTATACCGGGATGATTGATCAATATTATAACTATCAGTTTGGTGAACTAGAATACCGCTCGTTGAAATTTGAAAATGAATTGTTAGCGCAATCCAACTATCAAGGAAATGCCGTCGTTAACTATACGGATGCCCAGAATCGTTTTACGCGCATCATTGAACATAAGCACTTTGAATATGGGACGCAAGAGCAAACCATCATCACCAAAGAATACCCAGCCGATTGGCAACGTGGGGATGAACCGTATTATCCCGTCAATAATCAATTAAACAATGAGTTATACGCGCAGTACGCAACTTTAGCAGCCAAAGAAGAGAAGGTCATTTTTGGGGGCCGTTTAGGTTTGTATCGATACTTTGATATGCATCAAATTATCCAAGAAGCATTGGATTGTGTTGCTAAGGGGTTGAAGGCATGATTAGTTTCATCTTGCCAATCTATAATACGCCCAAAGAAATGCTTTTGGAGTGTCTCCAAAGTATCCGTCAGTTACAAGGCGTACATTATGAAATTTTATTAATTGATGATGGGTCAGACGAATATATTCAAGTGCTGGGGAATCAATTGAGTCAAGCGGATGCGGCGATTCATTATTATCGTCAAGAAAATCAAGGCGTTTCAGTGGCACGAAACACGGGAATTTTACGTGCTACCGGTGAATGGCTCGTTTTTGTGGACCCAGATGATGTATTAGTTACGAATGCTCACGAAGCTTTGCACCAATTAAGCAATAATCCCAATGATATCTGTTTTATGGGGTATCAAACATTTCAAGAAACAGGTGTCTTAGATCAATTTGAAGGCGCGGATTTATTATCCGTTCAAAAAACAAATCCAGCGATTGGGGAGATTTTAATCGCTAGCTTATTAGAAGTCAGCAAAGACCGGTTTGAAAATCAAGGGTATTATTTGGGAACACCTTGGGGGAAAGCTTTTAAAAAGGCTTTTTTACTCGAACATGAGCTGAAATTTGATGCGGTCCTAAAAAAACGACAAGATGCGTTGTTTTGTGCTCAAGTTTATGCACACCGTCCACAAGTTGAAATTATTACAACCAACAGCATTGTTTATGGGTATCGTAAAGACAATCCCAAATCTGTTTCTAAACGCTACAATCCGCAAATTAAAGAGTTGTATTTGTATTTGTTCGCAGCGATGAAGGCGTTAGGTGAGGCGCAAAGCGTTGATTATTCTTCGTCATTATCGTTTTATGCATATGACTTGTTAAAAGAATTAACGAATTTAGATTTTTGTAACGTTCACAATTCACGTTCTTATAGTGAGCGCAAACAAGCGTTTTTAACGTTTCGAAACAATCCCGTGGTTCAGTCTTATTTTGCAAATTATCAAGTCCAAGGTCTCGGACTCGGCAAGCGCGTACTGTATTTGGCCGAGTATAAAAAATGGTTTTTTGCACTTAATTTAATTTACCTCAAACGACGTGCTGAGCAAAAACTACAAACAATGCAAAATTCTGAGGGGAAAGTTGCAACGAATCAAGTATAAGGAGAGACAGGTATGAAATTTTCAGTGTTTGGACTGGGGTATGTAGGGTTAGCGAATACCTTGTTGCTAAGTCAAAAGCATGAAGTGAAAGCCTATGACATTGTGACAGAAAAAATTGATCTGCTCAATCAAGGGAAATCGCCGTTAGAAGATCCGGAAATTAAGCAGTTTCTCGCAAAAGATGATTTACAAGTTGCGTTTACCAGTGATTTTGAGGATGCGGTCAAGTTTGGCGATTACTTAATTATTGCGACACCGACTGATTATGATGAAGCGAAAAATTACTTCAATACGTCCACGGTCGAAACGGTGATCAAACAAGCATTAGCCATCCGTCCTGATGCGACATTTATTATCAAATCAACGGTTCCGGTTGGGTATACTGTGGATGTCAAAGCACAGTTTGTGACGGAGAATATCATCTTTTCACCGGAATTTTTACGTGAAGGGCGTGCATTGTATGATAATTTGTATCCTTCAAGAATTGTTGTGGGTGAAGTTTCCGAACGTGGGGAAGAGATTGCGCAGTGTTTCAAAGAATGTGCCTTAGCAGAGTCAGTCGAAGTGTTATTAACACACTCAATTGAAGCTGAAGCCATCAAATTGTTTTCCAATACATATCTCGCATTGCGGGTGGCTTACTTTAATGAATTAGATACGTATGCTGAAACCCGTGGTTTAGATTCACGTCAAATTATTGAAGGGGTGGGCTTAGATCCGCGGATTGGCCCCCATTATAACAACCCATCATTTGGTTATGGTGGCTATTGTTTGCCTAAAGATACGAAACAATTAAAAGCCAATTTTGCTGATATCCCTGAAAATATGATTTCGGCGATTGTGGCAGCTAATACGACCAGAAAAGATTTTATTGCTGAACAAGTGTTGGCGAAAAAACCAAAAGTTGTAGGCATTTATCGCCTAACGATGAAAGCTAATTCGGATAACTTTCGCTACTCAGCCATTCAAGGAATTATGAAACGTATCAAAGCCAAAGGTGTGACCGTGGTGATTTTTGAACCAACCTTGGATGTAGCGGAATTTTATCATTCACCAGTGATTAACAATTTGGCAGATTTTAAAAAGGTAAGTGATGTGATTATTAGTAATCGTTTTGATGAGACGTTAGAAGACGTTGTTGAAAAAGTCTATACAAGAGACGTATTTAGGAGAGATTAATTAATGAATAACGTAAAGCCCAAAATCGTTGCTTTAGTCGTAACATTTAATCGTAAAGAGCTGTTGATTGAGTGTTTATTGGCCATCTTGAATCAGAGTAGTCCCGTTGATGAAATTGTGGTGATTGATAACAATAGTAGTGATGGGACGGATGAACTTTTTAATGAGAATTACTTCCAAACGGATAAGATCACTTATCAAAAACTAGCCAGTAATCTAGGTGGTGCGGGTGGTTTTTATGAAGGAATTAAATATATAATCAACCATGTTACGTTTGATTGGTTATGGTTAATGGATGACGATACGATTGCCCAAAAGAATACGGTAGCAAATGCGTTGCAAGATGTGGCGGTATTACCAGCGAACATTAGTTTCTTAGCCAGCTCCGTTTATGGACCGGATAACGAACCGATGAATGTTCCGGTCATCTCAAATGAAAAATCTAGTAATGGCTATAAAGACTGGTATCGTTACTTGGAACATGGCGTAGTGCAGATTGCTCAAGCGACGTTTGTTTCTTTATTTATCAATCAGGAAGCAATCAAAACGGTCGGTTTACCAATCAAAGAATATTTTATCTGGGGAGATGACACCGAGTATACGAGACGCTTAATCGCAAAGTACGGACCGGCTTACTTTTCTGGCAGTTCTCAGGTCTTACACAAGCGATTTAATGCCAAACCTTTGTCGTTAGTTGATGAAGAAAATGAACAACGAGTAGCTATTTACCAATATTATTACCGCAATACCTTATTAAATGCCAAGAAATATGTTGGGAAACAAGGGGTTCTGAAGGAATATTTGATTAATTTACGTGATATGAAAGATATTGCTTTTAAAAAAGAGAAGAAACACAAAGTTAAAAAAATCAATGCGATCTTAATGGGGACCAAAAATTATTGGTTTAGTAAATTATAAGAATCAGTGATGAACGTTTGGAAAATGTAGTGAGCGAAATGAACCTGGGATTATTGGAAATCGATCCCCTGCTAGATGCATCAAAGGAGTGCTATGAATAATTCAGTAATGACTTTCAAAAACAAAATATTCTATCTGTCTTACATCTTGTTTATCATTTACTCAAGTATTGATACGACGATGTTTAAATATGTCATTCCTTCACTAATCATGCAAGGTGTCTTGGTGCTCTCGATGTTGGGTTTTTTATATAAAATCGTCATCATCGATCGACCAAAAGGAGCGGAGTGGTTGATTATCGGTCTATGGTTGCTGATACCAACCTTTGTCTTTTTGAAAACCGGCTATTCACAAGTGTTGAGTTTTTCGGTCGTCATCGTTGGTTGTCGCGGCATCGAATTAAGGAAAATTGTCGAATTCTTTTTTTTAATTAACGTCGCGTTCTTGATTGTGTTAATTCTCTTTTCACAAATCGGTATCATCCAAGATTTGATTTATACCAGAAATGATGTTACCAGACACTCACTAGGAATGCTCTATCCAACCAATTTATCGGCTAAAATCTTTTTTTTAGTCCTATCATTTATTTATTTGAAAAAAAACAAACTCACCTTGATTCACGTCGGTGTGATTACCTTGATTGGGTGGCTGACCCTGAAGATTACCGATGGACGCTTAGATACCTATTTGATGATCTTTAGCGCATTTGTTTTATATTTTATGCAAAATAATAAGAAATATCGCAAACTGTCGGCCCGGCTCGGGATTTTTGTCCCGATTATTGGTTTTGTTGTTATTTACGTCTTATCTGCGCTATACACCGACCAAAGTTCGATTTTTCGAGCAATCAATCATGTGTTGTCTACCCGCCTGTCACTTGGCCATGAAGGAATCGAACGTTATGGCGCGAAACTTTTGGGGCAATTTATTTATTCGCAAGGGTACGGTGGGATTACGGGCCATGATATTTATAAATTAAATATCAAGTATTTTTATATCGATGCTGCGTATTTAAATATTTTGATTCGCTTTGGTGTCTTATTTTCGCTGTTGTTATTTGGTCATTCAGTCTTGCGTTTGCGCCAAATGTATCAGCATAAGCGACATATCTTTATTATTATTTTTTCTTTGATTGCTCTTAACTCAATCGTTTCGACGTTTTATTTTTTTCCAGCCCACAATCCGTTTATTTTGTTCCTATTTGCCAAGGTACTTACGCCAAATCAAGGATTTGTCTTAACGAAAAAACTGCAGGATAAAGAATACGTGAAAGAAGCTCTCAAAGAAATGTTTGAAGTAGTGCAATCAATCGGCAAATTACGCGTGAAGAAGGATATTTTACATGAAATTAGTAAAAAACTATTTGTATAATGCCAGTTACCAACTCTTTATCTTAATCATTCCCTTGATCACGATTCCTTATGTCTCAAGGGTTCTCGGAAGTCAGGGGATTGGGATTAATGCCTACACCAACTCAATTGTGCAGTATTTTATTTTGTTTGGGAGTATCGGTATTAATTTATACGGCAATCGCAGTATCGCTTATCATCGTGATGATAAACAAAAACTAAGTCAAACATTTTGGGAAATTACCATTTTAAGAGGCGTTTGTATCGGTATCAGCTGTCTGGGATTTTTCATTTTCGTCGCCATGATTAGCCAACGCTATCAATCCGAGTTTCTTTTACAGTCGTTCTTGATTCTAGCAGCCGCATTTGATATTTCGTGGCTGTATATGGGGATGGAAGATTTTAAGAAGACGGTTGTTAGAAATACGCTCGTGAAATTAATTTCTTTGGCGTGTATCTTCTTATTCGTGCATGAAAGTGGTGATATCGGTCGCTATATCGCGATTTTGAGTGTCTCAACACTTTTAGGTAACCTTACGTTTTGGTCTTATTTAAGAAAAATCGTCGCTCGACCTGATTGGCAGCGATTGAATATCACTCAACATATCTTGCCGTCACTTTCTTTGTTTCTGCCTCAGGTGGCTACCCAAGTCTATCTGGTGTTAAACAAAAGTATGCTTGGGGTAATGATCGGAGTAATGAGTGCAGGATATTTTGAAAACAGTGATCGCATCGTCCGCGTGATTTTAGCGGTGGTGACAGCTACCGGCACGGTGATGCTACCACGGATTGCCAATACTTTTGCCAAAGGGGATATTCAGAAAGTGAATCAGTATCTCTATTCATCACTTGAATTTGTCAGCTGTCTAGCGTTTCCCTTAGCTTTTGGGGTGGCAGCCGTCGCACCCAAGTTTTCCGTTTGGTTTATGGGAGAAGATTTTGCGATTACGGGCCAACTGATTCCCATTCTTTGTCCGATTATCATTTTTATTGCCTGGAGTAATGTCTTTGGTACGCAATATTTGTTACCAACAGGACGCACCAAATTATTTACATTATCAGTAACCGTTGGTGCGGTGGTTAACATCGTATTAAATATTTTATTGATTCCATTGATCGGGGTTTTTGGGGCAGTTATTGCAACGGTGGTTTCAGAATTCGCGGTGACCCTCGTTCAGTTAATTTGTGTCAAAGAATTTTTGTCCATGCAAAGTATTTTCTATCAAAAATGGAAATACTTGCTGGCTGCAATCATTATGTATGTCATCGTGGCCAATCTTCATCAGCAAATGAACGGTAGTCTCATCAGTTTCCTAGTCCAAGCAATCGTTGGCATCACAAGTTATGCGCTCATCGGTTTGGTGATGCGCTTTCCAATCGTCGCGTTTATTAGTAGCTTTATGGCAAAACGAAGATTATCCAATTAGCTTCAACATGGTTGCTCTCACTAGCTTTGATTAGCGAGAGCTTTTTTTGTGAAAACAGGTAATTATTTTTTAGGAGGAAGGGATATGAGAGAGCAGCTCAGCAAGCAACAAACTAAATGGCGGGGGAATTCAAAAATACTTGTCAGTGGAGGCACGTTTTTATTGACGGTGCTACTAATTATTTTATTTTATGCAGTCAAAGGAATTAGTCCCTTTGGTAATACGTCACTTGCCACCATGGATGCACAAATCCAATACCTCGACTTTTTCGCCTATTTAAAAGATGTCTTCGCAGGAGCCAATAGCATTACGTATACGTTTAGTAAAGGGCTTGGTGGGAACAATCTGGCTGTTTTTAGTTATTATCTTTCCTCACCGTTTAATCTCTTGCTCGTTTTTTTTGCCAAAGAAAATAGCGTCATTTTTTTTGATCTTGTCGTGGCCTTAAAACTAGGTTTAGCAGCTGGAACGAGCGCGTATTTTTTACAAGTTCGTTTTGCTGAACGATTACGTACTTGGCTCGTCTTTTTGCTTTCATTGAGTTATGCCCTGATGCAGTATAGTATCGCGCAAAGTAGTAATATCATGTGGCTTGATGGCGTCTACATGCTGCCTTTGATGCTCCTCGGTGTGTATCAAATCGTGAACGGCAAGCGGATGTATCTACTGATTTTCACAACCGCATTCGCCATTATTTTCAATTGGTATAGTGCGTATATCAATTGTTTGTTTACCATCATCTGGTTTGTTTTAGAGTGGCTCTTAAGTCTCAGCCCAATGCATGAACCCAAAGCGATACTGAAAAAGACGGTGAAAATCGCTGCCAACTATACGCTAGCGATGATTTTAGGCGTTTTACTCTCAGCTTTTTTATTCTTACCGACAATTGCCGCCCTTGGCACTGGTGGTAGAGGCACGATGGATTGGTTCTTACTGAAAAATCAGTTCAATGGGAATCTCATTAATTTGATTCAAGACTTGAATTTGGGCGCAACGAGTTCACAAGGTCATGTCTCTTTGTATTGTGGTTCATTAGTGATTCTAGGCGTGATTGGTTTTTTTAGTTCCAACAACCAAGCGCTAGTAGCCAAGGTCAAAGTGGGGGCAGTGCTCTTGCTCGCTCTCATGACGTTTTATTGGCAACCGCTCTATGCGCTCTTTTCTCTGATGAAAGACGTGGGGAGTTATTGGTATCGGTTTTCTTATGGCACCATCTTTTTATTGATTTTTATTGCCGCCAACTACTATCTAGGCGTTCAAGCGGAGAAAACAATCGCCAAATCATTGTTTAAGTACGCACTCGTTTATTGTGTGGTGCTGTTGACACTGGCATACCTTTCACCGGTTTGGCCGCTAAAGTATGTTTATTATACGTGCTTTTTCATGCTAGGAATTGCTGGCGGTCTTGGCTTTTGTTTTAGTGAGAGTGCAACAAAGAAAAAGGAACGCCTCGTCACGGTTCTCGCTGTCTTGTGCTTGGTGACAATTGAACTTTCAAGTAACGCTCATTTGTTGTTGAAAACATACAGTGTCGAAAATGCATGCGAATATCAAACGTACTCCAAAGAGCAACAAGCACAAATTAAGCAACTCCAAAACAAAGATTCAGCTGCGTATCGTATCGCACAAACATCAACCTTCAATACCTCAGAAAAACGGTTAACTGCCAATTACAATGAATCATTGGCTTATAATTATTGGTCCAATGCGAGCTATACGTCAAATCCTGATGACAGCCAAAGAAAATTACTCAATGATTTAGGGTATCGCATCAATGGGGAGAATATGAATATCGTCAATACCTCGATTTTAGGAACCGATTCGTTGTTGGGTGAAAAATATGTACTTTCATCTTATGCCATTAATGGCTTAGAGAAAGTAGCCGAACTAGGAACGGCTAATGGGAAAGACACGTACTACAATCCCTATGCATTAGCCTTTGCGACTGTTTATGATCGCGCGAGTTATCAAAATCAGGTAGCCAAAAGCAATCCTTTTGAATACCAAAATCAGTTATACAGTCAACTTTTAGGTCACAAGGTTGAGCTTTATACGCCGGTGGCTGCTGAAATGGTTACCAATCAAGAAGGTGTCAGCTATCACTTGACGATCCCCGTGGGCAATTTCGCAGTCTATGGCAATTTGCCTTGGAAATCAGGGATGAATGCCACCTTAGATGTTAATGGGTATTATGAACTCGCTTACGCTCAATGGACAGCGCCCTCTGTTTTTTATATCCCAACGGCCACTTCAGATACAGTAGCTAGTGTTACTTTGCATGGGGGGGATGCGTTAGCTGAAGAGCAATTTTATTGCCTCGATTTAGCGCAATTAAAGGCCGTCACTAGTCAGTTACAAGCGAAAACACCTGCGAAATTGTCCGTTCAAAATGGTTCTATTTCACTAGCAGTAACTTCACAAAAGGCTGAAGATGTCGTATTAGCGGTGACCGATAGTCCAGGGTGGACAACGACGGTCAACGGAGAGCCGATTGAAGTTGAGCATTTTGCTGAGCATCTGATTTCGATTCCACTAGAAGCGGGGGAAAATGATATCAAACTGCAGTATCATGTGCCGCGTTTGAAAATTGGTATAGCGATCTCTCTTGGTACAGCGCTGGTGATGGTGGTTGGATATGTGGTTAGGAAAAAACGGGGATGAATAACAAGAGTCTTAAATTCAATTATTTTTTAGCATTGAATTTAAGACTTTAATTCAATTAATACCCAAAAAACAGCGAAGGACAAATAAAAAATTTTTTTGTATGAATCAAATCATATTCTTTGACTTTCTTGTTGAGTTTGTGTTTTTTTTGTGAAAAAAAACCGAATTTTTCTTCCATTTTCTTTAAATCCGAGTATAATGTACCTATGTTATTGAGAGTTTGATTAAAAAAAGGTGGGTAACTAGCGAAAGGGAGGTTAGTAGACGGGAAGTAGCGATGCTTGCGAGTAGTGTCGAAAATACATAGTTTAACGTTCAACTAAAAGCGTAGTTCCTAATAGCAAACGTAACAAAGCGTTTAAGCAGGGGCTAGATATCATCAGTGAACAAGAGGACTAGCTACGGTTAATGATCAAACCGTAGAAGAGGAGATGAATAAGTGAGTCGGCGTTTAAGAAAGCAACAAGAAAAAATGTCCAAAGGAAAAAAAATCATGCTGAGTATCGGTAGCGTGGTGATTGTATTGGTTCTATTGCTCGTTGGGATTGGTGTCAAGGCGTATGTTGATTTGAGTGATACAGTCAAGCAAACCTACGAGTCTGTGGCACGAACCAATAAAAAAATCGCTGCCAAACGTGTTGAAAAAGTGAGTTTAACAAATCATGAGCCGTTTTCGATTCTTTTACTAGGAGTTGATACGGGCGAATTAGGTCGGAGTGAACAAGGGCGCTCGGATGCGATGATGGTTGCCACCGTCAATCCTAAACAAGGAAAGACGACGATTGTCAGCATTGCGCGCGATACCTATGTGGACATTGTCGGGTATGGGACCACCGATAAAATCAATCATGCCTATGCTTTTGGTGGTGCAGGCATGGCGATGGATACCGTGCAAAACTATTTAGATATTCCGGTTGATCATTATGCCGTCATTAATATGAAAGGGATTGAAGAATTGGTTGCTGCAGTTGGTGGTGTTGAGGTGGCGAATGAACAAGCGTTTGAAAATCTCGGCCAGACCTTTAATTATGGCAAGATTACTTTAACTAGCCAAGACGTTTTAGGTTATACGAACATGCGTTATGACGATCCAAAGGGGGATTATGGGCGTCAAGCGCGACAACGGCAAGTGTTAGAAGCCATTGCGACCAAATTGTTGACCATTGATGGTGTCACGAAATACCAAGAGATCTTGAATGCGATGGAAGATAATCTCAAAACGGATTTATCTTTTGCTGAAATGCAGACCATTGCGACGGAGTATCATCCGGCCTTTGAAAAGCTTAAAACAGATCAATTGCAAGGAACAGGTTTTATGCAAGGCGGGGTGTCTTACCAACAAGTTCCAGCTGATGAACTAACTCGTGTACAAGAGGAGTTAAAAACGCAACTAGACTTATAAGAGAAAGTGGAGAAATCATGGAAGAAACAATTAGCTTAAAAGAGATATTTGATGTGTTGAAGAAACGAGTAGGGTTAATCATCGTAAGTGCGGTAATCGTTTTGGGGATTAGTGGGGGCGTAACCTATTTTCTCATTACACCGATGTATAGTTCGCAAGCCCAATTAATCGTCACCTTGCCACAAAGTGAAGCAACCAATGCTAATGATGTGGATACCAATCTCCAGATGATTAATACCTATAAAGATTTGATTACGGGTGACTTGGTAATGAATGACGTCACAGAGCGCTTGGAAAAAGAATACGATTTGACATTAGATGTTGAAACAATTCGTGATTCAACGGAAGTTACGCAATCAGAAAACTCACAGATGTTTTCGATTATCGCAACCAATGAAAATCCTAAGAATGCCGAACATATCGCAAATACAACGGCTGAAGTGTTTCAAGAAAATGCCAAAGATGTGATGAATGTCGATAAGATTTCAATCATTTCCAACGCAACGCCGTCAATCCACCCCGTTTCACCGAATAATAAATTAAATTTAGTAATTGGAGTATTAATTGGTGGAATGATTGGTGTGGGAATTGCCTTTTTACTTGAATTGTTGGATCGCACAGTGAAAGATGACAAGTTCGTGACGGAAAGTTTAGAATTCACGGTATTAGGAATTGTGCCACAAATGAGTGAAAAAGAAGTTGAAACAACAACCATTAATCATGTGAAAAAATCAGAGATGAAAGATATCGAGACCCGAGGAACGGATGACTTAGGGTTTACGAACACTCGTCGTAGTCGTAGTCGCGTATAGGAGGCAAAGTGATGGGGAAAAAAAATAATCAGCTAGAAAATACAAATGGAGTTAGTTTAGTTACGTTGGTCGATAGTTCTTCTCCCGTGGCCGAACAATATCGAACGATTCGAACCAATATTCAATACTCGTCTGTCGGTCAAAAAGTCCAAACCTTGGTGGTGACTTCTTCAGTTTCGAATGAAGGCAAATCAACCACTTCGGCCAATTTGGCGATTGTCTTTGCTAAAGCTGGTCAAAAAGTGTTATTGGTCGATGCTGATATGCGGAAACCGACGTTATTTAAGACTTTTAATCTTATCAATTCGATTGGGTTAAGCACGCTGTTGAGTAGTCCAACGAGTATTTTAGAAGCAACCCAAGAAACAGCCGTTGAAAATTTGAGTGTGTTAACGAGTGGCCCCAAACCACCGAACCCATCTGAATTATTAGGTTCGGGTCGGATGGAACAAATTATCGCTGAAGCGCAAACGATGTATGATATCATCATTTTTGATATGCCACCAATCGTTGCCGTGACTGATGCACAAATCATGGCATCAAAAGTGGATGGGACCATTCTTGTGGTTAGAGAAACAGTTGCTAAAAAAGAAACGTTATTTAAAGCCAAAAAGTTATTAGAACTCGTTCGAGCACGTGTGTTGGGTGTGGTTTATAACGGAGCGAAACAGACGAAAGATCAAGGGTATTATTACTACGGCCGTTAAGTGATTAATGGAGGGATCATATGATTGATTTACACTGTCATATCTTACCAGGCGTTGATGATGGACCGGCAACGTTAGCTGAGAGTTTAGAAATGGCTCAACAAGCGGTTGAACAGGGGATTACCCATATCCTCTGTACGCCACATCATCAAAATGGGAAATACATTAATGAAAAGCAATCCGTTATTCAAGCGGTTGCTTTTTTGCAAACCGAACTCGATCAACGGGGGATTCCCTTAACCTTATTTGAAGGTCAAGAAATCCGGATTAACGGTTCGTTAGTAACGGAAATCCAACAAGAAAAAATCTTGTTTACGGATGTAACTAATCGCTACTTATTAATCGAATTGCCAACACTTGAGATTCCGGCATATACAGAGCAATTATTTTTTGAATTAATTTCAAGTGGGAAAGTACCAATCATTGTCCATCCTGAACGAAATGCCAAATTTAGAGCAAACCCGAATCATTTGAGGACTTTTTTGGCAATGGGCGCTTTGGCGCAGGTAACGGCCCCAAGTTATGTGGGGATCTTTGGGAAAAGTATTCAAAAAACAGCGCAACAAATGGTCGCGGCTAATCTCGTTCAGATGCTTGCATCGGATGCTCATGGGGAGAGCAAACGAAAATTCTATTTGCAAGCGGCTTATCAAAAAATGGCACAAGACTTTGGTCAAGAAAAAGTCAACCTGATGCAACAAGTGGCCAAAGATTTAATTAATGGTGATGCGCTTAATTATCCAGCGTATCAAAAAGTACCAAAAAAACGCTTTGAATTATTTTAAAGGAATGGAGTGAAAGTAAGTGGAAAGTGAAGTGGAATTAGCAGGGCAAGTGGAACCAGTCGTTCTAGAGGTGGAAGCAATTAATCAGCGTTATGCGTACTATTTTGTGAAACGTTTAACAGATATTGTTTGTAGTTTTTGTGGGCTAATTGCCGTCGTTTCTATTTTCCTGTTTGTTGCGTATAAAATTCGTCAAGAAGAACCAGGTAGCCCAATTTTCTTTAGTCAAGATCGTGTAGGGAAGGATGGGCGCGTATTTAAGATGTACAAGTTCCGCTCGATGTGTGTGGATGCGGAAGCGAAGTTAGACGCCTTACTCGCCCAAAATGAAATCGAAGGCGCGATGTTTAAGATGAAGGAAGATCCGCGAATCACTAAAATTGGCCAATTATTGCGGACATATAGCATCGATGAATTACCTCAGTTGTGGAATGTTTTAAAAGGGGACATGAGTTTAATCGGCCCACGGCCACCACTTGTTCGAGAGGTTGAGGAATATTCTGATTATGACAAACAACGCTTGTTAGCGAAACCAGGGTGTTCTGGTCTTTGGCAGGTCAGTGGCCGCAATGAACTGAGTTTCAAAGAAATGGTGGAATTAGATATCTTTTATATTCAAAATCAAAGTCTCGTGGCAGATTTAAAAATTTTAATAAAAACGATAATGATTATGATTAAGCCAAGTGGGGCTTATTAAAAAGATAGGAGATTCTATGAAACAAGCGATATTGATTTTAGCACATAATAATTGGGAGCTATTAGATCGTCTGATTAATTTTTTTGAACCAGAGCTATTTGATATCTATGTTCATATTGATAAAAAAGCTTTTAAAAGTTTCAAACATAGTGAAATTAATCAACAAAAAGCACATGCCTCCTTTTTTAGTAGTGTCTCAGTTAAGTGGGGAGATTATTCACAAGTTAAAGCAGAATTAGCATTATTTAGCCGTGCATTTAATCGTAATAAATACAGTTACTATCATCTTCTAAGTGGAGTCGATTTTCCACTAAAAAATTCAAAGGATATTTTTGCTTTTTTTGAAAAAAATTATCCACAAAATTTTATTGAGTTTTCTTACTTAGAGAAGAAGCGCTTTGAAACGAAAGATGAATTATTGGATCAGTTAACTAACAGTAAAGAAACAAAACTTATCGACAGTCATCACATCAAATACTACCGACCGTTCCAAGGTATCAATTTTTTCTCCAGATCGAGTCTGGGGTACAAGTTAAATGATGTGGCAGTTAGATTACAGAAACTAATGGGAATTAATCGATTAAAAAAAGCAGAGATCCATTTCGCTAAAGGGAGTAATTGGGTGAGTTTTACTGACCAATTTGTGGCCCATTTACTGATTGAGAAAGAGCAAGAATATTTAAATCGCAGTTATAAATTTACTTTTGGATCAGATGAAGTTTACAAACAGACGATATTTCTAAATTCAGAATTTGTTGAAACGATTTACTTTGATGAAACGATTGGAAATCAATCTAATTTGCGAGTAATCGATTGGAACCGAGGGATGCCATTTACCTTTTTTAATGAAAATCTCGAGGAAATAAAGCATCTTGTTGAAGAGGAAAAGTATTTATTTATCAGGAAATTGGACCAGGACAAATCAAGTGATTTAATTGATTACTTAAATAATCAGATGAATTAATCACGATTAAGCGAAAGCTATTTATTAATTGGGGTGAAAAAATGAAAGTTTGTTTAGTAGGGTCAAGTGGCGGGCACTTAACACATTTATATTTGTTAAAACCTTTTTGGGAAAAAGAAGAGCGCTTTTGGGTCACTTTTGAAAAAGCCGATGCAAAAAGTATTTTAAAAGATGAGAAATTGTACCCATGCGCGTATCCAACAAATCGTAATTTGAAAAATTTAATCAAAAATACGTATCTTGCTTTTAAGGTGTTAAAGAAAGAACGTCCGGATGTCATCATTTCATCAGGTGCGGCAGTAGCAGTCCCGTTTTTTTATCTCGGGAAGGTATTTGGAGCTAAAACAGTTTACATCGAAGTGTTTGATCGGATTGATGCACCAACGATGACGGGGAAATTAGTTTATCCGGTGACCGATCAATTCGTTGTTCAATGGGAAGAAATGAGAAAAGTCTATCCGAAAGCCATTAATTTGGGAGGGATTTTCTAATGATTTTTGTCACTGTTGGAACACATGAACAACAATTTAACCGCTTAATCAAAGCGATTGATCAATTGAAAAAAGAGAACATCATCGAGGATGAAGTGTTTATTCAATCAGGGTATTCCGACTATCAACCGCAATATTGTGAATTCAAAGAGATCATCGCCTATGACGAAATGGAAAACTATATCAAAAAAGCTGATATTGTTGTGACTCACGGAGGGCCGGCTAGTTTTATGAAAGTGTTAAGTGTTGGGAAGTCTCCCGTGGTAGTTCCACGACAGTTAGCATTTCAGGAGCATGTCAATAATCATCAACTAGACTTCGTGGAAAAGGTAATTGAAAAAGGCTATCCATTGAAATTGGTGCGTGATATCAAGGAATTGCGTAGTTGTCTAGCTTTTGAACGTGCAGAGTATACAGTGGACTTGACGAGTAGCAATAATCTTCAGTTTTGTCAGGAAATCGAGCAATTTATTAGAAAGGCGGCTGAGTAGCATGATCCCAAAAACAATTCATTATTGTTGGTTTGGTGGCAACCCGTTGCCAGAAAATGTCGAAAAATGCATCGCTTCCTGGCGTAAATTTTGTCCAGCATATGAAATTATTGAATGGAATGAATCAAACTATGATGTCAATAAGCATCCGTATATGGCAGAGGCTTATCACCAAGGGAAATTTGCCTTTGTATCAGATTATGCGCGCCTAGATATCGTTCATGAGTTTGGTGGCATTTATCTCGATACGGACGTCGAATTAATAAAATCCCTGGACTCATTACGCACAGAAGAATGTTATATGGGATTGGAATTGCCTGGGAAAGTCAATACGGGGATTGGTTTTGGTGCTAAAAAGCATAGTGAAGTAATCCGGCTTAATTTAGCTGCATATGATGGCGTACATTTTATTAATCAGGAGACTGGAAAAGCAAATCAAACAACCTGTGTGGATTATACGTCAAGAGTGTTGCAGAATTTAGGTTTAACTCAAGCTGATGAAACACAATGGTTAAAAAATATTACGATTTATAATACATCATATTTTTGTCCATTAAATATGGAAACCAAAAAACTACAGCTTGCAGCAGAGACGATCTCAATTCATCATTACGACGCCTCTTGGTATTCTCAAAATCAGTTTGTTCGCCAGCTTAATAAGTGGTTATTACCAATTAAAATCAAGGCCCGTAAACGAATAAATCAATTATTTGGTGAAAATGCATATGAAAAGGTAAAAGCGCGTCTGAGGTAGTTGGAGGGAATATGGGAAAAGCATTATATCGAAACAAAACCATACCAGTTCTATTTGCTAGTCTGGTCTATTTATTTAGTTTATTAGCTGGAATCGGTGTGATTTCAGTTGAGTTTTCAAGTCTATTATTGGCGGGCGTAATTAGTGTGATGTTTCTACTAATTGCGATTGTGGAAGAAGTTTATTGGTTAGATTTATGGTTGATTTTTTTTAATTTGTTAATTGTTATTTTAACCGGTCAATTAAATTTGATTTTTCCATCGTTGTTATTAATGTCCAATCGGATTATTGCTAAATTTAACTATAATAGCCAAACAATAAAAAAAATTCTGCTCATCATTACGACAATCTTTGCGATAATCGTTTTGTTGTATTTACTGATAGGGTTCAATCAGCGAGCAGATATTGAAATGTGGCGCATTGACGAGCTGATTTCTCGTAAAGCATTAGGCTTTGTCCATCCGAATGTATGCATGTTGTCATACTTAGCTATTTGTTTATTTTATTTAGTCTATCTCTTTTTTACATACAAAGAAAAACCAAAACGTAATCGTCAATTATTGCTAGTTCTCTTATTGGTAGGAAGTACCATCTGGTTGTATCAACAAACACTAAGTCGAACGACGGCGATAATCGTAATTATAGGGATGATTAGTTACTTAATCCGTGGTCAAAAAATTATGAAGGATAATGTTTTCTTGTATCGGGTGATGAGTTGTTTTCCAATTATTTTATTTATCCTATCACTTTTCGTTTTATGGTTGCCGATTAATGATGTCGTTGATGAGCTGTTATCTGGAAGGGTGACGTTGTATAAATCGTTTTTTCAGAATTCAGGATTCACTTTATTAGGTAACTCACAATTGGAAACGGCGATGTTTGATAATAGTTATTTACAAATGATTTTAACCAAAGGAATTGTTTATTCCGTATTTTTCTTAATCAATATGTATATCATCCTCAGTCGAGGTAAGAACAAATCAGAACTCTTATCGATTCTCTTGATGATGGTTTTGGCTATCGGATTTACTGAAACCGTCTTTTCAAAGTTAGAACTCTGGATTCCAATTCTATTTTTATTAAATAGCAGAGTGGAGGAATAAACGTGAAAATCTTAATGTATAGCTGTGAAGGTTGCCGAAAATTAAAACTGCCTAAGCAAATAATCGATAATTTACTTGTGAAAAAAATTGTGCAGACAAGTTATCGTTATGAATTGGTTGATCCCATCGTGGCTAGAGAAAAGTTAGACTCCTTTTGGGAATGTGAAAAAAGGATTCCAGATGAAAAGAGTGTCCTTGCTGTCGAACCTAACTATGACTTACAAATCATCATTCCAGTATACAATGCTGAAAATGAAATCGAACAATGTGTCGATTCAATTTTACAACAACAGGGAAACTATACCTATAAGGTTATTTTGATTGATGATGGATCACGTGATGGATCGCTAGCTAAAATAAAGCAGTATGAGCAGTACCCTAATTTTGAAATTGCAACGCAAGAAAATCGTGGCGTTTCTGCAACAAGAAATGCGGGATTAAAAAAGATCGATGCTAAATATCTTTATTTTGTTGATGCTGATGATTATTTACCTCCAAATGCGATTGAAGTGCTATTGGATCGAGCGTATGCAGAAGACTTAGATATCGTCCAAGGAAGCTACTTTGCGTTTGAAAATGATAAACCTAAACGTGCAATTAAACAAGAAGTACGGGTAGGTGATGGTTTAGAAATCTTAAATGGTTTTCCTTGGGGGAAGGTTTTCAAAGCATCGTTATTTGAAAATATTAAATTCCCAACGGGTTTGTGGTTTGAAGATACTGTGCTGAGTCTCTATGTCTATCCAGGAACTAAGGTCGCAACCATTAGTGAACCAACCTATAACTACCGCTTAAATCAGGGCGGGATTACCGTAAGCTCCAAAGGCAATCCCAAAGTTATGGATAGTTTTTGGGTGACACAGTTATTAGTTGAAGGCTTAGTGCAGGAGAAGAAATCCGTTATCTATGATACTTTTATTTACCAGCTGTCACATAACTTAAGACGGACCCATTGGTTGCCTTTAGATCAGCAAATTGCTTTATTTGTTCTCTCTAGAGAATTACTACTAAAGCATTTTCAAAGTCCAGAAATCAAGTTAAAAGATTCCAATTTAGCAAGTTTTGAGCAGGCGGTGATTAATAACGACTTTATCTCGTATGTTATCAATGGCATGTTTATTAAACGAGGGTTGAGTAGGTAGGGCTTACGGAATGGAAGTAGATTTTTTATCGAATTTAAAATAAAAAATTAGAGAGGTTAATATGACTAAACTATCGATCATTATTCCACACTATAAAGATGAAGAGAACTTAGAGCGGTTAATCGATACAATTCCGGAAAATCCTAATTTTCAGATTATTATTGTCGATAATACCCCAGATTATAATATCAGTGCCTTAGAAAAATTAAAAAAGAAAAATCGCTTTGTTGAGATTTATCAGATTGAAACAGGCGGGGCTGGAGCCGCTAGAAACTTAGGTTTGGAAAAAGTAGTCCATGAGTGGGTATTATTTGCTGATTCAGATGATATTTTTTTAGAAGGTTTCTATGAAAAGATTTTATCGGTATTAGATGGGGCTTACGACGTTGTTTATTTCGCGCCTCAATATGAAGGCATTGCAAGGAATTGCTATGGGGCTTTAGATCATCGAACACGGTATGCTGAATTAGTGGAGACTTTCAATAATGAGCAATCGGAAGTGAATGAATGGACGTTGCGACTACGCTTTGATGTTCCGTGGTCGAAGCTGATTAAGTATGACTTTCTGCAGAAAAATAATATTTACTTTGATTGTGTTAAAAAACAAAATGATACGATCTTTTCGCAAAAAGTTGGGCTTTTGGCACAAAAGGTCCAAATTTCACCGCTAAATATTTATTGTACAATCGATAATCCGCATTCAATTACGCATCAGTTATCCAAAGATTATTATGAAGACGCAGTTGAGGTTAGAGTCCGCTCATGTCTGATGCAAAGAGAACGCGTATCGAAAGCATTTTTAAAAGAATGTAATCCAAAAATCTTTTTATTGCCATTGGCTACAATTAGAGAATCCTATCGTTTCTATCGTAGTTTAGGGTATTCGTTACAGATCTTGAACCGTTTTAAACAAAATAAAGTTCCGATTTTTTCGCTAGCAATCTTTGAAATTTGTATTAATTTAGCAGCAAAAAATATGGTCCAAACTTATCACCAAAATTTTAAACGCCGACTTCAAAATTAAGTGATACTAGTCAAAAGCAAACTAATGGATGTCGAGGGTTAAAATTTGATAGTTCTATTTTTTATTAGAAAGGTAAATTTCATATGGCAAGTGGTAGATTAGACAATGCCTTGAGGAATTCAACCGTAGGTGGTATTTCTCAAATCATTACATTAATACTGAATTTTGTAGTGCAAACATTTTTTATTAGATATATGGGGAAAGAATACTTGGG
>JBKEDL010000058.1:0-5715 GCA_047975385.1 Enterococcus sp. | reverse complement strand
CGATGTGAATATAGTGATCAAAATCAGTCGCTGTCATTTCTTGTAATGTAAGCATTGGTTCCTCCTAGACTTTCGCTGCTATAGTTAATCTAGCGCTCTTTTGTGTTCTCTGTAGAACGATCCACAGTTAATTTCAATACCATTCTAACGAGCAAAATGATTTAATGCAAACAAGCGAACACCTCAGTGAAACTCCCCTCTCTTTTGAGCGATTCATTTTCAGTGAGTTACGGTTCCACAAAAGTTGCAGTAATGATTTTTCAACATACAAAAAACAAAGATCCTCCAAAAGCGAAATGACTGTAGGACAGATCTATAAATCTGTTGATACCAAAATCAACAGATTTATAGATCTGTCCTACACTTTTTTGTGAGTCACTTCCTTTTTCATTTACGAAGATGGTTTTTAACGTGTCTTTTCTCTTGAATCCAAGAACAAGGGAACAAAAATGCTCAGAGCTTTTTTGTTCCCTTGTTCATTAATTATTTAGAAAAATTTTTGTTAAGCAAACATTTTCTGTAAAAAGGCTGCCTTTTGCTTTTTCAACGAATCTAACTTCTGTTGATGAAGAGCGATGGTGTCATCGAGTTGTTTGAAGAAGGTTCCGATTTTTTGCTGTTCTTCAACATCTTGAGGAATTGAGAATGATGTACTAGAAACTTTTTTCCAATCTGATCTCGGCATTTTCGTACCTGCTGTATCGTTAGCAACCTTTTGATAGTGCACTGATTGAATTAAGCTGTAAATAAAACTAGGAGCTACTTCATTACTCTCAAAAACCCAGAAATCACCTAGTGCAATCCCAGCAAAATCAGCGAACAACCAATTTTTTAGATATGGACGCAATTTACCGTACAGAATATTTGATGGTTGAAAGAGAATACCTTTTCTATCATCAAACTTGGTAGATATATCTTTGTTTAATCGACCTTCTCCAGCTTGAATATCTTCAAATTCAATCTTAGGAAGTTGATTAGAATTTGAAGTTTTGCCTAGTCTAGTTACAAAATCAGAGAACTTACGCTGTTCCCAATCTTCACTAAATCCCGCAAAACGAATCGCCGGTTTTCCTTGGCTACTCATAGTCAAACACCGCTTTCGTCGCTGCTAAGATATCTTTTGAGTCCTCTGTCACTGCTAAATCATTTAACAATGCTAAGAAGTCTTGTTCTGCTGTCGTGATTTCTTGGTTTAAGGTTCTTAGCTCTTGGCTAAGTGCGACTAAATCGATCTCTTCTTCTTCTTCAAAGGTATCCACGTATCTTGGGATATTTAAGTTAAAGTCGTTTTCGATGATTTCTTCACGCGTTGCAAGGTATGAGTACTTGTCAATCGTTTCACGACTAACAAAGGTCTTCATGATTTTCTCAACATGTTCGTCGGTTAAGTTGTTTTGGTTTTTGCCTTTTTCAAACTCATTAGAAGCATCAATGAATAAGACGTCTTTCGTGTCACGATTTTTCTTAAAGATTAAGATCGCGGTTGGAATCGAGGTGCCATAGAACAGATTGGCTGGTAAGCCGATGACCGTATCTAAGACATTTTGTTTTTCAATCATGTAACGCCGAATCACACCTTCAGCTGCACCTCTAAATAACACACCGTGCGGTAAAACAACTGCCATCGTGCCGTTATCATCTAAGTGATACAACATGTTTTGCACAAAGGCAAAGTCCGCTTTGGATTTTGGTGCTAGTTTACCAAAGGCTTGGAATCGGGCATCATCTAATTTACTTGGATCGGCCGACCATTTGGCTGAATATGGTGGATTGGCCACCACGGCATCAAATTTTTGATCTGCAAACTGATCGTTTTCTAACGTATCTCCTTGTCTGACGGTGAAACGGTCAAATTTCACGCCATGTAATAACAAGTTCATGCGCGCTAAGTTATACGTCGTTCCATTTAATTCTTGACCATAGTAGTAATGGACATCGACTTCTTTCCCCACCCGTAATAATAATGAACCCGAACCCGCTGTTGGATCATAGACACTACGCAGTTGCTCTTTGCCGGTCGTAACGACTTGAGCTAGGATGCTTGAAACCATCTGCGGTGTATAGAACTCGCCCGCTTTTTTACCGGCACTAGCGGCAAATTGACCGATTAGATACTCATACGCATCACCTAAGATATCGATATCAGCATCGGCATAATCCATTTCGATTTGATCAATCGCCAGCATCACCTTAGCAATCAAGGCGGAACGCGCAGGTACTGAATTACCCAACCGTGACGATTCCAAGTCCATATCATCAAACAAGTGGTTGAAGTCATCTTCTGATTCGGCACCGATCGTTGATTGCGTTAATTTCCCAATCGCCATTGATAAATGTTCGACAGAGAATTCACCTTTTTGAATTTCGGCAATCATCGTTGAGAACAAGTCATTTGGTTCGATGAAGTAACCCAATTCTTCGATGAAACTTTCTTTGTATTCTAAGCCGTAGTTTTCTAATAATTCGGCAAAAGTCGTCGCTGTTTCCTCTTCTTCAGCAAGATCTACAGCAACTGCTAATTCGATATTTTGTGAGAGATAGCGATAGAAGATCATCCCTAATAAATAATTTCTGAATTCATTGGCATCCATGTTACTTCTTAAGTCATTGGCGGCTGCCCAGAGAGCTTTTTGCAAGCTCGCTTGTTGTGATTGTGCACTGGCCATGTAGGTTTCCTCTTTTCCAATTAGTTGGTAGTTTTTAATTTTTTCAACTTAAAGACCGAGCGTATATTTTTTAACCGTCTCGATGATGAAGTTTATCGCATTGGCCGTTTTCTTGCGCTTCACTGGAAAAGCGCCTTTAATCACGGGTTTCAGATACTCAATCGTTTCCAGTTGTGAAAATTCATATTTGCCTGCCGTTTCCATAATGGCTTGGAGCTCGATATCATTTGCGACAGCATACTGCGTGAGTTCTTCTTGTTTTTCCGCCTCAGCAAATTTCCCGAGTTCAATCTCGATATCGGCATCTTCAGTTAACTGTGGCACGATGGTATCTAAGAATTTCAATAACAGTTCCATCTTCGAGCGCAAGTTCAAATCTCCCGAGTTATGCAAGCTTTCTTTGATGGCTGCAATCTCCGTTTGACGTTGATTTTGATTACTCGATAAGTTGCGAATCAGCTGCAAGATATAATCGACATTGATGAGATCGCGTTGGGCTAACTCGATTTCAAAATCGACAAGATGGAGCACACTCGTCTTATCGGTTTTTGTTTGGAGTTCTCGATACAAATCAAGATACTTTGAGCGATAGTCATTATACGTTTGCTCCGAAAAGCCCAAATTCTGCTTGATGTCATCCCAGCCAAATTGACCGTAGCCTTCCATGCGCGTTAACAAGCGATTGATATTGCGAAAGGCCGCCACAAATTGCCACTGCGCTTCTTCGCCTTCTAACTGATCCACGGCTTGTGGTTCATGGATCTTACTAATTAAATGCGCCACAGCTTCAGCAAATTTCTCTTTGATTTCCTGATAAGGCGGTTGTAGCATCAAACTCACTTCGTCGGTATTACCAAAGAGTTTCAAGGCATCATCGGTTTTTTGTTTGAGATTGCGATAAGCAACGATTTGGCCGAATGGTTTGTCCTTAGTTTCGACACGATTGGTGCGCGAAAAGGCCTGCATCAAGTTGTGATATTCCATATTTTTATCGATGTAGAGCGTATTGAGCTTCTTGGCATCAAAGCCAGTAAGCATCATATTGACCACGATTAGGAGATCGATGTTTTGTTTCGGGAGGTTCTTCTTGAGGCGCTCACCGATATCGGCTGCATAACTCGCGAAATCATCAATGGCAAAATTCGTTTGATAGGTTTCATTATAATCATTGACGATGCGCTTCATCTGCCCCATCGAATGCGTCATTTCTTGGTCGTTCTCATTGCCTTCTTCATTGGCCGCCCACGTAAAGACCGTTGCCACTCTTAAGTCAAGCTGTTTTGCGGCTACTTGTTTTTGAAACTCATCGTAATAACGGACCGCAAGCTTCGTACTCGGGACGGTAAACATCGCACAATACTTGCCATGTTTGGTTTTCGTCTGGTGGTGCTTCAAGATATCTCCGACAACGATTTCTAGCCGTTCGTCAGATGTATATAACTCTTCGGTATCGATCTGGGCAACATCTTCGTCTTCGAGATAATTCCCGGTATCTAGCTTCATCGTCTTCATATAATCGACTTGAAAACCGAGGACATTGCCATCTCTAATCGCGTCATTGATCAGGTAGCTATGGAGTAATTCATGAAAGATATCATCGGTTGTCCGCTTATCGGCCGCCGGATTAGACTTAAAGCGGGGTGTTCCGGTGAAGCCAAACCATTGCGCTTGCGGGAAATAGTTACTGATTTCCATTTGTTGTTTCCCAAACTGAGAGCGATGCGCCTCGTCTACGATAAAGACGATTTTTTGCCCTTGAATTCGCTGAAGTGCCTGTTCGTGACGTTTCACTGCATGGTTCATCTTTTGGATGGTCGTGATGATCAAATTGGCTTGATTGCTCGTTAATTGACGGACCAAATCATTGGTAGAGTCGGTGCCATTTAACAAATCATCAATCTCGGCATAACTTTTGAAGTTATCGGTCGTTTGCTTGTTTAAATCAGCACGATCGAGTAAGAAGATGACTTTACCAATACTTTCTTCTTTGGCTAATAATTGGGCTGCTTTAAATGAAGTCAAGGTCTTACCCGAGCCGGTCGTATGCCAAATATAGCCATTCTTGTTGGTTGTTAATGCTTGGTGGACGAGGCGTTCGGCGGCATAGACCTGATAGGGTCGCATCAAAAGCATCATCTTATTAGCTTCATCAAAAATCGTATAGCGCGCAATCATTGAATGTAGGCGATCAAGATTTAAGAGTGAATTACTAAATTCGTAAATATCATTAATCCCTTGGTTGTCCTCGTTGGCCCACAAGAACATGAAATTCGCGTTTAATTCGCCCGCATTATTAGCAAAATAACGGGTATTCATCCGATTGGAGACGACGAACATCTGCACAAATTTGAAGAGATTGTATTTCGAGTGCGTATAGGTGAATTGGCGATAGCGCATGATTTGATTGAAAGCTTCGGCGATTTCAACCCCACTTTTTTTCAATTCGATTTGCACGAGTGGCAAACCATTAACTAAAAGCGTCACATCATAGCGATTTTCGGCTTTACCATGAATCGTGATTTGATTGGTGACTTGATAGATATTATTTGCTGGATGACTATCAAAATAATTCAAATAGAGCACCGGTTGCGAGCTATCTTCGCGTTCTAAGGTCAGCGTACCATCACGCAAGATGCGCGCCGTTTCATAGATACTACTTGACGTTAGTTTCGTCAACACGGTTTGAAATTCACGATCAGTTAAGTCGACCCCATTTAACTTCGCTTGATTGCGTTGATTTAGAATCTGACGCAAGTTCTGAACCATGGCCTCTTCATCATGGATCGCCACACGTTGATAATTTAATTTATGTAAGTGTTTCATTAAGCGTTCTTCTAATTGTGCTTCCGTTTCTGGCAAAGCCATCCCCCCAACTTCATCTTCTGTTTATTTGCATTTCAAATTATAGCATAGATTCAAAGCGGTTTTGACAGAAGTATTCGCTTATTTTTTGCGGCAACTGCTAAAAAACCGTTTATTTGGCACAAAAAAAGCAGCGTCACCGCTGCTTAATCACTCGTTTCACGCAAGATTTGAATCGTTTGTAAGA
>JBKEDL010000057.1:0-24055 GCA_047975385.1 Enterococcus sp. | reverse complement strand
TGTAGTGAAGGGTTTCCCTTTGTGAGACTAGGACGTCGCCACGCTGTATTTTTCCGACATAGCTCAGTTGGTAGTAGCGCATGACTGTTAATCATGATGTCGTAGGTTCGAGTCCTACTGTCGGAGTTCTTGAGGTAGCTGTGAGCTATCTTTTTTATTTCGAAAATAACACGCCCTTTCGCTTGGTTTAAATCGAGTGAAAGGGCGTTTTTTATTAAGAGTAAGTAGAATAAAAACATCTTTCATCGGATTAACTCATCACTATTGAAGTGAAACGTCTAATGCCTCCTTAAGTAAGTGGTGGCCGCTTTTGATTAGCGTCTTTGGTGTCTAATGGACGAATGATTTGTTCAATGGTTTCGCGTTTACTTTCTAAAGTTGAGTAAATCCTGAATTGGGTAGCCCCGCCTCATTGATGCGTTTGATCCAGTATGCTAGCACTTTTTCATCAGCAACGCGAAATGCAGCGTGATGGATGTTGCCATAGCCTTCAATCGCTAAGGGGAGGTTCATTACAGACTTCCACGATTGGACGTGCATCATTCCCACCAGAACCCATTTCAAACCAATGAAAATTAGTCTCTGTCTTAATGCATCGAAACTTTAGAATTGTGCCAAGAAAAGCCAGTAGGAGGTATTTTTGCCAAAGCGTTCACTGATTTGACCGTGGAAAATGTTTTATTTTTCAACGCGGTCTAGCCAAAAGTTTAATGCCGCATCTGTCTTCACGCGAAAAGAAATCCGTGCCCGACTAAAGGCAAATGAACGGCTCGTGGTAACCAAAATTAATAAAGATAGATATAATAGAAGAAAGGAGTGAATTTCAATGAAAATGAAACATATATTTTTTGATTTAGATGGAACGATTATTGATTCGAGTGAAGGGATTTATAAGGGCATTCTTTTTGCAGTGGAGAAATTAGGCTCCCCAGTCCCATCCAAGGCAACATTGCAATCATTTATCGGCCCACCATTGCTCGACTCGTTTCGTAATCTTGGACTAAGTGAAGGATTAGCGAAACAGGCGGTTGCTTATTATCGCGATTATTATGCGCAAAAAGGTGTACTGCAAGCCAAAGAATACAAAGGAATTGCTGAAACATTGGCGGCCTTAGCTAAGGATGCTCAAATGTATATCGCAACGTCTAAACCAGAAATTTTTGCCAAAGAAATTTTGAAGAATCTCGACTTAAGTCAGTATTTTTCAGGAATTTATGGGGCAGATTTAGAAGGAAAACGGAATACCAAAGGTGACGTTTTAGCGTATGCTCTAGCTGAGTCGCAAGTTACGGCTAAAAGCCGTTCGGTGATGATTGGTGATCGTAGCCATGATATGATTGGAGCCAAACAAAATGGCTTAGGTGCGATTGGTGTTTTATACGGCTTTGGTTCAGCTCAAGAGTTGGTCGATACGGGAGCAATCGATTTGGCCCAGAGTCCGAATGATTTGTTACGCTTAATCCATTAAATAGAAAACACTCAACCAGAAGTTGCTAGAGCTTCGTGATTGAGTGTTTTTACGTAATATTAAGACCGTAAGATTTTTTCTAGTTTTTTTCCTTTGGCTAGTTCATCAACCAATTTATCTAGATAGCGAATGTTACGCATTAATGGTTCGTCAATTTCTTCGATGCGAACACCACAGATAACACCTTTAATGAGGTGAACATTGGGGTTGATTTGAGGAGCTTCATCAAAAAAGGTAGTAAAATCAACTTGATTTTTGATTTGTTGCGCTAATTGTTGCTGGTTATACCCAGTGAGCCACATAATTATGGTATCGACTTCTTCTTGGCTCCGGTTTTTGCGCGCAGCTTTTTGGATATATAAAGGATAGACACGCGCAAAACGCATAGAATAAATTCGATGGGACATAAATAAGACCTCCAGAATTTTTTCTTTTAGTATACCATAGCAAAAACACACCAAGCTTAGGTATGCTCCTTAACGTGGTGTGTTTTTTTGTAAGGGGATATTAAGCCATGGCCATGACCGATTCATTGACTTTGGTTAACCAACCATCGATATATTCAATCACTTCTTGCCAACCGTCTTCTTTATAAATGGAATGGCTCCGTCCTTCAAAGACCTTGAAATCAACAACTAGTGATTGAGAATCTTTGTAATGATCGACCATTCGTTTGGTAATTGCAGGACCGAAAAAGTTATCGCGGCTACCGGTAATAAAAAGCAGTGGTTGATAGATATGGGTATAGTCAATCGATGCTAGTTTTGAGAAGGCCATATCTCGGACAATTTTACGGCTTTCTGGGACGGCCCATTGATTATATTCAAGATCACTTTCGACTTCAGACAGGTTATTAAAGAATTGCTGATGGTACCATTTTCTTGATCCTAGATAAGGATCGTCTTTTAGGAAATTAGCAGCTGACAAAGTGGCTTTCACGACATTTAAAGAAATACGCACATTTTTCGTTGGGGCACCATTTAGACTGACACCAGCGGCAATTAAATCATGTTCCAATAGTTTTTGCATGACTAAGCCACCAGCACTGTGACCAATAACGATGGGTTTTTCCGGTAAAGTGGTAAAAAACTGCATAAAATAATCGAGGACATCTGCAAATCCAGTTTCTGTCAGTTGATTGGGCGGATTGTTTCGCAAATCACTAGGAATTCCGTCATGACCAGGGTATGCGGGAGCATAAACTGTATAGCCGTGTTCTTCAAAATGTGCCTGCCATTCATCCCAACCAAGATTGTTCACAAATAACCCATGAATCAGTACAATTGTCTTTGTCTTCATGATATTCCCTCCTTAAAGGGCAATCAAACTAGAGCGGACCAGAATTTATTCTATTGTTTCAGCTTGATTTTAGTTGATAAGTAGAGAAGATGACAACCAATTTGTTTCAAATCACTGGAATTTAACTTTTTTTGCGTATAAGAGATAAAAAAAGAACCTTGAATATTCAAGGTTCGAAAAAGCCACTTGCCGGGCTTGAACCGGCGACCCCCACCTTACCATGGTGGTGCTCTACCAACTGAGCTAAAGCGGCGCGTGATTAACACATGTTCTAGAATAATCGAAAAATAACAAGTTGTCAACTAGTTATTGCAAATTTTTAGTAGGTTGAAGCATTTCGCCGGGCGAAATCATAAAAACGAAATTTATCGACGCGATGACGACTTTCAGTATATTGAAACTGGGTGGCATTGGCTAAAAAAACGCGACTAGCAACCGAAACAATATTAATATCTTGTTGATTGAGATCTAAAAACTCACGGTCTTGGTCAGTTAAATGGTCAATAATGATCTCTTTTTCAGCAAAGGCGATTTGGAGTTGTAACGTCTCTTCAAAATAATGATAAATGGAATCTTGTGCAATTTGTATATCAATAGTCGGAACAGACGCACATAAAAAAAGGTCGCGATCCAAAATAATCTTAGCGCCTTCGATCTCGCGAGTTCGTAGTAAATCCCATGCAGCGGCGCCTTCTGGTAAGCCGGTTTGTTGAGCGAGTGATTGCGTAATCGTTATCATGGTTAAGGAAACAACCCTTGTCTTTCCTTGATAGCCATAAGAATTTTGGAGTTCTTTATAGCTAGTTAAGCCTGAAAGCGGAAAACGGAATTGTTCTCTTTTCAAGACGAGCGAGCCTTTTCCTTGAATTTTTTGGATATAACCATTAGCCATCAGTAGCGCTAGTGATTTTCGAACCGTATCACGAGAAACCGCATAGACTTGGCAGAGCATCGTTTCACTGGGAAGATAGGTTTCAGGTGGATAGTTCCCCTTTAAAATCCCTTGTTCCAACGCGTGATAAATAATTTCATATGATTTCATAAAAACCTCCACTTGTACGGATGAGTTAATTATTAGTATATATGAAAAAAGCGACAAACAAAAGCAAAGTGAAGAATCTTGAAATAAATGAGATAAATCTAATTTTAATTCGTAAAAAAACGTAACTGTTTGGTTTAAAGACAAACAAGTATGATACTTGGCCAAACGGTTGAGTGGTAAATGAAAGGTATCCGATATTAAATAATGAGTATTTTATAATTTGTTAATAGGTTAGCGAGTGTGAAGCGGGGTGTAAACGCTTTACAGTTAGTGAGATTTTTTTTATAGTGAAATAGTAGCGCCTGTCCAGACAAGTGAAAGTGAGGAGAACAATATGGGGAAATATGAAAATGATGTCAGGGAGTTATTGGAACAAATTGGTGGTCGGGAGAATATTTCAGCGGTTACGCATTGCGCAACCCGGATGCGTTTTGTTTTAAATGATCCCAAAAAAGCGCAAGAAGAAGCAATTGAAAAAATTCCAGCAGTCAAAGGAATGTTTACCAACGCGGGGCAATTTCAAGTCATTATTGGAAACGATGTACCAACTTTTTATCAGGAATTTACCAAATTAGCTGGTATTGAAGGCGTTTCTAAAGAAGCTGCGAAATCAGCTGCGAAACAAAATCAAAATCCCGTTCAACGAGTGATTACGGTTTTAGCAGAAATTTTTACGCCTTTATTACCAGCCATTATTGTTGGGGGTTTGATTTTAGGGTTTCGCAATATTTTAGAAGCGGTGCCGATGTCGTGGTTGGATGGTCAGACCATTGTGGAAACATCGCAATTTTGGAGTGGGGTTAATGGGTTCTTATGGTTACCAGGCGAAGCTATTTTTCATTTCTTACCGGTTGGAGTAACGTGGAGTGTCGCTAAGAAAATGGGGGCGACCGAAATTTTAGGGATTGTTCTCGGGATCACGTTAGTTTCACCTCAATTGTTAAATGCTTATGCGGTGAATAGTACGACAGCTGCTGAAATTGCAACTAACTGGTCATGGGATTTTGGGTTCTTTACCATTGATAAAATCGGCTATCAAGCGCAAGTGATACCAGCGATGTTGGCTGGTTTTATGTTTGTCTATTTAGAGCGGTTCTTTAGAAAGTATATCCCCGAAGCAATTTCGATGATTTTTGTGCCATTTCTATCTTTAGTACCCACGATTTTAGCCGCACATTTAATTTTAGGGCCGATTGGTTGGCAAATTGGTTCGTGGATTTCAACAATTGTCAATGCTGGGTTAACTTCATCGTTTAGCGGTATTTTCGGTGCGATTTTTGGTGCGTTATATGCTCCATTAGTTATTACCGGATTGCATCATACGACGCTAGCAATCGATTCGCAATTGATTGCCGATTTCCAATCAACGAACCTTTGGCCAATGATTTGTTTATCCAATCTAGCGCAAGGCGCGGCCGTTTTAGCAATTGTGGTTGCTCACCGAGGGAATAAAGAAGAAGAACAGATTTCGATTCCATCTGTTATCTCAGCTTGGTTAGGGGTCACCGAACCGGCAATGTTTGGGATTAATTTAAAATATGTGTATCCTTTTGTGGCGGCGATGATTGGTAGTGGTTTAGCGGGAATGTTTGTGACTATTTTTGGAGTACGAGCGCTCTCAATCGGTGTTGGTGGAATTCCCGGGATTTTAGCTATTCGGCCACAAGATTATTTAACCTTTAGTATTGGGATGGCCATCGCTATTGGAGTGCCGTTCGTCTTGACGTTGTTCTTCCGTCGAGCAGGGATCTTAAATAAGATTGACCGTGTGGATGAACGCGGGAGTAATGAAAAGACTGCCAACGCTGATCTAGCTACTATTAAGGAAACAACGAAAGTTCACGCTCCGTTAACAGGGATATTGCACCCGTTAAAAGATGCGAAAGATGAAGTCTTTGCGCAAGGGGTGATGGGACAAGGCGTTGTGATCCATCCGAGTGACGGGAAATTAGTGGCACCGTTTGATGGCAAAATTAGTTTGTTATTTCCAACCAAACATGCGATTGGTTTAGTTAGTGAAGAAGGTGTAGAAGTTTTAATTCATATTGGTATTGATACGGTTGAGTTAAATGGTAAACACTTTACGGCCTTTGTAAAACAAGGCGAAAGTGTAAAACAAGGTGATTTATTAGTCGAGTTTGATGTAGCGGCCATCGAAAATGCCGGCTACGTGAGTCAAACACCGATTATTGTAACGAATACGAATCAATTCCAAGTAACACCACTTGCACAAACGCAAGCCGTGCAAGCGGGTGATGTCATCATCACCATTACCGAGTCGTAAAAGTTAAGCAGGAGGGCTGAGATGTCATTTAAAGAAAAAGTTATTTATCAAATTTATCCGAAATCTTATTTAGATAGCGATGGTGATGGCATTGGGGATTTAAGAGGAATTATCCAGAAATTACCGTATTTGGCAGAACTGGGTGTCGATATGCTTTGGCTCAATCCGATTTTTCCTAGTCCGCAAAAAGATAACGGCTATGACATTAAGGACTATTGTCAAATAGACCCGCTTTTTGGAACGATGGCCGAATTTGAGGAATTAGTAAAAAAGGCGCAAGATTATCAGATAACACTGATGTTAGATATGGTTTTAAATCATGTCTCAATCGAGCATCCTTGGTTTCAAAAAGCGTTGGCCGGCGATCAAACATACCAAGAGTATTTTATTTTGCGGGACCAACCAACCGATTGGCAATCCAAATTTGGCGGCAATGCTTGGGCGCCATTTGGTGATAGTGGCAAATACTATTTGCACCTGTTTGATGTGAGTCAAGCGGATTTAAATTGGCGTAACCCCAACGTACGTCAAGAATTGCAAACGGTCGTTAACTTTTGGCTTGCAAAAGGTGTCAAAGGTTTTCGTTTTGATGTCATCAATTTAATCGGTAAAGATGTACAATTAAGCGACAATCCAGAAAATGAAGGCAAAGCGGAGTATACCGACAAACCGATTACGCATACTTATCTAACTGAGTTGAACCAAGCAACATTTGGTCGTGCGGCAGACATTGTGACAGTTGGTGAAATGAGTTCGACCACCGTTGCTAATTGTATACTCTATACCCAACCTCAGCGACAAGAATTGACGATGACTTTTAATTTTCATCATCTGAAAGTCGACTACCGCGATGGTCAAAAATGGACACAGATGCCGTTTGATTTTGCTGAATTAAAAAGCTTATTTCACGAATGGGGACAGGGGATGAGTGAAGGCAACGGTTGGAACGCTTGGTTTTGGAACAATCACGATCAACCACGAGCGCTCAATCGGTTTATTGATGTTAAACATTATCGGGTGCAAGGCGCTAAAATGTTGGCGGCCACAATTCATCTAAATCGCGGCACACCATTTATTTATATGGGAGAAGAGATCGGCATGGTTGATCCTGAATTTGAACAGATGAGTGATTATGTCGATGTTGAAAGTTTAAATGCCTATCAAGAATTACAAGCGAAAGGTCAATCACCAACCGAGGCGTTTGCGATCATTAAAGCAAAATCAAGAGATAATGCACGCACACCGATGCAGTGGAACCAAGAGCGTCACGCTGGCTTTTCAACCGCTCAACCTTGGCTCAAAGCTGGTCGGAGCTATCCGAGCATTAATGTTGCAGTCGAAAAAGAACAGGGAAGTATCTTTTCATTCTATCAACAGCTGATTTCTTTGCGGAAAAAATTTCCGGTGATTGCTAAAGGTGATTATCAACCGTTTACTGTGGAACACGAACAAGTTTATGGGTATTTACGCACCTTTGAAAACAGTCAGCTACTAGTACTCAATAATTTTTTTGCTCAAGGCGCTCAAGTTGAGCTACCATCCGCGTTTTTAAAAGGGCGGATCTTACTATCAAATTATGAGACGGAAGAGTTGGAACTAGAAATGCAGTTGGCACCGTATCAAACATTAGCTATTTTAATTGACTAAGCGTTTAATTAAAGGACCTGAGACATAAATATGTCTCGGGCCTTTTTTTACGAATAAACGGTGTTCCAGAAGTTACCTCTGCAAAAATAAGCGAACAATTCCAGAAATTTGAAAAACAATTGCCTAAATTGGTCGCTTATTTCTTGAGCAACACTTCTGTCCTAACCTCTTTTGGTTGTGGAATGTGGATGAATAGCGTGGTCAAATAACTTATAGGAATGACAAACAAATGCGCATAATTTTCAGAATATTTCTGCAGCAGTTGTCATTCATCTTACAGAAGAGTACAATAATAGCAAGTATCGAATCGAAAGGATGGATTAAATGTCTGAAATCACGAAAGAATTAACGAGTCAATTTGCTACGGCGTTTCAAGAAAATAAGAAACAAACTGCGCTCCAACGTGCGGTTGTCAAAAATGGCATCAAAGCGGCTGCTGAAAATACCACGGCGGCCGTGACGAATGTACCAGTTTTTTCGCTAGACTTAGCAACAGGGAAAGTATCGAATCAAAAACAATCAGGTCGTTGTTGGATGTTCGCAGCATTAAATACATTCCGTCATAAATTATTACAAAGTTTCCAATTAAAAGATTTTGAATTATCGCAAAATCATACGTTCTTTTGGGATAAATATGAAAAAGCTAATTATTTTTACGAAAACATTTTAGCAACGGCTGCTGAAGAAGTGACCAGCCGTAATGTGGCCTTCTTATTACAAACGCCGCAACAAGACGGTGGACAGTGGGATATGATTGTTTCTTTATTTCAAAAGTATGGCGTGGTTCCTAAAACGGCGATGCCAGAAAGTACCAATTCTTCGAGCTCACGTGAGTTAAATACATTGTTAAATAAAAAATTACGTAAAGATGCGAAAATTTTACGTCAACTAGTAACAGATGGTCAGTCAAAAGCGGCAATTCAAGAAGTTAAAGAGCAACTTTTACAAGAAGTGTATAACTTTTTAGCGATTTCATTAGGAACACCGCCAAGCACGTTTGATTTTGAATACCGTGATGAAGAAAAGAATTATCATTTGGAGCAAAAGTTAACCCCGTTAACATTTTTTGAGAAATATGTCGGCGTCGATTTAAATGAGTATGTCAGTATCATCAATGCACCAACTGCAGATAAACCGTATAATCGTTCATATACTGTGAGTATGCTAGGCAATGTGGTTGGCGGCAAAGAAGTTCGCTATTTGAACTTGGATATGGCAAGTTTTAAAAAATTAGCAATTGCTCAGCTGGAACAAGGCGAATCAGTTTGGTTTGGCTGTGATGTCGGTCAATCATCGACCAGAGATACTGGGATTATGGCGCTAGATGTTTTTGCTTTTGATGATGTCTTTGAGCTTGAATTTGAGATGAGTAAGGCGGAGCGTTTAGATTTTGGCGAAAGTTTGATGACACATGCCATGGTTTTAACAGGTGTCGATATCATTGATGGTCAACCAACAAAATGGAAAGTTGAAAACAGTTGGGGGGATAAAGTTGGTGATAAAGGGTTCTTTGTCATGAGTGATGCTTGGATGGATGAATTTACGTATCAAATTGTGGTTCGTAAAGATTTATTAACAGCAGAACAACTGGCCGCTTTTGAAGCGCAACCCCAAGTTTTGGCACCATGGGATCCGATGGGCGCGTTAGCTTAATTTCATTAGAAGGAGGATTTGTGTGGCTCAAAAATATGTGCAGACACATGAGGTTAGTTTTTTTGAATGTGATGTCAATCGCACCATGACGATTCCAGCGATTCTTGGAGTAGCAATCAAAGCTTCGGAAATCCAAAGTGAAGAATTAGGGCGCGGAACGGCATTTATTCAACAATTTGGTTTAACATGGGTTGTTACTAGCTATGTCTTAGAAATCACACGCTTACCAAAGGTTGATGAACGGATCAGTATTTCGACGAAAGCGACGGAGTATAATAAATATTTCTGTTACCGTCAGTTTTGGCTACATGATCAAGCGGGCAATGAGTTGGTGATGATTGAAGCGGTATTTTCATTAATGGATATTAAAAAGCGGAAGCTAAGTAGTGTCAAAGAAGAAATCGTCAGTCCTTACGAAAGCCAAAAAATTCAACGAATCAAACGGTTTCCTAAATTGGCAACGATGCAATCAGATGCTAAATGGTCGTATCGCGTACGGTTTAATGATATTGATAGCAATCAACATGTGAACAATGCGGTCTACTTGAATTGGATGTTTGATGTTCTTGGGTTTGACTTTTTAACGACTTATACGCCTAAGCTCGTCTTGATTCGTTTTGATAAAGAAGTCGCCTATGGGCAGCAGGTTGATAGTCATTTTGAGCTAACTGAAACCGGTTCTGGGAAAAAAACGAGCCATGAAATTCGAACGGGTGAGCAATTAAATAGCGTAGCGAATATTTATTGGCAAAAAAAATAAAAAAGTTATCGCCTCTATCGAAGTTTTGATAAAGGCGATAATTTTTTTATACTAGGCTTCCATAAAAGTAATTAGTTCAGGTAACTCTAATTGACGATTTTTGGCGATTAATAGTTTTAAGCGAGCTTTTTGTGAATTGATACTTTTGCAAAAAATAATGCCCATTTGTTGAAGCTGCTGGCCACCAGCTTGGTAACCATAAACGGGCTCGGCAACGCCATTAAAACAACGCGAAACGAGGACGATGGGAATGCCGGTTTGTAATAGCTTGTTTAACGGTTCCACGCAGTTGGGAGGGAGATTGCCCGCACCCAAGGCTTCAATCACGAGGCCATCAATCGCACTTTGAGCGAGTGCGTCAAAAAGATCGCCGCTCATACCGGCATAGGCCTTCACAATGGGAATGACGCCATCCATGCAATCGACATCCCAATGCTGGGTTTCAATTGTGCGATGCATAAACAAAATACGCTTTTTGGTCACTAAACCAATCGGGCCTAATGTTGGTGTCCGAAAGGTGGCAACATTGGTGGTGTGCGTTTTGGTGACATATTGCGCGGAATGGATTTCATCATTCATCACGACCATCACGCCGTAGTTTTTGGCTTCGGGATCTACCGCCACTCGAATGGCACACTCAAAGTTGTACAAACCGTCACTGCCTAGTTCGTTACTCGAACGCATGGCTCCGGTAATGACAATCGGGAGCAAGTTGCCAATCGTGGTATCAAGGAAAAAAGCCGTTTCTTCTAAGGTATCTGTTCCGTGAGTAATCACCACGCCTGAAATACCTTGTAAGGTGGCGAGTTGAATCCGTTCTTTTAGCTGTAACATATGAGCAGTTGTGATGTGGGGACTAGGGAGGTTAAAGATATCTTCGACAATTAACTCCACGTCAGTTGGGACTGTGATCGTGGCATCTAAGAGTGGGTTTTGGACATCCGGGCTCACACCACCAGTCAGATTGTCTTCTTTCATAGCGATTGTTCCGCCAGTGTGTAAAATAAGAATTTGTTTCATTGCGTCACCCTCCTGTTTGCTAAATCTTTTCATCTTATTATATACTAAAGAATAACAATAAAAATAGGTGAGTGAAATGATTAGAATTGGCTTAAATCGTTTTGATGAACATAGTTATTTGAATGGTAAGAAAAAAAGCAGTTTGTACGAGTATGCAAGTCATCTACCAATCGTCGAACTAGATACGAGTTATTATCATATTCCGAAAGTTGCGGTTGTTGAAAAATGGGTGAACCAAGTCCCAGCTAATTTTCGCTTTATTTTAAAATTTCCTCGTTATATGACAAATCAAGAGCCGTTACCCCCTGAGACAACCATGGCTGAAGAGGTTGCGAAATTAAAAGTTAGTTTTGCCCCTTTATTTGAAAGTAATAAACTATTTTGTGTTTTGGCACAGTTTTCAGCTTCTTTTAAATGTACAAAAGAAAGCGTGGCGCACTTACGGCAACTACGCCACCATTTTCCTGACTGGCCGATTGCTGTTGAATTACGAGATGCTTCTTGGTATCAAGCACGTTATCTTGATTCGATGCGCACATTTATGACAGCACAGGAGTTCTCTTTAGCAGTTATCGATGAGCCTAAAAAATTAGCCACAACGATTCCACTAGACGCCTATGTGACCAATTCACAATTTACTTTGTGTCGATTTCATGGACGCAATGATTTAGGGTGGCAAGCGACAGGACCGAATGCCCAAGCAGTACGGACCAATTATCATTACTCACCAAACGAATTAATAGAGTTAAAAGGAATCGTTGAGCAGGTGGCAACTCAGAGCGCGGAAGTTGCGGTTATCTTTAATAATAATGCGGGTGGCGATGCAGCGGAAAATGGGGTAGAATTAATAAAAATAATGGAGTTAGATTACGATGGCTTAAATCCTACTCAGTTAGGATTATTTTGAAAATCGTGTAGGGGCGAATAGGATGGATAACTAATGATAAAAGCAATCTTCTTTGATATAGATGGGACCCTTTTAACGAGTCAGGGCACAGTATCAAAAAAAACAAAAGAAGTAATTCAACGCGCACAAGAAAAAGGCATTTTAGTCGGTGTGGCAACAGGCCGTGGTCCGGTGGATATTCACCGCTTGTTAGATGATTTACCTTTAGATATGTATATCACTTATAATGGTCAGTTGGTATTTTCTCAAGGGAAGATTATTTATGCACGCAAATTTGAGCCAACCATTTTAAAAAAAATCGTTCAGTATTCTGATGACAATAATCGTCAAGTGATGTTTGGCGGGGTCAATCAAGTGGCCGGAAGTCGCATTATTCGATTGAGTCAGTCGATTTCCGGGAAAAAATTATTACGGTTTGTCCCAAAACGCTTTCCCGTCAGAATGATGAAAAAAACCTTACAAAAACTCAGTGCGTATCAAAGTGATGATTATTATGGGCAGATGGCAATTTTAAGAGAACCAATTTACCAATGCGTGCTATTAAGTCCGGTAACTGAAGCCCCAAAACTGCGGCAGGCGTTACCAGAGTGTGACTTCCAACGCTCAAATCCTTATACGGTTGATATTGTCCCTAAGGGCGGTTCGAAATTAAATGGTATTTATGCCTTTTTAAACTACCATGGCATTGATCCCAAAGAAGCGATTGCGTTTGGTGATCATCTAAACGATGTGGAGATGATTTCAGGTGTTGGTATTGGTGTAGCGATGGGCAACGGGCAAGTTGAGGCGAAAGCAGCAGCCGATTATGTCACGGCTTCAAATAATCAAGAAGGTATCCCGCAAGCGTTGAAAGTGTTAGAAATAATTTGCTAGGAGGAAGCAATGGAACAAAGACCGTTTGAAATGGCAGAAGAATTTCACCGTATTTTTGATCCTCGAAGACCAGCTGAACCGACGGCTTTTAGTCAGGCAGAGGCTTTGTTTCGCTCGGGGTTTAAAGTCGAAGAATTAGTTGAATTTTTGTATGCGACGAGTGAAAATGATCAACAGCAATTTGCTGAAAGTATCCAAGGTCTGCATCAAGCTATTGATCAAGCTCAAGCGAAAATAATGGCCAAAAATGAACCGACGACTGATGTCATGGTTGGCCAAGTCGATGCCTTAGTTGATTTGTTGTACTTTGTTTATGGCTCCTTTTCGTTGATGGGGGTTGACCCGGCACCGTTAATGGCGATTGTTCATCAAGCGAATATGGGAAAATTATTTCCGGATGGGAAACCACATTATGATCCAGTGACCAATAAAGTTTTAAAACCAGCCAATTGGCAACAAGACTTCGCACCAGAAGCGAAATTAGCGCAAGCATTAGCTAAACAAAAAGCATCCAGGACATAAAAATGTTCTGGATGCTTTTGTCTAGTTAATCAAAAAAAGTATAATACAGTGTACGGATGGCTAAAGCTTCTTGTTCTTTATGGATGCCGAACATAATGCTAACCTCAGAAGACCCTTGGTTAATCATCTCTAAGTTGACCCGTTTACGAGCTAAGGCTGCTGTACAATCGGACGTGACACCAATGCGTTGACGCATTCCTTCACCAACGACCATAATCATTGAAAGGTTATGAGTGATGCGTAATTCATCTGGATCAACGACATAAGCGATGCGGCGCATGAGTTCTTCTTGGATTTCAGGAGTTAGTTGGTTGGCGCGCAACACAATCGAAATATCATCAATTCCGGAAGGCATATGTTCATACCCTAAACCAAATTCTTCTAAAACGGTAAGCACTTTACGGGTAAAGCCGACTTCACGGTTCATCAAATATTTTCCAATATAAATCATGGAAAAGCCATCGTCACTGGCGATACCAACGACCGGTTGATGGTGGGTCGAACGTTCCGTTGTAATCTTGGTTCCCGGTGCACTTGGATTGTTGGTGTTTTTGATAACAACAGGTATTTTTGCGCGAAAAGAAGGCATTAAGGCTTCATCATGCAATACCGTAAAACCGGCGTAGGCCAATTCACGCATTTCTCGATACGTTAGTTCGTTGATGATTTCCGGTTCGTGGACATAGCCAGGGTGGGCCACAAAAATGCCGTCAACGTCGGTGAAATTTTCATAAAGACTCGCGTTAACGCCAGCTGCCACAATTGAACCTGTAATGTCTGAGCCGCCGCGTGAGAAGGTACAAACTTCGCCGTTTACGGTGTAACCAAAGAAGCCTGGAATTACCAAGGTTTCTGCACTATCGGCCCATTGATTAATTTGTTCATAGGCTTTAAATAAAATTTGCGCATTCCCCGGTTCATCGCTAACTAAAATTCCTAATTCTTGGGGATTCACGTAACGTGCGGTTAAGCCTTGCGTTTGTAAAATCCCGGCAATTAGTTTGGCATTGTTGTCTTCACCGCTAGCTAAAATTGTATCATATAGATGTGGATTGTTTTTTACAGGAAGTTCTTTTAATTGACATAAGTCATGATGAATTTTATCTAAAATCGCTGCAGCGACTTGGTAAGGTGCGCCAATTTGTTGATAGCGTTCATAAATCGTTGTGATTAGGTCATCTAAATCGCTACCAGCTAGTTTGGCTTGATACAACTGAATCAATAAGTCAGTGACTTTCGTGTCGTGATTATCCCGTTTCCCCGGTGCTGAGACAACAATAAACCGTCGTTGCTCATCACTTGTGATAATATCGACTACTTTTTTTACTTGTTCGTTTGAGGCAAGTGAACTGCCTCCAAATTTCGTTACTTTCATACTACAACCGCCCCTAGAATAGATTACCCATAGCGTACATAAAAATGACTAAAAATGCAAGAATATTTCGTGGAGTTAATAAATTGTTTTTAAATGAAAACGCGGACTAATCGATTGATGTAAAACGATTTACTTTTTTATTTATCAAAATTTGGCGATTAATGTGAATAAAAATTAATTTGTCAGCGAAAAAAATTGTTGTGATGAATTCCTTGGATGGCGCTTTTTCAGGTAAGTAGAAATCTAAGCGTGTCACTAAGGCGCAAAGAGTGCTGATAATTCATTCACAGGGGAAAGTTTTTTTTTTATCCTAGTGAATGGCGTGGGTGTTTGTGCTATAATCTAGCATAGATGCTTTTTTAAATGAAAAAAATTATGTATATAAACTCTACCATCGAGCGTAGAGAGAAGTTGAATAGTTGAAAGTGGAGGAGAACCGTCAATGGGTAGCAATGTAATCATTAGCGTCGTTATTACCATTATCGTAGTTGCTGCAGCAGTTTATGGCACTGGTTATTTTATGCGCAAGAAAAATCAAGATCGTTTGAATACGTTAGAAAAACGCAAAGAAGACTTGTTTGATTTACCGGTGATTGAGGAAATCGATGATGTGAAACGAATGCATTTAGTTGGTCAAAGTCAAAATACATTTCGGGAGTGGAGTCAACTTTGGACCGAAATTTCAACGAGTGACTTTGCGGAATTAGAAAGTCAGATTTTTGAAGTTGAAAGTTTAAATGAAACCTTTCGCTTTTTAAAAGCTCAGGCTGCGATTGGTGAAGTCGAGGCCATCATTTCTAAAATGGAACGTCAAGTCGAAGAAGTTCGCGAAGGTCTAAAAGCACTGCGGGAAACGGAAGAACGCAATTCTTTGAATGTTCAAAAAGCGCTGGATGTCTATGAAGAACTTGAAAGACAATTGAAAGAGACGAGTGAAGTGTTTGGACCGGCACATTCGGAGTTACTGAAACAATTAAAAAATATCGAAATTGCCTTTACCCAATTCGTCACTTTAAATACTTCCGGTGATCCTGTGGAAGCCAGTGAAGTTTTACATCAAGCAGAAGATCAAACCTATGAACTAGAGAAATTGATGGCAAAGATTCCGCCATTATTTGAAGACTTACACGAAACGTTCCCAGAACAAATGACCGAGATTCAAGAGGGCTATGAAAAACTGCTAGCCGATCATTACGTGATTCCGGTTGAAAATTTCCAAGAAACGATTACGCGAGTGCATAAGCGCATAGAAAATTCACTAAAAGATTTAGAAAAAACCGAAATTGCTACGATTGAAAGTGATAACCATGACACCGCAGATGCAATTGAATCTTTATATACAACGATGGAACATGAAATTGAAGCTAAAAAATATGTTGTTAAACATCGTGCGGTCATCAAGGAATACATTGAGCACGCAACCAAAAATAATCGTCAGTTATTAATTGAACTCGATCATACTGCGCAAAGTTATGCTTTAAATCACAATGAACTATCACGGGTTCGTGGCTTTCAAACCGAAATTGATGAATTGGCACGCCAGCATCAAGTAATTGAACCACAACTAGCAGAACATGAGATTGCGTATTCAGAAGTTGAGAAATTCTATAAAGAAGCATATAAAGTAATGGATGAAGTTGAAAATCAACAAATTGAAATTGATGATGAAATCCGTAACTTACGCAAAGATGAAAAGAACGCGCAAGAAAAAATTGAAGAATATGAGTTTAAAATTCGTAACTTGAAACGCTTTGTAGAAAAACAACGCTTACCAGGTTTGCCGGGCGATTATTTAGAATTATTTTTTGTGGCTTCTGATCGGATTGAAGAGTTAGGAAAAGCTTTAAATAAAATTCGGATTAATATTGAAGAAGTTAATGAATTAGTACGAAACTGTCAAGATGATCTCAAATTGTTAGATAAAACAACGACGGAGTTAGTCGATGCCGCAGCTTTAACGGAACAAATGATGCAATATGCTAATCGTTATCGCTATTCACATCCTGAAATCAAATCGTCAATTGAAAAATGTTTACACTTGTTCACCACGGATTTCCAATATCAAGCAGCGTTAGATGAAATCGGTGTAGCATTAGAACGTGTGGAACCAGGTGCATTTGAACGAATTGAAACTTTCTATTTCAATCATCCGGACTTAGTTTAATTTGTAAAAGACAAGATTCTTGGAATCTTGTCTTTTTTTGGGTAAACAAATGGATCTAAAGGGGAAGCATGGTCTTTGTTCGAGGAGGCCGTTTTCTGACTTGAAAGGAAGAGAGCTAGCGTTTATAATAGGAAAGAATTTTGAAAAGAGGGGATTTTCTCAAATGATCTATTTTGATAACAGTGCGACGACTGCGATTTATCCGTTAGCACTTGATACATATGTAAGGTGTAGTCAACGGATTTTCGGTAATCCATCGAGTCTGCACGATTTAGGCAGCCAAGCGCAACGCCTGGTTCAACAAGCCAGAAAGCAAATTGCAACGAGTTTAGCAGTTGCTAGTGAGGAAATCTATTTTACTTCTGGCGGTACAGAAGGCGATAATTGGGTATTAAAAGGGACCGCTTTTGAAAAGGCGAGCTTTGGGAAACATCTCATTATTTCAGCCATTGAACATCCAGCTGTTGCTCAAACGGCGGCACAATTGAAAACACAAGGTTTTGAAATTAGTGTCGCTCCTGTTGATCAGCATGGGTTTGTGGATGTAGCGGCACTTGCTCAATTAATTCGTAAAGATACGGTGTTAGTTTCGGTGATGGCTGTGAATAACGAAATTGGCTCAATTCAACCGATTCAAGAAATTAGTCGTTTATTGGCTGACTATCCGAAAATTCATTTTCATGTTGATGCTGTGCAAGCGCTAAAAGTGCCTAAAGAACAATGGTTAACTACGCGAGTGGACTTTGCGACTTTTTCAGCGCATAAGTTTCATGGACCGCGTGGTATCGGCTTTATTTATTGGAAGCAAGGCCGAAAGTTAGCCCCGTTATTAAATGGTGGTGGCCAAGAACAAAATCAACGCAGCGGGACTGAAAATGTGCCCGCAATTGTCGCGATGGCAAGAGCCTTGCGCCTAAGTTTTGAAAAACAAGCTGAACGGCCAACCCATGTAGCGACCCTCAGAGAGTATCTTTTGAGTGCGTTAAAAGAATATCCTAAAGTCATGCTTTTTTCAGCTCAGGAAAATTTTGCGCCGCATATCCTTTGTTTTGCGCTAGCGGGGATTCGGGGTGAGGTCGTGGTACACGCTTTTGAAGAAAAACAAATTTATCTTTCGACAACCAGTGCCTGTTCGAGTCGTCAAAAAAGTAACAGTTCAACGTTAGCTGCGATGAATGTTGATCATCAAGTTGCGACCTCGGCTGTTCGGATTAGTTTAGATGAAAGCAATACGATGGCCGAAGTCGAACAATTTTTAGTGGTCTTTAACCACTTGTATCAAAAATTTGCCAAAATTAATTAAGGAGTCTTGTTGTGAAATATACAGAAATTATGGTTCGTTATGGCGAACTATCAACCAAAGGAAAAAACCGTAAATCGTTTATCATGCAATTAGCTGAAAATATTCGGCGTGCATTAGCTGATTTTCCACATGTTAAAATTCACGCGAACCGTGATCGCACGCATCTATTATTAAATGGCGAAGATAGTGAACCAATCATTGAGCGGTTGCAACAAGTCTTTGGCATCCAAAATTTTTCCCCGAGCATTCGTGTTGAAAAAGATATTGACGTCTTAAAAGCGAGTGTCCAAGAACTGATGCGAACCATCTATACGGGCAAGGAAACGTTCAAAATTACGGCCAAACGTAGTGATCATGAGTTTATTCAAGATAGCAATCAATTAAACCAAACACTGGGTGATTGTGTCATTGATATTTTTCCCAATATTAAGGTGCAAATGAAGCAACCGGATATTAATCTGCGCGTGGAAATCCGTCGCGATGGCGCTTTTTTATCGTATGAAACCATTAAAGGTGCTGGGGGATTACCCGTTGGAACGAGTGGTCGGGGGATGTTAATGTTATCGGGTGGAATTGATTCACCAGTGGCAGGATACTTGGCGATGAAACGTGGTGTGGAAATCGAAGCGGTTCATTTTGCAAGTCCGCCTTATACAAGTGAGCAAGCACTGCAAAAAGCCAAAGATTTAACCCAAAAATTGGTACCTTATGTTGGTGGTATTCAATTCATTGAGGTGCCATTTACAGAAATTCAAGAAGAAATTAAACGTTGTGTACCACAAGGATATTGGATGACGATTACCCGTCGGATGATGTTGCGTTTAACCGATGCCATTCGTGAGATGCGTAAAGGGCTCGTAATCATTAACGGGGAATCTCTCGGTCAAGTTGCTTCACAGACGTTACAAAGTATGGTAGCAATCAATGAAGTTTCCCATACACCAATTATTCGTCCTGTCGTTACGATGGATAAATTAGAAATTATTGAAATTGCTCAAGCAATCGATACGTTCGAATTAGCGATTCAACCGTTTGAAGACTGTTGTACAATTTTTGCACCACCACAACCGAAAACACGACCAAAACTTGAAAAGGTTCACGAGTACGAAGAACGTTTAGATCTCAAAGGTCTGATGGAACGGTCATTAGCTGGCTTGAAAATTGAAGAAATCACGCGTCAAAAAACAAATGAATTTGATGAATTTCTATAATGAGAACACAGTTTGGATTTTTTTCAAACTGTGTTTTTATTTTTATCAAGGGAGAAAATGCGGTTATAAGAGCTTCCATTTCAGACTTGTTCTTATTTATCAGGCATGCTAAACTGAATGTGAAATAATTAACAAAGGGGTGCCTACTAGATGGTTAAAGAAAAAAATATCACCAAATTGCCAAAAGCGACTGCCAAACGTTTGCCGTTATACTTAAGATACTTAAAGATGTTGCAAGCTTCAGGAACAATTTGCATTAAATCAAAAGAATTTAGTGAACTGACTCAAGTCCCTTCAGCGACAATCAGGCGTGATTTTTCTCATCTGGGTGAATTAGGACGCAGCGGGTATGGCTATGAAGTTGACTATTTAATTCAAGTGTTTAACGGGATTTTAGATACTCAAGAAGAAAAGCGAATTGCTTTGGTTGGGTTTGGTAATTTAGGTCGGGCATTAGCGAAAAATAATTTTCGGCGCAATGATAATTTAACGATTGCCTGTGTTTTTGATAATAATCCTGACTTAATTGGTCAGACGATTGATGGTTTTGAGGTTTATCCTATTACTAAGTTAGCTGAAGTTGTCCAAAGAGAAAATCTAACTGTGGCCATTTCAACCGTTCCGAGCCAGTACTCACAAGATGCAATCGATGAGGTGGTTCATGCGGGAATTACGGCGATTTTAAATTTTGCGCCCGATCGCGTCGAAGTACCTAGTCATGTTCAAGTGCAATATATCGATCTAACGACGGAGTTACAGACCTTAATTTTAGTGGATCAGATTCAACACAAGCAGCCAGCGTTAGTCAAATAAGCAAGTTCTTTGGTTTTTCGCTCCTTTTTTTCTATACTAAGAAAAAAGGAGGAGAGCAGATGCAAGTGACAAGAAAAGGGGCGGTTTTGAATTTTACCGGTGGGTTACTGCCACTTGGAAAAAAAGCACCAGCCTTTGATTTACAAGATCAATTTGATCAACGAGTTCAGTTGCAAGATGTAAGTGGCAAACCAACTGTGATTAGTGTGATTCCAGATATTGACACCCGCGTTTGTGCCTTACAAACAAGACGCTTTAATCAAGAAGCGAGTCAGTTGAAGGAACTTTACTTTCTCACGATTTCAAATAATACGAAAGAAGAGCAAGTGAATTGGTGTGGTCAAGCAGGCGTCGAGATGGTGATGCTTCACGATCCTGATAATACCTTTGGTAGAAGCTATCAACTAATGATTCCCGATTTTGGTCATTTTGCGCGTAGTATTATTGTCTTAGATGCCAAAGGTGTAGTGTGCTATCAAGAAATTGTTGCTGAAATTTCGCAGGAGCCTGATTATCAAAAAGCATTAGCCGTTGCGCAATCGTTAATCTAATTGACTTTAATAGCTCTTCATTGTAGAATGATTCAAGACGCAGAACAAGAAGAGTAACTAAGAGAAACTTTTAGAGAGAAAATCATTAGCTGGAAGATTTTTAGTGGAACTTAGTGAAGGTAGCTTGGGAGTCCTTGATTTGAAATAAGTAGGATCAAGCGAGTCGTGATCGTTAACTCACGTTGAAGAGGTAGAATTTTTCTACAATTTAGGTGGTACCGCGTAATTTACGTCCTAAGATGCATGGCATCTTAGGACTTTTTTATTTTTCAATATTACTATTAGGAGGAACATCGATGACTGAAGAAAAAAACTTATCAACAAAGTACAATCCACAAGAAGTTGAAGCTGGCCGTTATCAAAATTGGCTAGACCAAGATTTATTTAAACCAAGTGGGGATCAGGAAGCCAAACCTTATTCAATCGTAATTCCCCCGCCTAACGTTACTGGTAAATTACACTTAGGTCACGCCTGGGATACAACTTTACAAGATATTATTATTCGTCAAAAACGGATGCAAGGGTTTGATACGCTTTGGTTACCAGGGATGGACCATGCTGGTATTGCGACCCAAGCCAAAGTTGAAGAAAAATTACGTGAACAAGGTATTAGCCGTCATGACTTAGGTCGTGAAAAATTCATTGGCCAAGTATGGGACTGGAAGGAAGAGTATGCCGGGCATATTCGTGAACAATGGTCAAAATTAGGTCTTTCATTAGATTATCAACGAGAACGTTTCACCTTAGATGATGGATTATCAGAAGCGGTTCGCAAAGTCTTTGTCGCTTTATATGAAAAAGGCTTGATTTATCGTGGGGAATATATCATTAACTGGGATCCCCAAGCCCAAACAGCGTTATCAGATATCGAAGTAATCCACAAAGATATCGAAGGTGCGTTCTACCATATGAGCTATGAATTGGCTGATGGCTCTGGTGCATTAGAAATTGCCACAACGCGTCCCGAAACAATGTTGGGTGATACAGCCGTAGCAGTAAATCCTGAAGATCCTCGTTACAAAGACTTAATCGGTAAAAATGTCATCTTACCGTTAGTCAATAAAGAAATTCCAATCGTTGGTGATGAACATGCGGATATGGAGGTCGGAACTGGGGTCGTAAAAATCACCCCTGCTCATGACCCGAATGACTTTGAGGTCGGTAACCGTAACAACTTACCACGTGTCAATGTGATGAATAACGATGGTACAATGAACGAATTAGCAGGTAAATACGCAGGGCTTGATCGTTTTGCAGCACGCAAAGCAATCATCAAAGATTTAGAAGCGATTGGCCGTTTAGTTGGAATCGAAAAAATGGTTCACAGTGTTGGTCATTCTGAACGTACCGGTGTCGTTGTTGAACCACGTTTATCAACGCAATGGTTCGTCAAAATGGAACCTCTAGCCAAACAAGCGATTGAAAACCAAGAAACAGACAATGCCGTAGATTTTTATCCACCGCGTTTCAACCAAACGTTCTTACGTTGGATGGATAATGTGCATGATTGGGTCATTTCACGTCAATTATGGTGGGGCCATCAGATTCCTGCTTGGTACCACAATGAAACGGGTGAAATGTATGTCGGTATGGAAGCGCCAGCTGACAGCGAAAACTGGACCCAAGACAATGATGTTTTAGACACTTGGTTTAGTTCAGCCTTATGGCCATTTTCAACAATGGGCTGGCCAGATGAAAATGCTGAGGACTTCAAACGTTACTTCCCAACCAATACATTGGTAACCGGTTATGACATTATCTTCTTCTGGGTAAGTCGCATGATCTTCCAAAGTTTAGAGTTCACGGAAGAACGCCCATTTAATAACGTCTTAATTCACGGCTTAATCCGTGATGAGCAAGGCCGTAAGATGAGTAAATCATTAGGTAACGGGATTGATCCCATGGAAGTTATCGAAAAATATGGTGCTGACGCCTTGCGTTGGTTCTTATCAAACGGTTCAGCTCCAGGGCAAGATGTCCGCTTTAGCTATGAGAAGATGGATGCTTCTTGGAACTTTATCAACAAAATTTGGAATGCGTCACGCTTTGTTTTAATGAACGTCGAAGACATGCCACTTGAAGATATCGATTTAACAGGCGAGAAAACCGTTGCGGATCGTTGGATTTTAACCCGCTTAAATGAAACGATTGAAAAAGTAACCGAGTTGTTCGAACGCTTTGAATTTGGTGAAGCGGGTCGTCAATTGTACAACTTCATCTGGGATGATTTCTGTGACTGGTATATCGAAATGAGTAAAGAAGTTCTTTACGGGGAAAATGAAGCGGCAAAAGCTATGAATAAGAGTATCTTGGTGTACACATTAGATCAAATCTTACGCTTATTACACCCAATCATGCCATTTGTTACTGAAGAAATTTGGAGCAAAATTCCACACCAAGGTGACTCATTAGTTGTAGCGGCTTATCCAGAGGTTCGTCCTGAATTTAATGATGAAGCAGCAGCTAAGGGGATGGAAGTCTTAAAAGAACTGATTCGCTCGGTACGTAATATTCGTTCTGAGGTCAACACACCACTTTCTAAACCAATCACCTTGTTAATTCAAACGAGTGACACTGAAGTTGAACGCTTTTTAAACGAAAACAAAAACTACATTGAACGTTTCTGTAACCCAGAAGAATTGATTGTTTCTGCAAGTGTTGAAGCACCCGAACTGGCAATGTCGGCAGTCTTAAGTGGTGCGACAATCTTCTTACCACTGGCTGGTTTGATTAATATCGAAGAAGAAATTGCGCGTCTTGAAAAAGAATTAGACAAATGGAGCAAAGAAGTCAAGCGTGTCCAAGGGAAACTTTCAAATGAACGTTTTGTTTCCAACGCCCCTGATGAAGTGGTGGCACAAGAGCGTGAAAAAGAACAAGATTATTTAGAGAAACAACAAGCCGTAAAAGAACGGATTGCTCAGTTACAAGGGATATAAGTTTTGTATTAAACGGAGCCTTAAGATGAATCAATCATCTTAAGGCTTTTTCTGTTGTGAAAAATGACTTTCATAACGGATTTAAGAAAAAGAAACGTAAAACATGGCTAAGAATTCAAGCTACGTTCAAAAAATATTCATAAGTATAACCGAAAATAAGAAAGATAGATTCAATCAGCATGGTGAGGAACTATAGTTTCTATGGTTACTTTTAAAGGCTGATT
>JBKEDL010000034.1:0-12315 GCA_047975385.1 Enterococcus sp. | reverse complement strand
TTTTTGCCGAATAAACGGTGTTCCAGAAGCTACCTCTACGGAAATAAGCGGACAATCTCAAAAATTTGGAAAGCAATTTCTGAGATTGTCCGCTTATTTCTTGAGGCAGAACACTTCTGTCACAACCTCTTTTTTTCAAATTAAAACACGCTATTTTTCCATCGCCGCTCTTAAAGCTGCGGCTAACGGACTTTCTTCAGGCTCAGACTCTTGGTTAATTTTTTTCAGTAAGCGCCGTTCTTCATTTTTGGTCATTTTCTTTTTACGTTCTTTTTTATCCGGGATTTTCTCAGTGATTGAACAGAATTTACATTTGAAGAAGGCGCCATTTTTGCCATCGATAATTTCCATTTTCTTATGGCATTGCGGGCAGCGATGGTTGGAAAGTTTAGGATCTTTGCGACGTTTGTACGAACACTCGCCATTACTACAGATATAAATCTTACCGTCTTTGGTATTGCGTTCCCGTAACTGCGCCCCACAATCAGGACAAATCTTCGTTGTTAGCGAGAAATCTTTGTATTCTGATTTTGAATCTTTGATTTCGCGGACCAAACGTTTGGTATCGGCTTCGATATGTCCTAAAAATTCTTTGGCGGATTGTTTTCCTTGAGCAATGGCTTCCAAACTTTGTTCCCATTTAGCCGTTAGTTCTGGGGTGGCAAGTGACGGATTCACGAGTTCAAGTAATTGTTTGCCTTTCGGGGTCACCGCTAACACATTGCCACGGCGTTCCATCAATTCGGATTTGATTAGCTTTTCAATAATTTCAGCGCGCGTGGCCGGTGTTCCTAGCGAGAATTTCTCCATTTGCGCTAAGAGATTCCCTTCACTTAAAAATTTCGGCGCCAAGGTTAACTCTTTATTGATTTGGAAACTCCCTTTGACGCTCTTAGTGTTACGCCAATCAACACTTGAACTTATCTTTTGGTCATCTTTCTTCCATCCTGCTTGGACAACTTTTTCTTGTTTAAAGCTAAAGAGTTGTTGTGCAAAATGGACGCTCGCTTTAACGCTGCTTGTAAGATGTTTTTCCGCAAATAAGCCTAAAAATCGCTCGACAATTAATGAATAAATACGATTTTCATCGGTTGATAACTTTTCAAAACGGGGCCGTTCTTCAGTTGGAATCAACGCGAAGTGATCACTGACCTTGTGATCATTAAAGACTGCTCTTTGTTTGACTTTAGCGCCATTTTTGATGTATTCCTTGGCTCGTGCATCAAAAGTAGCTACCGCTGACAGACGCTCTTTCATGGTATTTTCAATATCTTGTGGCAGGTATTTAGAATCGGTTCGTGGATAACTGACCACCTTATGCGTTTCATAAAGGCTTTGCACCAGTGATAAGGTCTTCTTCGCCGAATACTGATACATAGTATTGGCTACGCGTTGGAGCTCAGTTAAATCATACGGCAGTGGCGCCGCTTGTGCTTTTTCTTTGGTGACAACATCCGTCACCGAACCAATTTGACCAGTTAATTCTTTAACCAAGCTTTCCGCATCTTCACGCTTACTAAATTGCTGCGGATTCTTTAATTGAAGCCGCCCTTTTTCGCCTTGGTATAAAACATCAATCGAATAATACGTTGTTGGAATAAATGTTTCCGATTTTTTTTGCGCCTGTTGAACCAGATTGAGCGTTGGTGTTTGCACACGACCAGCACTTAAATTATCCGCATACTTCATCGTTAAGGCGCGGGTAACATTCAGCCCGACTAACCAATCAGCCTTGGTCCGGGCGAGTTCTGATTGATACAACGCCTCGTATTTTTGGGCGGGTTGCAGATTTTTAAAGCCATCTTTCACCGCTTTTTCCGTTTGTGAGGAAATCCATAAACGTTTTAACGGTTTGTTAAATTTGACCCATTCAAAGATCCAACGGGCTAATAATTCCCCGGCACGCCCCGAGTCCGTCGCGATAATTCCACCAGTTACATCTTTTCGTTGCGCCAATTGTGAAATAGCTTTTAATTGGCCACGAGTTTTAGGCAAGGGTTTAATCCCGATGTATTGGGGAATCATTGGTAATTCTTCCATTTGCCAACTTTTCCATTCCGGCTTCAAATCTTCCGGCATTTTTAACGTTAATAAATGACCATACGCCCAAGTGACGATATAGTCTTTCCCTTCATAATATGTTTTCGTCGCTTGATTGGCACCAATAATTCTGGCGATATCTTTGGCTACACTTGGCTTTTCAGCTAAGACTAATGTTTTTCCCATACGTTCCTCCTAATAAACAGTAAAGGGTGCGACAGTCCTCAAATTGAGAATTGTCTCACCCTCAGTTACCTTTTGTTTAACTTGCAAAGCTTTGTTTCAAAAACTTACAACTCTTAATTTTACCAAAGCTCGTCGTACTTTCTTGAATAATTGTTTCACAGTGTTCAGTAATCGGCTGATAATCCTTTAAGAGTGCCAACCCCATATATTGTTGCAAAAAGTCATCACATTCTTCGCACCAACGTTCATCGGCTTCACTCCAGAAGGCTGATAAATAATTAGGCTTTCCGTTGCGGCGAGGATAACACTTGGCTAAGTCATGCCACTGACTTTCAAAGTGACGACTAGCTTCAGTAAAATCATCAAACACGGTTACTTGTTGGATATCGGCTTGCCATTCTTCAAAAAACCACCACGGCTCATTGTCTCCAAAAATTTTCACTACCTGATACATGCTATTAGTCGCTCCCCTATCCTCTTAACTATTGTCATCTTAGTCAGTTTTGGGCTAAGTTGCAAGAATTTAGTTTGTATTTTTAAGAAGGATTTAAGAACCCTGAGCTTTAGGCAGTGATTGAATGAAATCGGCAATCATCAACTGATAACTTTCTTTGGCATCGACGGGCTCTTTAGTGAAATACCCTAAAAAACGCAATGAAATGTACCCGTGAATTAAACTGCGTAATTCGCGACTGCGATGAATAATCGCTTCCGATGATAGTGGAAAACTCGCTAGAATTTGATGAATAATTAAGTTGGTTTCATGCATCAGTTCGAGCAGTTTTTCTTCATGTGTTTGCGGAATACTGGTAAATAATTCAAAGACTGCTTGATTTTCTTGCGCAAACTGGTGGTAAATCGTGGCATAGGCTGTGATTGCTTCGCCTCCCGATTTGCCAACTAATCCGCGGCGTAATTCGTCATTTAATTCTTGAACTAGTAGTGCAGTTAAGGCGTAACGAGCTTCTTGAATATTTTTAAAGTGGTTGTACAACGATGGCGACTTAATCTCAAGCTCTTTGGCCAAATGTTGAAAGGTGATTTGGCCAACCGCCATTTCTTTTGCCAATTCGCGGTAGGCCGTCAAAATTTTTACTTGCGATAAATTGCGCTTTCGAGCCATGAGTCCCATCCTTTTTTCGTAGTTTTTTCAAACATTCATAGTGTACCATGAAAATTTCATGGAAAAAAGCTATTTCCATTGATTAACTACAAGTTGTAGTTTAGAATGAATAACCGTAGCAATCAAACAAGGGGATGTATATTTTGATCGAAAAACTTCACAAACGTGTTTTTAGAAAACGCCAAACCTGGGAAAAAAATCTGCTAGTTCTTTGGTTTGGAACCTTTATGGCCGGCATTGCCTTTAGTTTAGTCATGCCTTTTATGGCTCTTTATATCGATACCTTGGGTGACTTTAGCCAACGAGCGCTAACCCTTTGGAGTGGCTTATCTTTTTCAGCGACCTTCTTGGTTACCGCCTTGGTTTCACCACTTTGGGGACGCCTAGCCGATCGCAAAGGACGGAAATTGATGTTATTACGAGCGGCACTCGGAATGGCCATCGTTTTAGGATTGATGGGACTCGTAACAAACGTCTACCAACTATTAGCCTTACGCCTGTTGCAAGGGGTCTTTGCAGGCTACATCAGTAACGCCACTGCTTTAGTCGCTACCGGAACACCTAAAGAAAAAAGCGGCCAAGTTTTAGGAACTTTGGCGACCGGGACTGTTTCAGGGACTTTATTAGGCCCCTTAGTTGGTGGCATTATCGCTTCAACGTTTGGCTATCGCTATACGTTCTTGATTACGGCTAGCATTCTTTTTTTAGTCTTTTTACTAAGCCTCTTCTTTGTCCATGAAGAATTTACTCCAATTGAAAAAAAAGACATGCAACCCGCCAAAGAAATTTTCGCCCAAATCAAACATCCGAAATTAATTTTAGGGATGTTTATTACCACAATGATTATCCAAGCTTCGAACAACTCAATTAGCCCCATTATCAGTCTTTATATCAGAGACTTACTTCATGGTCATGGGGACGTCACGATGGTCAGTGGGATTATCGCCTCGCTTCCTGGCATCGCAACTTTAATTGCCGCACCACGCTTCGGGCGTCTAGGGGATAAAATTGGTAGCGAACGGATCTTAGTGATTGGGTTGATTTTAGCTACAATTGTCTACATCCCGATGGCTTTTGTCACAAATGTTTGGCAGCTAGCTTTTTTACGCTTTTTAATTGGGATTTCTGATGCCTGTCTGCTCCCGGCCGTCAACGCTTTATTAACGCGCCATTCCCCACAGCAAGCAGCTGGACGGATCTTTAGTTACAATCAATCCTTCCAAGCAAGCGGTAATGTCTTAGGTCCTTTGATTGGCTCAACGGTCTCAGGATTCTTTGGCTATCGCGGAGTATTTATTTCAACTTCCCTACTCGTCTTACTAAATTTAGGTCTTGTTCGCTACAATACGGTTGATTTACGCCAAAAACAAACCGCCTCCGAGCAAGAAGCAAGCATTAAAGAAGTCACCAATTAAGTTGGTTTCAAAAAAACCTTTCAAAATCAAGAAACGATTTTGAAAGGTTTTTTTTAGATATATTGTAAAACTTGGCTATCTTTATAGGCTTGATCAATCAAGCCACCACCGAGACATTCCATACCGTCATAAAAAACAACCGCTTGGCCGGGGGTAATCGCACGCACGGGTTCGTCAAAGATGACTTCAGCACGCTCGCCGTCTAATAAACGAACCGTCACCGGTACATCTTGTTGGCGATATCTAAATTTTGCCGTGCATTTAAATTCTTGTGGCATTTTTGTATCTTGGGTAAAGTGAATCACACTAGCATCTAAACGATCCGCGTAAAGTGCTGGGTGATGGAAGCCTTGACCGACGTACAATGTGTTCGTCGCAAGATCCTTGCCGATAACAAACCACGGCTCGTTGTTTTGTCCACCGCCACCAATACCTAAACCTTGGCGTTGACCGATTGTATAATACATTAAGCCAGCATGTTGGCCTTTGACTTCACCATCTAAGGTCACCATATTGCCGTCTTTTGCTGGCAAATAGTTACTTAAAAATTGCTTGAAGTTCTTTTCACCGATAAAACAAACACCGGTTGAATCTTTTTTCTTGGCTGTCGCAAGACCCGCTCGTTCAGCAATCGCACGAACTGCTGGCTTTTCAATGCCGCCTAGAGGAAACATCGTTTTATTTAATTGTGCTTGCGATAATTGGCTTAAGAAGTAGGTTTGATCTTTGTTTTGATCCACACCACGCAACATGTGCACTGTCCCGTCTTCATCACGTGTCACTTGGGCGTAATGCCCAGTTGCCACATAATCTGCACCTAATTCTAGCGCATAATCCAAAAAGGCTTTAAATTTAATTTCTTTGTTACACATCACATCAGGGTTTGGCGTTCTACCGGCACGATATTCAGCTAAGAAATATTCAAACACTCGGTCCCAATATTCCTTTTCAAAATTGACTGAATAATAAGGAATCCCGATTTGGGCCGCTACTTTGGCGACATCCTTATAATCTTCAGTCGCGGTACAGACCCCATTTTCATCGGTATCATCCCAGTTTTTCATAAAGATTCCTACCACATCATACCCTTGTTCTTTTAACAAAAGTGCTGTTACTGACGAGTCTACCCCGCCACTCATTCCTACGACAACCCGCGTTTGGCTATTGTCTTTCATGATTTCACCATCATTTCAAATTAGATTCCGAAAACTCTACGATTTGAAGGTCGCAACTTTCCAGTATTTGCCATTATACAATAGAATCTAGCAAAATTCATCCGTTCTTGACTTTCTTAATCAAACTGCAAGCTATTTAATAAGAATTACGCAACTTATGCAACTCATACGCTTTTTGATCAAATAGTTCCTCGATTTGATCTTCTGAAACCGGTGTTCCAAACGGCAATTTAACTTTGAAAAATTCCATCTCCGGAGCGTCGACACCGACATTGAGATTTTCTTTAAAGGGAATACTCGAATGATGGATATGGCCATGCAGATTACGACTATTTTTGGTCGGCCCTAACAAGAGTGGATAGTGGGTCAAGTAATATTGATGATGATTAAATTTTAGTAAAACCCCGACATCCGCAAAATCAAATTTTTTTTTGCCATTCGGGAGCGTTAAATTGTGCTTTTCTAAGTATTTAAATAGCGCTCGGGTATCATGATTACCTTTAATAAAGATGATTTGGCCATTTAACTGGCATAATAATTGATAAATCTCCCCAAAGCCATCTTCGTAGCGCGGATGAATGGCCACATCACCTAAGTTATAGACGGTATCATAGTCATGAATCACCGCATTCCAATTTTCAATCATCACCTGATGCATCTCATCGATTGAATCAAAGAAGCGCGGGGCAAAATCATTTTTTTTTAGCAATTCTTGATGAAAATAATGGGTATCGGCTGTAAAATATTTCATCTTCTTCCCACCTTTCTTTACATCAAGTATACGCAAATTTAGCAGCGGAACAAAATGAAGTGCCCGCTAGAACAAGTAATTCAACGTGCCACCTATAATGCTGAATTTTCCGTCAAAAAAAAGGACCTGAGACATATATATGTCTCGGGCCTTTTTTTTACGAATAAACGGTGATCCAGAAGCTACCTCTACGGAAATAAGCGAACAATTCTGTCCCAACCTCCCATTCTTAAACTTTTTCAAACAAACCACGACTAATAAACCCATCCATTAGAAAGTAAAATTTCTCTTGGAGCATCACGTGTTTTTCATCTTTAAAAATATTAACGGCTTTTAACCCATTAGCTGTAGTCACAGACATCTTTAAGGTCTGAATCTCTTGATCCACCGTAATTTTTAATTTCAGACCCTCTTTACTTTGAGGTGTCGCTTCTAGCGGTCGAATTAACTGGAAATTGCCACTTTTCGTTTCGGTAAAACCATTATCCCGCAAAGTATAGCGCTTTGCATTGGGACTCAATTGATACGTCACGGTTGCACCTAAGACCGTGGCTGTTTTTTGAAATGCCATTTTGATCACCTTTTCTGATTGTTTTTATTGCCGTGTTCGCTGCAAACTTTGTTGAATCGTCGTTGCTAAAATTACCGCAAATTCACTAACTTCAGCTTGGGTATTGCCCAAACCAAAACTAATGCGAATCGATTGATAAACCGCTAAATCGCTTTGGCCATACATCGCTTCTAGAACATGGGACGGTTCAACATTCCCTGCCGTACAAGCCGAGCCAGTCGAAATCGCGATTCCTTGTAAATCAAGTTTCATCAGTAACAAATCATTACCTAATCCCTTGATGTGGAGGTTTAAGACATGGGGCAGTTTATTTTGCAGATCCCCATTGAGTTGGTATGCGACTTGATGCTCATCTAATGCTTTGAGCACGGTTGTAGCAAATTTTTGGTATTTCACTTGATTGGCTTGTTGCACAGCAGGCGATAATAACTGAATCGCTTGCGCCATACCAACAATCGCGCTTAGATTTTCCGTACCGGCGCGGTGCTTTTCTTCTTGTTCCCCACCATGGAGTAATACGGGTAGCTTCACGCCATCACGCTGATACAAAAAACCAATACCTTTCGGGCCATTGATTTTATGGGCCGAAACACTAAGCAAATCAACGCCCAGCACTTGCGGGTTTAACGAAATTTTGCCATAAGCTTGGACCGCATCCGTGTGAAAATACGCCGGATGATTTTTTAAAAGTGCACCGATTTCGGCAATTGGCAAGAGATTGCCCGTTTCGTTATTAGCAGTCATAATTGAGACTAAAATCGTATCTGGACGTAGCGCCGTTTGAACGGACTCTACGGCCAATTGGCCATTTTGATCTACGGGAAGATAAGTAATTTCAAATCCTTGCGTCTCCAGATACTTCATCGTATTTAAAACTGCTGGATGCTCAATTGCAGTCGTAATCAAGTGTTTCCCTGCCGATTCTTGCGCCTTAGCAATCCCTAAAATAGCGGTATTATCACTTTCGGTCCCACCACTGTTAAAAATAATTTCATGAGGACTGACTTGAAGACTATCCGCAATCACTTGTCGCGCATTTTCCAAGTGTTCTTGCGCTTTTCTGCCAAATTGATGAACACTTGAAGGATTCCCAAAAATGGACGTCATCACCTGATGCATCTGGTCAATCACCTCTTGATGCATCGGTGTTGTCGCTGCATGATCTAAATAGATTTCCTTCACTTCAATTCCTCCTTAATCGTCAAAAAAATGGGCTTCAGTCGCAACTTCCACCCATTATCGGCCACGAGTTTACGCGGTTTAGTTTATTCTTGGTAATATTCTTCTTCTAATTTAAATAACGGGCTCATTGGTGTGTTTTCCTGGATTCGTTTCATGGCCTCTCCCATCAATTCCGCACAAGTGATGTACGTCAGATTATCAGGATGACGATCAGCTTGGGTCCAACAAGAATCCGTCACACAAATGTCAGTAATCGCTGAGCCTTCTAAAATTGCTTTTGCTGGTGGTGACAACAAGGCATGAGAAGAGCAAGCGTAGATTTTTTTAGCGCCTGCTTCTTTCAAGAATTGTGCGGCCTTGGCTAAGGTTTCACCGGTATTTAAGATATCATCCACTAAAATACAGTTCTTCCCTTCAACATCACCAATCACATAACCACCATTTTCATCAGATTCTTCTTGGTCAACAATGGCAATCGTTGCATTTAAATATTCAGCCAAACTCCGTGTCCGTTGTACGCCAGAGTTTTTCGGTGAGACAATCACATAGTCATCACCTGACATCCCTTTATCAAGATAGTATTTTGCAAATAATGGAATCGTAAATAAGTTATCCACCGGAATATCAAAGAACCCTTGAACTTGAACCGTATGTAAATCTAAAGTTAATACCCGAGTCGCGCCAGCTTCAACTAATAGATTCGCAATTAATTTTGCGGTAATCGGTTCATGTGGTTGTGCTGTGCGATCTTGTCTAGCATACGCGTAATACGGTAAGATAACATTAACGGTTTTCGCACTTGCGCGTTTCATCGCATCAATCATAATCAATAATTCCATGTAGTAATCATTCACAGGTTGGTTGGTCGCTTGGATTAAATACACATGATTGCCACGAACACTTTCTTCAATACTAATTGAGATTTCCCCATCGCTAAATTGCTTAATCGCACATTTCCCTAATTTCGTTCCAAAAACTTCGGCAATTTTTTCTGCTAACGGTTGATTCCCATTTAAACTGAAGATTTTAAGTGATTCATCCTGATATTTTTTAGCCATTGTTTCCTCCAAAAAAATTTATTTTCTTTATTTTAACACACTTTTGGCCTTTTTTTCACTAGGGAAGTGAAACTGTCCCGTTTGCCCACTTGGCGGGAATCACTTTTTGATACTCCCCCCAATTATCATGAATTTTATAAAATCGTTCGCCACTAGCTGTCTCTAAATACGCATAGGCGACCACCCAGTGATTACCATAACTGCTCCCTAAAACTTTTAACAAACCTAAGATAACCGGCTTGCCTGCACGAATCCGTTTAGTGCTCCTTTGCCATGCGCCAATCGTGGTCGTACGAGCGCGATAAGGCAACTTATAACTGGCAAAATACTGGGAGATGCCATGCCCGACTTGTAAACCAAGCGTCGGTAAGCCTAGTGGTTGAATATAGCCACGTAAAATATCGGGCAATGCTCCTGGTCTACGACTATTTGGATAGCGTACATGCCTGGGAATCATTTCTTCATCCAAATGGTCATTGTAATACGCTAACAAAACCGCACTTGCATAGGTCCCACACAAATAACCAGCTGGTGTTTTCCAATCCTGATATTTTTTAAATTGCGTTGCTGAAATGCCAATCCATTTGTCTGTCATTTTACTCACCTCTTCTTTAGTATAGCAAGAAGTACTCCTCGTTACTGATTTTCTCAGCAAAAAATCATTCTTCCTCTTTTTTTTCGCCCCAAAGTAGTCCATAATAGAAAAAACGCATTAAAAACAAATGAAAATTAAAGGAGTGTTGCACATGAGTGAATTATTGAAAACTGATTTTTATGAATACGTGAATGGCGCTTGGAGTAAAGATGCTGTTATTCCGGCTGATAAACCGGCAACCGGTGGCTTTTTAGATTTAGTCAATGAACTAGACGAGCGCCTAATCGATGAATTTGATACATTTAGCAAGCAGCCGGAATTACTTCCGACTGGCAGAATGCAAGATGCGATTGCTTTTTATGAATTGGCTCTTGACTATGATACCCGCAATCAATTAGGTGCGACACCGATTTTCCCCTTATTGCAACAAATCGAAACCTTAACTGATTTGGCTGATTTAAATCAACAATTAGCCCCCTGGCTATTAGCTGGCTTACCACTTCCTTTTGAAATTGAAGTTGCACAAAATATGAAAGATACGCACCACAACGCGTTATATGCCGATACGATTGCAACGATTTTACCGGACAAAACGTATTATGCTCCCGAACATCCCCAGGCCGCAACGCTCTTACGTGTTTTTGCTGAAACAGCGGAAAAAGTTTTAAGTCATTTTGGAAAAGAAACTACCGAGGCTCAACAAATCGTTGCCGATGCGCTCGCTTTTGACAAATTAATCGTACCGCACGTTCGTAGTTCTGAAGAAAATGCTGACCGAGAAAAGAAATACAATCCTAAGAGTTTGGCTGAATTTGCTAGTTACTCAAAGGTCTTTGATTTCAAATCACTCTTACAGTCTTTAGTCAATGATACGCCGGAACAAATCATTGTCGTTCAACCGGCTTATTTTGAAGCTTTGGACCAATTTGTTAAGCCAGAGAACTTCACATTACTGAAAAATTGGATGATTGTCCAAGCGACCTTGAAAAACACCCATCTTTTAAGTGAAGAATTACGCCAATTAGGTGGCACCTATAGCCGCTTTCTTTCAGGCACAACCGAAGCAATGCCACCCAAAAAAGCCGCTTTTTATTTAGCAAACGGCCAATTTAGTCAAGTTGTGGGGCAATTTTATGGCAAAAAATATTTTGGTGAACAAGCCAAACAAGATGTACAACAAATGGTCGAATCGATGGTCGCCGTTTACCAAGAACGTTTAGAAAAAAATACTTGGTTAAGTGAAACCACTCGCCAAAAAGCCATTAAAAAGCTCGAAAAATTGGGAATTCATGTTGGCTACCCCGAACAGATTCCCACGCTTTATGATAAATTTATCACGAAAACCAAAGCTCAAGGTGGCTCGCTAGTTGAAAATGTTCAACGTTTTGCTCGCCTCGCTCGGGAAGAAAACTTCGCTGAATACCATCAAGAGGCGGATCGTACTCGGTGGGACATGAGTGCGGCGACCGTCAATGCCTACTTCCATCCCTTTAAAAACGTCATTGTCTTTCCTGCGGCCATCTTGCAAGCACCGTTTTACAGCCTAGAACAATCAAAAAGTGCTAACTACGGCGGAATTGGTGCGGTCATCGCGCATGAAATCTCACATGCCTTTGATAATAACGGCTCAAAATTTGATGAATTTGGCAATTTAAACAATTGGTGGACTGAAGCTGATTTCGCTCATTTTGACACCTTAGCACAATCGATGATTACCCTCTTTGATGGGATGGAATTTGCTGGCGGCAAAGTGAATGGCACCTTGACAGTTGGCGAAAATATCGCTGATGCAGGTGGCTTGAGTTGTGCTTTAGAAGCCGCCAAGAAAGATGCCGATGTTTCATTAGAAGACTTCTTTATCAACTGGGCTAAAATTTGGCGCATGAAAGCTCGTGAACAGTACCAACAATTATTATTAACGATTGATACCCACGGACCATCGAAACTTCGCGGAAATATTCCAGTTCAGTTTTTCGATGAATTTTATGAAACGTTTGGGATTGTGGAAGGTGACGGTATGTATCTGGCACCAGAAAAACGCGTTCATATTTGGTAACCCTAAACGTAAGGATTCGGGACAAAAAGATGTCTCGAATCCTTTTTGCCGAATAAACGGTGTTCCAGAAGCTACCTCTACGGAAATAAGCGGACAATCTCAAAAATTTGGAAAGCAATTTCTGAGATTGTCCGCTTATTTCTTGAGGCAGAACACTTCTGTC
>JBKEDL010000023.1:0-13060 GCA_047975385.1 Enterococcus sp. | reverse complement strand
ATCCACCCACAATCTGCCAGACAAGGCTATATCACAGAAGTTGTTACGGCGACTATCGACTGGCTGTTTGCACAAGGCGTGGCTGTGATTAAGGCTGGCGTGGCACCAGAAAATACGGCTTCAATTCAGTTGCTGAAGAAGCTCGGCTTTGAAGGTGTTGGAGAAGAAGAGGGAGAGTTGATTTTTACTTATTCAAAATAAACTTCTCATGCAATAAATAGCGGGACTAGTCAATCGTCACTGACTGGTCCCGCTATTTTTGTCAATTGGATTAATTATTTAATGGCCGCAGCGGCTTTTCTGCGTGACTCAATGATATTGCCCACGACAAAGATGATTAATCCTAACCAAATGAAGGCAAAGGCGCTAAATTGTGGCAGCGCGTAAGGTTCGTGGAAGAGGAAAATCGCCATCAATAGCATGATAGTTGGTGCGATATATTGCAAAAAGCCGATGGTGATGTAAGAAATTTTCTTGACCGCATTGGCAAAGAGCAATAACGGAATCGCCGTTACAATCCCTGCCCCTATGATTAACAGATTGCTCGCTATCGGATAGTTCATAAAGCCGGTTTCGGAAAAGCCAAACAAATAAATCAACGCAAACGGCACAATCAGTAAGGTTTCTAGCGTCAGACTCGTGGTTGCACTTAACTGAAGTTGTTTTTTCATCAGGCCGTATAAACAAAAAGTACCAGCTAGTAAGAGAGCGTGGATCGGGAAGACGCCTGTTTGAATCGTTAGTAACAAAACGCCGATGAGCGCCGAACCACTGGCGATTTTGGCTTGTTTGGATAAAGGCTCTTTGAGGTAGATGGCACCAGTTAAGACGTTAAAGAGTGGATTGATGTAATAGCCCAGACTCGCCTGTTGGACCTCGCCAATCGATACCGTATAGATGAAGACTCCCCAGTTAAGCGTGATGAGGCAAGCAGCTAAAAAGATGGCTAAGGTGTGCCGTTTGTTTTGTAATAATTCTTTGACCTCGCTTAAAAAGGCGGGGATTTTTTTTGCGACCACCAAATAAATACCCATGAAAACGAGCGACCATAATACGCGATAAAATAAAAGATCGCTGGCTTCCACATTACCTAGTAGTTTCCAATACAAAGGCAAAATCCCCCAAATTGCGTAAGCACTGAAACCATAAATTAACCCTGAATCTTTTTTCATTGTAACCTCCTAATTTGTGAAACTAGACAACGGAATCGTTATCGTAGTAAATAACTTAGTCTATCATAGCAGAACGCAGGCGTTTTAGCTGGAAATCGCGTTCTTTTTTAGCAGCTTGAAAAAGGTGCTAGCGAAAATGAAAAATAATCTTGGCGCAAATCACTGTAGGACAGATCTGTAAATCAGTTGATTCTCTCATCCGCTGATCCGTAAATCTGTCTTACAACTTGTGGGGGATTTGAGAAATAAAAAAAGCTGTCGGTAAAAAAATTAGGCCTGTGAAATTCAAATTTGAAAATGGTTTTTTGAATTCGGTCCGAAAATTATTTTTTTCAAACGTCAAAATAAAATGCTCAAAAAAACCACCAAGCACTTCTGTTTAGAAACTGGAAGCGTTGGTGGTTTTTCGGTTAGTTTTCAGGAATCATCGGTTTTCCTTCGGTGATGGTAAGTGTCACCGGTTGATCGGTGTAGTAATCGCTGTAAGCTGCGAGACGCAGATCCCCGTAATTGAACGGGTTATTCGCATCACCAGCGTTACTGGCGGGCTTCAAATTGTTGAATTCTAAAAAGCCAATCGATCGGCCATTCACTTTGAGGACAATCCCCGGAAAATCAGGATCGGAGTTGATGCTCGCAGAAGCGATGCGGCCATCCGGCAAGGTGACGGTAATTTGTTGTGGGTCATGGTTGGTAGTCATGAAGGTCCTCCAGTCAGCTGTTCTCCTAGAGCATTATACGCTTTGAGGGAGGTTGGCTCAAGGATCAGTTGTTTGTCCTCGGTACAAAAATCAGTAACGTTCGTTCATCGTATCAATTAATTGAGCCACGAGTTCGTCATCACCGGTTGGGACTGCTAGCGTATAGGAAGTGTCTAAAATTTCTTGAGTAATAGTGTGGATATATGCTTCATCGCTCGCTTTTTCAGCGGGCATTTGCCAGTGACTAGGAACAGGGTAGACGGTGATGGTCCCATCGTGGTTACTTGCGTAAGTAACTAATCCGTAAACTGAACCGCCACCATCCATGTACGTTGTTTCTACTGGAAAAGTTACGCTGCCTTCATCATAAGGATCAATCGGTGTTCCGCTAGGTGATACACTGGCTTGGAGATGAAAGCCATAAACATTCATGGCTTCAGGCCCGTTCGTCGCCAACCAAACCCGTGCATACTCAATCTCCAAGTCAGAATAACCGGCGAGTAAGTCTGCTTCGGGTTCGATTTTGGGCAGATGGTCAGCAGTTGCCAAATCCATGTAGGATGTAGAAACCAAATTCCAACCATCTTCCGTACTGGATTGCTCCAACTCGCCTTGGGCATTGATTCGTAATTGGTAATAATCGGCATAGCCTGAGAACAAATCACCTAAGTTGGCATCGATATACACCAAGTTATCTTGGGTACTGATGCTCACTTGCAAATCATACTGCTTTGGCAAGGGGTAGTTGGTAAATTCTTGATTTAAAACCGCGCTAACCCAGCCTTTGACCTCCTCTTCATTTAAATCCAGTTCTTTTGGTACCACTTCAGTAACCGTTGCGGCGGTTTTCGTTTCCGTACTCGAATGACTGGCAGCACTTGTTTCACTGGTGGCTACTTGCTTTTGCGTTGGGTGCGTTTTTTCCTGCGTACTGGCTTCGTGCGTCCGATTGCCATAAGCCGCAAAACTAAACAGTAAGCCTCCGGTAGCTACTAAGAGGAAGACGACTGTTCCCAGGACCCAACTCAGTAATTCTTTGCGCACGAGTTCATCTAAAATGGCTTGTAGTTCATGTTTGGCCGTGCGATCGGTGGTTTCGGCAATTTTGACGCGCAGTGCATGCTTTCGTTCGCTGCGTTTCAAGCGTTCGAGGCGATAAAAGAAATCGCGTTGTTGTTCATTCATAAATAAGTTCCCCCACAAACATCCAAATTTTTGATGTTTTATCCTTATTGTTTTTTCATAATTTTAACATGTTCTCAGATTCAGACCAATCAATAGTCTAGTATTTCAGACTAAATTTCGCTTTTTTTATGATAAAATGAAGTTAATCGATGAGAAAGAAAGGAGAACGTATGGAACCAAAACTCAAATGGGCCAATCGCATCACCATTAGCGCGCTTGTCTTGATCCTTGCGTTGACTGCGGTGATTTTGCTCTTCGGTGAGGCGCTAAGCGAACCTAATGTGAAAGGGTTGAGTATCGCAATCATTATTTTGACCTTTCCACTCATGGCCAGTAGCTATGTCATCTACAAAAACGCGTTTCAAAACCAAACCGATGCCAAAGGGCGCCAACCATTGTTCATCCCCAAAGTGTATGGCGTCGGGTTGTCGATTAATCCCCATCATCCTCTCGGCAAAATTTTGTGGGGCGTGATTGTTGCTTTGATGCTCTTCGTACTCTGGCGGATTCTGATCAATTAATCAAAAAAGCTGTGACCTTAGTAGGTCGCAGCTTTTTTTAGGAGTGGTAGTGGGGTGAAGTAGCGTTCGTTTCCTTGAAAGACGACTAATTCGTTGACTTGTTGCTCTTTAAGAAGGGTCGCCATTTCCACAAAGCCGTTCTGATAGTCAGGTGCACTATGTCCATCAGAGCCCAAGGTGAATAACTTGCCCCCGACTGATTGGTACAAAGGCACGGCGTAGTGATAGAGATGGGCATTGTTGTATTTGAGGAAACTCTTGCCGTTTAGTTCAAAAGCCATGTCTAAAGCAATCACTTTTTTGAAAATTTGCGTTAGGAGGCCTTCAAACTGTTGGAGTTCAGCAACGGTAAAGTCGAGGCGGCGCAAACCATAGTCAAAGTGAGTGAGGACTTGTCCTTCATGGAAGGTATCTAAAACCGTCGCCATTTGTTCAAAGTATTCTTTAGCGACGGCGAATTTATCTTTCTGTAAAACACTGTCGCCCATGTAGCAATACTTGCCATTTTGGTGAATACTCACTAATTTCAAGTCGTAAGGATGTTGCTCTAAGTACGCGATAATCTGTTCTTCTTGTCCAGGCACGACACCGATTTCAATGCCACTCAAAAACCGGGTATCAAAGCGTTCGCTTAAGTCAGCGAGCTTCTTTTGGTAGGCATGATAATCGGGAATTTCATCTTGAAACTGCGAACCGGGATTCTTCAAATCGAAATGCTCAGTCGATACGAAATACTCCGATTGGTGCGTCAAGTAGTTTTCAAATTGCTCAGTCGAATCAAACGAAAAATAGGTGTGCAGGTGTTGATCGTAATAATGCATCATATCTCCTCCTTGGGGCTAGTCTAACACAAAGTCCACTCGTTTTTAGTGATGCATGAACTCATTAACGCAAACGATACAGTGGCAGTCGAAACTTTACAAACTTTACAAAAAGTTGGCTTGAAATTGACATGAAGAAAATACTAATCTGTTAAATTAACGTAGAGCTATTGTCTCTTTAACTTTTATAGAAGTTGCAATCGAAAATTGGGAAGAATGGAGTAATTGAACAGGTGAAAAAAAATACGAGCAAAATCGTAGGCTTAATCACACTGCTCGGAGTGGGGTCTCTGGCTGTGGGATTGCTCACGCCACTTGCAATCGGGCAAATCAAGGATAGTCATGCACAAACGGTGGCCGCGGCTAAAGAATTAGTCGCAGAGATTGAGCAAGAAGCGAAAAAAGAAGGGATGCTAAACAGTGTCGGGATGCCTGATACGAAGCTCAACTGGGGAGAAACCTGGGCTGATTTAGGACAAATGCATTCTTTGACCCATCTGGATACGAATTTACATAGTGGCGAGGTCTTAACACAATTTCAAATAGATGGCGAAAACGCGACTGCCGATATCGGTGATGTCGGTCTGAGTTTTGGGGCGTTAGCTGCCAGTAAAGAATTGACCTTGCCATATAAGACGACTTATTGGGATGAGATTCCCAACTGGGCCAAAGATGACGATGGCGATTGGTTATTAAGTTATACCGGGACGATGGCCTTTATTACCGATAAAGAAAATGTGCAAGATGTCCCCAAGACGTGGGGCGCGTTAGCTAAAGGTGATTATTGCGTGAGTGTCGGTGATGTGACGACTTCTAACCAAGCGCAATATGCGGTTTTAGCCGCTGCGATGGCCAACGGTGGAGACGAAACCGTTTCGCGCTTAGGGATTGAATACTTCAAACGGATCGCCGCGCAAGATAGACTTTCAACCGTCGATCCTAGTCTGGAAAATTTGGCGGCTGGCAAAATCGATGTCGCTATCATTTGGGACTTCAATGCGCTTAACTACCGCGAACAAATCGACAAAGACCGCTTTGAAGTCTGTATTCCGAAAGAAGGATCGGTGACGAGTGGTTATACGACCGTCATTAACAAATATGCCCAACATCCCAATGCCGCTAAATTAGCGCGAGAATATATCTTATCAGATGAAGGTCAAATTAATTTAGCCAAAAGTTATGCCCGTCCAATTCGCGAGATCGCATTGCCCGCAGAAGTAAAAGCAAAACTACTGCCAGATGAGCAATACGAGGCCGTCGAACCGGTGAACGATCAAGTTGCTTGGAATGAAACGGCCCTAGAGTTACCGGAGATTTGGGAAACTGAAGTCTTAGGACAGACACCTTAAAAAACCGAGAAGTTTATCGTGAGTGATGAACTTCTCGGTTTTTTATTTTGCTTGTGTGGTATGAATGTCTGACCAATAATGCGCGTTTAAGCGAGCGAAAATCGCATCGGTTCGCGGTTTGTAAAAAACGAAACTTTTTGCGAGTAAATCTTCTCGTTTGGGATTCGTGACGTAATAAAAAATGCTATGGCTCGTGGCGTCAGTCATTAAAAGCGTGAAATCAGCAGTATCGATTGTTTGGAAAATGGTTTTTTCATTCATCTCAAAAGGGTTTATTAAAAGGGCTTTTTTGAAATAAGGTTTTAAGGCATCTGCGAAACGTTGGCCGTGATTGCCATGAACGAGTGCTAATTGTTTGTCGTGATAAAAGGCTTTAGCCGCTTGTGACAAGGCGACGTGTTCTTTGCGCGGACTCGTATTTCTAATTGGTGTCACTTTTTTTGTGCTTGTTTGCTGCAGTTGTTTCCGTAAGATGCGTTCCCCGAAATACTTACTAGGTGTGGTCCGCTGAATCTGATCATCGGCCTGTTTAAAGAAACGCCGCGCAAAGTCTTGATTGATTTTTTGCAACTCTTGATTTTCTTTGATGATGGTACTTTGTTCACGAATGCTCAGGGGCGTTTGATACCCTTTTGCGCGCACAGTATCTAACGCGTGGCGATAGCGGAAATGATGTCCGGCTAAAGGTGGGCGCAACACTTTTGGCGGATAAACCCGAATTTCTCTGACTGTTTCGTGAATGACTTCTTTAACACCAACTTGTGGTTGCTCTTTTTGAGTGAGTTCTTGTTCAAGTTGTGCCACTTTTTTCTTTAGTCGAGCACTGGTTTCTTCGGCTTTGATGGCTTTGGCTTGCCAAGCAGCTGCTTGATTTTCTTTTGAACGATGTTTCATTTGCCGCCATGTTCGATTAGCCGCTTTTTCAACTAATAGCTGGGTGTTTGCTTGTTCGAGGGTGAGGACTTTGGTTAACAGTTCGGCGACTTTTTCGTCAGTCGAAAGATCTGCGAGGTTTTCGTTCCACTTCGCGCGCGCTACTTCGTTTTTTAGGCGAGCACTGACGATATTGGCTTGTTTCGTCGCTTCTTTTTCGAGTGCGAGCTGGCTGTTGGCTGCGCTCAACCGAGTTTTGTAGGTTTGAATCGTTGTTTTTTCTTTATGAAACGCCTGCATTTCGGCTTGAAGTGTCTGAAACTCCTCTTTGAAATTCGTTTCGTCAAAGCCTAGTGCGTGCAATTCATAGGTCAGTGCGGCGAATTTTTCTAAGGCAGCTCGTTGTTGTTGTTGACTGTCTTGCAGTTGACGTGCGAGTTGCTGGCTTTTTTGGTGCGCGAGTTGCACGTCTTGTTTGACTTGGCGTTTTTGCAAGCGCATGTTTTTTTCGAGTAATTTGTTCTTTTTCTTCAACTGTGCCACTTCTTGTTGCAGTCGTTGGGCTAACGGAGTGCTCGCTGCGGCCGTCGGTAGGGCCGGGACGTTGGTTGCTAGCTTGCGGGCGTTCTTTTTCGGTTTGGGCGGTGCAACTGTTCGAGTTTGTTCACGCAAGCGTGCTTGTTGGAGCATTTGCGTGCGTCTTTCTTGTTTTTCTTCCTGAATTTCTTGGCGAGTTTGCTTTTTCAATGGTCCAACCCCTTTTGTCAGATATTTTCATCATTTTATCACGGAAATCTAATGAAAGCGAGAGGCGATAAAAAAAGTGAACTCCATTCAAGGAGCCCACTTTTTTATTTTTTGATGATCATCTGCACGGCTTGGTCAATTTTTTGGCTTTGCTCGTTCGTATCGACGGCCGGGTGTTCCAAGCAATTTTTGAGATTTTCGGCAACGATGATTCCCATGATGCGATCGACACTTGAACGAACCGCACTGAGTTGGGTGATTACATCGACGCATTCTTTTTCTTCTTCAATCATTTTTTGAATGCCGCGTAGTTGTCCTTCGGTGCGTTTCAAACGATTGAGAATGGTTTTATCACAAGTAGACATTATTCGAGACTTCCTTTCCAAGCGGACATGCCGCCCATGACGTTGGTTACATCATACCCTTGTTGTGCTAAAAAGTCACTGGCTTGGGCGGAGCGACCACCGGCATGACAAATGATATAGTAAGGCGTCTCTTTGTCTAATTTTTGGTAGGTGGTAGTTAAGCTGCTTAAGGGGAGGTTCTGAGCGGTTGGGATGTGGCCGTTTTGAAATTCCGCGAGTTCGCGCACATCGACAATCGCTAAGGCTGTCCTTTTTGCTTGTTGACTAAATTCATCAATGAAAATTGAGTTATACATGATTGATTTCCTCCGGTTTCACAGTGTTGTACAGGGCAAAGGCGCCGTCTAAGTTTTGGGCTTTAAAGCCGGCTTGTTTTAGAATTCGTTCACCGATATAACTTCTGAGCCCGCTATGACACGTGATGATATATTCGTTACTTGGATCTAATTCTGAGATACGACAACGTAAATCGTTTAAGGGGATTTGGACGCTCGCTTTGAATTGGCCATTTTGCTTGATTTCACTAGGCGTTCGCACATCTAGTAAGAGTTTACCGCGGGCTAATTCATTTTCAAGTTGATGCCACTGAATGGTCGTGCTTAAGCCTTCAGCGATATTCATGGCCGCATAGCCTAACATATTGACTGGGTCTTTGGCTGAACCAAACGGTGGGGCGTAGGTGAATTCTAATTCTGGTAAATCGAAAATCGTTAACTTGGCTTTAATAGCGGTGGCTAAGATATCAATTCGTTTGTCGACCCCTTTGTTCCCAACGCCTTGCGCGCCATAAATTTCACCGGTTTTGGCATTGAAGATTAGTTTTAAGGTGAGATCGGTCGCACCGGGATAATACCCCGCGTGGTCTTTCCCAGAAACATGCACGATACTGACATCCAGGCCGGCAAGTTTTGCAACACGTTCGGTTAAGCCAGTTGATGCCGCACTTAGGTGAAAGACGCGCACAATCGCCGTACCGATACTGCCTTGGTTTTTCCGCTTTACCCCCGCGATGACATCGGCGACTTGGCGGCCTTGCCGACTGGCAGGAGACGCGAGCGAGATTAAGGCATCGCTGCCCGTGATTTGTTGTTTGACGACAATCGCATCACCAACCGCATAAATGCCTTCATGACTGGTTTGATAGTTTTCATCGACTAAAATCCCGCCACGTAGACCTAACTCCAGGCCGGCTTGTTGGGCCAAAGTATTTTCAGGTTGCACGCCCACGGAGAGAATCGTTAAATCCGAATTTAGGACCGTGCCATCTGCTAACACAATTGTTTGACCAGCATCTTTAAATTCGACTGCTGATTGTGAGGTGATAACGTTCACGCCATTTGCGACTAATTCGTTTTTGACGTAAGCGGCCATCTCTTCATCTAGTGGCGGTAAAACGTGGGGGGCTTTTTCGACAAGGGTGACGTCTAAGCCTTTTTGGCGTAAGTTTTCCGCCATCTCTAAACCGATGAAGCCTGCGCCAATCACGGTTGCTTGTTTTACATCCATGGTTTCTAAGTGGGTCATGATTTGGTCTAAATCCGGCACGTTTCGCAGACTGAAGACATTGCTTGTTTTTGCTAAACCATCAATCGGCGGGAGAAATGGTTTGGCGCCCGGAGATAAGACTAAGTAATCGTAACTTTCGGTCATCACCTGGTCTTCATGTTGAATCGTCACGGTTTTTTCTGCCGGATGAATCGCCGTGACTTCATGGAACGGTCGGACATCTAAGTTGAAACGGGCGTGTAAGCTTTCAGGGGTTTGCACGAGTAACGCGTCACGTTCTGCGATTTCTCCTGATACGTAGTAAGGCAGACCGCAGTTGGCAAATGAGACAAACGGTCCTTTTTCTAAGACGATAATTTCAGCATCTTCCATTAAGCGACGTAAACGAGTGGCGGCTGACATGCCGCCAGCCACGCCACCTACGATAAGTATTTTGGTCATTTCTTTATTTTCCTCCTCTAGTGGGACCGGTCCAAGCGTTCATCCCCCCGCGGACATTAATGGCATGATACCCATTCTTTTTTAGTGTTTTAACAGCTTGTTTGCTGCGCATGCCTGATTGGCAGATGAGATAAATCGGTTCCTCTTTGTTGCCCTGATACGTGGTGATTTTATTTAAGGGGATGTTTTGCGCGTTTGCGATATGCCCTGTGCGGTATTCTTGGGACGTGCGCACATCTAGTAAAATCACGTTTTGTGTGAGTTTATCAGTGAATGCGTTCGTTGTGATACTAGGTGTTGTATTAAATAATCCGAACATGTTGGTTCTCCTTTCGCATACCTGTATGGGTATATTAAAACACGACTGATTGGGGAAGTCAACGAGTGTGTTTCGGCTTTCACTTTATTTTTCGAAGGGGGTAAAGGGCGTTTTTTGATTCGTATACCTGTGTAGGGTATCGTGTTAATCAAATCAATGAAACGGTGGCTATCGCCATCACCTGGAAGTGACCGTGCAATAGTCACTCCTCATTATCGGATTCTCAAAAGAATGCGAGCGAATAGTTGCTTGGAACAAAAGTGTAAAAGCGCTTACAAAAGTGTTGACAATCGGAAATGGAAGGCTTATTATCGAAGTGTAGCCAATCGAATAAAACTTTTGAGTACTGGATTCGTTACTGTTCGGCAGGCAAGACCAGAGGAAAAAAGTGCGTAACTGAGAACATGCTCGGCGTATACACTTTTTTGCTTTGGTCTTTTGATGTATAAAGGGGGGCTACTGTGGAAGTTGTCAAACGGATTAATAACAATGTGATTTTATCCAAAGAAAATCAACGCGAAGTGATTCTAATGGGGAAAGGGTTAGGTTTTCAACGCAAACCGGGGGATCCAGTCCCACGTGAAGCCATTGAGAAAAAGTTCTACCCCGAAGAAGACATGACGATTGAACAAATGGCGATGTTGATGACCAAAGCGACGGAACGAGAACTAGCAGTTATTTATAAAGTGGTGAAATACTTTAAAACAACCATCCAACAAGAGGTCAATCCGAATGTGTTCTTTACCTTAACGGATCATATTCTATTTTCTATTCAACGGCAAAAGAATAATCTCGTTTTGGTTAATCCGATGCGTTGGGAAATTAAGCGGATTTATCCCCAAGAATATGCCGTCGCGGTCAAAGCGGTCGAATACATTCAACAAGAGTTATATCCCGAATTTCCTGAAGAAGAGGCCGCGTTTTTAACCTTGCATTTTGTCAATGCGACGATTACCGAAGAATCACATCAAGATGCGTACGAACTCGCGAAGTTAACCAATAGTATTTTAAAGATTGTGCGTTATCGTTTGCAACTGGAACTAGATGAGAATTCTTCGTATTTTCAACGGTTTATCACTCATATTCGTTATTACTTGATGCGGCAAACGCAAGAAGTAATCGAAGTAGATGTTGCCAATCCGATGGTTGAATTAGCTTTTCGGAGTTATCCGCAAGAAAAAGCGATCGCAGAACAAATTAAAAAATTTCTCTATGAAGAAAAAGGGTGGCAGGTTCCTGATATTGAATTAATGTATCTGATTTTGCATATTGGTAACCTAATTAACCACGCGAAAATTAAATAAGGAAAATTTCAAGGATTCGTTACAGTTTGGCTGGCAAGACCTACATTTTCTTACAAGTGAACCCGTTTTTTGGTGTTGATTTGTAAAAAAATGTGGGTCTTTTTTATCAAAAAAAGGAAAAGGAGCGAAAAACAATGGCAAAATACACAGAACTCGCAAAAGACATCCTGGCACATGTCGGAGGGAAAGAAAACGTCATCTCCCTCAAACATTGTGTCACCCGATTACGGTTTAGTTTAAAAAATGAAGAGTTAGCGGACACTGCTTATCTGCAACAAAGAGACGGCGTGGTAACGGTCGTCAAAGCGGGCGGTCAATACCAAGTTGTAATCGGTAATCATGTCCCGGATGTTTATGAAGAAGTCTTAAAAGTCGGCGGACTGGCTGATGGAGGAAGTTTAGACATTGATGAAGGGGATGCACCAAAAGGGAATTTATTTGATCGTTTCGTTGATATCGTTTCTAGTATCTTCCAACCGTTTTTAGGAACACTAGCTGCGGCCGGGATTTTAAAAGGGGTGACCGCACTTTTAGCCGCCACCGGGATGGAAGCGACCAATGGTATTTATGTCATTATGAATGTGTTGGGTGATGGTTTATTCCAATATTTGCCGATTATTTTAGCGGTAACGGCGGCGAAAAAATTCAAGATGAACATTTATACAGCCCTCGCCATTGCCGGAGCGTTAGTTTATCCGGGCTTAGCTGAGACCGTGGCCGGAGCGAGTCAAGTTTTTGGGATGACGTTAACGTTGCCGGTCGGTGGCTACTATAACACCGTGTTACCGATTATTTTAGCGATTTGGGGTGCGTCAAAAGTTGAGCATTTCATGAAAAAAGTCACACCTGATGTGGTGAAAATGTTTGTCGTACCGTTAGTAACGATTTTACTCACCGTTCCATTGACCTTGTTAATTGTCGGGCCGGTTGCTAACACCGCGTCAAACTGGATTGGTGTTGGTTTCCAAGCAGTCTATGACTTTAGTCCAATCGTTTATGGTTTTACGTTAGGGGCGTTATGGCAAGTATTAGTGATGTTTGGTCTGCATTGGGGCTTAGTTCCATTGGCGATTATGGATATGGCACAAAACGGTAGCTCGATTATTTTAACGGCGGCAGTCCTACCTTGTTTCACGCAAACTGGGGTCTTACTGGCAATCTGGTTGAAAACCAAAGAGCCAAAAGTCAAACAAGGCGCAATGCCGGCTTTGATTTCATCAATCTTTGGGGTGACGGAACCAGCTATTTATGGGTATACCTTACCAATGCGTACGCCATTTATCGTTTCTTGTATTGTGTCAGGTTTTGTCGGTATCTACCTATCAATTTTCCAAGTAACCGGTTATGCCATGGGCGGCATGGGAATCTTCTTATATCCGGCTTACATTAATCCAGCTAACGGTAGTTTCCACAGTATGATTCACTTGGCGATTGGGACGGTAATTGCCTTTAGCGCGTCGTTTGCCATTATGATGACGATGAAAATTCCAGTGCTTTATGGCAATGTTGCCGAAACCAAAGCTCCGGTAACGCCTAAACCGGTCGTAACTTCTGCTGTAGTCAAAGAACAAATGGTTAAAAGTCCTTTAACCGGTCAAGTGATTTCGTTAACGGATATCGCTGATCAAGTTTTTGCATCGGGCTCCATGGGTCAAGGAATCGCGATTGATCCAACGATTGGGGTGATTACGGCACCTGCTGATGGCCGCGTCAATCTTTTATTCCCAACCAAACATGCGATTGGATTGGTGACTGC
>JBKEDL010000001.1:0-52542 GCA_047975385.1 Enterococcus sp. | reverse complement strand
GTGGCTCCGGCACTCGTGGGTTCGATTCCCATCGTTCGCCCTTAATATTGGGGTATAGCCAAGCGGTAAGGCAAGGGACTTTGACTCCCTCATGCGTTGGTTCGAATCCAGCTACCCCAGTCTTACATAATTTTGCAAAAAACAAAACTTAAAATAAGTTTTGTTTTTTTGTCTTTGTTTCAAAAGCAATAAGGAAGATTCAAACGTTTTACAGATAATTTATTCTTTGTTATAGTCAAGAGGGAATCATTAGGAAGACATATTTTAAAGGAGGAACCATCATGTCACACCATACACACGAAGAACATACGCATGAACATTCTTTAGCTTGTGGACACACCAAAATTTTACATGGGTCACATGTTGATTATCTTCATGATGGTCATTTACACCACACACATGAAGGCCATTGGGATGAATGTCAGATTGAAATTACGGCTCAAAATCCGAACAGTTGCAATCATGTCGAAGCAGTTTGTCAGCATAACCAAGAGTGTGGTCATGAACAAGTTCCTCACGAGGATCATGTTGATTATTTAGTGAATGGTCGTTTGCAGCATGTTCACGACAATCATATTGATGACCATGGCTCAGTCGAAGTATTATAAGAAAAGTTTATTCCAATTAATAAATAACTAAAAGCAGCTAGCTTAGTCATTTAAGTAGCTGCTTTTTTTATCGTTAATTTCGTTATCAGCCGTCATCGAATAACGAGTAATGAATTTATAAAAATTTATAAATTTGAATAATATGGCAATAAAATTAAAAAAAGATTTGACAATAAGAGTCGCTAATTGTAAAATGAGAACAACTTAATAATTGACTTTGAAAAGACGAGTAGTAATTCATTTTGGGTATAGAGAGTCCTTGGTTGGTGAGAAAGGATGTCGAATAATTACGAAACACAACTGGGAGTCTATCTTTCTGAAGATTAGTAAGAAAATCGGGTCAGCCCGTTACCGCTGCAGTCATTGTTAGATGACTCATTGAGGCTAGTTCTGTGAAGGGCTGGTAAACAGAGGTGGGAACACGTAGTACACGTCCTTTAGTCGATTGACTAATGGCGTTTTTTTTTACCCAAATTGTCAAATGAAATAATATTTTGGAGGTTACAAGATGAATCAATCAATTACTGTCCTAAGACCAGAAGAACAAATCGCAATTAAACTAAGAGAAAAATACCATCAATCGGATTTTCAGTTATTTCGTTTAAGTAGTTTTGAAGAATATGATTTGTATTTACAAAACAAGGCTTTTTTAACTAATTCAGATCCGATTACCTTTACGGGAAATGATGGGCGATTAATGGCCTTAAATCCAGATGTCACGTTATCAATTGTGAAAAATACACCCGCGGGGAAGACGCGTCGGGTTTATTATAATGAAGATGTTTATCGCCATGATCGTAAAAATGGTGAATATCGCCGGATTAACCAAATTGGTTTAGAAATGATTGGTGCATTAAGTGAAACGAGTGAGTTAGAGGTTATCCGTTTGGCAATGGAATCGCTCTTGATTGCTGGTGGTGGCTCTTTGGATATTTCACATATCGCCTTGGCGCAAGACCTTAAAGAAATATTTATTGATGAAGAACAGCGAAAAATCGCCTTGTTAGCGATGCAAACGAAAAGCCAACACAATATGCAAGCTGTTTGTCAAAAAGCTCAACTTTCAGAAGAATTAAAAAAACAATTGCTAGAATTAACCATTTTAACTGGTGAAATTCCGCTAGTGATTGATGTTATTCAACAGTTGCATCCGCAATTTAAGTATACATTAGCGACTATCCCAGAATTGACGGCAATTGCTAGTTATTTGACTGCCTATCCTACGTTAGCAGAAAAAGTGAAGTTACGCGTCGATTTTTCAATCGTCAATGATACCGATTACTATAGTGGGATTTTATTTCAAGGGTTCTTAGAAGGGATTCCCGATGCGGTTTTGTTCGGTGGTCGTTATGATAATTTATTGAAGCGCCAAAATCAAAGTCACGGTGCCATTGGGTTTGGGATGTATCTAGATGGCATTGATCGAGTTTACGATACGTCAAAAGAAGATAGTGACTATCTGAACGTGGCTCTGCCCAAGGGACGCATGGGCCAAGTTGTCTATGAATTATTAGTGAAAGCAAAGTTAGTCAAAGTCGGTTTGTTTGACGATAGCCGGAAACTTATCTTTGAAGACACGGAAAATAAAATTCGTTTCTTCTTGGTGAAACCAAGCGATGTTGATGTCTATGTCGAAAAAGGCGCTGCCGATATTGGGGTAGTTGGTCGAGACGTCTTATTAGAATCAGGCGCTGAAATTCTTGAATTACTAGACCTTGGCATTGGCAAATGTAAAATGTCAGTGGCGGGTCATCCAAACTTTGAAGCAAATCCAAGCCGTCCATTACGTGTAGCAACGAAATACACGAACATTGCCAGAACTTATTATAGTCAAATTCGCCAAAGTATGGAATTAATTCAATTACATGGTTCAATTGAGTTGGCACCATTACTCGATTTATCGGATGTGATTGTCGATATTGTTGAAACGGGCACCACCTTAAAGGAAAACAATCTCGTGGTTTTAGAAGATATTTTAGAATCATCCGCGCGTCTAGTCGCTAACCCCGCAGCGTGGCGCTTTAAGCAAGCATCTATTTCAAACTTAATGACAAAGGTGAGTGACGTATTATGATAAAAATTCGTTCAACGGCAACGGAAACTCTGGCAGAATTATGTCAAAGAAACGCTGTCGACACCAAAGATGTTTCGGCAAGTGTCAGTGAAATCATTGAGACCGTCAAAACAACTGGCGATCAAGCGCTGATTGATTATACGGAAAAATTTGACGGTCAAAAGATTACGACTTTAAAAATTACCACAGCTGAAATTGAAGCAGCGATTGAACAAGTTGATGCTAAAATTATCGCAGTGATGAGGAAAGCCAAAAAAAATATCCGTAAGTTCCATGAAAAACAAGTTCGCCAAGGTTTTGTAACGGCGGAAAATGGTACAGTGATGGGGCAACGAGTTCTACCATTAGAACGTGTGGGCGTTTATGTGCCAGGTGGGACCGCAGCTTATCCAAGTACCGTTTTAATGGATGTGATTCCAGCTCAAGTGGCTGGGGTCAAAGAAATCGTGATGGTGACACCGCCAGATAAAAATGGTCAAGTCAATCCAGTAATTTTAGCAGCCGCTCAAGTCGCTGGTGTGACCGAAATTTATCGTGTCGGTGGTGCCCAAGCCGTTGCAGCATTGGCTTATGGAACACAATCCATTCCACAAGTGGATAAAATTGTCGGACCAGGAAATATCTTTGTCGCAACGGCGAAAAAATTAGTCTATGGTGCCGTCGATATCGATATGATTGCCGGTCCGAGTGATATCTTAATTGTAGCCGATGAAACAGCGAAAGCGAAATGGGTCGCAGCCGATCTTTTAGCGCAAGCTGAACATGATGTGAACGCCCAAGCAGTCTTAGTTACAACAAGCCAAGAACTAGCGCAAGCCGTGCAAGCAGAATTAACGCTCCAAACGGACAAGTTAGCACGTAAAGAAATTGCTAGTGTCTCCATTTTGAATAATGGCAAAATCATTTTAGTCGCTTCAATGGAAGAAGCACTAGAACTTTCAAATAAAATTGCCCCAGAGCATTTAGAGTTGTCCGTGGCTGAACCATTTGCCTTATTAGACCAAGTGAAAAATGCCGGTAGTGTCTTCTTAGGGCACTATACGCCAGAAGTCTTAGGCGATTATTTCGCTGGGCCAAACCATACCTTACCAACAGAAGGGACATCACGTTTTTATTCGGCTTTATCCGTTGATGACTTTGTGAAACGTAGTAGTTACTTATACTACACACCACCAGCTACGCAAAAAGTAGCCGAAGATGTGATTTACTTTGCCAACGCTGAAGGTTTAGGCGGACACGCCAATTCAATGGCCGTGCGTTTCGAGGAGGAGTAAGATGAACTTTTTAGATGCCAAATTTGCTTCATTAGCTCCCTATACCCCAGGGGAACAACCGAATCTAAAGGAAGTTATTAAGCTAAACACCAATGAAAATCCCTTTCCACCGGCACCCGGTGTGATAACAGCTGTTTCAAAAGCTGCGCAAAATTTACAATTGTATTCTGATCCTACTTGTCATACGGTTATTGAAAAATTAGCTGATCTTTTTGACGTTTCACCTGAAGAAGTTTTTGTCGGTAATGGTAGTGATGAGATTTTATCTTTTTGTTTCCAAGGCCTGATGGAACACGGTGTCATTTATCCGCAAATCAGTTATGGCTTTTATCCAGTTTATGCGCAGTTGCACCAAGTAGTTGCCCAAGAAGTTCCATTAGCAGCCGATTTGACGATTGATCTAACATCCTATCAAGAGTCAGACAAAACAGTTATCATAGCCAATCCCAATGCACCAACTGGCATTGCCTTAAGTCGCGAACGTTTAACTCAGTTAGTGGAGAGTAATCCGGAACGTTTAGTGATTATTGACGAAGCGTATGTTGATTTCGGTGCAGAGTCGATGGTGCCATTGATTCAAGCATTTGATAATTTATTGGTTGTCGGCACCTTCTCGAAATCTCGTCAATTAGCCGGTGCACGCTTGGGGTATGCCATTGGTAATCCATCATTAATTCAAGCCTTAAATCAATTGAAGTTCTCCTTAAATCCTTATAATGTCAATAGTATGACCTTAGCAGCCGGACGTGCAGCTTTAGAAGATCAAGTCTATTTTGAAAAGTGTCAAAAAGCCGTGATTGAAACCCGAGCATTTACCAAACAAGCCTTGGTCGATTTAGGATTTGCGGTAACGGATAGCCAAGCGAATTTCCTCTTTGCTAAGCATGAAAAAATTGCAGGCAATGAGTTGTTTACTAAATTAAGAGACCGTAACATTTTTGTTCGTTGGTTTGATAAGGATTCGATTCGGGATTACTTACGAATTTCAATTGGCACGAAAGAACAAATGGTAACCTTTATTGAACAAGTCACACAAATTTTAAAAGAAAATGGGGTAGCGTAGATGCGTCAAGCAGAAATTAAACGAGATACGACTGAAACAAAAATCGCTTTAAAATTAAACATTGATGGAACTGGGCAACAAAAAATTGCAACTGGAGTGGGCTTTTTTGACCATATGTTAGAACTATTTTGTCGTCATGGCCGTTTTGATATCGAATTAATCTGTGATGGCGATGTAGAAGTTGATGCGCACCACACAGTTGAAGATGTAGCGATTGTGATTGCCCGTGCGTTTTCAGATGCGTTAGGTGAACGTCGTGGCATTATTCGTTACGGTTCAATGAACTTACCAATGGATGAAACCTTTATTACGTGTGGCATTGATATTAGCGGTCGTGGTTTTGCGGTGGTCAATGTTGAGATTCCCAATGAACGTATCGGGACCTTTGATACGGAATTAGTCGAAGAGTTCTTTATTGCTTTTGCCAGAGAACTAGGCGCTGCGATTCACATTCACCAATTAGCGGGTAAAAATAGCCATCATATCGTCGAAGCAAGCTTTAAAGCCTTTGGTCGCGCGTTAGCACAAGCGGTGGCGATTGACGAAAAAGCCCCCAATGAAATCCCATCAACAAAAGGCACGATTCTGTAAGGAGGAAGCAAATGATTGCAATTGTCGATTATGGCGTTGGTAATTTATTTAGTCTAGGGAGTTCATTAAAGCGCCTAGATATCGATTATGTGATTACCAACGAATTAGCAGTATTACAAAAAGCAGATCAGATTCTTTTGCCAGGCGTCGGGGCATTTGGTGATGCGAAGCAAAAATTAGATGACACCGGCTTAACCCAGCCATTAATTGATTTAGCGAAAGCCGGCAAACCGTTATTAGGGATTTGTTTAGGGATGCAGTTATTATTTGAATCAAGTGATGAGTTTGGTCATCATAAAGGACTCGGTTTAATTAAAGGGCAAGTCAGCTCGTTATCAGCAGCGTTAAAAGAAATTGGTAGTGATTTAAAGGTTCCGCATATTGGTTGGAACGAATTAGAAATTGCTGATCAAGCTAGTCCGTTGTTAAAAGATACCACAGCAGAAGAATCATTTTATTATGTCCATAGTTTCTATGCGACCAATTGTGAAAGTGAACTTGTTGGTTACAGTGAATATGGGGTCCATGTTCCCGGGATTGTCCAAAACGGCAATGTCTTTGGGACCCAATTTCACCCAGAAAAAAGTGGCCAAGCCGGTCTAAAACTATTAAAAGCATTTTCGGAGGTTACGAATGAAAATTTATCCAGCAATTGACCTATTAAATAAAAAAGTTGTCCGCTTGTACCAAGGTGACTACGATAAACAAGAAGTCTTTGGTGATGATCCAGTCCAATTTGCCCAAAAATTCGTTGACCAAGGTGCGCGTTATTTACACTTAGTTGATCTTGATGGTGCCAAAGATGGCCAACAACGTCACTTTGAAGTCGCTTCACAAATCGTGAAACAAACCTCTTTAAACGTCGAAGTTGGTGGCGGAATTCGTGATGAAGCAACGATTGAAAGTTGTTTAGAAAGTGGTGTCAGCCAAGTAATCTTAGGGACACTTGCTCAAGCCAATCCCGAATTAACCAAGCAATTATTGAAAAAATATGGTGAAAAAATTGTCGTGGGTGTCGATGCACGTGATGGCTTAGTGGCTGTTGAAGGTTGGTTAAAAACAACGGATACTACGGCCTATGAGTTTTGTGAACAATTGGCACAATGGGGCTGTAAACGAGTGATTTATACCGAAATTTCTAAAGATGGTACGGGTGAAGGCTTAGATATTGAGTTATATGCCAATCTAAACCGCATTGAAGGCTTAGACATTACGGCTTCTGGTGGGGTTTCTTCGATGAAAGACATTCAAAGCTTAGCCGATCTCAACTTAGAAGGTGTGATTGTTGGCAAATCGCTTTACAATGGTCAATTATCACTGGAAGAATTAATTAAAATTGCGGGTCCGCAACGCTAGGAGGACGACAATGATTTCAAAACGAATTATTCCCTGTCTTGATGTTCGCGACGGTCGCGTGGTGAAAGGTGTGAACTTTTCTGGCTTAAAAGATGTTGAAAATCCGGTGGTATTAGCCGAATTTTACAACGAACAAGGGGCCGATGAGTTAGTCTTTTATGATATTACGGCTTCTTCTGATGGTCGGAAGCTTTTTACGGATATCTTGCGCCAAGTGGCTTCTGAAGTCTTCATTCCTTTAACCGTTGGTGGCGGCATCAATACGTTAGAAGATTTTGACCGTGTCTTAAAAGCTGGCGCTGACAAGGTTAGTGTCAACTCTGGTGCGATTAGAAATCCGCAATTAATTCAAGAAGCCGCGCAACGTTATGGTAGCCAATGTGTGGTACTTTCAGTGGACGTCAAACGCGTGGGGAAAGGCTTTAATGTCTTTACCAAAGGTGGTCGTGAGGATACGGGCCTTGATGCCTTAGCGTGGATTAAACAAGGGGCCGATTTAGGCGCGGGTGAACTCGTGATTAACTCAATGGATATGGATGGCGTGAAACAAGGCTTTGATCTTGAGTTACTTAATCAAATTGCCGAGTTAGTTGATTTACCAATCATTGCCTCAGGTGGTGCTGGGAACAAAGAGGACTTTGCAACCTTGTTTGTAAATCCGAAAATCGATGCTGGACTTGCCGCGTCAATTTTCCATTATGGGGAAGTCAAAATTCCTGAATTAAAACAATTTTTAGCAGCAAAAAATATTCCGATGCGTCTCTCACGCTAGGTTTGGAGGAAAAACAATGGAAATCAAATTTGATGCCAATGGCTTAGTACCAGTAGTCGTTCAAGACTTTTATTCAAATGAAGTCTTAACGGTGGCTTATATGAACGAAGAAAGCCTACAATTAACGTTAAAAGATCAATTAATGACCTTTTATTCAAGAAGTCGCCAAGAATTATGGCGTAAAGGTGAAACAAGTGGCAATTACCAACACTTAGTATCACTCGTTGCCGACTGTGATCAAGATGCGTTAGTGGCCAAAGTCATTAAAGATGGTCCGGCGTGTCATACAGGCACGAATTCTTGCTTTACGAATGCAGTTTTTGCAGATGAAAGTAAGGCGGATTTTTCATTAGAAAGTTTGTATGATTTAATTGAAGGCCGGAAAACTTCACCACAAGCAGGTAGCTATACAACTTACTTATTTGAAAAAGGCTTAGAGAAAATCTTGAAGAAAGTTGGCGAAGAGTCAACCGAAGTCGTGATTGGTGCCATGAAGAATGACAAAACCGAAACCGTCTATGAAACAGCTGACTTAGCGTACCACTTAATGGTCTTAATGGTTGAGATGGGCATTACGGTGGAAGATGTCAAAAAAGAATTAAGCAAACGTCATGTCGTGGATAAAAAAGTTAAACAAGAAACCTTAAAGTAGGGATTGCGATGAAATTTATTTCGAATGCACATACTCATAGTACGTTTTGTGACGGCAAGAATAGCCTAAAAGAAATGGCTCAAGCGGCAATTGCTTTGGGGTTTACCGATTTAGGGTTTACCTCGCATTCAACGGCGACTTTTGATCCGGGGTGTGCGGGAATTGCTAGTGAGCAAGATTACCAAGCGGCCATTGTTAATTTACAAGAAGAGTTAGGCCGACAAATCAAATTGTCAGTTGGGTTAGAGCTTGATTATTTTAGCCCAACCCCAAGTGTCGCGTTTGATTATCTAATTGGCTCGGTGCATTATTTCCCACCAAGAAACGGGGAATATCGCAGTGTTGATGAAAGCCCGGCGACGTTTATTGAAACGCTAAACACTTGGTATGAAGGGGATGTCTTGGCAATGGCCAGTGATTATTATGACTTAGTCGTTAAACATGTCTTAAAAAATCAACCCAAAATTGTCGGGCATTTTGATTTATTTACAAAATTTAATGACGAATTGCATTACTTGGATGATTGCTTGATTGATTACCTAGCGATTGCGACGAATGCGTTAAAGAAAATTATACCAGTCTTGAGAAACTATGATGGGTTAGTCGAAATTAACACGGGTGGCATTAGTCGTGGCTGGACGAAAGCTCCATATCCAAGTCGCTATTTGTTAGACGAGCTCTACGAAAATGACGTGCCAATCATTATTACTAGTGATTCGCATGCCGTCGATACGTTGAACTTTCATTTTGACCAAGTCCTAGAATTAGTTAAGGAAATTGGTTTTAAAGAAGTCTATCAGTTATCAGCCGGTGAGTTCAAAGCTTTTCCAATCTAAAAAAAAGACTCTGTCGCCACACTAGTGGAAACAGAGTCTTTTTTTAGTCTTCTTTGTAACGACGAACCGTGTTGTTAATTTCAGTGATGCTAAAAGGTAAGCTGTCGTTGAATTTTTCATTTTCTGATGAATCGAAGGTTTGAGCAAAGATTTCTTCATATTTAGCCACAGAAAGCTGTTGGCGTTGATTTAATAATGCTTGGTGATAGTCAGCTTTCAAGGCATGTTCAAAGCCGTTCACAAGGGTTCCTGAGAAGAATTCACTGACAGCACCTGACCCATAGCTAAATAATCCAATGCGATTACCGGCTTGTAAGCTAGTACTATTTTCTAAAAGTGAAATCAGTCCTAGATACAACGATCCAGTATAAAGATTGCCGACACGCCGGCTATAGGCGATACTTTCTTCATAACGAGTCAAGATCCGTTCTTGCTCGCTTGGTGTTTGATCGTCTAGAATGGATAATAAAGCTTTTTTTCCCATTTTAGTATAAGGAATATGAAACGCGAGCGCCTGATAATCCGCTAAGTCCAGACCGGTAACCTTTTTGTGTTGTTGCCAAACTTTGACGAATGAATCAATATAGGTACTGTTTGATAAGGGACCATCAACTAGAGGATAGTCATGCCCTGTTGGACGCCAAAAATCATAAATATCTTGGGTATGCATGACATTATCATCTTCAAGTGCCAAAATTTGAGGGTTGCTTGAAATCAGCATGGCAACCGCGCCCGCCCCTTGCGTCGGTTCTCCACCTGAATTTAGGCCGTATTTGGCGATATCGGTGGCAATCACTAAAACTTTACTTTCTGGATGCAGTTGAATATGATTTTTGGCCATTTGTAAGCCGGCTGTCGCACCATAACAAGCTTCTTTAATTTCAAAAGAGCGCGCAAACGGTTGAATACCTAATAAACGGTGTAAGACGACCGCTGAGGCTTTGGATTCATCGATGCTTGATTCGGTACCGACAATCACCATATCGATTGCTTCTTGATCGGCTTCATTTAAGATATTTTGGGCTGCATTGGCTGCAAAGGTAATAATATCTTGGCTAATCGGATTAATTGCCATTTCTGATTGGCCAATTCCAATCAAAAATTTTCCGGGTTCAACGTTGCGTGCATGAGCTAGTTCACTCATATCTAAGTAATAGGGGGGGACGAAAAAACTAATTTTATCGATTCCAACTGTCATTTTATAACTCCTTCATGTAAATATATCGTTATAATATAAGTTAGCATAAAAAGGAGTTGGATAGGAAGATTTTAACTCGAATTTTAAAATTTTGTTAAAAAAATGTGACAGAAATAGTAAGGAAAAACGAAAGGGTGTTTGTTTTTTTTTAGATTAGTGATATATTGCAAAGTGGAGGTGTTTTTGTGAAAGAAATCGTTATTCTTGATGCAATCAGAACCCCAATCGGTAAATACAAAGGAGCACTGAGCTCGTTTAATGCCGTTGATTTGGGCGTAAAAGTAACAAAGGAATTAATTCAACGAAACTTAGGTGTTTCTGAAGATATAAAACAGGTCATTTTTGGGAATGTTTTACAAGCAGGCAATGGTCAAAATCCAGCCCGCCAAATCGCTTTAAAAAGTGGGCTTAATCATCACATAGTCGCGTCAACAATCAATGAGGTTTGTGGCTCGGGCTTAAAAGCGATCATGATGGCCCGCCAATTAATTCAACTAGGTGAGGCCGAGGTCGTTTTAGCCGGTGGGACGGAAAGTATGTCTCAAGCACCAAAAATTAGCGCTTATTCGGCAATGACTGGTGAATACGGGCAACCAATTTCTAGTATGATTTTAGATGGGTTAACCGATGCATTTAGTGAAAAACATATGGGGTTGACCGCGGAAAAAGTGGCTGAGCAATACGGTATTACCCGCCAACAACAAGATGAATTTGCTCTGAACTCACAAATGAAAGCAGCCCAATCGAAACAAGCGGAGGCTTTTGCTCAGGAGTTAGTTAGCTTGGAAGAACTAGCCTTTGATGAAGGAATTAGAGAAGGGTCAACGCTTGAAAAACTAGCGAGTTTACAACCCGTATTTAAAGAAGACGGGAGTGTGACCGCGGGGAATGCTTCAACCTTAAATGATGGATCCGCCGCAGTGTTACTAGCTTCAAAAGAATATGCTATTAAACATAATTTACCTTATTTAGCAGTCATTAAAGATTGCGTTGAAGTCGGTATTGATCCTTCAATTATGGGGATTTCACCGATTAAAGCCATCAGCGAATTACTTGAGCGCAATCAATTAACTAAAGCCGATATTGATTTATTCGAAATTAACGAAGCCTTTGCAGCCTCTTCAATCGTGGTAGAACAAGAGCTAGGCTTAGATGCAAATAAGGTCAATGTTTTAGGTGGCGGGATTTCTCTAGGCCATCCAATTGGTGCGACAGGAGCCCGGCTAGTCACAACGCTAAGTTATCAATTAGCACAAGCAGATCAGCATTTAGGCATTGCCTCACTTTGTGTCGGTGGCGGCTTAGGTGTGGCCTTGTTACTAGAACGCCCTGCAGAGTTAAAAAAAAAAGACCTTTTTACAAATTAACACGACAAGAACGTCTACAGACACTTAAAGCAGACCACGATTTATCCGCGGAGTCGGTGGCGCAGTTAACTAAAATGGCTTTACCACCAGAAATTGCGAATCATTTGATTGAAAATCAAATTAGTGAAGTTGAAATTCCTTTGGGAGTCGCGCTAAACGTTGTAGTCAATGACCGTGAAGTGGTAGTCCCGATGGCAACGGAAGAACCATCCGTGATTGCGGCTTGTAGTTATGGCGCCAAAATTGCGGGGGCGTTTCAGGTGACGGCGATTGACCGTTTAATGGCCGGTCAAATTGTTTTTAGCAAAGTGACGGATCAAGACCAGTTGATTCAAGAGTTAACGAATCGTGAAGCTGAATTTTTCGCAAGTGCGGCTAAAAGTTATCCATCGATTATTAAACGTGGTGGTGGATTACGTAAAATAAGTTATCGTAAAGTTGGTGCAACCTTTGTCTCGTTAGATATTTTAGTTGATGTGAAAGATGCAATGGGGGCCAATATCGTTAATACGCTGCTTGAAGGAATGGCCAATCAAATCAAGACTTGGACGCAAGAAGAAATCCTTTTTAGCATCTTAAGTAATTATGCTACTGATTCATTAGTCACGGTGAGTTGTCGCATTCCAGTCCATCGCTTGAGTAAAACGGGGGCTGGGCGAGCAGTGGCTGAAAAAATTGTTTTGGCGACCACCTATGCGAACTTAGATCCCAAGCGGGCCGCAACGCATAATAAAGGGATTATGAATGGTATCGAGAGTGTGATTTTAGCCACAGGTAACGATACGCGCGCTGTGTCAGCTGCGTGCCATGCTTATGCATCTCAAACCGGGCAGTATCAGAGCTTAACTTCTTGGAAATTAGAGGGGGACGAGTTAATTGGGTCAATTACCGTTCCATTAGCAATTGCAACGGTGGGTGGAGCAACCAAAGTGTTACCCAAAGCCCAAATTGCCTTAGAAATCCTTCAAGTTCACTCAGCTAAAGAACTAATGGCGATTGTCGCAAGTGTGGGATTAGCCCAAAACTTAGCCGCTTTACGCGCATTAGTTTCAGAAGGAATTCAAGCCGGACATATGAGTCTACAAGCGCGAGCGCTAGCGATGAGCGTCGGGGCAACTGGCAATGAAATTAACGAAGTCGCCAAGGCCTTGCAACAAATGCAGATGAATCAAGCGACAGCTCGCCAGCTGTTAGCAAAAATCCGTAGATAAACTAAAAGAATTCCCTAACTGATTAAAGTTGGGGAATTCTTTTTAGTGATTAACGTTTAGCAATCGGTGTTTGAGCGAAGGCTTCAATTACTGGAATGACTTCAGTTTTTAATTTGTATTTACGCTCCAAAGCTTTTTCAATAGTAAATGAATTTTCTTCAGTTAAAGAGATGGTTGCTAGTAAACGATCTTCTTTAGCTGTTTTTTCTTTGATGAACACTTCATCGGCAGTACTTTCAGTGAAAAATTTCGGGAATTTTTCGATTTCTGTGCTGAAAGTGGTCCAAGAAAGTGCCTCTTCTGAGGAAACATCGGCCGTTTGGATGGCTTCGCTTTCTGTAGTAGTGACCACTTCTTCTGCGGTTTCTTCTTCAGGTGATGTCCAATAATTCGCGATTTCAGCAACTAAATTCGTGCTGAAGCGATCGAGCAACCCTTGCTCTTGTTTTTGGATGCGTTTTAAGACGGTCACAAAGTTTTCGTCCATCGGAACTGAAAGAAGTTGTTCTTTCGTTGTTGGTTGAAGTAATTCAATCGTCATTTCAGAAGTTTTTTTCGGATCAATGTAGACTCTCAATGATAAATTGTAGGTCTGAACCGCTTTTTCTTCTAAAGTTTTGAATAACTGTAGACGAACTTGTTCGTAAGAGGGACGAAATTGCTTATACAACTTTTGGATTTGTTTTTTTTTCATAATCTGCTCCTTTTATCTAATACCTTTAACATTATAGAAAAAAACTGCGACAATGGAAAGCTTTTTCATCGATTTCACTTGAATTTAATTAAATTTAATGGATTTCCGCTTTATTTAGTCGGAAATGCTTCAGTGAAGCACGGGAGTATCATCAAAAGATCCCGTTTATTTGAAATCACTAGTTTATCTTCCCAGATAAATTGTGTTTTTTCATCGGGAAAATAAGTTTCAATGCTCTCTTGAAATGCTGCTTGCTGCCAACCTCTTACGGGAAAGTGTTGGATTTTATCAGTCGAGATTAAGAAAATAAAATCAGGGTGAAGAATGTTTTTAATTTCAGCGGGTAAATGATTCAGACGTGTAATCGACATGTTCTGCTCCTCAAGTTTATTTGTCTTCCATTGTACTCTAGCTCTGAAAAAAAACCAAAGATTTGCTTTTTAGCTTGGTATTTTGCTGCTTTTTTTGTAAACTAGAACAACAAAGGAGTGGCAGTATGGACATCTACTTAAAACAAGCAGTTATGCATATCATTGATCGCGAGGCCGGTAATCCGGTAATTTCACAATTAGAATTAGATTTAACAACGGAATATATTCGCGACTATTTAATTAAAAAAATTCAAAAACTATCTTCTGCGCAAACCAAAACGGGGAATTTGGTTCCAGAAGCCCCCTTCACCCAGCTCATGCAAAATGCGCGGGAAGATTTTCTAGTGACTAGTGAGTCTGTGGTGTTGAAATGGTTTGAAAATTATCATCAAAGTGAGGATGCACCAAGTGCGGATGTCTTCTTAGTCTTGTATGAACAAGACACAATCCCTTATGTAGCTTTTCTAAAGGTCAATTATCATGAGGCGTACACGCATTATGTCGATGCGACAGAAGGGGGGATTCAAAACAAATTAATTATTAACCGCGGTATCTTAGCGGGGAAAACCCAACGAGCGGATGAAGGAATTACGGTTAATTTAAATGATTTAAGTTATGAACTAATTGAGAAAAAGTACACTTTTTCTGGCCAAAAAAGTTATTATTTTTCGACGAATGTGATTGAAAGTCAGAGCTTGCCTTCATTGGAAGAAAGCGTTAAAGTGATTAAACGTGTGGCTGAAAAAGTTGGTAAAAAATTTGAAGAAGATCCTCATGAAGTAATTGCGGATGTGAAAGAAGCGGTCTATTCCGTAATCGAAGAGTCTGGTCAACTTGATGCCAAAGAAGTGGCGCAAGCAGTCTTCAAAGAAAATATTTCGGCGCAATTAGCCTTTCAAGAGGAGGTCGTTGAAAAAGGATTTGTGGATCGTGCGCCGTTACTACGAGATGTGAAAGAAATCTCTGAAAAGAAATACAGTAAGCAAAAATTAAAGCTCTCCAATGGGATTGAATTGATTGTTCCTTTAGAAGTGTATCGCAATAGTGAATTAATCGAGTTCATCAATAATCCTGATGGGACACTTTCGGTAACCATCAAAAATGTAGAAGATATCATTAATAAACTATAATAAAAAAGAGGCTGCGGCAGAATATTTCGGTCGCAACCTCTTTTTTTGTAAAAGTAAAGCACGTACTTAGGCTCCAATTAAGGTAGCCAAGGTAACGTAATTGAAATATATTTTATTTTTATTAATTTTACTTGAAAGTCATAGCTTGAGATGGAGTCATCTTTCAATAAGTAGTAATATTTAACATAGTCAAATTAGGATGGAGTCGATTATGAAAGTATTTGTTCGCAGTCTTAAAATCATTGGAATTATTTTTTTTACAGGGGTTATCTTAGCAGGGCTTTTTTGGGGTGTGCGTAACTATCAAATTCTCAAAGACGTCCACCAATATGATAATCAGGTAGCAGAGTTGACACAAGCAAAAGAGTTAGAAGAATATCAACGACTTGTCTCGGCCATCATTATGACCGAATCAAAAGGTCAAGGCGTTGATTTAATGCAAAGTTCAGAAAGTGCTTACGGTGAAATCGAGCAAATCACTTCGCAAAAAGAAAGCTTAACGCAAGGTATCAGTTATTTAAGCCAAGCGCTTGAATTAGCTGATGCGGCAGGATGTGATGTTTGGACCGCTGTGCAGGCCTACAATTTTGGTTTAGATTATATTGATTATGTGAAAGAACATGGTCAAAAAAATACAATTAAATTAGCACAAACGTATTCTAAGGAGGTTTTAGCCCCAATTTTGGGTAATAGCGAGTTAAACCAGTACCGTTATTGGAATCCTCATGCCGTGGCATACAATGGTGGCTATTTGTATCAAAATGGTGGCAACTTTTTCTATGCTCAAATTGTGAAAAACAATCAAGAAAAGTTGAAAATAACAGAGTTCTTATTTTAACCATCTGCTGATAACGCTATGCTAAACTAAAAAGGAAAATTAAAATAGGAGTGTTGAGTAATTCATGGAAATAAAAAAGCAAAGTGCTGAATCGAAAGAATGGCTATTACGGTTTATTAAAGGGATGTTTATTGGCTCTGGGTTTATTTTACCAGGTGTTAGTGGCGGTGCTTTAGCAGCCATTTTTGGAATTTATGAACGAATTATCACCTTTTTAGCACACATTACGAAAGATTTTAAAGAAAATGTTTTATTCTTTCTACCTGTTGGTTTAGGTGGGATTACCGGTGTTTTCCTTTTGTCTTTTGCTGTTAGTTTTTTATTAGGTGCTTTTGAAACGATTATTTTGTGGTTTTTTGTCGGTTGTATTATTGGGACGGCCCCAGCTTTATGGCAAGAAGCCGGCAAACAAGGGCGAGCAAAACGAGAACTATTCATTTTGGTTGTTAGTTTTGTTTTGGGCTTGCTCTTTTTATGGCAAGGGTCAACTTTATTTTCACACGTTGATCAAAATTTCTTTACTTGGATGATTGCTGGTGGCTTAATTGGCCTTGGAATGATTGTTCCCGGGTTAAGTCCGTCTAATTTTTTAGTGTATATGGGAATGTACAAAGCGATGGCTGATGGCATCAAAGAACTTGATTTTGGCGTTATTTTTCCGATTGCATTAGGTGGTATTGTGGTTGTTTTAGGTTTATCGAAAGTGATGGATTATCTATTTGGCAAAGCGTATCCCCAATTATTTCATTTCATTTTAGGGATTGTCTTTGCTTCCACGTTGATGATTATTCCGACTGATTATACGGGCTTTCATCTTAGCGGCTACCTAGCTTGTGGTGTGTTAGCTGTTTTAGGGATTGTTTTAGGCAAGTGGATGAGTAGTCTAGAAGAGCAATATAAGTAACCGCGTGGAGATGAAAATATCTATGCAAAACACTTGAAAATCCAATTAAATATGATAGAATGACTATGTGTTATTGTGTCCAATTATTAATCGCGCTGATATTATATTAGTGCGATTTTTTACCGACATTATTTAGAAAAGCTCTTGTTATGCTTGTGGGGAGTGAGTGAAATGGCGGGCAAAATCCCCCAAAACGTTATTGAAGAAATTCGTGAGAAGACGAATATCGTTGAAATTGTTGGCCAATATGTCCAGTTACGAAAATCAGGGAAAAATTATTTGGGTCTGTGTCCGTTTCATAATGAGAAGTCACCTTCATTTTCAGTTGCAGAAGACAAACAAATTTTTCATTGCTTTGGTTGTGGTAAAGGCGGAAATGTCTTTAGTTTCATTCAAGAAATCGATGGCTTAACATTTCCTGAAGCGGTGGTTAAGGTTGCCGAATTAGAACAAATCCCACTGGCTGAACACTATCAGCAAGTTCAGACAAGCGAAGTCGAATCTTCGCAAAAACAGCAATTAATTGCCTGTCATGAAAAAGCAGCTGAAGTCTATCACCATCTGTTGATGAATACCACGGTTGGCCAACAAGCCTATGAGTATTTGTTAAAACGAGGCTTAACCGAAGAACTCATTGCCACTTTTCAGATTGGTTTTGCACCAGAACAACGGCAAGTCTTACAGCAAATACTAAAAAATGAAAAATTTACGGATGAGCTTTTAGGACAAACTGGCCTATTTATCGAACGTGATGATGGCCAACTACTAGATCGCTTTTATCAACGGATTATGTTTCCCATTCGTAACCCTCAAGGAAAGACCATTGGGTTTTCGGGACGTTTTTTACCTCAAGGAGAAGGAGCGAATCAGCCTAAATACTTAAATAGTCCCGAGACGCTCCTATTTAATAAACGCCAAGTGTTGTTTAATTTTGATAAGGCCCGAAGTGTTATCCGAAAAGAAAAACGGGTATTTTTATTTGAGGGGTTTATGGATGTTCTGGCTGCTTGGCAATCAGGGGTTCAAAATGCTATCGCCAGTATGGGAACCAGTTTAACCAATGAACAAATTCAACTGCTAGAAAAGAATGCAGAGGAAGTCATTCTTTGTTACGATGGGGACACGGCTGGAGTTGAGGCGACTTATCGCGGCGTGACGTTATTAGAAAAAAACAGTCACTTAGCTGTCACAGTCGTTCAAATGCCTGATCGTCTTGATCCAGATGAGTATGTGCGAAAACATGGTACACAGGCTTTTTACGAATTAGCAATCCATGGGCAAGATGCGGTCTTTACTTTCAAGATGCGCTATTTTCGGCAACAGTTTAATTTAAACAATGAAAAGGAACAACTGGATTATTTGCAGACTTTACTGCAAGAATTGACCTATGTCGATTCTTTAATCGAACAAGATCGTTACTTAACCAATCTTTCGGCGGAATTTAAGCTAAGTCGTGAAACGTTGCAACAACAGTTTCGCCAGATTAAACAAACGCAACGGCAACAACACATCACCACTAAGCCCGCGCATGAAGCGGTTGTTAATCCAGCAGTCGTTGTTACCACAAGACAACGGCAACCACTGAGCCAAGTTGAAAAAGCCGAACGTTTATTGCTGTATCGCTTATTTAACGACTCTTTTTTAAATCAACGATTAAAACAAGTTGATTTTCAATTTGTGCATGATGCGTATCAAGAAATTTATGTCCTTTATGATACTTATTTGGAAGCGAAAGGTGAATTCGTTTTATCGGACTTTGTCAATATTTTACAACAAGAAACAATCCAGCGTGTCAGTGAAATTGCTTCGCTCAAGGTTCCTGAACAGACTTCAGAACGAGAGCTTCAAAGCTTATTATCGATTTTTAAGAGAGCACGTTTAACAGAACAGATCAATCAAAAACGCCTCGCGCAACTCGAAGCTAGTCAGCGTGGGAATCAGCAACTCGAGTTGGAACTGGCAGTCGAGATTCTAAATTTAACAAAACAAATGAAGCAAGCCGAAATTTATTAAAGGGGGCCTTCTTTTCATGGCAAAAGAAACAAATAGTGCTTACGAACAAGCGGTAGCAAAATTTATTAAAGAACATAAGACTAAGGGACAAGTTGTGTACGATGATTTGTCTAATACCTTGGCAACACCTTTTTCTCTAGATGCAGAAGCGATGGATACCTTGATTCAAAAAGTCGAAGATGCAGGGATTAGTGTGGTGGATGAGAATGGAGACCCCTCAATTCATAGTTTGAAATCTAATGAGAAAAAGGCGGAGGCGGCTAAGCAAGAAGACCTTTCTGCGCCAACGGGAGTCAAAATTAATGATCCTGTGCGGATGTATTTAAAAGAAATCGGTCGCGTACCATTGTTAACAGCCGAAGAAGAAGTCGCATTAGCGTTAAAAATTGAAGAAGGCGATCAAGAAGCGAAACAACGCCTAGCTGAAGCTAACTTACGTTTGGTGGTAAGTATTGCGAAGCGTTATGTGGGCCGCGGCATGCAATTTTTGGATTTAATTCAAGAAGGGAACATGGGCTTAATGAAAGCTGTTGAAAAGTTTGATTACCGCAAAGGGTTCAAATTTTCAACTTATGCGACTTGGTGGATTCGTCAAGCGATTACCCGTGCGATTGCTGACCAAGCGAGAACCATCCGCATTCCGGTTCACATGGTCGAAACGATTAACAAATTAATCCGGATTCAACGACAATTATTGCAAGATTTGGGGCGCGAACCGACACCAGAAGAAATTGGAGCTGAAATGGATTTACCAACGGAAAAAGTTCGAGAAATTCTAAAAATTGCGCAAGAGCCGGTATCGTTAGAGACGCCAATTGGTGAAGAAGATGATTCACACTTAGGGGATTTCATCGAAGATCAAGAAGCAACGAGTCCAGCTGAACATGCGGCGTATGAGTTATTAAAAGAACAACTCGAAGATGTCTTAGACACATTAACTGACCGTGAAGAAAATGTTTTACGTTTGCGTTTTGGTTTAGATGATGGTCGGACTAGAACGTTAGAAGAAGTCGGAAAAGTCTTTGGCGTAACGCGTGAACGAATTCGTCAAATCGAGGCCAAAGCCTTGCGCAAGTTACGTCATCCATCTCGTTCGAAACAATTAAAAGATTTCTTGGAGTAAAATTCACGAGTCATCAAGGTTCTGAAAGAGTGATTATTCATTCTTTCAGAGCCTTTTTTTTCAGCGTAAATAATCAGACGAATGACAGCGAGGACCTCTTAATCATCTTGTGGAGAATTGTAAAAGAAATTTAAAAAAAACCTAATATTAAAGGTATTGGCGATTGATTAGATATATGGTAGATTAAGGACTATGGGGAAAAAGGAGCAAGATAACAATGATGAATAAATGTCCACATTGTGGGTTTCAATCGCTTCCAAATGAAGAAGTCTGTCCGGAATGCGGTTTAAAAGTAACCGATTCTTTGATTCAAGATGAAGCCAAAGAACCAATGAAAAATGATAATATTAACTGGTCAGAATTTAAAGACTTGCCAATCGGTTCAGTGATGAATCATTTTAATGAAAAAAATGAAGAAGTTAATGAAAATAGTGAAAGTACGGAAATAACTAAAACTGAGCAATCTGCTAAGTTAACCGAGTCAAAACCACAAGCAGAAGCAATACATAAAGAACCCGTTGTAGAAACGGTGGCTGAGCAATCACAGCCGCTGAGTGACGCAGAAAAAAAGAGTGCGTTGTCAACTGTAGGAACCAATGGGATTTTAACTGCCTATATTCGACGCTCAAAAGGTCAGATGGCTGACGACGAACCAACTTTAGAAGAATTGTTAGCCCAAGAAACAACGGAGCAGTCAGAACCAGCAGTCGTTGAAACGTCAGCTCAAGATGAAACACCTGACGAAACACAAGTTGTAGAAGAGTTGGAAGAAACTGAACAAGTCGAACAAGAAGTAGCCGAACCGCTTGAAGAATTGCCAGAAACGCTAGTTGAAGATGACAACCCGGCTGAAGACCAAGAACCAGAAACGGTTGCAGAGCCTGTAGTAAGCGCTGCTGTTGCAGAGTTTAAGGAGGATACAGAGGAGCGTCCAACTGACGAGACGCCCATCCCACCAGCCAAACGTAGCAAATTACCTTATTTAATTATTTGTAGTTTGATTTTAATGGGTGCCGTTGGTGGTGGTGTTTATCATCATCAAGAACAAGTTGCGGCACAAGAAGCGAAGGTTCAAAGTGAATTAGATCAAATTCAGCAACAATTAGCCGAATTCTTTGTGGATGATGAGCAACAATTTGTTCAACCAGATGCAACGTTATCAGAGCTTGAAAAATTAGGTGAAAAGTTAGACAATTACCAAGATGAAGAGGCATACAGTGCGTTAAACGCGACTTATGGCGCGATTAAAGGGAAAATAACAACCGTTAATCAAATCAATGCGCTTTTTAATGAACCGGTCATTATGGGGGATCAATTGGTCACTGAGGCACTCTATCAAGGGGATAGCCCGATTAACTTACCTAAAATGACCACTGATGATGCGTTTGCTAATTTAGTGAATCAAGCCATTGATCAAGGAAATCAACAGTTAACCGCCTTAACCAACGCAAAAGAAGCGGTCGCTAAGATTTATCAAGAACAAAAAATGGTGGACCAAACAACGCGTGAGCAATATAAGGAAGCTCTTTCATTGGTCGATGAGTTACCTGAAAGCGATCAAAAGACCGACTTAAAAAACAACTTAAAAACAGTTGATGAGACGTTGCAGCAACAAGAAGAGGCATTAAAAAAAGCACAAGATGCGGTAGCAAAAGTCTATCAAGACAAAAAACTTGTTGATAAAGCAACACGCGAGCAATATGACGAAGCTCTTTCATTGGTCGATGAGTTACCTGAAAGCGATCAAAAGACGGACTTAAAAAACAACTTAAAAACGGCTGATGAAGCTTTGAAAAAAGAAGAAAAAGCTGAAGCAGCCGAGAAAAAAGCAGCTGAAGCCAAAGCGAAAGTAGCCGCACAAAAGACTGCTAAAGAAAAAGCGCAGGCAAGTGCAGCCAGTGAAGCAACCGATGCCAATCAGCCGGTGATGGCAACGGATAAGCGTGATGTTGCTGATAGTGATAATTCAGCGTGGGAGTGGGCAGATGGCGTGTACAATGATGTAATCGGGACTTGTATCGATCGCGGTTATATCGTTAAAGGTGGCTATAAGTTAGAAAAAGCGCAAATCAAAGATGGTGAAGGCTATTATAATTTATATGCAACGAATACGAAATCCTCATTGATGGATGGTATTGGTGAGTCAGCGTTGCCATTTTATATCGTGACCATTAATTGTAAAACGGGCTATTTCCAAGGAAATGGTGGAAACTAGCAATAATTTAATTAATTATCGTCTTTTTAATCCCCTTTTCATTTGGTATGATGTTACAATCATACCAAATGAGGGGGTTTTTCATGGAACAAGGGGTTGGTTATATCAAGTTTGTGGATGGTATCAAGGCCTGTATCCCGACAATGTTCGGATACGTCGGGATTGGTTTTGCCGCCGGCGTCGTTGAAAAAGGTGTGGGCCTTTCTTTTTTGGAAATCGCCTTATTGTCATTAATTGTTTATGCTGGCAGTGCGCAGTTTATTATTTGCGCCTTATTGGCCGTCCATGCACCCTTAGGTACCATGATTGCGACTGTTTTTTTAGTGAATCTGCGCCATTTGTTGATGAGTTTATCAATTGCGCATTATTTTAAAGAAAATCACTGGTTGAGTAATCTTGGTCTAGGTAGTTTATTAACCGATGAATCGTATGGTGTTTTAGTAACTGCACTTACGAAGCATCAAGTAAGGCCGAACTGGTTGCATGGGTTGAATCTTTCGGCCTATGTGGTTTGGTTGTTTGCCAACTTATTAGGTGGTGGATTTGGTAGCTTGATTCCCAATCCTGAAAAATTGGGATTAGACTTTGCTTTAACGGCCATGTTTTTAGGTTTGTGGTTGTTTCAACTGCGCTCTTTTTTGAAAAATCACTTCCGAAAAACAATCATTATTTTAGGGGTGATTCTCGGCACCTTAATTTTGTTGCTAAGCATCACTAGCGCTGAAGTCGCTGTGATTGGTGCAACGCTTTTGGGGTGTTTGGTGGGTGGTGAGCTTCAAGATGCTTAGTTGGTCAAGCCTTTTAATGATTGTTAGTTGTGGCGTTGTGACTTGGATTCCTAGGATTTTGCCGTTTGTTTTTTCAAAGCAATTGGTTTTTCCGAAGTGTATCAAGCGTTACTTGGACTATTTGCCACTGGCGATTTTATCAGCGCTCTTATTTCAAAATTTATTAATGGTAAATCCAGGACACCTACCTCAAGTAAAAGGGAATGAAATACTTGCTTGTATCCCTGCTTTAATGGTAGGTTACTATACGAGAGACTTAATGAAAATTGTATTAGCTGGGGTAATTACGGTTGCGTTTTTACGCCTAGTATTTTAAGGAGAAAAGTTATGAATGAATTATTAGCTTCTGTTTTTACAGGAATGATTATGGATGAGAATGAGAAGTATTTCTTTGTCCAAAAAAATGGGATTACCTATCGTTTATTAAAAACGGAAGGCGCGTTCCAATTAGGTCAATCGGTTGAAGGATTTGCTTATGAAAATCAAAAAGGCGAGTTGTGTTTAACCACCAACGTTCCTAAGAGTCGCAAAGGGCACTATGCCTTTGGGACGGTTGTTGATAACCGCCGTGATTTAGGCATTTTTATTGATATTGGTTTGCCGGACAAAGAAGTGGTTTTATCACTCGATGAATTACCAACGATGCGTGAATTATGGCCGAAAAAAGGTGATCAAGTGATGGTTTCCTTACGCGTGGATGCCAAGGATCGCATTTGGGCGAGTCTTGCCGACGAAAAGATTTTTCGCGCGCTAAGCAAACGCGGCAATGAAGAGTTAAAAAATAAAGATATTAGCGGCACTGTTTTTCGCTTGAAGTTAGTGGGAACGTATTTATTAACTGATAATTTCTATATTGCCTTTGTTCATCCAAGCGAACGTTTCCAAGAACCACGGTTAGGTGAAAAAGTAACGGGACGTGTCATTGGTGTCCGTCCAGATGGTGTCTTAAATATTTCGTTAAAACCACGTGCTCATGAAGCCATTGGTGACGATGCAGCGATGCTTTTAGTCTATTTAGAGCGTTCAGCTAGCCAAAGCATGCCTTATACAGATAAATCAGATCCAGAAGAAATTAAGCAAATGTTTGGTATCAGTAAAGGGCAATTTAAACGTGCGATGGGTTCATTATTGAAACAGCGATTAGTTGAACAAAAAGATGGCCAAACTTATTTAAAAAAATAGCTAATTGAGAACAACTTGTCTTTTTACGGCATTTTATTTATAATGAGTACAATCAATGGTACTTGAGAATGATTTAGATTAGACTGATTATAAATTGAAAATGATGGAGGCTTCGATGAATACTGTTATCGCAATGAAAAATACGAAAGAGCTCCTTCATGAAGCTGGTTTTAAATTAACACCACAAAGAGAAGCGACGCTCCAAGTTTTACTTGAAAATGAAAAGGAGCATCTATCGGCGGAAGAAATTTTTTTCTTTGTCAAACGTAAAAGCCCTGAGATTGGCTTAGCTACCGTCTATCGAACGTTAGAAATCTTAACGGAGCTCAAAGTAGTGGATAAAGTTAATTTTAATGATGGTGTGGCACGTTTTGACTTGCGCAAAGAAGGCGCGCAACACTTTCATCACCATCTCCTTTGTCTTGAGTGTGGTGGAATTGAAGAGATTGAAGAAGATTTGTTAGGTGAGGTTGAAAAAGTTGTCGAGCAAAGTTTTGCTTTTCTGGTGAAGGATCATCGCTTAACTTTTCATGGAATTTGTAAAAGTTGTCAAGAGAAGGCTTGTTAATCGTATTTCTATCAAAAAAGAGCAACCAAACTCAAGAGGGGATTTCGCGAGTTTGTTTGCTCTTTTCTAATCTTTTCCTAGGTTTACGAAACGTTATTTGTTATGATAATAAAGTCAAAAAACTCAAGGGGGTTGCTATGCAAGAACAAGTAGTGGATTATTTACATTATTTAACGATTGAACGCGGCTTATCAATTAATACCAAAAAAAGTTATGAACGTGATTTGGCGCAGTATCTGACTTTTTTGACTAAAAATCACATTAGTAATTGGTCGCAAGTCGATCGTTTTTTAGTGCTAACTTTTTTACAAGAGCTAAAAGAAGCGGATAAATCGGCCGCTACGATTACCCGAATGGTTTCAAGCTTGCGTCGCTTCCATCAATTTTTACGGCAAGAGCGTTTTACGGATCATGATCCGATGCAGCATATTGAAACGCCGAAAAAAGCTCAAAAGCTCCCTGATACATTGAGTTTAGCTGAAGTTGAGCAATTGATTGAAACACCAGACACCAAAGAAGCGCTCGGGATTCGTGATCGGGCTATCCTAGAAGTGATGTATGCAACCGGCTTACGTGTCAGTGAATTGATTGGTTTGCGCCTGATTGATTTGCATTTAAGCATGGGGTTAATTCAAACTTTAGGAAAAGGTGACAAAGAACGGATTGTTCCTTTAGGGGATTACGCGATTGAGTGGATTGAACGCTACTTGCAAGAAGCGCGACCATTTTTAACGCGCAAACATCCAGAAGAAGCCCATCTTTTTGTTAATAATCATGGGACTGGTTTGTCGCGTCAAGGGATTTGGAAAAATTTAAAGGAACTTGTGCGCAAAGCTGGCATTCAAAAAAATGTGACTCCCCATACATTACGACATAGCTTTGCCACTCATTTACTTGAAAATGGGGCGGATTTAAGAACCGTTCAAGAACTTTTGGGCCATGCCGATATTTCGACCACTCAAATCTATACCCATATTACAAAAAAACGCATGACGGATGTTTATAAAGAACACTTCCCACGCGCTTAAAAGAGGAATCAAGTTGAAAGAAATTAATATCAAATTGGATATTTTCGAAGGGCCCTTGGATCTTTTGTTACATTTAATTCAAAAATGGGAAATCGATATATATGACATTCCCATCGCCAAAGTTACCCAACAATATATGAATTATATCCACGCTATGAAAAAATTAGAGTTAGAAGTTGCTGGCGAATATTTGGTGATGGCCGCCACTTTGATGGCGATTAAATCGCAAATGTTGTTGCCAAAACCAGAAATCGAAGTTGAAGAAGAATTTTTTGAAGAAGATCCGCGCGAAGAGTTAGTGAGTCAATTATTAGAATACCGCAAGTTTAAATATGCTGCGGAAATTCTTTCAGAAAAAGCGCAAGAACGAAGTCAATATTTTTCAAAAGATCCAATGAATGTGGAAAGTTATCGTGAAAAGCCGGCGCAATTAGCGGTGGACAAATTTAATAAAGTCGATTTATATTTAGCATTTCACAGTATGCTCAATAAAAAGAAACAACGCCAAGTCTTAGAGACGACGATTGCCGGTGATGAAAATACCATCGAAGAGAAGATGACTGAAATTCAAACGAAATTAACGCATTTACCTCAGCGGAAAAGTGGTTATTTGTTAGAAGAATTTTTTACCACATATTCAAAAAATGAAATGGTGACCGTTTTTATGGCAATTTTAGAATTAATGAAAAATGGAAAAATTAAGGTAGAACAAGAAAGCAATTGTGCGGATATCTTGCTCTATGCAGTAGGAGAACAAGCAGATGGCAAAAATTAGTGAATTAGAAGCAGTCTTGTTTGTTGTCGGTGAAGAAGGTATTGAAATTGAGGAACTTAGTTATCTTTTAAATATTGATCAGACAAAAGTTACTCAATTGATTGAAAAATTACAAGCAAGTTATGAAGCCAACAATCAGACTGCCTTAAACATTTTAGAAGTTGGCAATCAATTTATTTTAACGACCAAAAAGAAACATGCCAAGATTTTAAAAAAATATGCCCAATCACCGCTTTCAAACACGCTATCAAAAGCTGCGTTAGAAACGTTATCAATTATCGCGTATAAACAGCCCATTACTAGAAGTGAAATCGATGAAATTCGTGGCGTTCAATCTTCAGGAGCGGTCCAAAAATTGGCCGCTCGTCAATTAATTGAAGAAAAAGGTCGCGTCGAAGGGCCGGGACGTGCGATATTATTTGGTACAACGAAATATTTTATGGATTACTTTGGCTTAAAAAACCTTTCGGAATTACCCGATATCCAAAGTATGGATGTTTTGGAACTAGAAGACCCACTCGATTTATACAATGATCGTTTTAAAGAATTTGATACAGAGTCTAACAATAAAGGAGAATAAGATGGAACGATTACAAAAAGTTATAGCTCATGCAGGGATTGCCTCAAGAAGAAAAGCCGAGACCTTAATTACGGAAGGTCGCGTGCGAGTAAACGGCGAAGCGGTCAGAGAACTAGGCGTTAAAGTTAACAAACAAGATTTAGTTGAAGTTGATGGTGTACCAATTTATCAAGAAGAACCCGTTTATTTTATGTTTTATAAACCACGCGGTGTCATCTCAGCAGTCACTGATGATAAAAAACGCAAGGTCGTAACCGATTATTTCCAAGAAATTCCGGAACGCATTTATCCTGTTGGCCGCCTCGATTACAATACATCGGGTCTCTTGCTATTAACCAACGATGGTGATTTTTCACAAAAATTAACCCATCCAAAGCATGAGGTTGATAAAGTGTACGTTGCCAAGGTCAAAGGGATTGCCGATAAGAAGCAATTATTACCATTAAGCCGCGGCATTCGTTTTGAAGGAAAAAAATTGGCACCTGCCCGTTTTAATATTTTATCGGTTGATACGAAGGCTCAAACCAGTATTGTTGAATTAACCATTCATGAAGGGAAAAATCACCAAGTAAAAAATATGTTGATGTCTGTTGGCTATCCGGTTCAAAAATTGAAACGGGAAAAATATGGCGAATTAACTTTAGGCAATTTACGTCCGGGTGAGTATCGCGAACTACACAAGAAGGAAGTTTTAAGCTTATTACAACAAGCTAAGACAAAATAGTTGAATCAGCGGTATTTTTGTGTATACTTAGAGGGGTAAAATAAAATACAAGGTTCGTCTTCAGGGGCAGGGTGTGATTCCCGACCGGTGGTGATAGTCCACGACCCACTTCATTTGAGGTGGCTGAATCGGTGAAATTCCGATACCGACAGTATAGTCTGGATAAAGAAGATAGGGCTTATTTGAATTGGTCTTGATCAAATAACTCTAACTCTATTTTTCTCTGGGGAAAAATAGAGTTTTTTTGATTTTCCAATTTAAACAGGTTCGTTGAAGATGGGTCCTTACTAGGAGGATTTCTATGAAGAACAGTCGTGTACAAAAAATGGTGGCAATTGCAATGTTTGCCGCAATGGGATTGGTGTTGCAATATGTAGCCTTTCCAGTCATCCCAGCAGTTCCATATTTAAAAGTGGATTTTAGTGATATTCCCGTGATGCTAAGTATGTTTTTATTTGGCCCATTAGCTGGAATTGTGACAGCCTTTATTCGTTCAACCCTTCATTTATTGACAACAGGGTTTGAGCCAACAAATATGGTTGGTGATATCGCTAGTTTTTTAGCAACAAGCGCCTTTGCTTTACCAATGTATTATTTTTTTAAAGGTAAAGGAGGAACGCGGAATAAAGTGTTTGGCATCATCAGTGGTATTTTGGCCTTGACAATTTTTATGAGTATTGCCAATTATTTTGTCATCACACCGATTTATCTACAAGTTTCCGGGCTTTCGGCACAAGAAATGCTGCAAATGTCATTAGCAAATTATATTGCAGTGGCAATTATTCCTTTTAATTTAATCAAAGGCGGCTTAGTCAGTGCGGTATTTTTAGTTTTACATGCCAAACTACTCCCGTGGTTGAGTAAACGACAGTATCAGCGACAAGTAACGATCAAATAAATTGAATGAACGGTAGTTTCAAACGGCTGTTAGCGGTTTGAAACTACCGCTTTTTTTGTCAAGTAGTTGCTAGATTCCAATGCTGTGGCTTTAGAATAACGAGTATGCGGCCGTTTTTTCAGAGAAGAGAAAGCGTTTGCGTTAGAAAATAACAATCAAAGGAAAAAATAATAATATTCTCAATAAAATAATGTTATTTTTTTATTGAGAAAAAATACACTTATATGAAAAGATAAGCCCAATATCACCTTGTTTTATTCATTATTTTCACTCTGTTATGTATAAAAATTGTTTTGTTCGCTTATAAATGATAAATATTTCACATTTTAAAAGTGAGTTATTTCCGAAGCACTCTTTTTGAAAGCGCTACAATTGCAATGAGGAATGGGATTTGTGAGCCGTTACTCAAAAATTCTGTTTTAAAAAAACGAATACACTCAAAAAAATGAGAAAGATGCTAGTTATTTCAAGGGGAAATTAAATAGTATGTTTTTCTAAAGAACAATAAAATAATCTGATGCTTGTTGAGCTGTATTCAAAAAAGAGAGGAAGAAGAAAAGATGGAAAGTGCGAAAAAGAAAAAATTCCAAATGCCCTCGGCCTACACGGTACTATTTATTATCATTGCAATCATTGCTGTTTTGACTTGGTTTATACCAGCTGGACATTACAGTGTCGATGAGGCCGGAAATATCATCGCCGGTTCCTATGAACGAGTGGAATCAAGCCCACAAGGTTTCTACGATGTCATGATGGCACCGGTCAATGGGATGTTGGGTGTTGAAGCTGGTGAGCTCACCAAAGAAACGCCAGCAGCTGTCCAAGTGTCCTTCTTTATTCTAATCGTTGGTGGTTTTTTGGGAATTGTTAATAAAACCGGAGCCTTAGATGCGGGCATTGGTTCAGTGGTCAAGAAATTCAAAGGCCGCGAGAAAATGTTGATTCCTGTTTTGATGTTCTTGTTCGCTTTGGGTGGTTCAACGTATGGTATGGCGGAAGAAACCATTCCGTTTTATGCGTTACTAATTCCGGTCATGATGGCTGTTGGTTTTGATACTGTAACGGCAGTAGCAATCGTCTTGGTCGGATCCCAAGTTGGTTGTTTAGCTTCAACGGTCAACCCATTTGCAACAGGTGTCGCTTCTGATGCAGTTGGAATTTCAATGGGTGAAGGGATTATCTTGCGCTTTATTATGTTTATTGTCTTAGTTGGTATCTCAATCATTTATGTTTACCGCTATGCATCAAAAATCGAGAAAGATCCAACCAAATCACTGGTCTATGACTCACGCGAAGAAGACATGAAACATTTTGATATTGAAGCGATTAATAATGAAACAACAATCACGTCAAAACAAAAACTAGTCAATATCTTATTCTTCGTTACTTTTGGTGTAATGATTATTAGCTTGATTCCTTGGACGATGTTAAATGAAAACTTCACTATTTTTGAAGATATCACGGCTTGGATTACAGGCTTGCCGATTATTGGAACGGTCTTAGGGAAAGACATGTTACCATTTGGTGATTGGTACTTCCCTGAAATTACGATGTTGTTCTTATTAATGGCGATTGTGGTAGCCATTGTTTATGGCATGAAAGAATCAACGTTTATTTCTGAATTTATTGCTGGCGCTTCTGATTTATTAGGGGTAGCCATTGTGGTAGCTGTTGCTCGTGGGATTCAAGTGATTATGAATCAAGGGTTAATTACTGATACTATTCTTCATTGGGGTGAACAAGGATTGAGCGGATTAAGTTCAGGTGTCTTCTTAGTCTTAACTTACATCTTCTATATTCCGATGTCATTCTTAATTCCATCAACTTCAGGTCTAGCTTCGGCAACGATGGGGATTATGGGACCGATGGGTGAGTTCGCTGGCGTAAGTAAAGATTTAGTGATTACAGCCTATCAGTCAGCTTCTGGTTTAGTCAATTTAATTACACCAACGTCTGCAGTAGTCATGGGGGCAGTTGCGATTGCTCGCTTTGATATCGGTGTCTGGTGGAAATTTATGTCTAAATTGGTGGCCATCTTGTTTGTTGCAACCTGTGCTATTTTATGGATCGCAACATTATTTTAAAGAACAACTATTTTAGTCGGTAATAGCAAGGGGATTTTGATGAACCGATCGAAATCCTCTTTTCATTTTGTAGGAGGGTGAAAAGAATGAAACAATTTGTTAAAAAAGAACATCAAGTAGCAGCTGTGGAAGCACTCGCGGAATTAATCCGTGTTCCTTCCGTATTAGATGAGTCTGATACCGGGCAAGGGCATCCATTTGGTCGCGCAGTTGTGGCCGCGTTGGATAAAGTCGTGGCAATTTGTGATGGCTTAGGCTTTCAAACTTTTCGTGATCCAGAGGGGTATTATGCCTATGCGGAAGTCGGTCAAGGATCAGAGCTGTTTGGAATTTTATGTCATATGGATGTCGTACCAGCCGCAGAGCAAAAAGGATGGTTATCCAATCCTTTTGAACCTGAAATTAATGAAGGTGTGATTATCGGGCGTGGAACACAAGACGACAAAGGGCCTTCGATGGCGGCGTTATTTGCCGTCAAAGCCTTGATTGATGCGGGAGTTGAATTTAATCAACGGATTCGTTTTATCTTTGGCTCGGATGAAGAGAACTTATGGCGTTGTTTGGAAAAATACAATGAAAAGGAAGAAGGGATTACGCAAGGGTTTGCTCCCGATGCGGAATTTCCTTTAATTTACGCGGAAAAAGGTCTCTTGCAAGCCTATTTAGTGGGGCCGGGTTCCCAAGAATTGGCACTAAATGTGAACGGTGCGTTAAATGTGGTTCCTGATACGGCTAGCTACCAAGGCACAGCACTGCCACAAATTAAAGCCCACTTAGACGCGCTTGATTTTGAGTACGAGTTGACTGAAGAAGGACTGGTGGTTTTAGGAAAGAGTTGTCACGCCAAGGATGCACCGCAAGGGAAAAATGCTCTTACGCGCTTAGCGATGGCTCTGGTAAAAGAATTTGATTTTGCACCGTTAAACCTTTTAGGACAAGTTGTGCAGGAAAATGCCACCGGAAAAAATCTGATTGGGAAATTCATTGATGAGCAATCGGGGGAATTGACGATGAATTTTGCCAGTTTGGAAATTACTCCCGAACAAACCAAAATTGGTGTGGATATGCGCATTCCGGTGACCTTTACAAAAGAGGAAATTGTCGAAAAATTAGCCACAAAAGTGCAAGAGTTTGATCTGAAATACGAAGAGCATGATTTTTTAAATTCATTGTATGTCCCCTTAGACAGTGAACTAATTACTAACTTATTGGCAACTTACCGTGAGATGACAGGTGATCTGACGGAGCCGATGATTTCAGGTGGAGCGACGTTTGCACGGACGATGAACAATTGTGTGGCTTTTGGCGCCATGTTTTCAGACACGCCTGATTATATGCATCAAGCCAATGAACAATGGGAATTAGCAAGTATGTATCAAGTCATGGATATTTACGCAGAAGCTATTTATCGCTTGTGTGCGAAATAGATTGTTAGCAACCCCAATTACTAGCGAAAAAAAGAAACTCATCAGAACGATTCTGAGTGAGTTTCTTTTTTTTAGAAAAATTTGTACAATAATTGAATAAAACTACTCTAAAAATTTGTATAATGTTAGCGAAGGTTATTTCGAAAGTAAAATGGCACGTGTGGGGCATTTTTTATAAGCCGCTTGAACCGCTGTGACTTGTGTGTCGGCAATCAAGAGGTGCGTTTCTTGCGGATGTTGTTTGAAAAGGACAATTCCTTCTTCGTCGTAATCAAAAATATCAGGTGCATAAATGGCACAAAGCCCACAAGCGATACATTGTTCAGGAACGATTTGGCAGTGGGGAGACATAAAAATCACTACTTTCTGGAGAATCTATGGATAAATTAATTTTAGCGTTATTTAAACCACAAGACAAGTTAAAAGTCAGTACGCTTTATCAACTATTAAGCGGGAAACGAACGATGGCGGTTTTGACCTATGGCTATTTTTATGACTGTTTACATTTGGTAGGACTGCTAAAAAAGCTTTCCCAAACCGACTATCAAAAAAATATTCAACAACTGATTGACAAGAATTTACTGCTGGAAGAGGCGGGGTATCTTTGGCTCAGTGAATTGGGCCAGCAGCAACAAGAACAAAAACTTATTGAATATTTGGCGACGATTGAGATGTACCGTTATGGTCGCAATAGTCAAGAGATGTGGCGGATGGTTCAGTTTTTAGTTCAAGTGACTTCCAATTTTGGGCGTCAAAAGCAATATATTCCTTTAGAAACAGCACCTCAATATACTGAAAAGCTACGACAGTTAGTGCGGCACTATCAAACAGAACTGCCAGAGTTAGTCTATCAAGAATTAGTGGCTGTTTTCAACCAAATCGCGCCGGTTCAAGCAGATTTTTTGGCCGCGACTTTTTCTGGGTATGATTATGAGGGGCAAGTTCCGTATCAGTTATTTGCAGCCAATATTTCTAACATTGAACAGCATTTGTTTTTATTAAGTAGTACGCACCAATTTTTTCAACAAATTGATTGGCAAAGCAACTCCGTTTTAACCCAAAGTTTAACACCTTTTTTGATACGCAACCAAAACCAAAGTATGCAGGCTAGTCGAGCGCTTTTCTTACAAGGGGCTAGTGTAACCGATGTTATGAGAGTTCGTCGTTTAAAGGAAGGGACCGTGGTCGATCACTTGCTAGAGTGGGCGCTTAGCGATGCGTCATTTCCTTTTGCAACGTATCTGCCAGCAACAATCATCACGCAATGTCAACAACTCGCAGGTGATTTTCGTTACTGGAAATATCAAGAGATTCAAGAGCGATTTCCTATCAAGTTTTGGGAATTTCGTTTATTTCAAATTTGGCAAAAGCGAGGTGGATAAATGTTAGAACAACAATTAGCTCATTTTTTTGGCTACCAGAACTTTCGCAAAGGCCAAAAAGAAATTATTGAAGCTCTTTTAGCCAATCAGGATACATTGGCGATTTTACCCACGGGCACGGGGAAAAGTCTTTGTTACCAGTTAGCTGGTTATTTAAAAGAAGGGCTGGTCATTGTGGTTGCGCCGTTGATTTCACTCATGGAAGATCAAGTTTATTCCTTACAAAAAATTAACGAGAAACGGACGATTGCCTTAAATAGCACATTGTCTTCGTTTGATAAAGAATTTGTTTTAAAACATTTACAGCGGTATAAGTTTTTATTTGTGAGCCCTGAGATGTTGCAACAAGTGGCGGTTATCAACGCGTTAAAACAACAACCAATTGCTTTATTGGTCGTTGATGAAGCACACTGTGTTTCACAATGGGGGATTGACTTTCGTCCGGATTATCGGCGCTTAAATGAAATTAAAGCGCAGTTAAACCATCCCGTGACGTTAGCCTTAACTGCTACGGCTACTAATTTGGTGCAGCAAGAAATTAGTAACCTCTTAATGAACTCGCAAAAAATGTTTACCTACAAAGAATCCGTTAACCGCGAAAACATCGCCTTGTTTGTTGAAGTAACTGAAGATAAAGTAGTCGCCTTGAGAAGTTACTTAAATCGTTTTCAAGGGTCGGGGATTATTTATTGTGCGACCCGTAAACAAGTTGAATTTTTGTATCAAGAATTAAGACAGGACTATCCTCTAGGGTATTATCATGGCGGTTTACAAAGTAGCCAACGACGAAATCTGCAACAGCAGTTTGTGTCCGGCAAGCTCCGCATTTTAGTTGCTACCAATGCGTTTGGTATGGGAATTAATAAAGCCGATATTCAATTTGTGATTCACTATGAATTGGCTGATAGTCTTGAAAACTATTTACAAGAAATTGGTCGTGCTGGCCGAAATGGGGAGCAAGCCTATGCCGTTTTGTTGTACCGGTCTCAAGATGAACGCATCCATCATTTTTTTCAGCAAGTGATGCAAGAAGAACGAAAAGGTTTGGCATTACTATTTGAAAATCCGACATTAACCCCTAGTGAACTCCAAGCAAAATGGCAAACACAAGCGCAAGTTACGAGTCAAGACCAAGTAATCAATGATTTAAAAAATAATGAGCGCGTCAAAAAAGAAAAATTGCAAAAAATGTTGGACTACATCTTTACGAAGAGCTGTCGACGCGAAGTGATCTTAAATTATTTCGCTGAAGCAATCAGTCATCCCCCTAGTGCTTGTTGTGATTTTCACCGAACCCCGTTGCCAGAAGTGCATGCACAGCTGGCAACGTTAAAAGAACAGCAGCAATCTTGGGAAAATATTTTATTAAAATTATTTAAAGATAATTAAAGAAAAGAAACGAAAAGAAATTTTCAGTTCAGTTGTTAAATTCCTGTGGTATAATAGCGTACGAGAGATTTTTAGGAGGGTAAAAAAAGTGAGTAGAAGAAATCAAGACCAAAATCAAGAACCATGGGAACAACCAATTTATGATGATGAAGAACAAGCCACATCACGTTCGCAAAATAGAAAACAACAACAAAATGGTAATTCAAAATTCTTAGTGATTTTGATTATTTTATTAGTTTTATGTATCGCCGCCCCAACGAGTGCGTACTACTGGATTACTCATTCAGGCGGTAATGACTCAACGGCAACTGCTGAATCAACAACTGATACAAGTAAAGCGCAAGCATCAAAAGAAGCAAAAGCAAGCAAAGCAAAAGAAAGCAAAGAAAAAGCAAGCAAAGCAAAAGAGTCAAGTGAAGTCGCTGCCAGTGAAGAAAAGGCATCAAGTGAAGCCGCTGCGTCAAGTGAGGCTGCCGCATCAAGTGAAGCCGCCGCATCAAGTGAAGCTGCCGCAAGTGCTGCTGCATCAAGTGAAGCTGCCGCAAGTGCTGCATCAAGTGAAGCTGCCGCAAGTTACGCCGCATCAAGTGAAGCTGCCGCAAGTTACGCCGCATCAAGTGAAGCCGCCGCAAGTTACGCCGCATCAAGTGAAGCCGCCGCAAGTTACGCCGCATCTTGTGAAGCTGCCGCAAGTGCTGCATCATGTGAATCTGCAGCAAGTTTCGCCGCATGAATTGAAGATGCCGCAATTTACTCCGCATCAAGTGAAGCCGCCGCAATTTACTCCGAATCAAGTGAAGCTGCCGCAAGTGCTTCCGCATCAAGTGAAGCTGCCGCTAGTGCTGCTGCATCAAGTGAAGCTGCCGCAAGTGCTGCTGCATCAAGTGAAGCTGCCGCAAGTGCTGCTGCATCAAGTGAATCTGCCGCAAGTGCTGCCGCATCAAGTGAAGCTGCCGCAAATTCTTCGGTTGCTAGTGGGACGACCACGGTTGTGCAATCAGGCGAAGGGTTACAACAGATTGCTGCTAGAACCGGTGTGCCAGCGGAAACAATTGCAGCCTTAAATGGTATTACGATTACCGGAAATACTTTTTATCCAGCGATTAGTCCAGGGCAAACACTGACAATCGGTCAATAAGATTAAATAAAAACAAGTCGTAATCTTTAAGGTTGCGACTTGTTTATTGGAAATGAGGAAATTATGAAGAAGATTAATATTGCGATTGATGGACCAGCTTCATCTGGCAAAAGTACGGTGGCTAAAATTTTAGCGAAAGATTATGGTTTTATTTACACAGATACGGGGGCGATGTATCGGAGTGTGACCTACTTAGCGATTCAACATCATGTCGCTTTTAGTGATGAAGCCGGGCTAGTTGAATTAATTAAAAAATTTCCGATTACCTTTAAACAAGCGGAGGCTGGCCAGTTAGTCTATTTAGATGAGCAAGAAGTAACTGAAGCGATTCGTCAAAATGAGGTTACTAATAATGTTTCTGAAGTTGCGGCGCATTCAAAGGTTCGTGAAGAACTTGTTTTACAACAACAAATTATTGCTCAAAATGGCGGGACTGTGATGGATGGACGCGATATTGGGACAGCCGTTTTACCAAATGCTGAAGTGAAGATTTTCTTAGTGGCAAGTGTTGATGAACGTGCAGAGCGCCGCTTTAAGGAAAATCAAGCCAAAGGGATTCCAACGGACTTTGAGGTCTTGAAAAAAGAAATCGCGAATCGTGATCATTTAGATTCAACGCGTGCCATTTCGCCTTTAAAACAAGCCCAAGATGCCATCTTATTGGATACAACCGGGATCGGCATTGAACAAGTTGTCACCGAAATTAAACAGATTGTTACGAAAAAAGGTTATTAATTTTCAATCTAAAAGACAAAGTTAGCTTAGTAGTAGTAAGTTAACTTTGTCTTTTTACTTTTAATGAATTATTGCAATTTGTTTTTTTATCAAAATCAGGAATTGAAAAAAGAAATTCAAAGAAATAAGCGAAATCGCTTTATTTTTCTGTTGGATTATTTTAAACTTAAATTGTAGTGTGCAGTAGTGTGAATATCAATTGTTGTTTAGGAGGACATTTGTCATGACAGAATTTGAAAACAATCAAGTAGAAAATGGGAATGAAACAATGGCGGACGCTTTGGAAAGTTTCCAAGAGGTAAACGTGGGCGATGTAGTTAAAGGTGAGGTTCTCGTGATTGAGGATAAACAAGTCATTGTTGGAATCGAAGGCGCCGGTGTTGAAGGGGTTGTTCCCGCGAAAGAACTTTCAACTTTACCAGTTGAAGAGATTAATGAAATCGTTAAAACCGGTGATGTTTTAGATTTAGTCGTTATTTCGACAATCGGTAAAGACAAAGAAAATGGTAGCTATCTACTTTCTAAACGTCGCTTAGATGCGAAAAAAGTTTGGGAAGAAATTGAACAAAAATATCAAGATGGCGTAACGGTTGAAGCGCCGGTAACGAACGTGGTCAAAGGCGGTTTAGTTGTTGATGTTGGCGTGCGTGGCTTTGTCCCAGCTTCAATGGTTGAAGATCATTTTGTGGCTGATTTTTTTGAATATAAAGGGAAAACACTTGAATTTAAAATTATTGAAATTGAACCTTCTGAAAACCGCTTAATTCTTTCGCATAAAGCCGTTGTTGAAAAAGAACGTGCTGCGAAAAAAGAACAAGTTCTAGCAACGATTCATGAAGGTGATGAAGTGGAAGGTGTCGTGGCACGCTTAACGAACTTCGGAGCGTTTGTTGACTTAGGTGGCATCGATGGCTTAGTCCATGTCTCTGAAATTTCACATAGTCATGTGGCCAAAGCGAGTGATGTTTTAACGGTCGGTGATTTAGTCAAAGTACGTGTTTTGGGAATTGATGTTGAAAAAAATCGTATTTCATTATCGATTAAAGCGACTCAAGCTGGCCCATGGTCAGAGATTGCTGATAAAGCTGCAGTTGGAACGATTCTAGAAGGAACGGTTAAACGTTTAACGAGTTTTGGGGCCTTTGTTGAAATCTTTGCTGGTGTGGAAGGGTTGGTTCATATTTCACAAATTTCACATAAGCATATCGCAACACCACATGAAGTATTACATGAAGGCGATCAAGTGCAAGTGAAAGTCTTAGAAGTTCATCCAGAAGAACGTCGTGTGGCTTTAAGTATCAAAGCGTTAGAAGAAAAACCAGCCGAAGTGAAAGAAGTTGTTCAAGAAGAAACTTACGAGTTGCCAGAAGAATCAACTGGTTTTACGATGGGGGACTTACTGGGAAACGCTTTGCAAAATGACGAAGAATAATTAATAAATAGAGTATTGCGAATGGTTTTCTATAGAAAATTGTTCCAATACTTTATTTTTTGTGCAAATTATTAGGGAGAAATGGCAGTAAATCAACTAAAACTTGCAAGTTAGCCATGAATTGGGTAAACTAGTAAAGATTGAAATGGATAGTTAGGAGGAAAAGAAATGGCTAATCCAACAATAGCAATTGTCGGTCGTCCCAATGTTGGAAAATCGACAATTTTTAACCGTATCGCTGGTGAGCGAATCTCAATTGTCGAAGATACTCCCGGAGTTACCAGAGATCGAATTTATACAACAGGTGAGTGGCTTGGACGAGAATTCAGTGTGATTGATACCGGTGGGATTGATCTTGGTGATGAACCGTTTATGGAACAAATTAAACATCAAGCGGAAATTGCCATAGATGAAGCAGACGTGATTATTTTTGTGGCTAGTGGTCGCGAAGGGGTGACTGATGCGGATGAGCTCGTTGCACGAATTTTGTATCGTAGCAACAAACCGGTTATTTTAGCAGTTAATAAAGTGGATAATCCTGAAATGCGTGCGGATGTTTATGAGTTTTATGCACTCGGTTTAGGCGATCCATATCCGGTCTCAGGTAGTCATGGACTGGGGTTAGGTGATGTCTTAGATGAAGCGGTGAAACACTTTACCACGGAAATTGAAGAAGAAGACGATAGTATCATTAAATTTAGTTTGATTGGTCGTCCCAACGTTGGGAAATCATCTTTAATTAATGCCATTTTAGGTGAAGATCGGGTGATTGTTTCTGATGTCGAAGGAACGACGCGTGATGCTATCGATACACACTTTACATCAGACTCGGGCCAAGAGTTTACCATGATTGATACTGCTGGGATGCGTAAACGAGGCAAAGTCTATGAATCCACGGAAAAATACAGTGTGATGCGGGCGATGCGGGCGATTGAACGTTCAGATGTCGTCTTAATGGTCTTAAACGCCGAGGAAGGGATTCGTGAACAAGACAAACGAATTGCCGGCTATGCCCATGAAGCAGGCCGAGGGATGATTATTGTTGTGAATAAATGGGATTTGGTGAAAAAAGAAACGAATACTTTACGTGATTTTGAAGCGGAAATTCGTGAAGAGTTCCAATATTTGGATTATGCCCCAATTATTTTTGTTTCAGCTGAAACGAAACAACGACTAAATAAATTACCTGATTTAATCGAAGAGGTTAGTGCGAGTCAGAACTTGCGGATTCCATCAGCGGTCTTAAATGATGTTATCATGGATGCGGTGGCGATTAATCCAACACCAACGGATAAAGGCAAACGTTTGAAGATTTTCTATGCGACTCAAGTGGCTGTGAAGCCACCAGCTTTTGTGATTTTTGTGAATGAAGAAGAATTGATGCACTTTTCCTATGCTCGTTTCTTAGAAAATCAAATCAGAAAAGCCTTTGTTTTTGAAGGAACCCCGATTCGGATTATTCCTCGACGCAGAAAATAACGATTTTACCACAGGGAAACACTGATTTCAATTATTATCTATCCTTTATTTGGTAAGCTTTTCAAGGAAGTGAAAATATCAAGTGAAATCATGAAAATCCTTGATATTACAACATTCATGTGATAACGTTAGGTAAGAATATTGAATTAACAATATTTGTCAATTTAACTTGGACCACTCAAGTTTGATTGGCTTGATGCAAAACATCATAACCCTTTTTGAGGAGGTGAAATCATCCCATGGCAAACAAAGCAGAATTAATCGAAAAAGTTGCAGAAGCTACTGATTTAACGAAAAAAGACGCAACTGCAGCTGTAGACGCTGTCTTTTCAACAATCCAAGACGCTTTAGCTAACGGTGAAAAAGTTCAATTAATCGGTTTCGGTAACTTCGAAGTACGCTCTCGCGCAGAACGTAAAGGTCGTAACCCACAAACTGGTGAAGAAATTAAAATCCCTGCAAGCAAAGTACCTGCATTCAAACCAGGTAAAGCGCTGAAAGACGCTGTTAAATAAGACAGCTCAAAACTCCTTATGGCTACGGTCATCAGGAGTTTTTTTTGTATTTCATCGCTCTGGTACGGAAGTATTTTGTGAAGGTGGCAACAATTCGTTTTATTATCAATAAAATTGTAAGCGTGTTAAACTTTGGTTGTAATGATTAATATTAGGAGGGTTTTTTTATGATGCATATAGCCAAGCAAGTCTTACCGGAATTAACGTCTGCTCATGTTGAGGGTCCCTTTGTAACTATTATGATGAATACACAAATTACACGCCAAGGGATGGAACAAGATCAACTCAAAGTGAAAAATTTTGCTAAAGAGGCCAGAATGCGCTTTGAAAAGAAATACCCCACGCATAATTGGGCAGCCGTGCAAGAAAACATTGATCAATTAATTGCTGATCAAAATTTTTGGCGTGGCAATAGTAAGAGCGTGGCGATGATCTTCACGGAATCAATGACCTATGTGCAACGGCTCCATATGGCAACCGATGACCAATACTATGTTGGTGATCGTCCGTATATTTTAGCGATGATTAAAAATAATCAATATCACCACAATTATTATATGCTGTGCTTAAACCGCGATTCAATGAAGATGTTCCAAGTGATGGGGAGTCAAGTGTCAGAAATGGAATTACCGAATGCGCCATGGACGATGGAAATGGCATTAGGTGAAGAGTTGACTAAACCATCAATGAATCACAGTTCGGGTGGGATGATGCATGGTGTTGGATCCAAAGATGAAGAAATGCGAATTGACTGGATGAACTATTACCAAGCGATTGATGAGTATCTATGTGAATCATTTGAAAATGAAGAAGGTTATCCAATGTATTTATTCGCTTTACCAGAAAATCAAACAATGTTTCATAAAATGGCGAAGTGTTCGTGGTTAAAAACCGACATGGCAATCAATGCTTCACCGACTCATCATTCTTTAGCGATGATGAAAGAACGCGCAGCCGCATTTTCTCAACGCTTAACGGAATCGATGATTATGCGGTATCAAACATTTGCTAATCGTAAATCGATGGAGGATTTAGTTGATATGATTCCCGCTGCTCGTGATGGACGTATCCGCCAGTTATTTATTGCGACTAGTAACTTAATCGATGGTTTTGGTGAAGAACCTGATTTAGAGTATGACAAACGGATGATCTTAAATAATTTAGCCGATCATGTGAGTAAAAATGGCGGGGATGTTTACATCTTGCCTCAAAAACATGTCCCAAATAATCAACGCTTGTTTGCTACGCTCAGATATTAAGGTGGTTTCTTAAGTTTCTGATGAGAAATTTGCCGCTTTGTGTTTATTTTTGAAAAAGATTAGGCAAGGTCTAAAAAATGTGATACAATATGGATGTAGTTTTTGTTACGGTAATCCATGGTCGCTTGTTTCATTTTAAAACATCTTCCAGATTCACCCAAGACAAGGATTTCAAATATGTGTTTTAAACACAAGGAGGATTTTTATTATGCAAACAGGTACAGTTAAATGGTTCAACTCAGACAAAGGTTTTGGTTTCATCACTGCTGAAGACGGAAACGACGTATTCGTACACTTCTCAGCTATCCAAGGCGAAGGCTTCAAAACTTTAGAAGAAGGCCAAGCAGTAACTTTTGACGTAGAAGAAGGTCAACGTGGACCTCAAGCTACTAACGTTAATAAAGCTTAATTATTAACCTACCAAGCCTAGTGCATCTGCACTAGGCTTTTTTGTTTTTTCATTTGAAGATACTCCATGATAAACTTAAGAGGAGGTGATGAAATGCAACGACAATTACTAATTACCGAGCAACCAATCGTGGTTAGGTATGGTGAAATTTTAAAAGAAATGATCCGCGACGTCGATTTTTCAAACAAACAGCTAATTGTGATTGCGAATCAACGGTATTATGATCGCTTTTTTGAAAAAATTAATCAGACGCTGGGTACCAATCAAACCATTGACTGGTTTATCACAACCAATCAAACATTTTGTAATAATACGGATGAGTTCGAACAACTCTTAGATTATTTAGAAAAACTTGCCACTCAGAAAAAATTTTTGTTCCTAGCCTTTGGAAATGAAGGGGTGATGCAATTGGTCGGCTTTTTACAAGGCGTTAGTATTTTTGAGGCCGAGTATTGGTGCCTACCAATCTCAATTCGTTCACTAGCTAAAAGTCTGTTGGCGGAACAAACGATTGTGAATCAGCAACACCAAGTGCGTTTAAAAATCAAAAATAGTCCACAAAGAATTTTGTTTGATCAAACCTTTTATGAAGAAACGAGCGAGGGGCGCTTAATGGACTTGTATGTCTTATTACGCTGTGGCTTGGTTGCTAATCGTGCGCTACTACTGAATGTATATCAAACGTTTCCTAACCACCAAAGCGTATTAGCTAAGTCTTTTGGCGCATTGATTGAATCGTTACTCCAAGAATATCAACTAGTCGGGCGTGAAATCGATGCCTTTGGGTTACTTTTTGAACAAGCCTTTTATCAAACAACGAATGGTCATTTGCTTTCAAGTAAGACGAAACGTTTTTTAGGGTGTTTTTTTCATCTTTATTGGTCACTGATACGCAAGCCACTGAAGATATCTTTGCCGCACTTTTTAATTTGGTTAAAACAACTAGGGTTTGATTTCCAGTGGCCCGAGCAACTTTCCTTTAGTGAATACTGTCAAAACGTGTTAAACTTAACTGAGGGTCAGACGCTAGCCGTAGTCGCCGAAATTGGTGAATTGGTGTTTGAGGATGCGCCCACAGAAAAAGAGCTACTTGAAATGATGAGGAGCTACCAACAACTACTAACGAAGATTTGAGGAACTTAAATGGAAGTATCTTATAGTGAACAAATGTTATCTGCAATTCAAAATGAAGCATTAAGCGAGGCGCAACTCGCTCTTACGCAAGCTTTAGCAAATGATCATGAAGATGAATTGGCATTTTTAGGAGATCAATTGTTAGCCATTGGTTTTTTAGCCGAAGCAAAACAAGTTTTTAGCGAATTGTTAGCTCGTTTTCCAGAGCATGAGGAACTCTATCTGTCCTTGGCTGAAGTCGCCATTGATGATGATCAAATTGATGAGGCGTTTGAATACTTAGAAAAAATTGACTCCGATAGTCCGCTTTATCCGGAAACCCTCCTAATCACAGCTGATTTATACCAAGTTTTAGGGATTCCGGAGGTTAGTGAAGCGAAATTAAATGAAGCAGCCAAATTGTTACCAAATGAACCGTTGATCCAATTTGCACTCGCGGAATTGTATTTTACGACTGATCGCTTTGGTGAGGCGGCGACCTTGTATCAAATGTTACTGAAAGCCGAAATTAAAGAGTTTTCCGAAATTTCTTTACAAGAACGCTTGGGGACTGCGCTTAGTATGGAAGGTCAATTTGAAAGTGCCATTGAGTATTTAGAAGCAGCCTTAGCTGAAAACATCACCGAAAATCGCCTGTTCCAAACCGCCTTTGTGTATTTACAATTAAAGGAAAATCAACAAGCAATTCATTATTTACAAGAGTTACGTGCGTTAAATCCGCAATATGTTTCCTTGTATCTCTACTTAGCCGAAGCGCTCCAAGAAGAAGAATTGTTACAAGAAGCGCAAGAAGTGATTGAAGATGGGATTCATGAAAATCCCTATCAGATTGATTTTTATCATTTCGCCTCAGAAAATGCCTATCGTATGGGAGATATTCTGGCAGCGGAACAATTTTTACAAAAATCACTAGAAAGTGCGGGGAAATCCGATGAAACGCTCGAAATTTTGAGTAACCTGTATTTAAAAGCCGCGCGTTATGAAGATGTCATCTTAGCGATTGAGCAAATGGAAAATCCAGAGCAACCACAAATTTATTGGAATCTGGCCAAAGCCAACAATGAATTGGAAGAGTTTGAAAAAGCCGCTGACTATTATGAACAGGCTGCCCAAGAATTACATCATGAACCAGAATTCATGAAAGAATATGGTATTTTCTTACGCGATGAAGGGCGGACATCAGAGGCTTTGCTGTTGTTAACGCATTATTTACAACATGAACCTGGCGATTTAGAGGTTCAATCTATTATTGAAGCACTACACTAAGAAAGTGGGTGAACTCATGTCGGTAAGTATTAAAGAAAAGAAAGCTTTTTTAAATTGGTTATTGGCACATGCTTCATTTAGTCGACGAGAAGTTTCATGGATTGTTAGCTATTTAGCAAATCATGAAGCGATTTTAAAGAATGTTCATTTTGTAGAACGGGCAGATGTGGCGCAACGAGGACTGCAGATTCGAGATTTGTATTTTGGCGGCAAAGCGTTGAAATTCAAATTAGGAGAAAATTTCTTTTATGATAGTGATCAAATTTTTCATGAAATGCGTTTGAATTGGCAAGAGCCATTGTATCTCGAGTGCCTCTTTCAAAACTCATGGGAAAACCCGATGTATTTAGCCTTATTAGAAGATAATCCGTTTTTAAAATGGAGTGACAATATTAGTCCTGAAATCATTGAACGGATCGATGTCTTTATGGAACAAGCCGAGCAAGCGGCGAAGATCGAACAACTCTATTTAGAAATTGATCAAGCGTTAGAAGCAGGCGATCGTGAACGTTTTGTCCAACTTTCAGAGCAGGCCAGTCAGCTGAGTGCACAAAAAAGTCATTCGCAAAAGATTAAGTAACGTATCAAGAGCAGCACCAAGTAAAAAAGACACCGCGTTTAGTTAACAAACTTAACTGAATGCGGTGTCTTTTAAGTGATTAATTGCTCGTTTTTTTCCGTTTTAAGAAACTAATTTTGCGTTTTGCATAAGTAAAGCCTTCTCCTTCGACTTCATGGACATTTAAAAAGGAGATAAATGCTTGTGGGTCAAAACTATGGACAATCCGCTTAACTTCAGCGGTTTCTCGGGTGCTAACGACCATATAAATGATTTTTTTCTCCGTATTTGAGTACGCTCCTTCGCCATGTAAGAAACTGACGCCACGTTCCATTTGACTCATTAGAATAGGAGCGATTTCTTCAGAACGATTGGAAATAACCAAGATACCACGGGCAGAGTACCCACCGTCTAAAATGGCATCGACGATTTGCGTGAAGACGTAAGAAAAAATAAGGGTGTACATCATCCGTTGCAAATCGATATAGGTTAAAGAAGCCGTTAAGACGAGGATATCAAAGAAGAAAAGTGAGCGCCCCATCGAAATCCCGGTTTTTTGTTCGACAATCCGGGCTAATACATCACTACCACCAGTCGTACCACCAACGCGATAAATAATCCCACTACCAAAACCAGCAATAATCCCAGCTAATAAGGCAGCAATTAGTAAATCATGATCAATATCGATGGCTAAGGGAATGACTTGCCAAAAAAATAACCAGCCAGATAAAGCCAAGGTGCCCATGATGGTATAAATAAAGGAACGGCGCCCTAAAATTTTCCCCCCAAGTAAAACAATCGGGATATTTAAAATCAAGGTGCTTAACGCGGGATTAATCCCAAAAAGGGCGCGTAAAATCAAGGTAATCCCGGTAACGCCGCCTTCAGCCAATTCATTGGGAATGTTAAAATAAACTAGACCAAAGGCATAAATCATGGTACCCAATAAAATAATACAAGTATCCTTAATTACTCTCGAATAATTCATAATTTGACCTCACTTTCTCATGCAACGCTTTATCTTCAATGTATCATGAAAATATCCGTTGAACAAATTATCTCTGCTAGGAAAAGCAATTTAATTTTGCTAAGATAAGGGAGTAGGAGTGAAGCAGATGTCAGAAAAAACCTTGTCCGCCATGCAAGCGGAAATTGATGCTTATATCAAACAATTCAAAATAGGCTACTTTTCACCACTCAGTCAAGTGGCCCGCTTAAGCGAAGAAGTTGGCGAACTTGCCCGTGAAGTTAACCATCATTATGGCGAGAAAACCAAAAAAAGCAGTGAAGAAATTAAAACGGTCGCCGAAGAACTAGGCGATGTGTTAATCGCGACCTTGGTGATGGCTAATTCGCTCGAAATTGACTTGACGAAGAGCTTTAATGAGAACATGCAAAAATTTAAAAAACGTGATGAACAACGCTTTGAACGTCATGATGAGTATCAGGAAGTGAGTGAATAAGATGAAAATCGAGAATTTACCAAAAGAATTTACCGATGCGTTACCGGTGATGCGAAAAATTGAAGAAGCCGGTTATGAAGCGTATTTTGTGGGGGGGAGTGTGCGTGATGTCTTATTAAATCATCCAATCCACGATGTTGATATCGCGACGAGTGCTTTTCCTGCGGAGATTAAAGCGCTGTTTGCCCGCACGATTGATATCGGTATTGAACACGGGACTGTTTTGGTGTTGCAAGACAGTGGCCAATATGAAATTACAACATTTCGGACGGAATCAACGTATCAGGACTATCGGCGACCAGATACGGTCGAATTTGTTCGTTCATTAGCCGAAGATTTAAAACGACGCGATTTCACAATTAATGCGTTTGCTTTGCAAGAAAACGGCCAAATTATTGACTTATTTGGTGGGTTGGCCGATTTAGATAAGCAATCATTACGCGCGGTCGGTGCGGCCTCAGAGCGATTTAATGAAGATGCTTTACGGATGATGCGTGGCTTACGTTTTGTGAGTCAATTAGGGTTTCGGTTTGAGGAACAAACCTTTCAAGCCATTTGTGCCAACAGTTTCCTTCTAGGCAAAATTTCGGTGGAACGAATTTACGTTGAATTCACGAAATTATTACTCGGTAAAAAGCGAAATCAAGCAATTGAATTATTTGTTCAAACCAAATGCTTCAATTTTTGTCCGGCATTAAAAGACCAACAGTCCGGCTTATTGGCTTTTGCTCGTTTGCCGGAATACCAATTAAGTGATGAAGCGCAGGCTTGGTCCTTATTATGTGATCAAATCAATTTAAGCGATCATGAAGTCCGTCGTTTCTTAAAGGCGTGGAAGGCTTCGAATGAGTTGATTTTGAATACCCGCGAGATTTTATGGGGACTGCGCCAACGTCGAAACCATCAATGGCGTCCGATGGAATTGTACCGCTTAGGAGTAACGCGTGCATTAAAGGCCGAGGAGCTATTAATTTATTTCAATCAAGAAGGCGACTGTGATGCGTTGACGCGCCAAGTTAATGACTTGCCGATTCACCAGTTACCAGATTTGGCGATTAATGGTCATCACCTCTTACAACATTTTCATCGTAAACCGGGGAAATGGCTGAAAGAAGTCTTAGCAGCGTGTGAAGAAGCGGTGGTCACCCAAGCAATTCCGAATCAAGTTGATGCGGTCTTAGCTTATGCCAAAGTTTGGTTACAAAAAGCTGAAGGGCAGTAGTGGGCAATGTTTGAAAGCGTCATCTTAGCGTGCGGTCATAGAATATGATACACTTATCGGGTAAACTAAATTATGTGATGTAAGGAGATTTTCAAATGGCTAGAGAAATGAAAGCATTAAAGTTCCTTTTCCGTAACGGTGAAACATGGACGATTGAACGTCGTTATATTGGGGATTTATGGATTAAACAAATTACGCGTAGTTTCGGCCGGATTAATGGTTCAGAATTTGTTGAGATTCATCCGTGTGCGGGCTTTAAAATTGAAATTTTTCAAGAAGGCGATCATGTGGCGACTCATGATATCAACTTAGGTGGTTTGGAGTTGGGGATGTTTGCCCGCGCGTTGAAATATGAAGATATCGAACGAATGGAAATCCTTTATCAACAAGGGACACCTGATTTAGTCTATTTCCCATATAAAGACAAAGATACGGAAGGCTTAGATAATCTTTATCAATCGACCAAAATTAGTGAAAAAACGAAAAGTTTGTATATTGTTATCGATCCAACGCAAACCGTGGATGATGTCTATGGTGAATTTTTCTAAAAAGACATGTAGACCTGGGGCAGTTGTTGCCCTAGGTTTTTTTGTTTGCCCTTGATTAGTAGGTTGGTAGCAAATGACGTTACTTACGGGCCTTATTTCAATGCGTAAGTGCCAGGAAAATGAAATTTTTTCAAAGTTTTTTGACTTAATTTGTAGTATAATTTCAAGTGATATGTGTAAGGAGGAGAAGTGATGTCGCGCCATCGGATATATGCGGTTGTTGATATTGAAACTACGGGGACCAATCCAGCGACAGACCGCATCATTCAATTTGGTTGTGTTTTGATTCAAGAAGGCCAAGTGATTCAGCGTTTTGCTACAGACGTGAATCCCGGAAAAAAAATTCCTAAACAAATTCAAAACTTAACCCACATAACGAATTACCGCGTCCAAAAAGCACCGTATTTTGAAGACGTTGCGCCTATTATTTATAACTTACTGCAAGATACGACGTTTATTGCACATAATATTTTTTTTGATTATAAGTTTTTAAGTGCGGAGCTGATTCGTTGTGGCTTACCCGAATTAACCATCCCTGGAATCGATACGGTTGAATTGGCCCAAATTTTGTTACCAACAGAGGTGAGTTTTCGTCTGAGCGATTTGGCTGCTAGTTTAGGCATTGAACATGAAAATCCCCATCAAGCCGATAGTGATGCTGAAGTAACCGGGGCGTTATTTTTATATCTAGACACGATTGCGCATCAATTGCCCCAACTAACGCTCAAAAAAATTGCGCGCTTAAGTAGTGGACTAGCCATGCAAACGGGTGCTTATTTACAGCGAGTAGTGCTAGAACAAGAAAAACACCTAGCGCCACTGGCCAGTGATTTAGAGGTAGTTGAAGGTCTAGTTTTACAAAAAAAACAAGTGAAGTTATTTGAAGCCCCGCTTTATCAAAGTCCCTATCCTAAAAAGAAAAAAAGTAAGGAACGGCTCTTTAAAACGACGTTAGCATTTCGGAAAGAACAGGCGCGCTTGATGAATCTAGTTGATCAACATTTCCAGCAAAGTGCAGAAAAAAATTTGTTCATCGAAGCTAGTACCGGAATGGGAAAATCGATTGGGTATTTGTTACCCGCCAGTTTTGGTGCCACACCGGAAAATCCGGTGGTTGTCAGCACGCTGTCTTTGATTTTACAAAATCAGTTAATGACCAAGGATATTCCCAAGTTAAATCAAATTTTGCCACAAAAAATTCAAGCGACGATTGTCAAAAGTCATCGGCACTTCATTGATTTACAACGTTTTGCTGAAACTTTAGCTGTGGAAGTTCGCCAAAAGCAATATGCCATTTTCCAAATGGCGACGTTGGTTTGGTTAACCAAAACGCAAACCGGTGATTTTGAAGAATTAAATTTGATTAATTTGAATCATCAATTCTTTCAAGAAGTGCAACATCGGGGGCTAAAAACGTTAACGGCTCGCAACCCGTTTTATGCCGTCGATTTTTTGCGCTTTAATCAAGCATCCATTCGCCAAAGTAATTTTTTAATTGTTAATCATGCCTTTTTGGCGCATGAAAATTTGCGCCCGACACCTAGTTTGCCACCATCAAGCCGCTTAATTATCGATGAAGCGCACCATCTGCCTGATATCTGTGAAAAAGTTGCTACCCGCCAATTTGATTTTGGTCCGTTTGCGCATCAAATTCAGTTTTTTCAGCAAGAATTTGGCGTATTTGATCAATTACTGGATCTATTGCAAGAGCATGAGGCGGTTTCTCGGAGCTTAAGTCTTTATTATACGGAGTTGGAGGCCTTAGTCGAAAATTTTGACGTGCTGATTGAGGCCTTGCAGCAACCGACGAGTTCTGAGCGCCTGATTAAAGATTCTGACTTAGTTAATTTGAGCCGTAGTGGGAAAGTCGCAATTCGAAAAATTCAAATCTACTATCAAGAAATTATGCAGTTGCAACAGCAATTACAGGTGCTTTTAACCCCCTTAAGTGAGCAGTGGTTAGCCAAAGACCATTTGTTGTATTTAGAACTTTTGGATTTATTTAGCGAATTAGTTCAACAAAGTGCTTTGATGACACAGTGGTTAAGTGACTGGCAGCCGCATTTAGTTCATGGGTTTGTTCAATTGGATAAACGTCGTGGGGCCAGTTTAAAATTAACTGATTTTGCAGCGGAATTATTACCGACAACTAGTTGGTATGCGCGATTTGAAAAAATTATTTATCTTGGTGGTACCTTGAAAATTGCAACGGATCGCCAATATTTTCCGAAACGCTTAGGGGTAGCAAGTGCCAATTTGAAAGTCATTCAAGCGCCTTTTGATTATCAAAAACAAGCGCGCTTATACGTTTCGACTGGCCAAGATATCCAGCAAATGCCACCGCAAGTTTATGCCGATTATTTGGCGCAAAGCATCGAGCTTTTGGTAAAAGATTTGAATAAACCGGTGTTGGTTTTATTTACTTCACATGAAAGTTTGCAATTGGTTTATAAACGTCTGCATCAAAAATTTCTAAGTCAAGGTCGTGAAATCTTGGCGCAAGGAATTGGCGGTAGTCGCGAGAAGTTACTCAAACGCTTTAGTCGCTCGGATTCGGCGCTTTTATTTGGTGCGGATAGTTTTTGGGAAGGGATTGATTTACCAGGTGATAAGCTCCAAATCGTAATTGTGACCCGGCTACCATTTGAAAATCCCAAACGGCCATTAGTGAATGCTAAAAATAGCTACTTGACGGCGCAAGGGATTAATCCGTTTACCGAAAATAGTTTGCCACGAGCCGGACTTAAATTAAGACAGGGGTTGGGACGCTTGATTCGTTCGACAACGGACACCGGTGGGATGATTGTGCTTGACCAACGGATCGTGACCACCAAATACGGGCAACAATTACGGCGCCTTTTACCTAAAGAATTGCCCGTCATCCAAGGGTCTTTGCCTGAGATTAGCAAAAATTTTCATAAATTTTTAGAAAATCCAGAACAAACCAAAGACTAATTCCAAAAAGTAGGTCGTTTTTTGTTATAATAGAGCTTAGTATTATTAAAGGAGCGTTCATGACTAGTGAAAAAACGAAAACTTACCCGCCAAGATCGGATTTTAATCATTGTGGCTGCCGTGTTACTCTCAATTATTTTGTTTAGTGTGATCTTTTATGTTCGTGCAACGCGACCAATGCGCCAAGCAGAAGCTGAAACAACCGCAATCGCTAAAAAATATGCGGATATTACCACGGTGGACCAATTTTATTGGTTTAATCGCGAAAAAACCTATTTTAGCGTGACCGGTACCACTGCCAAAGGTCAAGAAGCTGCCGTGATTGTGCCAAAAGCCGGTGAAAAAGTGACTGTCCTTGATTTGAGCGAAGGTTTCACTGAAGAAGAAGCGCGTGCACAGATAACCAGTAGTTATGCACAAGAAGAAGTGCAGACGGCCAAATTAGGGATGTATGATGACCAACCATGTTGGGAAGTCGTAACGAAAACGAGCACTGCTGAATTAAATTATTATCTCCTTGATTTTAAATCAGGTGAAGAAATAAAAAAAGTTACGAACATTTAAATTGAGAGGATGAATTAGATGAAATTATCGCAACGTGCAGAAAAATTGGAACCATCCGTTACTTTATTAGCTGCCGCTAAAGCGAAAGCGCTAAAAGCACAAGGAAAAGATATTTTGAGTTTGACGGTGGGCGAGCCCGATTTTCCAACACCTAAAAATATTCAAACAGCTGCGATTCAAGCGATTGAAAGTGGACAGGCTAGTTTTTACACTCAATCAGCTGGTATTCCTGAATTGCGTCAAGCGATTGTCGATCACATTCAAGACTTTTACGGCTTAACGTATCAAGTACAGCAAACCTTGGTGACGGATGGGGCTAAATTTGCATTGTATACGTTGTTTCAAGCGATTTTGGATCAAGCCGATGAAGTGATTATTCCCGTGCCTTATTGGGTGAGCTATGGCGAACAAGTCAAACTAGCTGAAGGCGTCCCGGTTTTTGTCAAAGGCGACCCGGCCAATCAATGGAAAGTGACGGTTGAACAATTAGCGGAAGCTAAAACAGCCAAAACAAAAGCGTTGATTTTAAATTCCCCATCGAATCCAACGGGGATGATTTATACGAAAGCAGAATTAACCGCAATTGGCAATTGGGCGGTTGAAAATAACATCTTGATTGTAGCCGATGATATTTATGGGCGCTTAGTTTATAACGGGAATCAATTTACACCGATTGCGACGATTTCAGAAGCGATTCGTCAAAATACCATCATTATCAACGGTGTTTCAAAAACGTATTCGATGACGGG